>JAEZYD010000022.1 GCA_023419375.1 Pseudomonadota bacterium
TCCACAGGGCTTTCTCTTCTTTTCTTTGGTCGGAAAACAAAGGCTGCCCTGGTGGGCATACCGGCTTTGCTTGGTATGCCCATTTTTTTGTCGAGGCGCTATGCCCCCGTCTTTGAGTAAGACCCACATAAATATTTCAGCCGCGCACCAGGCTTAAAACCAGACATACAGGCACAGACGCTGCGGCACGGTTACGGATTTTTTGCCGCAGTGCGCAATAAGCCACTCTTTCATTTTTCTGCTTGTACTAAAAAAAATTTTCACCAACTTGCCGAGCTCTGCCCAATTTGTTCGGCTGGCTACGACAGGAATCCCCCGGCCCAAACCAAGGTATCACACCACAAAAAACAAGGCCCGCTGGTCATGCCGCCCCCGTAGGGACGCGCACGCCAAGCGGGCCTTTACAGCCTGAAAACGCGGCTAAGCGTTATTTGCTCATGCTGGGCGGCAGATGTCTGCTCTGCTTTTTCAGCTTGTAGCCCAGCCACACAAAGGCAATCCAGATGGGGGCAAGCATTACCGCAAGGCTTTCACCAATGATCACGAGGACAACAAGCACCATAGCCATGACCAGCAGGCACAGGTAGTTGGTGAAAGGATGCCAAAGCGCCTTGAAATGAATAACTTCGCCAGCCCGAACCATGGCCGCACGGAATTTGAGATGCGTCAGGCTGATCATGGCCCAGTTAATGACGAGAGCGGCCACCACGAGCGACATGAGCAGGCCAAGGGCCTTGCCGGGCATGGCGTAGTTGATGATCACGCAGATCAGCGTGGCAAGAGACGAAATCAGCAGGGCGTACACCGGCACGCCGCGAGCGCTGACCGTACCGAAGGCCTTGGGGGCATTGCCCTGAAGCGCCAGACCAAAGAGCATGCGGCTGTTGCAGTAAACGCAGCCGTTATAGACGGAAAGGGCCGCTGTAAGCACCACAAAGTTCAGCACATGCGCGGCAAAAGGAATGCCAATGAGGTCAAAAATCTGCACAAAGGGGCTGGCAACCATGGCCTGGGCCCAGTGGGTCTTGTCCACGGGCGCGCCAAGCTGGCTCCAGGGGTGCAGGGTCAGCAGCACAAGCAGCGCGCCGATGTAAAAAATAAGAATGCGGTAGATGATCTGGTTCACAGCCTTGGGGATGGTCACGCGCGGATTGTCGGTTTCCGCAGCGGCAATGCCCACAAGCTCAAGCCCGCCGAACGAAAAGGCCACGACCGCCAGTGCGGTAAACACGCCTTCCCAGCCATGCGGCAAAAAGCCTCCGTGCGTCCACAGGTTGCTCACCGCCGCGTCAGGGCCAGCGTGGCCGCTGAACAGCAAAAAAGTCCCCAGCAGAATCATGGACACAATGGCCACAATCTTGATGGAGGCAAACCAGAATTCCATTTCGCCAAAAAGGCTCACATGGCAAAGGTTTACGCCAGTGATAAGCAGGAAGAAAAAGGCCGTGGTCTGCCATGGCTGGATGCTGGGAAACCAGTATTGCACATAGACGGCAACAGCCGACAGCTCGGACATGCCCACCAGAACGTACAGAATCCAGTAGTTCCAGCCAGAGAGCAGACCGGGAAAATCACCCCAGTACTTATGGGCAAGGTTGCTGAAAGATCCGGCAACGGGTTCTTGCGCCATCATTTCGCCAAGCTGGCGCATGATCATGAAGGCAATGAAGCCGCCAAGCGAGTAGCTGATCAGAACAGCGGGGCCAGCCATCTGGATGGTGCCGGCCGAACCAAGGAACAAGCCGGTGCCAATGGCTCCGCCCAGGGCGATGAGCTGTACGTGCCTGTTTTTCAAGGCTCTTTTCAATTCTGGTTTTTCGTTTTTCATTTGCAGCAATTTGTCATGCGGCCACTCCCCGCCAGAGTCGCCCAGTTGGCACAAAATCCGGTATGCGGCCGGCCAATCCTCTTGTCGTTGACAACGAAAGACGGCTTCCACAACAAAACCGGCCTTTCGCGCACTTTCCCCTTTTCCGGCCAGCGGCAGACGGCTGACCCAACATTCCGCAGGCCGCAATATAGCCCGCCGCAGCTATTGGCGCTGCGGAGGGCAAACCGCTTATGCGGCCCTGCGCTCGGCACAATAACAAAACGCCGCTCGAAAACAAGCGGCGTTTTGCGTCAGAACAACTATTTGGGCTGTTCGGCAGCGGCGCCCGTACCGGGGCCGCCCTGCTCAGCTACATCCCTGGCGTCAACGATCTTCACGCCAAACTCGGCCACCCCTTTGGGCGGAGCGTAAAAGAGCACCATAAAAGGCACTTCGCCGCCACGCGGCACATTGGTGTTGTTGGTGAGAATCTCAACCTTGTTGTTGAGGAAGGATTCCATTTCCTTCTCGCTCAGAACCTGGAGCTGAAAAAGTGAAAGCTGCACTCCGCCGAGCTGTTTTTTGACAGCCAGGGTTTTCATGTCCTTGTCGTAGATTTGACCTTCAACGGTAATGAGTTCCTTTGGCTGCGGGAACTCGTTAATCACCCTGCCCTCTATAACAAAAACCTTGCCCACTTTTTCATTATCAACATAATACTGCCGCACGTTGCGCATGGTCAGCAGTTTAATCTGTTTGGCAATTTCCTGCTCATTGGGCTGCATGGCAGCGCTCTTGAGCGAGTAATAATACCAGCCGCCGCCTGCACAGGCCAGCACCAGCACAAAAATCAGCGCCAGTTTGACCAGCGGCAGCTTCTTTTTTATGGGCATTTCCGGCAACGGCCCCTGTTCTGCCAGGGGAACTTCCGGCTCGTAGGTGAAAACCGTCTTGCAGACCGAGCAACGCAGCTTGACGCCCGGCTTGGCAAGCTGATCCGGCAAATTGAAGCGGCTACCGCAATTGGGACACTTTATTTCCATGCCATTACTCCAAAACCCACCGGCTGCCGGAGCCGGGAAAAGCCTATTCGGGAATCACTTCAAACACGCCGGGCAACATACGGTAATGTTCGGCGTAGTCCAGGCCATAGCCCACAATGAACCCCTGGTTCAGCTTGAAGCCCGCAAAATCGACCTTAACGTCAACTTCCCGGCGTTCATCCTTGTCCACCAGTGCAGCCAGACGCAGACTGCGCGCCTTGCGCGCCGCAAACTGCCCGAGCAGAAAACGCATGCTGTGCCCGCTGTCCACGATATCTTCAACAATCAGCACATGCTTGCCGCAAATGTCAATCTCCACATCTTTGCTGAAGATCACATGCTTGGAACTGGAAGACCCTTTGCCATAACTGGACAAACGGACAAAATCCAATTCCAGGTTTTTGTTATGCAAAAAGCGAACCAAATCGCTAAAAAACATAAAGCCACCCTTGAGCACACACACGGCCACCATGGGCTCATCACCGTACTCGGCGTTGATCTCTGCGGCCAGTTCCTGGATCCGGGCTGCAATCTGCTCCGGCGTGAATACCGGCTTCAGTTCTTTTACCTTGATGTCATTAGCCTTGGACATGCACCTCTCCTAAGTCCTTTGCAGCGGAATCCAGTTCAAAATAGACGGCTGTTTCGTCGCAGTTGGGGTACTTGGCGCAGTGCACGCAGTCGGCCCAGATTTTTTGCGGCAAAATATCCTTGTCCACAACCCTGAAACCTAGGCGGGCGAAAAACGCCTCCTGGTATGTAAGCGCAAACACTTTCTGAATATGCAGATCGCGGCATTCACTAAGGCAGGCGTTGACAAGCTCCCTGCCTGTTCCCAGGCGGCGGGCGTCTTCACGCACCACAAGCGAGCATATTTCGGCCAGGTCTTCCCACACCGGGGCAAGGGCGCAGCAGCCCACGATTTCGCCAGCCGTATTCTCCGCAACCATAAAGTTGCGCACATGCCCATAAAGATGGATCAGCGCGCGGGGCAGCAAAAGCCCTTTCTGGGCGCATTGCAGCAAAAGCCCATGCATGGACTTTACATCGTCCATGTGGGCTTTGCGCACCACAAGGGTATTTTCCATTATTTCTGTTCCAGCAACTTTTTAAAGACCATCTCGACCATTTCGGCGTCCGCCATGCCAGGTTCAGAAAGAATGAGCTGGCCATCCTTGCTGTAGAAGGCATTGTGCGGAATCTGCGAAATCTTGAACGCCCGCGCCACTTCGCGGTCAGCGACAAAGACGGGGTATGTCATCTTCATCTTTTCCACAAAGGGGGGCACAACCTTGGAGTCTTCATCAAGGGAGATGCTCACGATAAGCACGTCTTTTTCCGCGTACTTTTTGCGCACGTTCACAAGCTCGGGGATTTCAACGCGGCACGGAGGGCACCATGTGGCGAAGAAATTGAGCATGATGACCTTGCCCTTGTTTTTGGCAAGCATATCCGTCAGCCCGGCCAAATTCAGGGTAGGAACCGATGACGAGGCCGCCAGCGCCGAGCACGGCAAAGCCAGACACAGCAATAAGGCCAGGATGAGTTTCTTCATAGTTTACCCGAAGTTTTGAATGAGGAGCAAAGGCCGCGCCGGAGCGCGGCTAAACAAACTGCTTGGCGGCCTTTACCGCACCTACGGCGTCAGCGCAATACGCATCTGCGCCGATGGCATCGGCAAAAGCCTGCGTAACGGCAGCCCCGCCCACCAGTACCTTGATGGGCAAAGCGCGCTCCCTGACGATTTTGATGGTGTCTTCCATGCGAACCATGGTGGTGGTCATCAATGCCGACAAGCCGATGATACGCGCGTTGTGCTTGAGTGCGCAAGCAACAATGGCTTCTGCCGGAACGTCCTTGCCCGCGTCCACCACGTCAAAGCCGTGGTTGCCGAGCAACAGCGAAACAATGTTCTTGCCAATATCGTGAATATCGCCTTCGACCGTGGCCATCACCACAACAGGGCGCGTTTCCGGGCCGCGCCCGGCCTCCAGCAAAGGCTTGAGGTGCGCAAAGGCGGTCTGCATGGTTTCTGCCGCGCGAATGAGCTGGGGCAAAAAGTATTCCCGCCGTTCATAACGCGCGCCCACTTCAGTAATAGCGGGAATGAGCGTTTCCTGCACAAGGGTAAAGGGGTCGGCGCCCGCGTCAAGCTCTGTCGTGAGCAGGGGCAGCACATTTTCCTTGTCGCCGTTGAGCACGGCCTCGGCAAGAGTTTTGGCCGCCGCCCCGCCGCCCTGCCTTACCTGCACGGAGCCTTCGCCGGGCTTCCAGCCGGAATAGGAGGCTATAAATGAGGATGCGTGGGCATCGTGGTTGCACAGCACCTTGAGCGCGTCTGCCGCCTCGCGCAGGCGCTGGGCCGAAGGATTGGCGATGCACGATGTAAGCCCCGCGCCCGCCGCCAGAGAGAGAAACGTGGAATTGAGCAGTTCGCGCGCGGGCAGACCAAAAGAAAGATTTGAAAGGCCAAGCGTTGTGGGCAGGCCGTTGGCAGCGCACCAGCGCGTCATTTCCAGGCACTGGAGCGCGCTGTCCGCGCTGGAGGATACAGCCAACGCCAGAATATCCACCATCATCAGCCGCCGCGAAATACCCATGCCCTCGGCCTTTTCGATCAGGCTCTCCACCGTGCTGATGCGCTCTGCGGCTTTTTCCGGCAGATGCGCCCCCTGGAGGGGCAGCAGAATGAAGGGCGCGCCAAAATCGCGGCACAAGGGGCCAAGCACTTCCATGCGCCCAGCTTCGCCGCTGATGGAGTTCACCAGAAACGAGCCGGGGCAGTACGGCAAGGCGTTGGCAATGGCAATGGCATTGGAAGAATCTATGGAGAGCGGCAGGGGCAGCCGCCCCACAAGGCGCTGCACCAGTTCTGGCAAAAGCTGGGTTTCGTCCACCAGGGGCGCGCCCACGTTCACGTCAAGCACAGTGGCCCCGGCATCCACCTGAGCATCGGCCAGCTGCATGGCAACGTCAAAAGCTCCAGCCTGAAGCTCCTGTGTGAGGGCCTTTTTGCCCGTGGGGTTGATGCGTTCGCCAATGATGGTCAGGGGCTGACCCACAGCGATGCGCACCATCTGGGAGCGGTTGGTCAGGCAGATGCCCTTGCGCGATACCGGGGGCGGCGTGACGCTGTCCATGCCGCGCAAGGCCTGCGCAAGCGCCGCCAGATGCGCGGGCGTGGTGCCGCAGCAGCCGCCAAGTATGCGCGCGCCCAGGTGGGCGAAGGGGGCAGTTTTCTGCGCAAAATCTTCCGGCCCCAGGGGGAATACGGTTTCATTGCCGCGCAGTTCGGGCAAACCGGCATTCGGTTCGGCCATGACCGGACATTCGCACACGCCGAGCAGTTCCTGCACCACCGGCAGCATCTGGTCCGGGCCAAGGCTACAGTTGGTGCCGACCACATCCACGCCCATGTTCTGCATGGTTTCGGCAAAAATCGCAGGGGTGGAGCCGGTAAGACTCACGCCCTGTTCAAAAGTCATGGAGACCATGACGGGCAGGTCGCATTCCTGCCGGGCAGCCGCCACGGCGGCTCTGGCTTCGGCAAGGTCGAACTGCGTTTCAATAAATATAAGGTCGGCCCCGCCCGCCACAAGCCCGCGGATCTGATTGGCAAAGGCCGCGATAAGATCGCGCGGTTCCACCGGGCCGAGGGGCTTGGCAAAATGCCCCGTGGGGCCCACATTGCCAGCCACAAAGACAGGGCGGCCAGCCTGCGCGGCGGCTTCTTTGGCAATTTCGACCATGCGCCGGTTGAACGAAAAAACATCCAGACTTTTTGGCAGCTTGTAAATATTGCCGCCAAAGGTGCACGACGTCAGCAGATCAACGCCCGCATCCAGATAGGCCTTGTGTATGCCGCGCAAGGTGTCGGGGTTTGCCATGCAAAATTCTTCGGGTGTTGCGCCAGCGGGCATGCCCGAGGCCTGAAGCATGGTACCCATGGCACCGTCGAGCAAAAGAGGCCTGCCAAGGCCGAGGGCTTGTCGAAATGTCATCGTCGTCTCGCTCTGTTCCCAGCACAGTCGCCGCAAGCCAAAGTGCACCTTTGCCTTCCGCCTGCAATACCTGTATGCTGGGGCTTCCGTTGTTTGAGGCCGCTGATTCCGTAAGGATTTTGCGAACCGGAACATGCGGGCCGAACCGGGGCTGAACGCCGCCGGGGCCGCAAAACCGCGCCGCGCATTAAACCCGGCAGGCCTTTTACTACTGAAAAACACTGAAAAGAACAAACCAAAACTATAGCACTAAACATTGCGGCCCGTTACAGGCAGCGATGCTCAGACATAAATATCATGAAAAAAGATAGTCCGATAGCTCCAAAAAAACCGCGCAGCGCGCAAAAAGCGGAAGAAACCGAAATTTCCTCGCCCGAGGTGGAAATTCTGGATGCTCCCCCTTCGCGCAAGCGGGCAGCCCCTGCCGGGGGCGGCACCCGTGGCGCTGCCGCCAAGGCTCGTACCCGCTCGACTGAAGGCAAGGCCGCCAAAAGCATCCTTGATGTGGACGGCTCTGCCGTGCGCGAGGTTCCATCAGATTCCGTATCTGACGATCAGGACGATGAAGACGCGCTTGCTGATTCCGCGGAAGATGTGGACGTTGAGCTGGACGCCGGCGATCACGAACTCGACCCCCTGGTTCTTGATGACGACCATGAGGGCCTGCCTGCGCCGTCCACAACGCGTTTGCCCGCAGTTGGCCCGCGCGACAGCCTGCACCTCTATTTACGCGAAGTAAGCCGCTTCCCCCTGCTCAAGCCGGATGAAGAACACGAGCTCGCCCTGCGCGTGCGCGACCACAACGATGCGGACGCGGCCTTTCGGCTTGTTTCATCGCACCTGCGGCTTGTGGTGCGCATTGCCATGGACTTTCAGCGCAGATGGATGCAGAACGTGCTCGACCTTGTGCAGGAGGGCAACGTGGGCCTCATGCGCGCGGTCAACAAGTTTGACCCCGACAAGGGCATCAAGTTTTCGTACTATGCTTCGTTCTGGATCAAGGCCTACATACTCAAGTTCATCATGGACAACTGGCGCATGGTCAAGATCGGCACCACCCAGGTGCAGCGCAAGCTGTTCTACAACCTGAACCGCGAGCGTCAAAAGCTGATCATGCAGGGCTTTGACCCGGATGCTGCCATGCTTTCCGAACGCCTCGGCGTTACGGAAGACCAGATCAACGAGATGGATCAGCGCCTTGCGTCCACCGATATGTCGCTGAACGTGCCCGTGGGCGAGGATGCCGGCGGCGCAACGCGCATGGACTTTTTGCCCGCGCTCGGCCCCGGCATTGAAGACAGCCTTGCCAGCGATGAAATCGCCGGTCTGGTGCGCAGCAAACTCAAGACCATACTGCCCAAACTGAACGAAAAAGAGCTGTATATTCTGCAAAATCGCCTGCTCACGGATGAACCTGTAACCTTGCGCGAGATAGGCGAACGGTATAACGTCACGCGGGAACGAGTCCGCCAGCTTGAGGCGCGGTTGCTGGAAAAGATCCGGCAGCATCTGGCTGTGGATATCAAAGACTTTTCAGACACATGGATACAATCCTGATATGAAACGTAACCACGTTGCGCTGCTATGCGCCCTGGCCCTGACTGCCGCCACCTCCTTTTCATTGCTGGGATGCGGCGGCTGTTCCGGCGCCAGGCACCAGGCTGCTGAAAAATCGGACACGTCCGCTGCGGAATCTGCCGCGCCTTCAGCCACTGCCAAGGCCCAGCAGCACGACCTCAAGGGCGTATCGCTGCGCCCGGTTGAGGCAGAGCTTTCGCCCAATGCGCTCAACACCTACGCCTTTCTTGTTTTTGCGCAGGCCATGAACACTGAGGACGACAACGCCCTTGCCGCAGCATCCCCGCTGCTGGCCAAGGCGCACATGCCCGTCAACATCTGGCTTGAAGGCGGCGTGTGGCTGCTCAGCCGCAAGTCTCCCCATACCGCTATGGTCATGGAGCAGGCCCTGAGCGTATGGCCCGATGATATTTCGCTCAATCTGCTCTATGCCGAAGCCCTCATGGAAAAAGGTTCGCCCGAGCTTGGCGTCAAGCTCATGCGCGAATATCTTAAAAAGCACCCCGATTCCGTTGATGCCCGCATGGAGCTGGCCCTGCTGCTGGTCAAAACCAAGCAGTATCCCGAAGCCGAAAAGCTGCTCAACAGCGTTACAGGCAAGCAGCGCACCCCGCTTGTGGACTATTACCATGCCCGGGCGCTCATTGGCATGGACAGGCCCGGCGAGGCCGTGGCCTATCTGCAGCGAGCCATCAAGGATACGCCCGATTTTGTGGAGGCGCTGGCGGAACTGGCCTTCATCTACGAGCAGAAGCCCGACCTCAAGGCAGCGCGCGGCGTTTATGAAAAGCTGCTCAAACTCAATTTTTCGTCGCAGGACGTCCTGCTGAGGCTCATCAATATCTCGCTGCGCATGGGCCAGCCCGAACGGGCGCTCAAGTACATGCAGCAGGGGCCGGACAGTACGCCCTTCAAGCTGACCGTCGCCAGCATGTTTATGGATTCGCGCCACTTTTTGCAGGCGGAAAGCCTGCTCAAGCAGATAGTGGCCCAGGGCGATGCGCCCCACGATGTGTATCTGCTGCTGGCCGAGCTGGCATACGACCAGCGCCGCGATCTGGACATGGCATTCTCCTGGCTGGATAAAATCCCGGCTTCCAGCAAGGCTGCCGTGCGGGGCGTGCTGCTGCGCATCCAGTTGCTGGCAGAGGCTGGCCGTGATGCCGAAGCTCTTGAAACAGTGCGCAAGGCCACAAGCGCCAACCCCGACTCCTCCGAGCTTGTGGAGGTCGAGGTGCGCCTGCTTGCGCGGCAAAAGCAGATGAAGCAGGCCCTGGACGTTGCCCAGAATGCCATAAAGCGCTGGCCCAACAATGCGGAAATGTTCTTTCTGCTCGGCTCTCTTCAGGATGAAACCGGCGACAAAAAAGCCGCTTTCAAAACCATGGAGAAGCTTCTGGCCCTGCATCCTGACAATTATCAGGCGCTCAACTACGTGGGCTACACCCTGGCCGAGGAAGATCGCGACCTTGATCGCGCCCTGACGCTTCTTGTGCGGGCCAACGATCTGGCCCCCAATCAGTCCTATATTATAGATTCTCTGGCCTGGGCCTATTTCAAGGCTGGAAAACTCGATGACGCCCTGAAGGAAATCCGCCGCGCCGTTACGCTGGACGAGCATACGGATGCCTCCATATGGGAACACTACGGCGATATCGCCGCGCGGGCTGGCCTCAAGGATGAAGCCCGCACCGCCTATCAAAAGGCCATGGAACTCAAACCCGACAATGCGGAAGCATTGCGGCAGCGGCTTTCACATCTATGAAAAAATTAGTTATTTTTTGTTGTCTGGCGCTGCTGTGCGCCTGCGCCCGTCAGCCTGTACTGGAAACCTCGCCCGAAAACCGCGCAGCGCTTGAACAGCGCTGGCAAAAGTTTGCGGCTGTCAGCTCTGCCGACAAGTCTGAACCCTATCGCCTGCAGCTGAGCCTGCGCTTTGGCACCGAGGGTGATACGCGGCGCGTCACGGCCCTGTTCTGGGGCAACAGCCAGCGCCAGCTGCGGCTGGACGTCATGGCAGGCGTGGGCACCACTGTTGCCAAGATACTTGAAGACGGCCAGCATTTTCTTGTGTACAGCCCCAGCGAAAACAAGGCCTACTTCTATCAGGGCGCTGCCAAGCCCCTGCTTCAGGTCGGCGTGCCGGTTCCTTTCAACCTTGTGCATCTGGCCGACCTGCTCAATGGCCGGTACACGGCGGTATTTGGCAACCAGTTTGACAAAACCGCCTTTTCCACCGACGGCAAGGCCCTGTACGACCTTCAGGGCCAGCCCGGAGGCCGCCTGATCATCAACGAACAGGGGCTGCCCGTGGAATGGCAGGAACAGGCCAACGGCAAGGGCTGGAGCATGGAAATCCTGTATTCGGATGATCCCAGGCCGCTGCCCCGCCGTCTGAACCTTGCCCATAGCAACGGCAAACGCGCCATTGTGCTTATCAAGGAAAGAGAAAAGGTTTCCCAGCCCTTTACAAAAGAGCAGATGGCCTTACCCCTTCCTGATGACGCACCCCTGCTGCCGCTCGCCAAGTTCAAGCAGCAGCAATAGTTTTGGCCTGACGGGTCGCGCCTGACGGCTGCGGCCCGGTATCGGGGCAACCCGCCTTAACCGCCACTACTGAAGTGTTAAATGCTCTAGCGGTGCGTCCGGCCAGTCCGGGCGCACCGTGCGTACCTTTGCAGGAGTATACATGCAGACCATTCATATTGCCTCAGACCACGCTGGCTATGCGCTGAAAGAACACCTTGTCCAATTTCTTGCCCAGAAGGGCATCAACGTGGTGGACGACGGCACCCACTCCACCGAAAGCTGCGACTACCCCGTGCTGGCGCACAAGCTTTGCGCCGCTGTGGAAAAAGAGCAGGGAACAGGCATTCTCATTTGCGGCACAGGCATCGGCATTTCCATTGCCGCCAACCGCCACTCCGGCATCCGCGCGGCCCTGTGCGCCACAGAGCTTCAGGCGCGCCTTTCGCGCCAGCACAACAATGCCAATGTGCTCTGCCTCGGTGCGCGCATCATCGGCGTGGAGCTGGCTCAGGCCATTGTGGAGGCTTTTCTGTGCGCTTCCTTTGAAGGCGGCAGGCACCAGCGCCGCATCGACATGATCAATCTTCCCGGTCAGGCCGGGTAAGGGATATACATGCTGCTCTACAATACCCTGGGCCGTAAAAAGGAAGAGTTTGTTCCCGTTCATCCGGGCAAGGCAAACATGTATGTTTGCGGCATAACGGCCTATGATCTTTGCCATATCGGGCATGCGCGTTCCGCCCTTGTTTTTGACGTGCTCGTGCGGCAGTTGCGCCATACAGGGCTTGAGGTCCGCTTTGTACGCAATTTTACGGATGTGGACGACAAGATCATCAACCGCGCCAACAAGGAAGGCCGCGACTGGCGCGAGGTTGCACAGACCTACATAACCGCCTTCCATGAAGACATGGATCGGCTCGGTGTGCTGCGGGCCGATGAAGAACCACGCGCCACCGACTTTATCCCGCAGATTCAGGCCATCTGCTCCACTCTCATTGATTCGGGCAAGGCCTATTCCACGCCCTCCGGGGACGTGTATTTTCGTGTGCGGGCTTACGAACCCTACGGCAAACTCTCTGGCCGCAGCCTGGACGATCTGCTCTCCGGCGCGCGCGTAGCACCCGGCGAAGAAAAGGAAGACCCCCTGGACTTCGCCCTGTGGAAGGCCGCCAAGCCCGGTGAACCTTTCTGGGAAAGCCCCTGGGGCAAGGGTCGTCCCGGCTGGCATATTGAATGCTCAGCCATGAGCCAGCCCTATCTGCCGCTGGACATTCACGGCGGCGGGCAGGATCTTATCTTCCCGCATCACGAGAACGAGATCGCCCAGTCCGAAGCCGCCTGCGCCTGCTCGCTGGCCCGCTACTGGGTGCATAACGGCTTTGTGCAGGTAAATGCGGAAAAGATGTCCAAATCCCTGGGCAACTTCAAGACCATCCGCGATATTCTTGAAAACTATCTGCCTGAAACCCTGCGCTTTTTCCTGCTGGGCAAGCACTACCGCAGCCCCATCGACTTTACCGCCGACAGCATGGACGAAGCGGAAAAAGCCCAGCACCGCGTGTACACAGCCCTGCACGAAGCAGGCAAGGCCCTTGCCCGCGACAAATGGAAAAAGACGCCCCTGCCGCAGGAAATGGCCGAGGAATGGGCCGCGCTGCCCAAGGCTTTTGACGCCGCCCTTGAGGACGACATCAATACGGCTCAGGCCCTTGGGCAGGTTTTTGCCCAGGTGCGCCTTGTGAACCGCCTGCTGGAAGACAAGGCCCTGCGCGCAGCCGAAGCCGGACGCGACCTCTTGCAGGAATTTCTTGCCCGCGCGCAGGAATGGGACAAGCGCCTTGGCCTCTTTGGGCAGGCCCCGCAGGCTTTTCTGGCTGATTTGCGCAGCCAGCGCGCCGCACGCGGCAAGATTGACGTGGCCCGCGTGGAAGAACTGATGCTCGCCCGGCAGGAAGCCCGCGCCAGCAAAGACTTTGCCCGCTCGGATTCGCTACGGCAGGAAATTCTTGATCTGGGCGTCAGCGTACGCGACACCCCCGAAGGTCAGGTTTGGGATCTGGAATAAGCCGCTGCCCGCGTCGGTCTCCGGCGCGGGCGCTTTTACTGCGGCATCATGAGGACGCCATGTTGCATCGTGTTGCCCTGCGCCGTTTTATGGCGCTCTTTGTTCTGCTGGCATTTCTGTCAGCCCAGCTTGTGGCCGTACCGGCCCAGGCCTTCTTTTTCGGCGGCGTCACCATCAAGGACGAAAAGGAGATGGGCCACAAGTTTGACGTGATGATCCGCGCAAACATGCCCATTGTGGAAGACCCTGAGGTAAGCCAGTACGTCAACCAGATCGTGGATCGTCTGGTCAAGAAGATTCCGCCGCAGCCCTTTAATTTCAAAGCCGCCGTCATCCTGCACAATTCGCTCAACGCCTTTGCCATTCCCGGCGGCTACGTCTACGTGTTCACCGGCCTCATCATGAACATGGACAAGGAAGAAGAACTCGCAGGCGTTCTTGCCCACGAACTGGCGCACGTAACCCAGCACCACGTGGCCTCACGCCTTGAGCGCGCGCAGTTTGTGACCCTTGGTTCTCTGCTGCTAGCCATTGCGGGCGTGGCGGTGGGCGGCTCCAGCGGCGGCGCCATTGCTGTGGGCGCGCTGGGGGCCGGGCAGTCGGCCATGCTCAACTACAGCCGCATGGACGAAACCGAAGCTGACCAGATTGGCCTGCAATACCTTGTGGCTGCGGGCTATCCGCCGCAGGGCATGGTGGGCGGCTTCAAGGTGCTGCGCCAGAAAAGCTGGATGAGCGGCACCAGCGTGCCGACCTACCTTTCTACCCACCCCGCCATCGGCGACCGCATCAACGGGCTTCAGGCCCGCATTGAGGGCATGGGCAAGTCTGTGCAGGGCCGCACGCAGGACAATACCAAATTTATCCGCGTCAAAACGCTCCTCTGGGCGCGCTATGGCGACGCGCAGGCTGCGCAGCAGCGTTTTTCGGGCAAGGACGGCCTTTCGTGCATGGGGCGCGGCATTGTGCTGGCCCGTACCAACAGGGTTAACGAAGCCAGCAAGGCCTTTGACGAAGCCCTCGCCGCTTCGCCCACCGACCCTCTGGTGCTGCGCGAGGCTGGCGCATTCCACTACCGCAAGGGCGATATGAGCCGTGCCGATGGCTTGCTGCGTCAGGCCATGCGCCTGGACCCGCGCGACTACATGGCCTCTTTTTTCTATGCCCGCATGCTTGACGAAACGGGCAGGCAGGCGCAGGCCGCGCAGTATTATACAGATGTGCTGCGCTACGTGCCGGAAGACGCCGAAGTTCACGAGGCCTATGCCCGCTCGCTCGGTAAAACGGGCGACACTGCCGGGGCCTACATTCACATGGCGTACAGCGCCATGTATTCCAACAACAAAAAACAGGCCGAGCGCTACTTTAACCAGGCCAAGGCCTTGTCGGGCAAATCTGCAAATCCGCGCGATTTTCAGAAGCTCGAGGCCGCCTACAAAGAGCGCAAGGAAATATGGGAAAAGAACTGATGATGGATACGCATGCCACAACCATACTGGCAGTAAGAAAGAATGGCCGCGTTGCCATTGCTGGCGATGGTCAGGTGACCCTGGGCCAGAATATGATCATGAAGCACGGCGCGCAGAAGGTGCGGCGGCTGTATGACGGCAAGATCCTGGCGGGTTTTGCCGGGGCCACAGCCGATGCCTTTACCCTGTTTGAGCTTTTTGAAGCCAAGCTCAAGGAATTGCGGGGCAACATGGTCCGCGCCGCCGTGGAAATGACCAAGGAATGGCGCAAGGACAAATATCTGCGCAAGCTCGAAGCCATGCTCCTGCTGGCGGACAGCGAACACATTCTCGTGTTGTCGGGCACGGGCGACGTCATTGAACCTGACGACGAGGTTGCAGCCATCGGCAGCGGCGGCCCCTACGCTCTTGCGGCGGCGCGGGCGCTTGCCCGGCACAGCGACATGGATGCGGAGGCCATTGCCCGCGAGGCCATGCGCATCGCCTCTGAAATCTGCGTGTACACCAACGGCAACCTCACGGTTGAAACGCTGTAGCCATCACTGCCACAGGAGCGGAAAATTCATGAGTGTAGTTGTTGCCGGGTGCAAGGTTAACCTTGGTTTGCGCATCACGGGCGTGCGGGAAAACGGGTATCATGAGCTGGATTCTCTTTTCTGGCCCCTGCCCCGCCCCTGCGATCGTCTGCACATACGTGAAACCGGCACAGCCGGTCTGGTTGTGCAGTGCGATACGCCCGGCATCGACCTTGAGAACAACACCCTCACCAAGGCCTACGCCGCCCTCGCCAAACGTATGCCCAACCTGCCCGGGCTTGAAGTGCGCCTGAACAAGGGCATTCCCGCTGGCGCAGGTCTTGGCGGCGGCAGCAGCGATGCGGCGGCCCTGCTGCGCTGGCTCAACAGCAGGGTACCCAGCCCGCTTGATGATCAGGCGCTGGCAGAGGTTGCCCTCACCGTTGGCGCGGACACGCCGTTTTTTCTCATAAACAAGCCCTGCCGTGTGCGGGGCATTGGCGAGATCATCCAGCCTTGCAGGGAGGATGCGCTTGCAGGCATACACCTTGTTCTGGTATGCTCTCAAATTCATGCATCCACCCCCCAGGCATATGCCGATTATGACGCCGCGCTCAAGGCCTCAAACACGGTTTCTGGGCAAAATTGCTTGACAAAGACAGAAAGCAAGGCTAATGGAACTTTTCTCTCCGGGGTGCGGACAGAGTTGAGCATTCACAACGACCTTGAGGACGTTGTATTTTCTCGCCATCCACAGCTTGCAGAAATCAAGGCGAACTTGCTGCGCCTTGGAGCTGGAGCCGTAGCCATGAGTGGCAGCGGCTCAAGCATTGTGGCGCTTTTCGCACACGAGTCCCATGTGGAATCGCAGGCGGCTGCCGCCATGCTGCAAGGAGAGAACAGGCGCGTATACGCGCACGTGCTGTGAAATACTGGGATGTAGCCAAGTGGTAAGGCAACGGGTTTTGGCTCCGTCATTCGAAGGTTCGAACCCTTCCATCCCAGCCACACACTGCTGTATAGCGCCTGGGGCGTCTGACCGCGCCTTCCGTCGATTTGTCGGCGGCCTGGCAATAAAGCGCCGCCTTTCTTCCGGCGACGGCAGCAAGGATGTATAACCGTAAGTGCTCTTTGGCGCGCAAGGCAGGGCGGTTCATGTACAGCGATCTTAAGATCGTCACCGGGTCTTCCAATCCGGATTTGGCCAAGGCCATCTGCAACCATCTGGGGTGTCAACTCACGCCCACGCTGGCTACCACGTTCAGCGACGGCGAGTTGCGGATCGAAATAGGCGACAATGTTCGCGGTGATGACGTTTTTGTGGTGCAGCCCACCTGCCCCCCGACCATCAACCGCAATCTGGTGCAGCTCTGCCTTATGCTTGATGCCCTCAAAAGGGCCAGTGCAGGCAGAATTACCGCCGTTATTCCTTACTACGGCTATGCGCGCCAGGATCGTAAAGTCAGCCCCCGTGCGCCCATCAGCGCCAAAATGGTGGCCGATTTTATCAGCGTTGCCGGTGCGGAACGCGTGGTCACCATTGACCTGCACGCGGGACAGATTCAGGGCTACTTTGACTGCCCGGTGGACAACCTGTTTGCCGTGCCTGTAATGCTCGAATCGCTGCGGCGGCTGCACGATGACAACATCGTGATTGTGTCGCCCGATGCCGGCGGTGTTGAACGCGCCCGCGCCTATGCCAAAAGGCTCAACGCGCCGCTGGCCATTGTGGACAAGCGCCGCGACAAGCCCAATCAGGCACAGGCCATGCATGTTATCGGCGATGTGAAGGGCCGTCTTGCCATTGTGGTGGACGACATGATCGACACCGCTGGCACGTTGTGCGCCGGTGCGGACGTGCTGCTCAAAAACGGCGCTACCAAGATTGTGGCCTGCGCCACCCACGCTGTTTTGTCTGGCCCGGCCATTGACCGCATCAACAGCACCGAGGCGCTTTCGCAGGTATTTGTCACAGACACCATCCCCATGGGCGACAAGCTTGAGCGCTGCCCCAAGCTGGAGGTTGTTTCTGTGGCTGCCCTTCTGGGCAAGACTATCCACAACATCCATACCGGTTCATCGGTGAGCGTGTTGTTTGTGTAACCCGCTTTATGCGGATTGCGTATAGACCCAAGCCTGCCCGCAAGGGCCGGTTCCATAATAACAGAACTTTTTCCGCACGTTTCGGCTGCGGTAAGCCAAGGAGCAGGACATGAATATTGAAAAGACTTTGAGCGTGCAGAAGCGCGAAGGTAGCGGCAAAGGCGCCAGTGGCCGTCTGCGTACCCAGGATCTGATCCCCGGCGTGTTCTACACCGCCAAGGGTGACAACATCTCCGTGCAGGCTCCTGCCCTGCCGCTGGAAAAGATTTTTGCCGAAGCCGGTCGTACCTCGGTGTTCAACCTCGAGATTGACGACAACGGCCAGAAGTCCGTGCATCCTGTGATCATCTGGGACGTGCAGTACCATCCCTACAAGAAAGAATTCAGCCACATCGACTACTACGGCGTGGATCTGGAAAAGCCCGTCACCGTTGACGTGCCCGTGGAATTCGTGGGCGTGTCGCGCGGCGTGAAGCTTGGCGGCCAGCTTGAAACCTACCGCGAAATCGTGCGCCTGTGCAGCAAGCCCCTGGACATGCCCAAAAAGATCGTTGTTGATGTGACCCCCATGGACATCAACACCACCATCTGCGTGGGCGACCTGCAGCTGCCCGAAAACGTCAAGGCTGTTTACGACCAGAACTTCGCCATCGTCAGCGTTATTTCCAAGGCCAAGGAAGCCGCTGACGCAGCCGAATAAGACTGTTTGACGCAAAGCCCGCTCTTCGGGCCTTTGTGCGACTGTATTGGCCGGTTCCTTGCGGGACCGGCCTCGTTTTATGTACGCATGCCGCCATGAACAAACCAGCCTTTGTCACGCACAAGCTGTCTGCCCATAACCGGGAACTGCGGCTCGAACTCTGGCCCAATCACGGGGCCGGGGTCATGCTGTTTTATCCTGGCACCATGCTGTCGCCCATTCAGTACCGCCCCATGATCGCCGCCTTGCGGCAAGCTGGCTTTGCCGTTGCCGCAGTGCATTTTACCGGGCACGGTCTGAACCGCCACAGCGCGGGTTTCAGCTTTGACGACCTGCGGCAAAACTGCCTGGACGCCGAGGCATGGCTGCGTGATGCAGGCCACGCCCATATTGCCGTATGCGGGCACAGCCAGGGCGGCATACTCGCATTGGCGCATGCTGCGGCATCCCCCGGCCTTACGGCGGCATTTCCCATTACCGGGGTGCTGCCCCAGATGCGCGAGGCTATATATCTGACGCGCTTTGCCGGGCTGGCTGACCGCAGAGCGGACATTGAACGTATTTTCTGCAGACTGGCACGCTGGCTGCCGTGGCTGCCCATGCCCTTGCAGGCCTATCTTGATTCCTGGCGGATCATTTCCGGCGCGCGGCGGACTGTGAGCAACCGCCGCAAAACGCGGCTGACATACCCCCTGAATTTTCTGGCCAGCCTGTTCAACACGCGTCTGCCCGAGGTGCTGCGTTGCCCCCTGTATTTTTTCAGCGCGCAAAACGATGCCCTGTTTACGCCAGCCATCATTCAGGCCACCTTTGACTGCCTCAAGGCACCGTCCAAAAAGCTGGTCTGGCTGCCCGGCGGCGGGCATCTGGCCGCCATGAATCCCCCGCTGTGCCACTTTATGGCCCGCACCGCAGCGGCGGCATGCGCGGGGCTTGGCCTGCCGCTGCACCTTGAGCGGGCGAGAGCAGATAAACTTTGAAAAATGCATTTTCAAAGTTTAAGACAGGCTGGTTCCGGCATTTAAACGCGCAAGTAAATTTGCTCATACCTTCGCGTCGAATGCCTGCTCTCGCAGTCACCAGAGCAATTGCAAAATGAAATTGCCCTAAAATCGCCCCCGGAGGCGTACAGATGGACTATAAAGGCGTTATTGTAGGCCTGGGCAATCCCGGCGCCAAATACGACCATACACGTCATAATTGCGGCTTTGATTTTGTGAGCTATCTTGTGGAACTTGCCGCCAGAGACGGCGAGGCGAGCCAGCAGAACGGCGGCAAATTTTCTTGCGAATTGTGGCGCTTGCGCCTGCCAAAGCTTGGGGGCTTATGGCTTGCGGCCAAGCCGCAGACATTCATGAACCTGAGCGGCCAGTGCGTGCAGCCGCTGCTCGCCTGGCACAAACTCAAGCCGCATGATCTTGTTGTTGTGCATGACGAGCTGGATATCCCTGCCGGGGAGCTTCGCTTCAAGCTTGGCGGGGGCAATGCCGGACACAATGGGCTGAAATCCATTACAGAACTTTTGGGAACGCCAGATTTTTACCGTCTGCGCATGGGTATTGGCCGCCCCCCTCACAAGGGTGACGTGACAAACTGGGTACTGGGCCGACCTGAAGGCGAAGATGCAAAAAACATTGAAAATTCGATGGAGCTTGCAGCCGATACATTGTTTGCCTTTGCCGATAAAGGGCTCGACAGCGCTGTTCGTGCTGCGCGAAAGGCATCCTGAGCAGCGCCGTGCAGTGCTGCCTTTTGATAATGGCTTTCTGTAACCGCCGGTTTTGCAATCAATTTGCATCAGGCCAATGCTGTAAACCCTCTGCAACAGTATCTGCGCACTACCTTGCTGGCCCGGTCAAATGCCCATTGCCCCAAATATGAGCAAAATACTTTTTCAACTGGACTCCTGCTCATTCTTGGACTAGGATATTTGAAGAGTCGGTTTCCGACTCTTCAATACTTCATTTAATTCGCGACTTCCAGCTCTCGCTCCAGGTCTCGTTTATTTGCGCCTTTTGGGGCGTTTTGGTGGCATCATGTTCACTCCGGACGATCTCGTTGTATATCCTGCCCAAGGTGTGGGCCAAATAGAACGCATAGACAGCAAAACCGTTGGGGGGCTTGTCTGTGAGCTCTATATTGTGCGCATTCGGGCAAACAACGTCACGCTGATGGTTCCGGTAAACAATGCCGCGCATGTGGGCCTGCGCACCCTCACGCCCAAGGATGAAGCGGCCACGATTCTCGAATCGCTCCGCAATGATTCGGGCAAGGTTGTGTATACGGGCCAGAACTGGAACCGCCGCTTCCGCGAATATTCCGAGCGGCTCAAAAGCCCGAGCCTTGCTATTGTGGCCGAAGTGCTGCGCGAGCTGCTGCTTATTGGCCGCAGCAAGGAACTTTCTTTTGGCGAAAGGCGGCTTCAGGAGCAGGCCATGGGCCTTGTGACCGGCGAATTGTCAGAAGTTCTGGAAATCGCAGAAGACAAGGTGCGCGACGAACTGCTTGAAATCTATGCGCCCCCGCCAGCCCCCGAAGAACCCGCCAGTTAGCCCGCTCACACCCAGACAAAATTTTTTGTGAACAGCGACGTATTTTTTCCTTGCCATTACAGAAAAGATGGGCTAATCGCATTTTCACACATCTTTTTTGTTCCCAATATCATCCGCCTACCACGCTACAATATGCAAATATTGTAAGCGTTACCCTGTGTCTTATCAAAATATCGGACTGTTATGCGCAAAAAGAAAGCTACTTCCACACTGTTGACCGACAGCGCCTTGAGCCTCACGGATCTGAAGACGCGTAGCATGCAGGAACTCATGGAGCTGGCTGAGCAGTATGAAATTGAAAATGCCAGTTCCATGCGTAAGCAGGAACTCATTTTCGCTCTGCTTTCCACCTGTGCTTCACAAAACGGCGCCATTTACGGTGATGGCGTGCTTGAAATTCTGCCCGATGGCTTTGGCTTTTTGCGGTCGCCGCTGTGCAGTTACATGCCCGGCCCGGACGACATCTACGTGTCGCCCTCGCAGATCAGGCGGTTTTCTTTACGCAAGGGTGACATAGTTTCCGGCCAGATCCGCCCCCCCAAGGAAGGCGAACGCTACTTTGCCCTGCTCAAGGTTACCGAGATCGGCTTTGAACCGCCGGAACACGCCAAAAACCTTGTTCTTTTTGACAACCTCACGCCCATCTATCCTGACCGCCAGCTTGTCATGGAAAATGGCGAGAAAAATCTTTCCAACCGCGTTATCGACATCATGGCCCCCATTGGCTGCGGACAGCGTGGCCTTATCGTGGCCCCGCCGCGCACGGGTAAAACAATCCTGCTGCAGTCGCTGGCCAATGCCATCAATGCCAATAACCCCGATGTTTACCTCATTGTGCTTTTGATTGACGAGCGCCCGGAAGAAGTTACCGACATGGAGCGCACAGTCAAAAAGGCCGAGGTTATCAGCTCCACCTTTGACGAACCGCCGCAGCGCCACGTGCAGGTATGCGAAATGGTGCTTGAAAAAGCCAAGCGCCTTGTGGAACGCAAGCGCGACGTTGTCATCCTGCTCGACTCCATCACCCGCCTGGGGCGCGCGTATAACGCGGTTACCCCTTCTTCCGGCCGGGTGCTCTCCGGTGGTCTTGACGCCAACGCCCTGCAACGGCCCAAACGCTTTTTTGGCGCGGCCCGCAATATTGAAGAAGGCGGCAGTCTCACCATCATCGCTACGGCGCTTATCGACACTGGTTCCCGCATGGATGAAGTTATCTTTGAAGAATTCAAAGGTACCGGCAACATGGAAATCTACCTCGACCGCCACCTTTCGGAAAAACGCGTTTTCCCCGCCATCGACATCAACCGCACGGGCACCCGCAAGGAAGACCTGCTGTTGGCCGACGATGTGCTCAACCGCGTGTGGATCCTGCGCAAGATTCTTGCCCCCATGTCTTCCATCGACAGTATGGAATTTTTGCTGGACAAAATGCGCGCGACCAAATCCAACAAGGATTTCATGAACGCCATGGGCAAGTAAGCCCCCGGCAGCCAACCAAGGCAAATTGCCGCTCTGCGGCGCGAGGCTGGAGCCGTCAACCCGGTCGGCTCCAGGTTTCACCTTGACCTTGGGTTAAGCAAGGCTTATCTTTTCGGGTGTAATTTGCATTGTTGCCCAACTCTCAACGGAGGCTCCCCGCATGTTCGGCGTAAGCATGCCTGAATTATTGCTCTTACTTGTTGTGGTTCTGCTTGTTTTCGGATCGAACAAACTGCCGGAAATCGGCGGTGGGCTGGGTCGGGCAATCCGCAACTTTCGCCGCTCTTCAACCGAGCCGGATGAAATTGACATAACCCCCAAGGATAAAAAGCAGCCCACGTCTACTGACGATCCCAATCACAAGGCATAGAACCGCCCGTTGAAACATAAGGATTTGTCATGAAAACGGAACAGCTTTCAGTTTTTCTGGAAAACCGGGCCGGGCGTCTGGCCGAGGTTACGCATACTCTGGCAGAGGCCGGCATTAATATTCGCGCGCTCTCGCTGGCCGATACTTCTGATTTCGGCATTCTGCGCATGATTGTATGCGACCATGATAAAGCCAAGGTTGTTTTGAAGGAAAAGGGGTTCACCCTTGGCCGCACAAGCGTTGTGGCCGTGGAAGTTCCCGATGTCCCCGGCGGCCTCGATTCCGTTCTTCAGACTGTTTCCAAGAACGGCATCAACGTGGAATACATGTACGCCTTTGTGCAGCGCGAAGCCGAAAGCGCCGTCATGATCTTCCGCTTTGACAAGGTCGATCAGGCCATTGAAGTCCTCAAGGCACACAACTTTGTCATTATCCCGGCTGAGCGTCTCTGCGCCCGTTAGGGCGTTGTAGCAAGCCTCAGAATTTTCAAGTTACAAGAGCCGCTGCTACAGCGGCTCTTTTTTTGTCCCGACTCTCTGGCAGATTCTACGCAAAATGGCTTGTGGGAAACCACAAGCCATTTTGCGTTACGAGTAAAGTGCCCTCTGGGCTTCACCGTGCATTTCAGGCAGCTCCTAAAAAGACCAGGCAACTCCCAGGGAAACAAGGGACTGATCGTATCTGTACAGCGGGCTTTCTGAGTTGTTGTGCGTATACTGGTACGAAGTTTCAACAGACCATGCATCGGTAATATGCCACGTGAGGGCCGCGCCGGTGCGCCATTTCTGGTCAAGCCTGTTGGAGGTTTCAAGCGCCGTTGCCGGGCCGTTGTACCAGTCGTTCTCAAACGAGACAAAGGGGGCGAGTTCAAAGCCCTTGGGCAACTTGAGCGAAAGCCTGGCGCTGGCCTCCCACCCGGTGTAGCAATAATCGGCCTTCTCCGGCGTATTGCCGCCCACATAGCTCAGGCCGACCATGATTTCATGGTTGCTCTCGCCAAAAAACCGCCGCACATACTGGCCCAGCGTCCAGTACGCGCCGTTGCGGTCGCCATCCCTGGAATACGCCCGCGAATCCAGGGTACCGCGCGTAATGAGCTGCCATGACGGCGTGACCGCCCAAAGCCAGGTGGCTTCCGGGCCGGATGCCGTGACATTCTGGTACCACTGATAGTCGAAAACTTCGCTCTTGAGGCGCAGATCAAACATGGTTGTGGGCGTGAGATGACGAAGGCCCACCGCTGCCCTGCCCCATTCAGACGTGCGGCTGTGCACATCATCGAGCGAGGAATCTCCATTGCCGCGCGCCATGCCCTGCGCATCGCCCACGATCCACCAGGGCGTATCCCGCTCGGCCTTCCAGCCCACATCAAGGTTTGCCCCAAGATACGCGCCAAAAGTTTTTTTTGCCTCAGCATCCGGCAGGCTGACACGCCACACACCCAAATCCATTGTGGTGCTTGAAGGGCCAAATGTTGCGTTTGAGTCATACAACAGCCCAGTGCGCAGTTTACCATGCACCTGCCAGTGTTCGTAGCGCTTCTCGAGCGAATCCAGCAGGCGGTCATTATCTGTCTTGTTGATGTTGGGATTCAGCGAGCGCATGGCTGCCATGGCTTGCTCTGCGCTTACGCGGTCTTCAAGCGCCATGTAGGCCTGCGCCAGTTCGCTGTAGAGCACAGGCTCCGAAGGATACTTTTCAGTGAGGCGTTCATAGGCCATTACGGCCTGATTGTACCGCCCGCTGCGCATGGAACTGCGCGCCAGATTAAGGTTGATTTCATCATCGTCCGGCGCTTCGCGCAGCAGGCGCATGTACATATCGTATGCGGAAGCATACTTGCTCTGTTGCATGAGGGCAGCGGCATCCGCCTTGGCGGATCCTACGGCCGTGCGCAGCGCGGGGGAATCGTCTGCGGCGACGGCGGCACTGACCAGTAAAAATATGCTCAAGGGCACAAACGCGACCCGACGGAATAGCTGCAACAGGCGGAATGGATAACGTATCATTGTTTGTTCCACCTATCGTTGTTTGCCGGAAAATGTACCGGAGTCGATGATGCCGTCAGTATTGCCGATCTGGTAGCCACCTGAAACAGACAGCCCAGATGAAGAGCGCGCGGCAGTTCCGTTCATGGAACCTGTCACTCCATCAGCGGTAAATCCGCCCACATGCAGGCTCGAACCGCTTATGCTGCCTGTCCCACCCGTAAGGGCGTTAGGCAGGTATGAGCTGCCGGACTGCATCACCCCATTGCTTACAGAGCCACTTGCCAGATTGACCAGAAAACTGAACGATCCTGTGTACCCATCGCCTGTCAGCCCACCAGACACATTGGCGTTGCCCATCTGCCCACCAGACACATTGGCGTTGCCCGTCTGCCGGAAGCCCTCGCCCAGAGCCTGCGATACAATGGGCGTCTGCGCCAGCGTCGTTGGCGTAATAGGATTCCCCACCACGGGAGAAGGCGGCGCCAGCTGCGCTGTTCCGCCAGAGGCGGGGCTGTTGGCCGCCACGCTGCCAGACACCAGGTTATGGTCTGCCGGTGTCATTGGCGTGGGCGTGCCGTGCGGCAGGGTGATCTTGAAACCTGTCGGCACCAGCACACCATTAACAAAAACCTGCTTGGTGGTGTTGGTTACAAAGACGGTTGTGGTGCCGTTCCCCACACGGACGGCAAAGATGGTGCCGCGAATGCCCACGGTAGCATCCGGCGTGACCACAGAAAACCCGTCAGGATTTTTTTCCACAATCTTGCCCGTAATAAAGCGGGCCACGCCCTGCCCCATCCTGGCCTTGAAGGCAGGGTTTGCGCCTTCTGCGACCACCGTTTCCAGGCTCAGGGACGTGTTGGAACCAAGTGACACGGTTGTGTCGTCGTCAAAAAGAATCTGCGCCCGTCCCGTGGCGTCTGTCATCAGCGTATCCCGATCCCCAACCGGGCTTTTCATGTCCAGCGCCACGGCCTGTCCATCTCTTTGGGCAGTCACGCCAGCCTTGAAGGAAATAACCTGTCCCACATCCTTGGCCGTACATACGCCCCCAGCCAGTAACGTCAGGCACAGGGCCAAAGCCCCGCGCCCCAGCATTGAACGAATCATGGTTCCCCCCACAGCAACAGGATGTTTCTACTTGCCTTCCATTGTCCAGATGCCGTCCCACTGGGCAGGCGGATTCTGCGCAAGCATGAGCGAGCGCTCATGATACAAACCAAACAGACGCACAGCGGGATACCCTTTTGCCAGCGCGGCAAAACCAGCCACCGCCTCGGCAAAATCCCCCTGTTCATACAGAGCGCGCGCCGCGCTCCACTGCGGCATGGCCGCCTGAAAAATTGCATCCGTACCCGGCCTCATGGGCCAGTAGATGCTGACAGGCTTTGTCTTGCCCTTCACGCGCAGCACATCAAGATGAACAAAGGCAAAGGCATCCCCGCAGCCTTCCCTGGTATTTCCGCTCACCACCACAGGCGCGCCATAGCGTTTGCACAGGCCCTCAAGGCGCGAGGCCAGATTCACATTATCACCTATGAGGGTGTAGTTGATGAGGTCGTCTGACCCCATGTTGCCCACGTAGGCCTGCCCGGTGTGAATGCCCGCGCCCATGGCAAGGCGTATGCCAAAGCTCGCCTCAATCTCGCCGTTCAGCGCCTCAAGCTGCTCCTGCATGCTCAGTGCGGCATCCACCGCCAGCGCGGGATGCCCCGGCACATCAAGAGGGGCGTTCCAGAAGGCCATGAGCGCATCACCGATGAACTTGTCCAGAGTGCCCTGCCGACTGCGCACAATGGCCGTCATGGGCGTAAAGTAGCTGTTCAGCAGTTGCACCACATCCTGAGGCGAAAGCGATTCAGAAAGGCTCGTAAAACCCCGAATATCCGTGAACAGAATGGAAAGCTCACGGTTCTCGCCCGCCAGCAGATCGCCTTGCCGCTTGCTGATCCGTTTGACCACCTCCGGCGATACATAGCGCGAAAAGGCACGGCGCAGAACAATCTTCTGCTTTTCCTCCTGCCAGAAGCGCACGCTCAGCAGCAAGCCGCCGCACAGCAGGGTGGTGAGCAGGCCATACAGGGGCGAAAGAAACAGGCCGCCCATAAACAGTTGGCGTGAGGCCACGGCCGTTGCGCCCATCAGCGCCAACGAAGACGGCACATATACGCGCGGCCCGGCAAAGCCAAAGGCAAGCGTTGCCGTGCAGGTCACAAAGGCGATTATCAGCGCCTGCGCCCCCGGCCCCCAGGATGGCAACTGCACAAAATTGCCGCTGATCATGGCGTCTATGGCTGCCGCATGCACCTCCACCCCCGGCATCACCCTGTCAAAGGGCGTTGCGCGGATGTCGGCCAGACCGGGTGCGGACGTGCCCACAAAGGCGATACAACCGTCAATATCAGCCCGCTTTGCACTGCCATCCAGCACCTTTGCGGCGCTGATATACCGATAGGTATGCCGCCCCCCCTGAAAGGGAACCAGCATATAGCCCTCGCGCGAAACCGGAATCTTGAACTCCCCCGCCGCCACGCTGAAAAGCCCGTCCGGCCCGGTATACAGCCGCAGGGCATCTGTTCCCAGCGCGCGCATGAGGGCCTGCAAGGCCAGCGAGGGGTAAACAGCATCCCCAAGCTTGAGAAGCAGCGGAACCTGCCGCACAAGGCCATCCGCATCGGGCGATACATTCACAAAACCCACGGGGGCCTCTGCAAAAAGCTGCGGCAGGGGCAAAACAGCGCCTGCCGCTGACGGCAAATAGGCATCGAATGGGGGGGCATCCTTGCCACCCCGCGCTATCATGGCCGGGGGCTGCGGCAGGGGACCGGAATACGCTTCGCCCACATAACGGGCAAACGCGCCCAGCACCACGGGCGCGGCGCGCACGGAGGCGGCAAACAGGGTATCAAAGTCCCCCAGATACGAAGGCAGGCCCACAATTTCGAGCGTCACGCCCCTGTCGCGATAAAGCCCCTCGCGCAAACTTGCCGGCGAAGTTCTGTCAGGCTCTGCAAACATGATATCCAGCCCGATGGATGCAGCGCCGTTTTGCGACAGCCTGTCCACAAGGTCGGCCACCAGATAGCGGGGCCAGGGCCACTGCCCGTAACGGGCCAGGGATTCCTCGTCGATATCGACAACAAGCGGTACTGGAGAAGGCTCGCTTTGCCGCCGCAGGGGCAGCAATGCATCGTAAATTCTCAGATCAAGGCGTTGCAAGGCCACAGGCTGCATCACATACAGCGCCAGCATGGCAAGGCCGCCGCACAGACCCACAAGGGCGGTGAAAAGCCATGGCTGCCGCAGCAGCCGTTTCAGGGCATCTGCAATGTTCATGAAGCAGTATCGTGTTTTGTCTGTTCCGGCTCCGCATCAGGAAAGCGTTCATAAATCTTGGCCACAACGTCCATGATTTCCTCAAGGCATTCCACAAGCTGGGGGTCAAAATGACTGCCTGCCTCCTCGCGCAGGAGAGCAAGGGCCTTTTCGTGCGGCCATGCGGCCTTGTACGAACGGGGAGAAACCAGCGCGTCAAACACGTCGGCAATGGCGGTTATACGCGCCGCAAGGGGGATATCCTCCCCTTCCTGCCTGCCCGCGTCACTGGGGCCGGCATACCCCTTGCCATTCCATTTCTGGTGGTGATGGTGGGCTATCTCGCGGGCAAAGGTCATGAATCCGCCACTCTGAGCCTCTACCTCCAGAATGCCCGCGCCGATAACCGTATGCGACCGCATGACGACCATTTCTTCATCAGAAAGCTTGCCCGGCTTTTTCAGCAGCAGATCGCTCACGCCCACCTTGCCAATATCGTGCAGCATGGCGGCAAGGCGTATCTGGCTTTTGACGTGCAGGGTCGTGTCCGGGTCAAGGCACAGATGATTGGCCCGCACCTGATACATTTCTGCGGCAATGGCGCCCACACGCTCGGCATGGGGGCCGGTTTCGAGTGGGTCATGCACAGAGGCCAGCCGCACAAGCCGGTTGATGCTTGCCCGCACCAGGTGGCTGCGTTCAAGGATATTGGCGATTTCGCGGGCCAGCACCCGTATGTGCCGCTCCATGTCGTGGGTGAACTTGCGGGGCTTGCCCGTGCGCGGATCAAGGCTGTTAATGAGCTGCATCACACCCGATATGCGCCCCGCGTGCTCGTGAAACGGCACCACGAGCATGGATTCAGTGTGGTATCCCGTGGCCTTGTCAAAATCATCGCGGAATGAAAACGACAAATCCTTCGGCAAGGCGCGCACATCCACAATATTGAGTATTTCGCCCGTGCAGGCCGCATAACCCGCAATGGAATGAGGATTGATGGGCAGGCGCGCCGAGGAATAGGCGAATTTTGAGGCAGTATTGACGGAAAACAGACTGTCGTTGTGCGTATAGGCAAAGAGCAGGTCTTCCCCATCAACAAGAAAAATGGTTCCGGCATCAGCCCGCGTGATTTCGCGAGATTTGGCGAGTATGCGGTCGAGCAGCGTGTTTTCGTCCTGATACTGCGAAAGCTCGTCCAGAAACCTGTCGAGCCAGTCGCTGAACTGAACCAGGCCACACTCACCGCAGGCCTGCTGCCTGGGCATGGGCAGGCTGAACCGCATGCCCTCCCGCGCAAAGCACAGGCGCTGCCCGCCTGTCTGGCAACTGTGCAGGGCCTCACGCTGTAGCGCGTCTATCTGCGCGTCCGTCATGTCCGGCGCATGGTGTGAAAGCACAACGCATCCCGACCCGGCAGCATGGGCCAGATCACGCCAGTCTTCCCAGCAGGAATGCCCCCAGCCTTCAATATAGCTGGCCCTGCTGTACATGCTGTCCACAACAGCCAGATCCGCGCCTTCAAGCAGTTGGCGCGCCGCCTGCTGCAACTCGGGGGCGCAAGTGATTTCATAATCGCCGGAATACGCAAAAACGGCATTGTCGGCGCAAACCCTGTAGGCAAGCGCACCGCCGGGATGGTTGGCCGCCATGGCCGTAACCGCGACGCCATCGGCGGGATGCACCTTGTCACCGGGTTCAAGGCTGTGCCGCACAACGTTTCCGGCAAAGTCGCTGAAGGGTATGGGGAACATGCCGTGAGCAAAGTGATTGTCCAGCACGTCCTCGAGCCAGGCGGGAATATAGATATGGGTTGTCCAGCGGGGGGAATGCAGGGGCGGAAAGAACCCCAACCCCTGGATGTGGTCTGTATGCCCATGCGAAATGAAAAGATGGCAGGTACCGCTTTCCGGCAGGTTTTCGCCAGCCTGCCGCAGCCCTGTGCCTGCATCAAAAAAGAGAAGCGCCCCGTTGTCGGAGCGCAGTTCAACACATGAGGTGTTGCCACCGTAAAATGACATGGCCGGAGATGGCACGGCAATGCTGCCGCGCACGCCTCTGAGCACTACTTCCATGCGATCCTCCTGATGGATCAATACGGTGTTTTATAGTGCTAACCCTATGTCTTTCGTAATTTTTTTCAAGCGGCAAAAACCGATATATCTGATATGCAATAATATTATCACCTATAAATATAGTATGTTGGAAAAACATTTCTGAAAAAATATTTTTTGCTTATGAAAGGCAATAAAAGCGTTATCCAGCCAACCAACTGACTGGATAACGCTTTTATTGTATTGCTTGTCTAAAACACGCCGGTTACGCGCCCGGTTGCCACATCCACATCGATGTTGCGGAAGGAGGGCCTGGAGCCGGTACCGGGCATAAGGCTGATGTCGCCCGCCACCGGGGCCACAAGACCAGCGCCGCCAAAAAGCAGCACATCGCGCACATGCAGCCGCCAGGATGACGGCACGCCCTTGCGCTTGGCATCGTCCGAAAGCGAATACTGTGTTTTAACCATGCACACGCCAAGCTCGTCCGCATCGGGGCGTTCCTGAAGCGTCTTGAGACGCTGGGCGGCCATGGGTTCAAAATCAACGCCGTCAGCGCCGTACACTTCGCGGGCGATGCAGACAATGCGCTCGGCAATGGGCAGCTTCCAGTCGTAGAGCGGACGGAAGTTCCGCTTGGGCGAATTGCAGGCGTCCATAACGGCATCTGCCAGTTCAAGCGCGCCTTCGCCGCCTTTTTCCCAGTGTTCAGAAACAGCCACGCTTGCCCCCGCCTTTTCGCAGATACGGCGAATAGCGGCAATTTCAGCGGGCTTGTCTGTATAAAACTTGTTGATGCACACCACAGAAGGCACACCGGAACGGCGCACAATGCCGATATGGTGCAACAGGTTGACGCAACCGGCCTCCACCAGACCCACATCTTCCCGCAGATATTCTTCGGGCAGGGGCTGGCCGGGGCGGGGCTGCGGCGCGCCGCCGTGGTGCTTGAGCGCCCGAACTGTCGCCACAATCACCGCCGCGTCAGGCGCAAGGCCGCTGTAACGGCACTTGAGGTTCCAGAATTTTTCGTAGCCCATTTCTGCGGCAAAACCGGATTCTGTCACATGGATGTCGCCAAGCTTCAGCCCGACCCTGTCGGCAATAACCGAACTCTGTCCCAGGGCGATATTGCCGAAGGGGCCAGTGTGCACCAGCACGGGCTGGCCTTCGATGGTCTGGATAAGGTTGGGCTTGATGGCCTCCACCAGCCAGGCGGTCATGGCGCCGTCCACTTCAAGATCGGCGGTGGTCACGGGCCTGCCGTTGCGGTCAAGGGCAAGCACCATGCGGCCCATGCGCTGCCGCAGATCGGCCAGGTCGCGCGCCACGGAAAGAATGGACATGACCTCCGAAGCAACGGTGATGTCAAAGTGCGAGCGCATCATAAAGCCGTCGTTGCGCCTGCCGTCGCCTTCCATGCCGATAATCACGTTGCGCAGGGCCTGCGCGCAGAAATCCATCACCCAGCCGGTGCTGACGCGCGTGGGGTCAATATCCAGGCGGCGCATGCCCGAAAGCCTCTCAAGGGTGGCGTCGTCATAGTTGCGCTCATGCTGCATGCGGGACGTGAGAGCCGTCATGGCAAGATTGTGGGCCGCGCCCACGGCATGGATATCGCCTGTAAAGTTGAGGGAATACGGCGTGAGCGGGATGCACTGCGAAAGGCCGCCGCCAGCGGCGGACCCCTTCATACCCATGGTGGGGCCGCCCGAAGGCTGGCGGATAGCGGCGGAAGACCGCAAACCGCGCCGCGCAAGCCCCTGCACCAGACCAATGGTGGTGGTGGACTTGCCTTCGCCAAGGGGCGTGGGCGTGATGGCCGTAACGTCAACGTATTTGCCGTTGGGGCGGTTCTCAAGCCTTTGCAGCACTTCCTGCTGCTCAATCTTGCCCATGTATCTGCCATAAGGCAGCACTTCTGAAGGTTCCAGCCCCATCTCTGCGGTCAGGGCTTCAAAAGTTTTCATATTCTGTTCGGCATCCAGGGCTATCTGCCAGTCCGGGTGCTTGGTGGGATCAAGAGTCATGCTGTCTCCATACAACAAAGAATTGGCAAAATGGTACGGGCCGCCCGCTGGGGCGTCAAGCCCGGGGCAACAGGCACCGTGGCGGCCTTGCGGCTGTAGACCGCATCATATATATACCACAACAATTCCGCCATGTTCATGGGCGGGTTTGCCCGCCGTGACAGGCAGGCTGGAAATTTCACCGGGCGCATGGCAAAAAGCCAAAAAGCCCGTAGCGGCGCGGCGCTCTAGCTGCCGCCAAAGCACAGGAGCAGCCATGCGATTCACCGCCCAGCAGGGCCGCCTGAGCATACATCTGCGCGTTTATCGCCAGGGGCGCGACCTGCAGGTGCTTTGCGGCGGCGGCGCGACCCATATCGGCGCAGTGGCTCTGGCCGCGCCTGCGCATGGTCAGGTAGAGGCCCAAAGCCATCTGGCGGGCCTGCCCGGCCACAAGGAAGACGCCCTCGCCCAGCGCATGGCCGGGCGCATGGCCCATGCCCTGAACTGCGCCGTGTGCGTCAGCGCGGGCATCCACTACGACAACATCACCCGCGAAGAAATCCGGCAGGTCGAACAGATGGTTCACGACCTTACGGAGCGTTGCATCTCCGCGCTGCAAAAGGACTCTCCATGCTCACGGTAAATGATCTTACGGAACTGGAAAACTACATCCGCAGCGGCGAACTTGAAGCCGATTTCAAGGACGGCTGCGAAAACGACCGTTTCTACCTGCTTGAACTGCTGGAAAAGCTCATGGACGTCTCCGAACTGGCAGACGCCGCCGCCACACGGCTCATCTTCAAGGGGCTGCCCGTTCCTCCGCCGCCCACAGAAAAATAATCCGTGCGATGGACTGAAAAAACAGCCAGCCGAGGCCAGGACGACAGCCTTTATCCTTGCAGATGCGCTCCTGATTCCAGGGCCCCTGCCACCACAGCGCAGAGCCGCGCCACATCCGCAGCCGGGGTAACATACGGCGGCATGAGGTAAACAAGCCGGTTAAAAGGCCGCACCCAAATGCCGTGCCGTACAAAATATTCCTGCAACGCGACAGTATTGACGGGCTCGCACGTTTCCACAACGCCTATACCGCCCAGCACGCGCACATCGGCAACGCCTTGAAGCCCCGCACAGGGGGCAAGCCCTGAACGCAGGCCGTTTTCAAGATTTGCCACCTTCTGCCGCCAGTCTTCCTCCTGCAGCAGGTCAAGGCTGGCGCAGGCCACGGCGCAGGCCAGAGCATTGGCCATAAAGGTGGGGCCGTGCATAAATACATTGCCCCCGGCGCAGATGCCCTCCGCAACACTGGCTGTGCAGGCCGTGGCTGCCAGGGTGAGCACCCCGCCCGTAAGCGCCTTACCGCAACACAGAATATCCGGCGAAACGCCGGCCCATTCCGCGGCAAACATCTTGCCCGTGCGGCCAAAGCCCGTGGCGATTTCGTCAAATATCAGCAGCGCGCCAGCCTCGCGGCACAGTTGCGCAAGCCCGCGCAGGTAGTCCGGGTGGTAAAACCACATGCCGCCCGCGCCCTGCACCACAGGTTCAAGAATCACCGCCGCGACCTCGTGCCCGCACTCGGCAAAAACACGCCGGGCATCGTCAAGGCTCGCGGGGTCAAAGGGCTGGTCAAAGCGGCACCGTGGCCGCTCCATAAATATCTGTTGGGGCAGCACGGCTGTAAACAGGCTGTGCATGCCCGTAACCGGGTCGCACACCGACATGGCGCCAAAGGTATCCCCATGGTAGCCGCCGCGCGGCGTAAGAAACTTGCTGCGCCCGGTCTGGCCCCTGCCCTGCTGGTATTGCAGGGCCATTTTCAGCGCCACCTCCACCGCCACCGAGCCGGAATCGGCAAAAAACACGCGCTCAAGTCCATCGGGCATAAGGCTCAGCAGCTTCTCTGCCAGATTGACCGCCGGTTCGTGCGTCAGGCCGCCAAACATCACGTGAGGCATGCGCCCGGCCTGTGAATGCAGGGCCTCCATAAGGCGTGGATGGTTATAGCCGTGCACGGCTGCCCACCAGGAGGACATGCCGTCCACAAGTTCCCTGCCGTCCGCCAGCACAATACGGTTGGCACTGGTGCGCGCCACTGTGCTGAGCAAGGGCGGCTGCATGGCCGAGGCGTAGGGATGCCAGATGGTCTGGTGATCGCGGCGCACAACATCCGCGCCGCAGTCGCAAGCAGGGTTCAGTGATGCCAGCAGATGCCGCACCAGCGGCTCAAGCCCCTGGGCCAGCGTCTGCCAGCCCTTTGCGTCCAGTTGCGGCACACGCGGCAATTCCACCAAAGGCGCAGTCAGGCCCTGTTGCGCCAGTCGCTCACGCAGCATGGCGGCATTGTCGGCCAGCATGGCGTCCACATCCACACCGGGGCACCCTGCTGCCGGGTCGGCAGAGGGCACTAGCACCACTCCCGCCAGTTGCAGGCCGTTATGGCGCAATGCATCCAGCGAAAGCAGAATGTGGTTCAGCCCACCCAGATAGTTGCCGCCCACCAGCAGCACAGGCAGGCCCACCGAGGCCATGAGGTCGAGCATGTCTTCACGCTCGTTGAGGGGCACACGCAGACCGCCAGCGCCCTCGAGCAGCAGCATTTCAGCCGTGCTGACGCGGCTGTGGCAAACAATGTCGTTACGCAGTTCTGCGCAGGTCAGGCGCATGCCTTCGCGGGCTGCGGCCAGATGGGGTGAAGCAGGCAGGCTGAAGCAATGTAGGGCCGTGGCAGGCAGCATGACGGCGCTTTGCGGCATACCCGCAACGGCAGCGGCATAGACGCGGGCATCGGCCAGGGGAGCCGTAGCGGCCTGCTCCGGCGCAACGCCTGTCTGCACAGGTTTTACAGCCTGAACATTGACTCCGGCCAGCAGCAGGGCCCGCAACAGGGCCGCCGTCACAACGGTTTTGCCCACATCTGTGCCGGAACCGGCTACAAAAAGGCCCCTTAGCGGCGGGTCAGTCTTTTCCTCAGCAGCTTGCATCACAGCGAACCTCAAGTCCTTGCGCGGCGATCATTTCAAGATCATGCGCAATGCTCTGCCCGTGGGTTGTAAGATAATCGCCCGTCATAAGGGCATTGGCCCCGGCGGCGAAAATTTCATTCTGGCGGCTGCCCAGCACAAGAGGTCTGCCCCCGCAGATGCGCAAGGTCGCCTTGGGCAAAATGTGCCGGAACACGGCAATGAGCGTCAGCGCTTCATCAGCGGAAAGGGGCTTCTGCCCTGCCAGCGGTGTTTCCGGGTGCGGATGCAGAAAATTCATGGGCACATGGCTCACGCCCATCTTTTTGAGGCTGAAGGCAAAGTCCACGCGGTCTTCCCAACTCTCACCCAGGCCGAACAGGCCGCCGGAACACACGCTCAGGCCCGCCTCACTGGCCCGCAAGGCGGTATCGCGCCGCTGCTCCCAGGTTTGCGTGGTGCACACGCTGGAGTAAAAGCCCTGTGAAGTTTCCATATTATGGTGGAAACGGCTAAGCCCGGCCCCGGACAAAAGGGCAAAATCCTCGGCCGTGAGTTTGCCCAGCGACGCGCAGATGCGCGGGCGCACGGCATCCGGCAGGCCGGAAATTACAGTGCGCAGGCGCTGCAATTCACTGCCGCTCAGGGCCGAACCGCTGGTAACAACACCAATGCGGGCCACAGGCAGGGCTGCAAGATGCAGAATGCGCTCGCGCAGCTCCTCGTCCGGCAAGAGAGGAAAAACCTCGATGGGGGTGTGATTGTGCCTGCTCTGGGAGCAAAAACGGCAGTCCATGGAGCAGTTGCCGCTTTTTGCATTGATGATGGCGCACAAAACAATACCACGCCCAAAGGTCGCCTCGCGCAGCGCAGTGGCCCTGGCAAACAACTGTTCCTGCGGCAGGGACAAAAGCGCGAGGGCTTCGGCGGGCGTTGCAGCCGCCTGTGATTGAGTCATGATATAACCCTGAAAAAGAACAATGGTGCAGAGCAAAAATTATTTGCTGACCGGAGCCACACTGAATGGCAGACATGCCGTCATACAGGCAGGCACTATGCCATTTTTTGGCCTAAAAAAAAAGCCCGCCTCAGGGGCGGGCTTTCAGACCGGTGACAAAGCCCGCCATAGCGGGTTTTTGCCGGGGATTACTGAACCTTGCGGCGCTTTTCCCACAGCTTCATGTCTTTCATCTTTTTGCGGCGTTCGCGCTGCAGGGCCTTGCACACCAGAGGTGCGTCCTTCTTGAAGCCCCACTTTTCGCGGTATTCGGCCGAGGTCATGCCATGGCTGGCCAGATGACGCTTGGTAAGGATCTTAAAGCTCTTTCCACACTCAAGGCAGGTGACGGACTTTTCTTTGACCGACTTGCGTGCTTCAACGGCCATTTCGCCGCTGTCCAGTTCCACAGGCGTTTCGCCTTCTGCAACTGATTTGATGCCCTGCGCCACTTTTTGTATAAAGGCGGCTATTTCTTCTTCGCTCATAACGCGAACGCCAGCTTGTGCTCTGGTAATTTCCAGCGCCTCTTTCAGATAATCGTCCATAACTACCCCTTTATTGTCTTCAATATACTCAATCTGACGCGCTGCGTACCCGCCTGATCGGCTCATTGACAGAACAGTCGGTCCCCCTCCCGTCCTGATGGGGAGAACATACACAGCAGCTATTGTTTCGTCAATGTACTATGCCCTATAATATAAAATTGCGTTGCAAATTTTACATAACCATTAATCCAGAATGTATTAACTTGTTGCAGTTACTTGGTGTCGGTGCAGGCGCAACAAACGTAAAAAACAGGGAGGCCGCTTGAAAAAACTTTCCCAAGCGGCCTCCCAGGCGGAATCCCGGTATAATGTCAGATTACTGCGAGAACATGCTACTTTAAGACAAATGTGTCATACTTTGATGCAGTTCCCCAGAAGCGATGATCCATATACTGCCCACGAATGTTCTTTGCATATCCTTCTGTAATTCCAGTTATATTTCCAGATACAGAAGCAACGGCAAAGGCGGCGCTGGCACGCTGTTCAAAGGCGCGAAGCTGGTCTGTCTGACTTTCTGTCAGGTTTTCCTGCGCGGCAAGATTTTCAGGCAGGGGTTCTCTGTATTCCAGTATGACCTTGGTGTCATTGAAATTGTATCTGGCGGCAAAACCGCGCGTCAGCCAGCGCATGGGCTTTGCTTCGTCCGTCAACCCTGCAAGGGCTGAAAATGCATCCCTTTTGCTGTCCACAATATAGGTGCTGGCCGCAAAGCCGTCATTGTTGAAAATCTCCACCCCTTTATCGACGCTAAAGGGGCGCTGGCCGTCGCTGTCCCAGTACCAGCCGCGCGGCACCTCTGCCAGCCCCACAATGGCCAGGGGGCTTTGAGGATCGCCCTTGCCGTAAACAGCAACCCAAGCTTGCAGCGGCAAGCCGCCGATAACGCCTGCACCGTCAAGACTGATGCTTGTTTCGCCGCCGGTAAGCAGGGGCATGTTCACGGCTTTCACGCTAATGGCCGGGCGGGCTGTGGAAACATAGGCCGTGTTCTGCATTCCCCTTTGCAATGCGCCGGTGCATCCGGCCATCAAGGCAAGCAGGCCGAGTGTAACGCAAAGAAGCACTCTGTTCATATGCCCTCCAAGGCTGACGGCGCACATCACGCCCTGCATCATAGGTGGGATTGCGGGACGTTTCATCGCACATGTCCATTTAAATTGCATCAGGCAGACAACCCCACCCCACGGTGGAACTGCTGTTGTGTCTGGTTATATTCCAAGGAGTGAACGCATGCAATGCACCCTTGCGTGCCTGAAGGGCGTATGGGGAGCGTTACCTCATGCAAGATGCGCAGAGCCGACAGCGGCAGGATTAGGCGGCAGACAAGATGGCACAGGCGCAAAGGATGAAAAGCGGGAGAAGCTAGGGAGTGGCGGGTTTGGCCGCAGGTGCTGCCTGACTGCCCGCCCCTCCGGGCAGGTAGTTTTGCAGATCGCGTGAGACCTCAAAAGTGTGCAGTTCCGCCGTGGCTGCTTTGGCAAAAGGCGAATCGGCATAGTTGCGCACAATATCCTCAAGCAAAGCCTGAGCCCGCGTGGCATCGCCCAGCTTGCGGTACAGCCGGGCCTCGCGGAAACGCAAGCCCGGATATTCCGGCGACTCCTTGGGTACAAAGGCATTGTAACGCGCAAGCCATTCCAGGGCTTCCGGCACACGGTTACCCACTTCGCAGATATCCATGAGTGAAAGTATGGCATCCTTGATGCGCTGCGGGTCGGCCTTGTCGGAACGTTCGTTCTGCAACTGGGTAAAGAGATCAATCACCTTGCGGTTCAGCGTGTAGGAATTGCGAATATCTTTGCGCTGTTCCGCATCACGGGCAAGAAAGTACGTGGCATAGGCCCGCTGATAGAGCGGGATGTCCTGCCGCTCGGCAAGCTTTTGCCACATGGCGAGAGCAGCCCCGTTCAGATTGAGATTCTGGGCCGAGAGCGCCATGGCGTAATCAAGCTGGTTGCGCAACTGGGGGTTCAGAGGCCAGGTGGCCACCAGTTTGCCAAGATCAAGAATCTTTGCCCAGGCCCCGGCCTGAAGATAGCGGTTGAAAAATTCCGTAAAGGTCGCTTCCCCATACTGGGGATCCATGGGCGACTTCAAAAAGTCCGCCAACATGCCAAGGGCCTGTTCCGTATCGCCCCGCTCAAGCATGCCCTGCGCCAGGGCATAGCGCATACGCGGATCTATAGCCCCGTAGCGCTCGCGCACCAAGGGAAAGCCATTCCACAAAATGAGAATGCGCCCATAGTTTTTTTCTGTCATGGAGTTGGCAAGCTCTTTTTGAAAAGCAAGCCAGATAATATCGCGAGCCTGCGCCACGTTGGCGTTTTCCGGGTAGCCATCAATAAAATCTGCGGCCTTGCCCATGGCCTCGGTATAACGCTTGCTCCAATAGAGCCACATGGCCTCCTTGAGCCGCGCAAGTACAGACTCCGGCGCTGTGCGCGAAGCCGCCGCAAGGTTGGCGTAAACCTTGGGCAGGTTGCCACTGGCGGCCCTGGCAAAAACCTGTGTCATGGCCTCATAGTTGATGGGCGAATCATAAATGCCGCCCTCGGCCAGCCGCAGATTTGCCATACTTGCCGCATGGGTTCCCGCAAAATGCCGCGTCAGATAGGAATACAGAAACTCGGCCCCGCTCTTGTTGCCAAGGCGGGTGTACATGTCGCCCATTTTAAGGAGCAGGTCGTCATTGCCCTTTTGCCCGGGCACAAGGTTGTAATACAGCCAGTACAGGGTCAGGGCCGCAACGGGTTTGTCCAGGGCCTCATCATTGGCGCCCTGCAAAAACAGGAAGGTGGGATCTTCAATATAATAGCGGGGCCAGCGCTTGCTTATAAAGTCGAGAATAACCTGCGCATTGGTGTACTTGCTCTGGTTGTTCAGCGCCTGGGCAAGCCCCACGGACGCCTCCTGCAAAAAGGAGGATTCAGGGTACTTGTCGAGCACAATGGCAAAGGACTGCTCCGCCTGAGCATCCATGTGCCGCTTGAGCTGCGCCTTGCCCAGGGCTGTAAAGCCCTGCGCCACGCCGGGATAATCCGGATAGCGCCGATACATGGCCACAATGTAGCCCCCGGCATCCACCAGATTGCCCACATTGACGTTAACCAACCCCAGGCGCAGGAGGGCCTCCGGCACGCGGGGAGAACGCAGGTCAAAATTCATGGCCTCGCTGGTGGCTGAAACAATAGGCTCAAAGCCAGCCAGCGGATTATCGGCATATCTGGCCCATACGCAATCGCTGATGTAATACAGCGTTTTGAGGCGCATATCGGCACTGATGGTGGGCATTTCCTTCAGTTTTTCCAACTGCGGCAGAGCCTCAACGAACTTGCGTTCCTTGATGAGCCGCTCGGCCTCTTCCATCATTTTTTCCGGGTCAGCAGGCTTGGCAACAGGATTGCCCTGTTCGTCCACATAGACCACGGGCCGGGGTTCTTCCTTGGGAGCAGCGGCCCCGTGACCGCCTTTTTCTTCGGCATGCGGCAGCCCCACAACATTGTCTGAAACCTTGCCGGATACGTTGCCGATCACGTCGTTGGGCTTTGCCTGATTGGCCACGGGCGCAGGCGCAGAAGCTGCGGCGGGCGCAGGCTGTTGAGCCGGTGCAGTTTTTGCCTGCGGCGCAGGCTGCGGCGCTGGTTGGAGTGCAGGCTGGGGCGACGGTTGCGGTATGGCCTGCGGCACAACCTGCTGGACAGGCTGTGGAACGGGCTGAGCTTGCGGCTGCGCAGCGGGCGGTGTTGCACGCTGGACGCCATTTTGCGGGGCAGGGGCAGGCTGGGCAACTGGCCTTGTTACGGGCTGAGTTGGAGGCTGCGTTTGTGGCTGGCTGACTGGCGCAGCCGGAGCCGTTGGCGCCGACGTTGCCGCTGTGGCCGGAGCCGCCGCAGGATCATTGCTGGGGATTGATGTGGAAAGCCCCTTGCTGTCAGGCCAGTCTTCCGGCCCGCCGGGGTTCACCCGGCTCATGAGGCTCTGGCCGTCCAGCTTCACGGCGAAGCTATCCGCACCGCCTGCGGCTTGCGGCACCTCGGCGGCCTCCGCAGCCTTGGTCGAACCAAGGGCGGAAATTTTCTGGCTCAAATCCGCCAGCTTTGCCTTGCCCGCGTCAAACAGGTCAGTAGTAAACAGGCCAGCGATGGGCAAGGCCTTTACACCCTGCTGCACATCGGTCAGCAGTTTTTGGGCCTTCTGCAAAAAGCCCACTGCGGCATCTGCGGGCAGGTTAACGGCAAAAGAGGCCCCCTGTTCTTCTGAATCAGCAGATGCATTGCCCGCAGGCACGCCCGCCGCATCCAGACGAGAGGAATTTTCCCCTTTCTGGGTTCCGGCGGCAAAAATTTCTATATTCAGTTCAGAAGGAGAAGACCGGCGCATGACATGGTTCACGGCCTTGGGAGAAAGCGTAATGCGCAACTGGCCGTTGGAAAGCCCGATGCTGTCGAGCAGCGCACCCGCAGAAGGCGCTGGGCCGCTGCGCTCAAGCGTTACGGAAGGATCGTCAAGATAGAGAAGCAAGGTATTGCCGGTGCGCAAGAGCCTATGCACCTGACCGGGGCTGTCGAGCGTAAGACGCAGCCTTTCCCCGGCGGGCTGTGAACTTTTTGATTGTTGCCCGGCAGCCGTGGCTGCGTCAGTATCGGCAATGGGCGCCCAGCTCCAGCTCATGCCGTGCGAAGGCTGGGCGGGCAGCAAAAGGCTCGCAATCAGCAGCAAAGCCCCAACACGTGAGCAGCGTTGGGGGATCGCACCCTTGCGGGCAGAAATATGAGGCCGTGGCGCGGCGGCGAAAAGTTGTGTGTTCACTTGCACTTCGCAGGATATGTCGTGGCGTCTGAGCCGCAAAATCCAACGCAAATTTTATGCAAATATTATGCCGCTACATACTGCGCTTTTTGAGCTTTTCAATAAGCGTTGTCCGCTTGATGCCCAAAAGCTCGGCGGCCTGATTTTTTACTCCCTCCGCCTTGGCCAGGGCCTCATCAATGAGGCGGCCTTCCACAGCATCAAGAAAATCCTTCAGGTTCTGCCCCTGAGCCGTCAAAACACCCAGATTAGGCCACACAAAAGCCCCGTTGGCTGCAACGGGCATTGCGGCTTCAACCTGCGATGCCGGGGCGGGCGTCTGCTCCACGCCGTCATCAGCGGTGGGTTCGGCAAGCTGCTCCGCCTCTGGTTCGCACGCCGGGTCGTCTTCCACCACCGGGGGCAGCAGCGACACATCGCCCACCTGATCCAGAATCTTGCGCGGCAGATCATCCATGCACACCGTATCGCCATCCACAAGGATGCTCAGGCGCTCCATGAAGTTTTCAAGCTCGCGCACGTTGCCGGGCCAGTTGTAGGCCGCCAGAATACGCCGCGTTGTTTCATCAAGCAGCATGGGATCGCGCGCTTTTTTGGTGCAGAAATGGTTGAGAAAATAGCGCGCAAGCAGCAGCACATCATTGCCGCGCTGGCGCAACGGCGGCAAATGCAAGGGAATGACGTTCAGGCGATAGTACAGATCCTCGCGGAAGCGCCCGGCGGCGACTTCAACCTCAAGGTCGCGGTTGGTGGCGGCTACAATGCGTACATCCACCTTTTTGCAGCCGGTGCCGCCCACGCGCTCGATTTCCTTTTCTTGCAGCACACGCAGAATCTTGACCTGAAGGCTCAACTCCATCTCGCCGATTTCATCCAGAAAGATGGTGCCGCCGTCGGCCATTTCAAAGCGGCCTTGCCGCGAGCGGATGGCGTGCGTAAAGGCGCCCTTTTCGTGACCGAAAAGTTCGCTCTCAAGCAGCTCTTTGGGGATGGCCCCGCAGTTGATGGGTACAAAGGGCTTGTCAGCCCTGCGGCTGTTGGCGTGAAGCGCGCGAACCAGCAATTCCTTGCCAGTTCCCGATTCACCAGTTACAAGCACAGTGCTGTCCGTGGGCGCAACCTTGCCGAGAACCTTGAAGACTTCGGCGAGGCTGGTGCTCTGGCCGATAATGCCGCTGGTATTCAACTCCATGTGTGCATTCTCCGCGTGCATATCCTTTCCTGTGTCAATACACTGACACGCATTGGATTACCAGTAAAAATGCGCCTATTCTACCGCATTTACCCTCAGCCATGCCGCATTTAGCCATGACCGATTCGCCAATACGCATTACCGCCCCCGCTGGCCCCCCTGATCGTTGTCTGACGCTGCCTTCATGCCCACTTGACGCTTCGCGCGCAGAAGTTCTCGATTCTCTGGCCCAGGGCTGCAATCTGGTACTCAGCGCCTTGCCGGGAGCGGGTAAAAGCAGCCGCGTTCCCCTCTGGCTCATGGGGCAGCCATGGCTTGAGGGCCGCCGCATTCTGCTGCTTGAACCACGGCGCGTGGCGGCCCGCGCGCTGGCGCGCTACATGGCGGCCCTGCTGGGTGAGGAACCGGGCGGCCTTGTGGGCTACCGCATGCGTGACGAAAGCCGCGTCAGCAGCCGCACCTGCGTGGAGGTTGTCACCGAGGGCGTGCTCACGCGCATGTTGCAGGATGATCCCGAGCTGCCGGATATAGCCTGTGTGATTTTTGACGAATTTCATGAGCGCTCGCTCACTGCCGATACCGGACTTGCCCTCTGCCTTGAGAGCCAGGCGGCGTTGCGCCCCGATCTGCGGCTGGTCGTCATGTCCGCCACGCTGGATGTGCAGGCCGTGGCGGGCCTTATGGGAGGCTGCCCTTCAGTTGTGTGCGAAGGCAAGACCTTTCCCGTGCAGATGCTGCACCTGCCGCCCAAAATCCGCGCAGGGCAGATTGTGGGCGGCGGCTCGCTGTCTGCAGCCGGGGCAGGACCGCTGCTGTGGCGGCACATGGCTGATGTCATCTTGCATCTGCTGCGTACGGAACAGGGCAGTCTGCTGGCTTTTTTGCCCGGCGCTGGCGAAATCCGCCATCTTGCAGGCCTGCTTGAAGGGGCGTTGCCTGCTGGTGTGGTTCTGTGCCCGCTCTACGGCAACCTCAACGCCAGAGAACAGGACGCGGCCATTGCGCCCGCTCCGCAGGGGCAACGCAAGGTGGTACTTGCCACGTCCATTGCCGAAACGTCGCTGACCATTGAGGGCGTGAGGCTCGTGGTGGACAGCGGCCTTGCGCGCCTGACGCGCTTTGACCCGGCCAGCGGCCTCACCCGCCTTGTGACAGAACGCGTGTCGCTGGCTGGTGCAGCCCAGCGGGCCGGACGCGCCGGGCGCACCGAACCCGGCATCTGCTGCCGCCTGTGGGCAAAAGAGCAGGAAAACGGCATGCGCCCGCACATTCGCGCTGAAATTCTGGATGCCGACCTCACCGGGCTCGCACTGCAACTGGCGGCATGGGGCGTGGCTGACCCGGCCTCGCTCGCATGGCTCGACACGCCGCCCCCGGCCCATCTGGCTGTTGCCAGGCAGAACCTTCTGGCACTGGGCGCAGTGGATGAACAGTTACGGCCAACGGCTTTGGGCCGCAGCATGGCCGCATTGCCCCTTGCGCCGCGCACGGCGCGACTGCTGCTGTGGGGACGCGACAACTCCCTTGCCGCATTGGCAGCCTGTATTGCCGCCCTGCTGGAAGAACGCGACCCTCTGGCCTTTACCGCTGGCAAAAGCAAGGCCGGCATGTCTGCCGCTGGCGCGGGATGCGATGTGCTGCGCCGCCTTGACTGGCTGTGCCGAGATGGCGCTGCGGGCAAGAATGCGGATGCCGCCCGCGAGCGGGTGCGCCGTCTGGCGCAACGGCTCATGCGCCAGCTTGATCAGCATGGGGAGAATGGTTCCCGGCCTGCGACACAAGAGCAAGCCAATAAAACGGGCAGCATTTTTTCCGCAGCTCTCGCCCAAGCCGCAAGCCTCGGACAACTGCTGGCGGTGGCGTGGCCGGAACAGGTCGCCATGCGGCAGACAGACGGCCAATCTCAGGGCAGCGGCAATGGAAATTTTGCGGGAGGGGTAGCCGCCATGACGCCCTATCTCCTGCGCAGCGGACGGGCCGCCCAGATAGCCAGCGATGATCCTTTGGCGCGGCTGCCCTTTCTGGCTATTGCAGAAGTTGACGGTGCAGCGCCGCGCGGGCGCATCCGCCTTGCCGCGGCCCTTTCGCCCGATGATCTCGCAGTGCTTTTCAGCGCAGATATTTGCAACGAAGACAAGCTCACTGTTTCGGATGCAGGGCTGGTCAGCGCCCGGCGGCAGCGAGTGCTGGGGGCTCTGGTTCTGGAGGATGCCCCCCTGCCCCGGCCCCTGCCCGACCAGTGCGCGGCGGCTCTGTGCGCCCATGTGCAGAACAGGGGGCTGGAATGTCTGCCGTGGGATGATGCCGCAAAGCAATGGCGCGCGCGGGTAAGCATGCTGCGCGAGCTGGACGGCGAGGCATGGCCCGATGTTTCTGATGCCGCCCTGCTGGCGACTCTCAATGACTGGCTCGCACCAGCCTTGCAGCAGGCACTCGAGAGGTCAGCGGGGCAAGGCAAGCAGGGGCGGGCCAATGCGCTGGCGGCGCTCGGGCCGGAGCAACTGCTGGATGCCTTGCGCCGTCTGCTGCCGGGGAATCTTCACCGGATACTTGAACGGCAGGCCCCCACGGAATGGCAGGTGCCGTCAGGGGCCATGCGCCCCATTGTATATGGCGAAGACGGAGGCCCCTGGCTGGCCGCCAAGTTGCAGGAATTATTCGGTTGCGTGGACACGCCGCGTATAGCTGATGGGCGCGTGGCTCTGGTGCTGCGCCTCAATTCGCCCGCTGGGCGTCCCTTGCAGGTCACGCGCGATCTGGCCCACTTCTGGCGCAACGGCTACCCCGCGGTACGCGCAGAAATGCGGGGCCGTTATCCCAAGCATCCCTGGCCGGAAGACCCGGTTAACGCGGTGGCCACGGTTCTGACCAAGAAGCGGCTGGCCGAGCGGCAAAAAGGCTGACGCGGCGCAAACCGCCATCACAACCAGCCCGCTATTCACGTGCCCGCTGGCGATCTCAACCGCTTAAATAATACCGCGCCCCGTCAACTGCCGCACAAATTCGCGCGCGCGTTGCTCGCTATAGTATTCTCGCTTCTGCTGTACAAAACCCACATGCCCGCCGTGCGGGGCAACCTCAAGGTGCAAGTGCGCGCTCTGCTCCGCCGTTTGCCACGGATAACACGAAGGCGCGCAAAAAGGGTCATCCGCTGCCATGAGCAGCAGGGTCGGCACGTTTATGCAGGGCAGGTCAGGCAGAACCGTGTTCTTTTCCCAATAATCTTTGGCTGATGCAAAACCAAAGGCAGGCGCGGTAAAACGCTCGTCAAACTCCGCAAAGGTATGGATTTTTTCCATGCCTTCTACTGAGGGGTAGGAGGGGAAACGCTCGGCCTTTTCGCGCACTTTTTTACGCAGTGTGCGCAAAAAATAGCTCATGTAAATGCGGCAGGCAGGGCCATCCATGACCGGTGCAGCGGCGGAAAGATCGCACGGCACAGACACAACCACAGCCGCCCGCACCAGCGCCGAAACCGGCCCCCGGCCCAGATAACGGCAAATCTGGTTGCCCCCCATGCTGAAGCCAGCCAGCAGCAAGGGGCGGTCAAACTGCTCGGCAAAGCGCACTACCGTTCCCAGATCTTCAATCTCGCCCATATGATACAGGCGCGCAGTGCGGTTGCTCTCGCCCGAGCAGGAGCGCATGTTCCAGGCCAGCACGTCAAAACCTTCTGCCCGCAGGGCATTGGCCATACCCAGCACATATTTGCGGCGGCTGTTGCCCTCCAGCCCGTGCGAAACAACAGCCATGCCCCTGCCCTGTCCAAAAGGGCGTTCCGCCCTGTCCTTTCCAAGCGAGGGATGCTGATCCACATCAAGAAAGTCGCCATCAGGCGTTTCAAGGCGCACCCGGCGCACAGAGGGCGACAGTTGCGGCTTTTCACGAAAGAGCACGGGCCACATGGTATTGGCGTGGCCGTTGCGTACAAACCACGGCGCAACATAGGATGAAGCAAGAACTGGCATGACAATCCCGGTAAAAAAATAGCGGCGAAGCCGCGCTGGCAGATTCAGACAATGGCGGTTTGACGGCGCACAAAAGCTTGGCAGCCGCCAAAGCCTCGTATACCTTCGCCGCATGCACAACAAAGCTCCCCAAAATAGCGCCACGCGCAAAATTCTGTCAAATCCGGCTCGTCAGGCCTTTACCCAGCAAACTCCCGGCCCAAAGAGCGCATCGGCTACGCCTGCGGCACCTGCTGAAAACACGCCGCCGCCCAAGCCCAGAGGCAGGGATTCTGCGCACCCCTCGCCACCAAAAAGCAAGAACGCACAGCCAGTGCAAGGCGACGGGGCACGCTGCCCGGATGTAGCCGATGTGCTGATTCTGGGCGCTGGCGCTGCGGGGCTTATGTGCGCCCGCGAGGCGGCGGCAAAAGGCTTGAGGGTCGTGCTGCTGGAGCGTGGGCCTGTGCCCGGACGCAAACTGGCCGTGAGCGGCGGCGGCAAGGCAAACTTTACCAATCGCGCTGTCAGCCCCAAGGACTACCGCTGTGACGGAAGCAGGGGCAATGCATTTTGTGGCCCGGCACTCAAGGGCTTTACGCCGGAACACATGCTGCGCCTTGTGCAGGAATGGAACCTGCCCTTTGAGGAACGCACCCACGGACAGCTTTTTCTGACAGTTTCCGCGCAGCGGCTGGTCAGGGCGCTGACGGACGACTGCCGCAAACACGGCTGCACCATCGCCTGCGGCACTACAGTATCAGCAGTAGAGACGCGGGCTGATGGCTTTTCTGTGCAGACGGAGGGCGGCTCGTGGCGCGGCAAGGCTCTGGTGCTGGCGCTGGGCAGCCCGGCATGGCCTCAGGCTGGCGGCAGCGGTGCCGGCTATCGACTGGCGGAAGAATTGGGGCACAGCATTGTTGTGCCACGCGCAGTGCTCACGCCCCTGCGCCTCAATTCGGATTCCCCCCTGCTCGGCTTGACGGGCATCAGCCTGCCTGTTGGCGTTACGCTTGGGCAGCACCGCTGGGTGGATGATCTGCTCTTCACCCATGAGGGACTCAGCGGGCCAGCAGCCCTCAAAGCATCGCTCTATTGGGCTGAAGGCTCACCCGTCACGCTGAATTTTTTGCCGGAGCAGGATGTTGCCGCGCTTATGGATGCGCCGCAGGCTGGCAAACAGACCCCGCGCGCGCTGCTGGCAAGGCTCCTGCCCCAAAGGCTTGTGGACGCCCTGCTGCCGGAGGAAACCGCAAGGCGCAAGGTGGCGGAACTTTCGCGCTCGGCCCGCGTGGCGATTGTGGAAGCCGTGCAACGGCGCGCGGTGACGCCGCAGGCAACTGCGGGGCTCAAAAAGGCAGAGGCCTGCTCCGGCGGTGTAAATACCGACGAAGTAGACCCCAAGACCATGCGCAGTCTGCTGCAAAAAAATCTGTTTGTGGTGGGCGAACTGCTGGACGTTACAGGCCTGCTGGGCGGCTACAACCTGCACTGGGCCTGGGCCAGCGGCATGGCGGCAGCCAGAGAACTGACCCGCAGCGCTACCGTTCAGGCTGTTGCGTCTGCCACGGATTAAACGGCTGGCAGCTCACTGCATGGCCCCGGCGTGGAAACACTATATGCGGTTGCAGTAGACGTTTTCCAGAAAATGCTCCATGGCTTCATCCGCCTGGCGGATGTAGTCCTGAAGCGGAAACTGGGCCTTGCAGGCCGGGCAGTGCATATAGACTTCGTGGCAGGTGCGGGCGATATGCAGGGGCGCGCCGCAGGTCGGGCATACGAGTGTAGTCTTGACATCACGGGGTGCAAAAAAAGCCATGGCGATTCTTTGTGTTAGAAGTATTGTTTGAAGTGCTGACCGGGCTGAGGCTGGCGCTGTAAGGACTGCTTTTATCCACTATCAGGGGCATTGGCCATGAAACTTGGGCAAACCGCAGATACCCGCCAAATCCAGCATCGTAGCGCAGCTAATCTTTAGAGCATTTGCCCCATATTCTTGTCAACATGGGCCAGATGCTGCAACCCCCCTGCCGTCATAATGGACAGGCTATAAAAAATGCCCGCAAATGCCCGGTTCCGTAGGCTCAAATTTGTTATTGCGTCCGCCGTCCGCTCATGCCATAGACGTACAGCCATATTGTTGTAGATGTGGCATAACCAGAAGAAACGGATACGAACATGAAAAAGCTCCTTATGGCTGCCGTGGCCCTTTCGCTGATGACTGCTCCCTGCCTCTTCAGCACCGAAGCCAACGCCGCTAACACCGCTCCGGCAACTGTTGCAAGTGACACCAAGGCACCCAAAGCCAGCAAGGCCAGCAAGGCGAAGGCTACCCCCAAAGCAAAAAAAGTTTCTGCCAAGGCTCCTGCGAAGGCAAAGAAAGCTCCCGCAAAGAAAAAGACGCAGGCAATCTAATTCTTGCTGTCAAAAAGGCCGGTTAAACCGGCCTTTTACAGTTTTGATTAATGCGTTATTGAGTGCATAATCAGCTAACAGCAGAATAATGCACGCTCAGGAATGTAAAAATACCACTAAATGCGGAGCAATTCAGTCAGTTTTTATCATTTGGCAATCATTTTTGAAGCCAATGCAGATAATACTTGACGATTTTTTTGCTTAACAGTACTGTTCGCCCTTATTCATAGGGTGCAGTATTTCTTTTTGCCAGAGACTTTGCGTGGGTAAGGCTTCAAGCGGAAAGTTTACCCACCTCAACAACGGAGTCGTTATGGCTGTTTCCATTTATGTCGGCAATCTGCCCTTTTCCGCCACCCAGGAAGGCGTTGAAGCCCTGTTCGCCCCCTACGGCGAAGCCCTTTCCGTCAAGCTCATCATGGATCGCGAAACCGGCCGCCCCCGTGGTTTCGGTTTTGTTGAAATGGACGAAGCCGATGCCCACAAGGCCATTGAAGCCCTGAACGGCGTTGACTTTGGCGGCCGCACCCTGCGCATCAACCAGGCCGAAGAACGTCGCCCCGCGCCCCGCCGCTGGTAGACCACAAATTTCCTTAAAAAAAGGCCGCTGCTCTCGCAGCGGCCTTTTTTTTGGCACAATAAACAGTTTTAACCTTTCTTGCCATTGCTCGTGCACGGCGTTTCCTGCTTTTTGCTCTCTTGCCCCGCCACAGTGCCAGCTTCTGAAGCGTTAAACTGGCATGCGCCAATACAACGGATGCCGCCGCAGTGCGGACAAGCATTGCGCCGCTGCGGCAAAAACATAGAGCGCAGGGCTGTCAGAAAATCTTTGATCGCCATGCTCCCACCAAGAACATCCTTTGGTATTGAAAGCCCCACAGCTTAATCCATACGCCGCAAAAATCTGTACTCTGGCAGCGCGAGGTTTTATCTCCCAGACCTGCCGCACCGAAAAAACAAATGTAGAGCTGCCCAGCTTGCTCAGCAGGGCCATTCATGAGAACCCCTTGCTGTGCAGATCAAGCTAGATGGTAATAAGCTTTTCATCATCCTTGAGGATTTTCGTAAACGCCTCTCCAATGTAAAAGACTTCATCAACACCTTCCAGCTTTTCTAGTTGCTCAAACAGACCGAGATTTTCAGCGCACTTTCTGCAAGCGGAGACATGCCCGCCAGCATCGTGAAATTTCTTAAGAAGGCCCTGCAACTTCACATCGTCACAAATCAATTTGACCGTTGCACCCCAGAGAATCAGGTGCACTTCTTCCCACCAGCCTTTGAGCAGGGAATTGGTGGCATACATGAAGACCATATTCTCAGCAGTGACTGGGTTATCGTTAACCCAAAGGATATGCAGACACTTTTTGCTCATGGGTCTCCCCCATCTGTCAAAGGGTTAAGCACGTCGTGACAAAAGAGCCACTATGCTTCAATAAAAAAGCCGCCTAGTTCCAGACGGCCTTACAGTTAGACTATTACCTTTCCCTAACCGTCACTTATTGTTGGACAGATTTTTCATGCCGCATTACGGCCTCAACCAATTTTTCACCTAACGGATGAATGTCATCGACTAATTTCAAATCAAAGCGCTCACCCTCAGAATTACTCTTGGTCATAATCTGGATATAGGCATTCTTGCCAATATGCTCCATACCCGGCTCAAAATGTTCAAAATTAAAAAAGCGGCAAATTGGCTTTCTGTTATTATTATCCAAAATGACGCTGCAATATGATTTCTGATCGCGCATAACCACGCGGGAAGGGTCAATGACTCCACGAAGTAATGTGCGCACAATGATGTGTGCCCACTCCTCAGTGTTATGTGTCACAATTTTTTCTTCACATCCGCACTCAGCTTCTGACACGGGAAACTCGCCCTCAGCCTCAACTTGAACTTTTGTTTGCGGTTGAGGAACTTCAGCTGCAATACGAACAGACTCAAGCCGTTTTGCAATTTGATCTGAAACATGCTCGGCGAAAGCTCGCTTAATAATAGGTCGAAACATTTCAATAACACGAGTTACTAGCTTTCCTTCATAGCATGATGCGGCGTAATGGCGCACAATATCATCCGTAGGATCTTCAAAATCCTGTGCAACCAGCAGCTTTACCGCCCTCGTAAATTTTAATGTTTCTGCGGAAGAAAGCGCTCCATCCAAATCCCAAGTATCTTTAGTAAGTTTCTGAAGTTCAGGTAGCACGCGCTCATTAAAATTGAGCAGGTCAATTTCCATAAAAGGCTTGCCATCCATCACATTTTGTTTTTCCAAGTCGCTGAAAAAGAGATAGCGTTGCCCGTTAGTAAGTATGCCAATACGTGCTGGCTGAGTTGAAAAATAGCGAAAAAGTTGGGAGCACTTACCGGTGTCTAGCGGGTCCCCCAAAGGTTTGCATTCAATCAGGACAACAGGCAGACCATCACGCAGTAACGCAATATCAACCTTCTCGCCTTTTTTAGTGCCCCACTCAGAGGTATACTCTTGCGCAACCTCGTTATGGTCAAACACGTCATATCCCATGGATTGTATGAACGGCAACACTAACGAGGTCTTGGTATTGGCCTCGTTTAAGTTTTCAGGGATCGCTGACTTTACGCGGTCTGCCAAAGCAAGTATCTGTGAAAGCTCCATTTACTTCTCCTTTCCCTGTTAATTCAGCATCTTTTTCCCTTCAATTCTTTGCCCAAAAGACATTTTTTTCAATTAATACCACAAATAATCCGATGCTGATATATTCTTAACCCTATTGCGCATCCGCCTTCAAAGCCTGCTGGCTAGGCGAGAATCCCTCAAATTGCAGCAAGTTCAAAAGTAGTATATTGCAATAATAATCAAGAAATTGCTTGCAGTTACCACATGCAAAATCTATATCCAGACACAAATATTTCAATAGTTCAAAGGATGCCCCCAAACCATCGTGGCTGTCAACGCACCTTAGCGGAACCCTGCGGACAGTTTTCCAACAAAAAAGTCCGTGAAACCTAGGTCTCACGGACTATAGCGGACATTTACGCCCCACTCTGGGAGGCCCCCAATGGGCCTCCCGGCGGGCATTTCAGGGCCGAAGAGGCAAGCCCTGAAAATCATGGCCTTCATGGCAGAAAGGCATTCTGCCAAGGCGCTCAGACAACAACAGTATTAGTCTGCCTGAGTGCGGATGAAGGTAGGAATTTCAAAATCATCCTCATCATAGGTGAAGTCTTCGTGGCCGGGGTTATGCGCACGGCGGCGCGGCTGGCCCACAACTTCACGCTTGAGCAGATAGGGAGGACGGTTGCTGTTTTCATCGTACCAGCGCTCCACTTCAGTGCGGCGGGCAGACTGCGGCAAACGGGATTCGGCGCGTTCCTGCTCATCCATCATGCTTTGCTGGGCTGCACGGGAATTCATGCGGCGCGGCTCGGCAACCACGGCGTCAGGGCCGGGCTTGCGGAAGTTGGTGACAGTGGCCGCAGGAGCCTGCACGGCCTGAATAACCTGAGGAGAATCAATGCCGGTGGCAATAACAGTGAGGCGGATTTCGTCGCCGATATTGTCGTCAAACACAACACCAAAGATGATGTTGGCTTCTTCAGGCGTGGCATCGCCGATGATGTCGCCGATTTCGGCAATTTCCTCGGCAGTGATGTCGGTGGGGGCGGTGATGTTGTACAGAACCGCCTTGGCGCTCTCAAGCGAAACATCTTCAAGCAGCGGGCTCATGATGGCGCGCTGGGCGGCCTCGCGGGCGCGGTTTTCGCCAGAGGCGATACCCGTGCCCATCAGGGCCATACCGGCTTCGGCCATGGTGGTGCGCACGTCTGCAAAGTCGAGATTGATGAGGCCTTCACCCACAATGACGTCAGAAATACCCTTGACGGCGTAGTACAGCACATCGTTGGCCTTCTGAAGCATTTCGGAGAAAGGAGCCTTCTTGGGGGCAAAGGCGAGCAAACGGTCGTTGGGGATGGTGATCAGGCAGTCCACATGCTGCTTGAACTCTTCAAGCCCGGCTTCCGCCGCGCGCTTGCGCTTGGCGCCTTCAAAGCTGAAGGGTTTGGTCACAACACCCACGGTGAGGACGCCCATTTCCTTGGCAGCCTGAGCAACCACAGGAGCAGCGCCGGTACCGGTGCCGCCGCCCATGCCAGCGGTAACAAAAACCATATCGGCATCGCCGATGGCTTCACGAATGCTGCCAACGCTTTCCACCGCCGCCTCGCGGCCAATGGCGGGGTTGGCGCCAGCGCCAAGGCCCTTGGTGAGCTTTTCACCAAGCTGCACCTTAACGGATGCACCGTTCTTGTTCAGCGCCTGCACATCTGTGTTGGCGCAAACAAACTGCACTCCGCGCAGGCCAGAGGCAATCATGTTCTGCACTGCGTTACCGCCGCCGCCACCTACGCCAATAACTTTGATCTTGGCATTGCTGGCCAACGAGGTATCGATATCATCAACGATAGACTGAGCCATTACACCTCTCCTCTGTGCTGTCCTCAAAATGCCCGCTTGAGGTTGTTATGAAATGTCCGCAAACCACTTTTTCATTCGCGAAAGCACACCGTCAAAAACGCCGCTTTCACTACGTGTGGTAAATTTTTTCTGGCCGGAAAGTTCTTTTTCCGCGCCGTAACGCAACAGCCCGACCGCCGTGGAAAACTTGGGGCTGTTGACCACGTCTTTGAGGCCCCCGATGTTGCGCGGGTAGCCAATGCGCGTGGGCAGATTGAAAATCTGTTCGCCCAGTTCCTGGCAGCCTTCAATCAACGCCGTGCCGCCCGTAAGCACCACGCCTGCGCCGATCATGTCCTTGTAGCCGGAGCGCACGAGGGTCTGATCCACAAGGTAAAGAATTTCTTCCATGCGGGGTTCGCATATTTCGGCCAGCACCTGGCGCGAAAGCCTGCGCGGCTCGCGCCCCCCCACGCTGGGAACTTCGATAAACTCATCGTTGCGCACAAGGTCGGCAAGGGCGCAACCATACTTGAGCTTGATTTTTTCGGCAGAGGCGATGGGAGTACGCAGACCAAAGGCAATATCGTTGGAAAGGTTCTGCCCGCCGAGCGCCAGAACAGCCGTATGCTTGATGGCATCATTGGCAAAAACGGCGATATCGGTGGTGCCGCCGCCCAGATCAACAAGAGCAACGCCGATCTCGCGTTCTTCTTCGGTCAGCACGGCCTTGGCCGATGCCAGCGATTCAAGGGCGATGTCTGCAACTTCAAGCTGGCTGCGGTGGCACGAGCGCACAATGTTCTGTGCTGAAGAAACAGCGCCCGTAACAATGTGCACCTTCACTTCAAGGCGTACGCCAGCCATGCCGAGCGGGTCGGCAATGCCGCGCTGGTTATCAACAATGTATTCCTGAGGCAGAATATGGATGACCTCGCGGTCGGCAGGAATGGCCACAGCCCTGGCTGCGTCAAGTGCGCGCTCAATATCGCGCTGCGCAACCTCGCCGCCCTTGACGGCGATCACGCCGTGGCTGTTGATGCCCATGATATGGCTGCCGGCAATCCCCACGTATACCGAGTGGATTTCGCAACCCGCCATAAGTTCCGCATCTTCCACGGCCTTGCGGATGGACTGGACGGTCTGCTCAATGTTGACCACCACGCCCTTGCGCAAACCAGTGGAAACACTGGTGCCGATGCCCACCACATCTACAAGACCCGACTCCGACAGTTCGCCCACCACAGCGCATATCTTTGTGGTGCCGATGTCGAGGCCAACGATGAGCTCGGACTTATTCATGCCATTCTCCTCAAAACGCCTGTCTCCGGGTCGCAACGGCATGCCACTCTGGCACATGCCGCAAGTTTCTTACGCTGGTTGGTTAAGTAAAACCCAAACATTGCCGTTAACAGATCGAATCTCGCGAACATTGCGCAGTTCGTGTCTGCGGGCCAGATCGCCCAGGGTCAGACTCAACCGGGAAAGATTGCCCTCCCAATCGTCAGTAGCGATGGAAAGCCGCATTTCCCTGTCTTCAAGATAAATTTCAATGCCCTTGCCGGGGGTCACGCTGACGGACGAAACCGCCCCCGCCTCAATGGGCAGCAAACCGCTTTGCATGCCCTTCATCAGGCGCGTCAGGTACGGCAGGGCGTCTTCTGCCCCCGGGTCAACCCGCAAGGTGGGCAGCGAGAGAAAATTCCTGCTCTCAACCGGCGCTATAATTTCGCCAAGCTCATTGGCGTAATAGAGCACCCCGTCCTTATGCACCCAAAAAGAAGGCAAACGCTCTTTCAGCCGTATTACAAACCTGTCTGGCAGAAGGCGCTTAACAGAAACTTCTTCCACCCAGGGGGTCTTGCGCAGGTTTCTTTCAACCTTGGCAATGCTGACCGCAAGGCTGTTGTCCCCCTCGCGTATGCCGCCGTATTGCAGCACCATGTCGTGCGAGAGGCGCACGTTGCCGGTCACGTCAACATGCCGGGTGGTGAAAAAATCGCTGGTTATGGCCTTGTTGTAGAGCCAGAGCGATGAATAACACACACCCGCAAGAATCATCCCCAGGCAGGCCAGCAGCAGAGTCAGCGCGGCAAGGCTTTTCAGCCCGCTGAAGCCCCTGAGCTTTTTGAAAATCCCCGCAATAACCCCGCCCGCACGTACTTTTGATCCACCACCGCTTTTCTTGACCGGGGCAGATGCTCGCGTGTAGGAGTTACGGGCTTTGCGACCGTTTTTTTTCAGGGCAAGGGGCATGGCACTATCCTGACCTCCGGCTCAAGCTCAATGCCAAACCGTTGCCGCACAGCTTGCCGGGCCTCTTGCAAAAGGGCCAAGGCCGCAGTGGCGCTGCCCTTGCCTTCATTAATCAAAAAATTTGCATGCAGGGACGAAAAGGCCATTCCCCCAAGCTGCCTGCCTTTGAAACCGGCCTCGTCAAGAAGCCTCCCGGCAGACATTTCCGGCGTGGGGTTTTTAAATACGCACCCCGCGCTCCAAGCCGTCACAGGTTGTTTAGACTTTTTCTTAAAAAAGTTGTGACGCATGCAATTACAGATGCCATCCCTTTCCGCAACGGTCAAGCCAAATGTGGCTTCCAAGACAATAAAATCATTCTTTTTCCCACTAATATTGAGTGTACGATAGCCGTACTGCAGTGCATTTTCGTTGATACGCTCAATGGTGTTATCAACAAATATTTGAATATTATTAATATTTTTGCATGTTTCCGTACCATGTGAGCCAGCGTTCATGGCAACAGCACCGCCCACGCTACCGGGTATGCCAACCAGCCCCTCAAGGCCGGAAAGCCCGTTTACAGCGCAAAAACGCAGCAGACGCGCCATGGGAACACCCGCCCCCGCACGCACCAGAACCTTGCCCTCGTGCTCGCCCACAATGACCGGGCCGTCATTGAAAAACGGGCGGATCAGAACCAGCGGCAATTCGCCGTCTTGCGCAAGAATATTGCTGCCAGCGCCCAGAACCAGGGGCGTGCCGCCAAGGGCCTTGAGCTTATCGGGCAACAGATAAAGATCTTCACTCCGCTCGAGTATTATTTCCGCAATGGCGGTACCCCCTACCCTCAGCGTGGTGCGTGGGGCAAGAAAAGGAGCGGGCATCTCACGCATGATCTTGTCCCTCCAGCCACGCGGGGCCAAGACGGGTAATGCTGCCAGCGCCAAGGGTCAACAGCACGTCGCCATCGCGCAGCACATTGGGCAGGGCTGCGGCAAGGTCATTCAGGGTCTGGTAGTATTCCACCGGCGTGGTGGAGACCTGACGGATGCCCTGAGCAAGGCTCTGCCCCGAAACGCCGGGGATGGGTTTTTCAGACGCGGCGTAAATTTCGGTGAGCAGCAGCTGATCCACATTGTCAAAGACCTTGCAGAACTCGCCAAAATGGGCCTGCGTGCGGCTGAAACGGTGCGGCTGAAACGCCGCCACAATGCGCCGACCGGGAAAAACCTGCCGCGCCGTTGCAAGAGTAGCCGCAATTTCCGCCGGGTGATGACCGTAATCATCAACCACGGTCACACCGCCCTTCTCGCCCTTGAATTCAAAGCGCCGCCCCACGCCGCCAAAACCGTTCAGGCCCTCGGCGCATTTTTCAAAGCTGATGTCCACTTCCATAGCCGCGCCAATGGCGGCCAGAGCGTTGAGCATATTATGGCGGCCCGGCTGCGGCAGGCTGACCTGACCGAGCTTGACGCCATTACGCCACACTTCAAAGTTGTTGCGCACGCCGCATTCAAGCGGCACGGCGCGCAGCACGTTGTCCTCCGCAAAGCCGTAGGTAAGCACAGGGCGCTTCACTCGGGCAAGCAGGGCGCGCACACCGGGGTCGTCGCCGCAGACGATGTTCAGGCCGTAAAAGGGCACGTTGTTCATGAACTGCACAAAGGCATCATCAATGCCCTGACGGGTTTTGTAGTGATCCAGATGGTCTTCGTCCACGTTGGTCACAACATTGATGATGGGCAGAAGGCACAAAAAGGAGCCGTCAGATTCGTCAGCTTCGGCTATCAGATATTCTCCGTGCCCAAGATGCGCGTTGGTGCCGTAAGCGTTAAGCCTGCCGCCAATAATAACTGTAGGATCAAGTTCTGCAGTATCAAATATGGATGCAGTAAGTGATGTTGTAGTAGTCTTGCCATGCGTACCGGCAATGGCAATGCCCTGCCGCAAACGCATCAGTTCGGCCAGCATTTCGGCACGGGGGATTATGGCAATGTTACGGCGGCGGGCTTCAATAAGCTCTGGATTTTCATCGCTGATGGCGGTGGACTTTACCAGTACCTGAACATCCCCAACATTTTCCGCTGCATGGCCCACGGCAACGTGTGCGCCAAGGTCGCGCAGATGACGCACTACGGCAGAATCACTCATATCAGAGCCGGAAACTTCGTAGCCCTGATTGAGAAGAACCTCGGCAATGCCGCTCATACCCGCGCCGCCAATGCCCACCATATGAATACGCCGAATCTTGCTGTTCATGCTCTACCTTTAAAGAAAGTCTAGATAATTTGAAGGGTTGAATTCACCCTTGGATGTTGGATGCTGAAACCCTGTTTACGCTGTTTGTTCCAGAACGGCGACCACGCGCGCTGCCGCGTCAGGCCGGGCAGCGGCAAGCGCGGCTGCGGCCATGGGTTCGCGTTCGCCGGGCATGGTCAGGAGCCGCAGCAGAATGTCAGACATTCCCTGCACGGCCATGCGACCTTCAGGCACCAGTACGGCAGCGCCGCTGCGGGTCAGCACTTCGGCATTGCGGGTCTGGTGATCGTGAATGGCATAGGGAAAAGGCACAAGAACCGAGGGCAGGCCTGCGGCGCAAAGCTCCGCCACAGTGCTTGCCCCGGCGCGGCACAGGGCCACGTCGGCCCAGGCATAGGCCCCGGCCATGTCGTCTATAAAAGCGGAAACACATTCGGGGGCATAACCCGCCGCCACATAGGCCGCGCGCACACTGCCCTCATCGGTTATGCCGGTCTGGTGGCGAATCTCCACCCCGGCGCCGCGAAATTCCGCCAGATTTTCAAGCATAAAGGCATTGAGCGCATGCGCGCCCTGCGAACCGCCCATGACAAGCAGACGGCGCGTCTGCCGGTGGCGATCCACCTGCCCCACCGCGCTTACGGCCGCCCGCACAGGGTTGCCCGTAAACACGCATTTTTTCATGTCAAAGCCGCTGGTGTTGGGCAGCGAAATGCACACGCGCCACGCAAGCCGCGCCAGAAAACGGTTGCTGGCACCGGCTATGGCGTTCTGCTCGTGCAGCACGCCGGGCACGCCAAGAATACGTGCGGCCAGCATGGGCGCAAATGCGGCATACCCGCCGAATCCAGCCACAACATCAGGCTTGAAACGGCGCAGAATGCCCACGGCCTTGCCCACGGCAAGGGCCATCTGCGCGCCTGCGCCCACAGCCTTGAAGCCGCGCCCCAAAAGACCGCGCACAGGCAGACCCTCAAAGGGAATGCCCGCCTGACGCATCAGCCTTTCTTCCGGCCCGTAGAGCGAGCCAACAAACAGCAGGTTGGCATTGGGATTGCGACGCCGCAATTCCTCTGCCACAGCCAATGCCGGAAAGATATGCCCGCCCGTGCCGCCGGTCGTCAGGATGATGTTGTCCATGTGTCCGCCGTCCTTGAAAAGTTCATGAGCAGGCCCACGCACAGCATGGTGGCCAAAAGGTTACTGCCGCCGTAACTCATGAGGGGCATGGGCACGCCCTTGGGCGGCGCAACCCCCATGACCACGGCCAGATTCATGACCGAACCCATTGCAAGAATGGTGGTTATGCCGAAGGCGGTAAAGCGGTCGCGCAGATTGCGCTGGCCCATGATGATTTTGTAGCAGCGCCAGAAAAGCAGGGCAAACAGAATCATCACTGCGCTTACGCCCACAAAACCCATTTCTTCGGCAAGCACGGCCATGATAAAGTCGTTGTGCGCTTCAGGCAGATAAAACATCTTCTGCTTGCTTGCGCCAACGCCTACGCCAAAGAAGCTGCCCGAACCAATGGCCAGCAGCGACTGCACAAGCTGGTAGCCAGTGTTGTGCGCATCCTGAAAAGGATCAAGAAAGGCCAGCAGACGGCGCAGACGATAGGGCGAAGAAATGGCCAGCGCCATAGCGCCGCCGCATGCGAGCGCCACTGAAAAGAACAGATAAACAAAACGGGTGCCGCCCGCCACGCACATGAAAAAAAGAATGCTTGCCAGAACGACGGCGCTGCCGAAGTCAGGCTGCAAAAGCAGCAAAAAGCAGAACAGCCCCGTAACGGCAAAGGGAGGAATGACGCCCCGGCTGAACGTCTTGATAAGTTCCTGCTTGGAACTCATGAAATACGCAAGATACAGCGCCAGCGCAATTTTGACGAATTCCATGGGCTGAATGGAGATAAAACCCAGCGGAATCCAGCGTTTTGCACCGTTGATGGCAGGGGTAAGGGGCGAGAGCGTCACCAGCAGCAGAAGCAGCGCAAGAAAAAGCGCAGGATACTGCATGCGGTACAGCCAGTGCCTTGGCAGAAGGGCCGCGCTCCACAGCGCAACACCGCCGGCGAGGGCAAAAATGACCTGACGCTTGAAGAAAAAGTATTTGTCGCCGTTGACCTGCTCCGCCACGATGCCGCTGGCCGAAAGCACCATCACAAGACCAATGGAAAGGATAATCAGCATGATGGTGAAAAGCCACCAGTCAAAAGGCGCGAACGGCCCTTCTTCCGTGGCTCTCGCCATGGCGCTGTTCACCTTGGGCGCTTTTTCCTTACCGCTGAAGATGTTCTTCATGACAGTTTACCCACAATCTGTTTGAAGTCTTCGCCGCGCTGTTCATAATTTTTATACAGGTCATAGCTGGAGGTGGCGGGCGCAAGCAGCACCACATCGCCGCTTTTGGCATTTGCCGAGGCAAAACGCACTGCCGGTTCCATTGTTTCGTGCCAGCTTATGGGCACAATTCCCTGCCAGGCCTTTTCAAAATGCTCGCGGCTGGCCCCAAAAAGCACAACTTCCTGCACCTTGGCGCGCAGCAGATCTGCAAGCCCGGCCAGATCGCCGCCTTTGAACTTGCCGCCGCAGAGCAGCCGCACAGGGCGTTCAAAAGCCTCCAGCGCCACCTGAAGGGCGGAAACCGTGGTGCATTTGGAATCATTGACGTAGAGCACGCCGCCAAGCTCGCGCACACGTTCAAGACGGTGCGGCAAGGGCTGAAAGCGCTCAACGGCCTTGGTGGCGCTGGCTTCCGTCACGCCAAAAAGGCGGCAGGCCTGCCATGCGGCTTCTTCATTGATCCGGTTGTGCGCGCCCATGAGGCAACTTGTGGGAAAACGGTCAGTGGCCTTTACAAAAACCTTGCGGGCCTTGAGGCGATGCGCGTCAGACAGCGCTTGCAGGTCTTCGCCCAGTACAGCCAGATCGCCTTCGTCCTGACAGCGGAACAGGCGGAACTTGGCCTCGGTGTATTCTGCCATGTCCTTATGGTAATCAAGATGGTTGGGCGTGATGTTGAGCAGAATGCCCGCGCGCGGACAAAAAGTGGTGCAGGCCTGCAACTGGAAGCTGGAAATCTCGAGCACAAGTACATCGGCCTTTTTGCCGCCGAGAACATACTCCGAAAGCGGCGTCCCGATGTTGCCGCCCAAAAACACGGCATAACCCTGCTCGTGCAGCATGGCGGCAGCCAGAGAGGCCGTGGTGGTTTTGCCGCTGGTGCCGGTTACGGCCAGCACAGGCTCATCGTCAAGGTAGCGCCAGGCCAGTTCCATTTCGGCCAGGATTTCAGAAACCTGGGTGTCCACCAGCCCTGCAAGCCTGGCTACAGGCATGCCGGGGCTGGGCACCACAAAGGCCGCGCCTGCAAACTGCGCGGCAGAATGCTCGCCAAGCTGCACGTCAATGCCAAGGGCCGCAAGTTCAGCGGCAAGCACTTCCCTTCCGGCCAGCGCCTTGAGGTTGCTGTCCAGTAGCCGAACTCTCGCCCCGGCGCGCCGCAGCAGTCTGGCGGCGGCAAGGCCGGAACGGCCCGCGCCCACAACAACTGCCAGTTCGCCGGGTTCAATACGTCTGCCGCGATTTTTCTCCAGTGCCATATCCCCTCTCCTCAGCGCAGCTTCAGAACAGAAAGCGCCACAAGGCCCAACAGGATGGAAGTTATCCAGAACCGGATGATGATCTTGGATTCAGGCACGCCCTTGAGCTCAAAATGATGGTGTAAGGGTGCCATGCGGAAAATACGCTTGCCGCCTGTCCAGCGGAAGTAGCCGACCTGCAGAATGACCGAAAGCGTTTCAGCCACAAAAAGGCCGCCCACCACTGAAAGAACAAGTTCCTGCTTGCACAGCAGGGCCAGATAGCCCAGCACGCCGCCAAGCGAAAGCGAACCCACATCGCCCATGAATACCTGGGCCGGATAGGCGTTGAACCACAAAAAGCCAAGGCCCGCGCCCACAAGCGCCGCGCAGAACACTGTGACCTCGCCCACGCCGGGCATGTAGGGCAGCAGCAGGTATCCGGCAAAACGGGCGTTGCCCGTGATATAGATGAAAATGGAAAAAACGAGGCAAGCCACAATGGAAGGCCCGATTGCAAGACCGTCCAGACCGTCCGTCAGATTGACGGCGTTGGAAGAGGCCACCATGACAAACACGCCAAAGGGCAGATAAAACCAGCCCAGATCAAAGGTAACTTCTTTCAGAAAAGGAATGGTCAACTTGCTGCTGTAATCGGGATTAATGTAGAGCAGCACCATTGCTGCGCAGGCAATGACCAGTTGCCCCGCCATCTTGGACCTGCCGGAAATCCCCTTGTTTTTGTGGTGACGCAACTTGGTGATGTCGTCCCAGAAGCCAACGGCTCCGAAACCTGCAAAAACAAGAAAGGCCTGCCAGATATAAGGATTGGTCAGGTCAGACCACAAAAGGAGGCTGACGGTGAGCGTAAACAGCATGAGCAGGCCGCCCATGGTGGGGGTGCCGGCCTTGCAGGCGTGGGCGGCAACGTCTTCGTGAATATACTGGCCGCATTTGAGGCTGCGGAGCCAGCCGATAAAACGGGGGCCAATGAGAATCGAAAGCACAAGAGCAGTGATGAGCGCGGCCAACGAGCGGAAGCTGATGTACCGAAAAACGTTGAATACCGTCCATTCGGACGTAAGTGGGACAAAGAGATTATAGAACATGCAGCGTAATCCGTTCTTTTGGTCGTGTGCAGACCGTTATGCCCGTTCTTTAAAGCAGTTAAACCATGAATCAGCGGCTCAAAGCGGCAAAACCCGCCAAGGCCTGTTTCAAGTATGCAACGCTCCAGCAGGCGGCGTTATTAATCATTGCCTCAGCCCCGCACGGCCTCCGGCTCTGTGAGGGTCTGGAGCAGGCATTCCAGCCTGTTGCCGCGTGATCCCTTGAACAGGGCCACGCCGCCGGTTTTGTTTTCGGCAAACGCATTGGCCGTCAGTTGGCCCCATGCAGCGGCAAAGGCCGCAGCGTCATACACCTCGAACCATGGCCCTGTATAGCCCCCACAGGTCAGCCCGGCGCGGATATTTTCGCCGTGGCCGCCTTTCCAGAATACTGCCGTGGGTTTAAGTTCAGCCAGGTGTTTGCCGAGGGCTTCGTGCTCTGCCGCAGCCTGCGCCCCAAGCTCGAGCATTTCGCCGAGCACAGGCACAAAAAGCCTGCCAGCGGCCCGCTCTGCTGCTGCATCAAGCATACGTCGCATGGAAAGCGGGTTGGCATTATAGGTATCGTCAATAAGCAGCCACTTGCCCACGCGCGTCTGGTTGAATCGCTGCACGGGCAGCTCGCTCTGAGCCAGCCCCTGCGCAATTTCCGCAGTGCTCAGGCCCAGCAGATGGGCGGTTGCGGCAACGGCTATAACATTCTCCGCGCCGTACTCTCCCCTGAAAGGGGCGGTCACGTCGCAACGCGCGCCGTCAAGCCAGAGGTGGTACAGGCCGCGCCTGTCGTCCGGCGCGTCCATACCCGTTGCGGCATCATCGCGGCTGTCGGCCTTCGCGGGCGCTGGCCCTGCGTATGAGGCGCGGTATTCCACGGCTCTGCCCGTGGCGCTGAAGAAATGCAGTTCTGCGCCGGTGGCTCTGGCCTCGCGCACAAGTTCGGGATAATCGGCGCACACAAGGCCGATGCCCTTGGGGGCAAGATTGGTGAGCAGGCGCGATTTGTGCCAGGCCACGCCCTTGCTGCCAAGGCCTTCGGTATGGCCTGCGCCGACGTTAAGTATAAGGCCAATGTCAGGGCGCATGACGGACGACAGTTCTTCCATGTCGCCCTCGTGGCTGATGCCAGCCTCCATGACCCAAAAATCTTCATCGCCGTCAGTGGCGAGCATGGCGCGGGGCATGCCGATCTGGTTGTTGTTGTTCAGGGCGTTCTTGGCAGTTTTGCCGCGCACGGAAAGCACCTGAGCCAGCACTTCCTTGAGCGTTGTCTTGCCCGCAGTGCCCGTAACGCCCACTACTTTGGCGGTGGTTTTGTCGCGCCACATGGCGGCGATGCTGCCAAGGGCCTTGACCGTATCTTCCACCACCAGCACTGGCACACCAGCACCGGGAAGCGCCCGGGAGGCCAGCACGGCAGAAGCCCCCAGTTCCACGGCGGCAGGCACAAAGTCGTGCCCGTCCACCCTGCTGCCGGGGATGCAGACAAAGAGAGCCCCGGGCGCTGCCTCGCGGCTGTCCGTCACTGCGGCGGTCAGCGCAAAGTCGCTCTCAAGGGCGCTCAGGCCCAGACGGGCCGCTATTTCATTGTAGGTCAGTCGCAATGAAGAAACTCCCTAACTACTTCCTGGTCGCTATAGTGGTGTTTGACACCCTGGATGATCTGATAATCCTCATGGCCCTTGCCTGCAATAAGCAATGCATCGTCCTTGCCGAGCATTTTCAGCGCCTTGATGGTAGCCGCGCGTCGATCAACCTCAACCACAACTTCGCGGGCGGATTTCAAGCCGGGCAGAACATCCTGCAAAATGGCCTCCGGCTCTTCAAAACGCGGGTTGTCGGAGGTCAGCACTGCCACGTCAGACCAGCGGGCAACGGCCTCGCCCATGAGGGGACGCTTGGTGCGGTCGCGATTGCCGCCGCAGCCAAATACAGTAACAACGCGTTTGAATCCAGCCCCCCGCAGGGCCTGCAAAACGTTTTCCAGAGCGTCCGGCGTGTGAGCATAGTCTACAAATACATTTAATCCTTGGGGATTTTCCACACGTTCAAGCCGCCCGCTCACACCTGTAAAACTTTCAAGAGATTTGAAGGCCTCAGGCTCAATGCCCATCTCAAGGGCAACGGCCTGCACGGCCAGCAGGTTGGAGGCGTTGAACGCGCCCACCAGAGGCGAGCGAAGTTCCCACTTGATGCCCTCAAGATGCATGCGCATGTGGCAGCCGTCCGTTCCGGCAGAAAGCAGTTCACCCCAGAGGTGACGCTTGTTCAGCGCGCCTTTCTGCAAGCCGAAGGAAAGCGCCGTGGGGCACAGTTCCAGCAGGCGGCGGCCCCAGGGGTCATCGGCGTTGACAGCCATGGCTTTGTCGGGCCGGGGCAGTTCCAGGAACAGACGGGCCTTGACCTGGAAGTAGCTTTCCATGCTCTTGTGATAATCCAGATGATCCTGCGTCAGATTGGTAAAGGCTGCGCCGGAAAATGGCACGCCGCAGACGCGCTGCTGGTCAATGGCATGGGAGGACACTTCCATCACCGCCACGTCCACGCCTGCCTTGGCCATGGCGGCCAGCATGGCGTGCACGCTCAGGGCGTCGGGCGTGGTGAGGGGCGCAGCTTCCGCATGGCCGGGCCAGCGGTAGCTGACCGTGCCCATGACGCCAAGCTTGTGCCCGGCCTGCGCAAAGAGCTGTTCGAGCAGATAGGAGCAGGTGGTCTTGCCGTTGGTGCCTGTGACGCCCACGATCTTGAGCGGCAGTTCGCTGGTGCGCCAGCGGGCCTCCGCCAGACGCCAGAGCCCCTCGCGCGGGTCGGAATGGTGCAGAACGCGGCAGCCGCCTGCAAGTGCAGCGGCTTCTTCCGCTCCGCCGGGGCGGCAAACGACAATGGAAGCCCCTGCGGCTACTGCGGCGGGAATAAAACGCGCCCCGTCTTCGTTAACGCCAGGCACGGCAACAAAGATATCGCCGGAATTGACCTGACGAGAATCGACGCGCACTTCAATACCGCCGCGTCTGCACTGTTCAAGAAGGGCTGCAAATTCCCGTTCCATATCAACCTCACTGCATAACCGGGGCAAATGCCCCAATTTAGTCCCGGCGGCGCGCGCAATTCAACCCGCAACCCCGCGCGCGATGCGTGCGCCAGCCGGAAGCAACCTGCCGTTCTTACCGTTCGGAAAGCCAGAGAATATATTCGATGTCCTTGCCTTCTTCAGGCCAGGCTACTCCGGGGGCAGGGGTCTGCTTGACCACCCTGCTGCCGGATCCTTTGAGTTCAGGCACAACGCCCGCTCGGGCAAACAGTTCAACCGCATTGCGCACAGATTTGCCCATCACGTCCGGCACCTTGCTGCTGGCCTTGGCCAGATGCCCCGGCAAACGCATGCCTTCGGCCTGTTGCGGCGGGGCCAGCTTTCTGGTGTCGGTGGCATAGGGAACCTCCAGCGCGGCAAGCTTGAGGCCACGCTGACGGGTCTTGGTGGCCGGGCCTTCACCCTCGGAGGCTTTTTTATCCGCTTCCGCCACCTTGGTTTCGTTAAACATGCCCGTGTACGACACCATGCGGGAGGCTACTTCCTTGAACACGGGTGCTGCCACCACGCCGCCGTACTGGTTGCGCGAAGGTTCATCGACCATGACCATCACAAAATACTTGGGCTTCTCTGCAGGGAAAAAGCCCACGAACGAAGCAAGACGCTTGCTGCCGTAAGTGCCCGACCTATGGTCGGCCTTCTGAGCCGTACCGGTCTTGCCGCCCACGTCAATGCCGTCCACACGGGCGCGCTTGCCTGTGCCGTCAGGCTCTTCAACAACATCGCGCATCATGTGCATGACTTCGCGCACGGCCGTTTCAGAATAAATGCGGGGGCGCACTTCATCCACCGCGCCGTCTTCGCGCGTGAGGCGCAGGGGCTTGTACACGCCGTTGTTGAGAAGGGTCAGGTAGCCCTGCGCCATCTGGAGGCCCGTCACCGAAATACTCTGGCCAAACGAGGTGGACATGATGTCCACTTCGCTCCAGTCACGCGGGGCGCGCAGGATGCCCCGGCTTTCAGACACGGGTACGCCCGTGCGCTGCCCAAAGCCCAGCGCATGCATATACTTGTAGAAGGTGGGAGCGCCCATGGACAGGCCGATCTTTGCCATGCCGATGTTGGACGAATAACGCAGCACCTTGGCCGCAGGCAATGTGCCCTGCCGCGAAGTGTCGCGGATGGTGAAGTTTTTGGTCACCCACTTGCCGCCTTCGCAGTCGATAAGGGTATTGGGCGTGACCTTGCGTTCCTGAATGGCTGCGGCCATCACAAAGGGCTTGAATGTGGAACCCGGTTCCAGGGCATCGGCAGCCAGCCTGTTGCGGTAAACGAGCGGCGAAAAATCCTTGTAGTTGTTGGGATTGAAGAAAGGATACTGCGCCCAGGCCATGATTTCACCAGAGGCAACATCCACCACCAGCGCCCCGCCCCAACGGGCATCATATTCCCGCACGGTACGCGCCACGGCTTCTTCAACAAAAAACTGGATCTGCATGTCGATGGTGAGGGTCAGATCCTGCCCCACCGGCTCGCTCTGCCCTTCCTCGTGCAGATAAAAACGGCGGCCCATGGCGTCGCGCTGCACAATCTGGCGCGTGGGAATGCAGCCAAGGCGCGCATCGAGCGAACGCTCAATGCCCTCAAGGCCTTTGTCGTCAAGGCCCACAAAGCCGAGAAGCTGCCCGGCCATGTGCTTGAAGGGATAAACGCGGTCATATTCCTTGCTCAGGCCTATGCCGGTAATGTTGGCCTTGCGCACGGCCTCGGCGGTATAGTCATCCACCTTGCGCTTCAGCCAGACAAAGCGGCGCTTGGTCTGCGCCAGCTCGTCATAAAGCTTCTGCGGCTCCATGCCCAGAATGGGGCCAAGGGTGTTGGCCATGGCCTGAAAATCGGTGATGTCCTGCGGGCGGGCGTAAATGGATTTTGCTTCCACACTGCGGGCCAGCACCTGACCATTGCGGTCAAAGATCATGCCGCGACGCCCGGTGACCAGCTCCGTTGCCGTATGCTGACGGCGCGCGCGCTCTGCAAGGCGCGGCCCCTCCATCATCTGGAGGTACCATGCGCGCCCCCACAACCCGACCCACAGCGTACAGAATATGCACACAACGATCTTGATGCGGGCGCGGCCCCAGTCCACATTACCCATCCAGGCCGGAGAACTCACATCCTTGCTTGAAGAGGCAAGGTTGCGGGCGGTCTGCGGCTTGGTGGCGCGGGCAGGGCCAGAGCTGGACACATTGCGCTTGCGAGAGCTGAGTTTGAACATGGCGTTTCCAAACTGGGCGTCGCCGTGATGACGCCGGGCTTTTTCCGGGCCTGAGCATTAACTGGTCAGGCATTGGGGCGTTCCGGAGTTTTTACTGTAGTTCCATACGTCGAATCTGGCCGGGCTTGGGTTCGCGCATACCGAACTCATCTGCCTTGCGCCGCAGTTCATAGGGAGAAAGCAGCCGTTCGCGCTCAACTTCAAGCTTGGCCCTCAGGGCGCGCCGTTCGCGAACGGTATTTTGCTGAATATTGATGAAATAGGTTGTGTCCATGCGCTCAATGTTGCTCCACACCAGCACAAGGCCCATGACCATGCAGCTCAGAAGCCCCAGAACCAGCGCCAGAAGCCATCCCCTGCCCCCATGGGGCTGGTTCATGGTTGTATTGCGCTTCATGATCCGGTCGCCTCGGCTATTTTTTCCACAGCGCGCAGCTTGGCGCTGCTGGAGCGAGGGTTGACGGCCAGCTCTTCGGGCGTGGCGGTCACGGGCTTTTTGAACAGAATGCGCACTTCGGGCTGGTGATGGCACACGCATACCGGCACATGGCGCGGGCAGCGGCAGCCTTCTGCCCAATGACGCATGGCCTGCTTGACCATGCGGTCTTCAAGCGAGTGAAACGTTATGATGGCGAGCCTGCCGCCGATGGGCAGATAAGCCAGAATGTTATCAAGAAAACGCCGCAGTTCGCCCAGCTCGTCGTTAACGGCCATGCGCAAGGCCTGAAAGGTGCGCGTGGCTGGATGACGCCGGGCCTTGGCGCGCCATGCGGCGGGATAGGCCTTTTCCACCAGGGCCGCCAGTTCTGCGGTGGTGTCTATGCTGGCCTTCTGGCGCGATTCCACAATCACGCGGGCAATGCGCCCGGCCTGGGGTTCTTCGCCCAGCATGGCAATGCATTCCTTGAGCTTTGCAAAACTCTCGCGGTTGACCCAGTGCCAGGCCGATGGCTGGCCGGAATTCTGATCCATGCGCATATCAAGCGGGCCATCGCCGTGAAAGCTGAAGCCGCGTTCGGCTTCGTCAAGCTGAAGCGAAGACACGCCGATATCCAGCAGCGCCCCGTCCACCTTGTTCCAGCCCAGTTCTGCCAGCGCATCGGAAAAATTGCTGTAATTGCAATGAAAAATATGAGCGCGGTCGCCAAAGGGGGCCAGCCGCTGACGCGCAAGAGCCATGGCGTCTTCGTCCCGGTCGAGGCCGCACAGTTCAATGTCGCTGGCGGTGCCGAGCACTGCCGAAGCATGGCCGCCCATACCAAGGGTGCCGTCCAGGTAGCGGCCCCCGGCGCGGGGCGCAAGAGCCTCCAGCGTTTCCGCCGGAAGCACCGGCACGTGCCGCACGGGCTCTGCGATATTATCCAAAATTTCCGTCATGGTGCGGCCTATAGACTGAGAGTTATGCCAAGCCCGGAAAGCTCGTCGGACACATCCTCAAGCTGGAGGGCATTGAAGCGTTCCTGATCCCAGATTTCAAATTTGTTCAGCATGCCCACAAGCATTGCATCCTTGTGCAAACCAGCCTCGCGCATCAGCACCTGCGGAATGCGCACCCGCCCCTGGGCATCGGGTTCAAGCTCCTGGGCAAGGCCCATAACCTTTGTTTTGAAGTGCGAAAGCCTTGGTGAGGGCATGGGGATACTGCCAAGCTGTTCTGTAACCATGTCCCAGTCGGCGGGCAGATAGGCCACCAGGCGTCCGTAAAAAGCAGTAAGCCAAAACGTCCCAGAGCCGCCGTCCGCGCAGAGTCCTTCGCGGTATTCCGGCGGCAGCATGAGTCGCCCCTTGGGGTCTAGGCTGCGGGAAAGGCTTTTTGTGAACAGTTTTTTCACTTTTTCCCACTTCTTACTACTTGTTACCACTTTTTCCCACTTATGCCCCAAGCCCCACCCCGTGTCAAGCAAAGTCGCAAAATTGGCTTTATCTGCGAATTATCAGGCGATCAGCCCTCCAGTTTCTGCCTGTTTTTGCGGTGGTAAAAAGTGGCAGGTTACCACTGCCACCCTCAGGGAATGCACGCAAAAAAATAAAACCCGTCACTGCCGCCAGAAGCAAAAAGCCAACAGGGGGACAACATGGGCACGGTTTCAACGCTTTCGCGCCGAATGCCTTGACAATATGCGGGAAAACCAAGACTATTTGGATCAAGCCGGAACTGTAAATTTTGTACTTTCGCGCCCTTGCGCCACCGGTTTCAGCCAAAAGGAACAGATATGAGAACGAAAATTGTCGCTACTATCGGTCCCGCTTCCAACAGCAAAGAAAAACTGCACGAACTGGCCGAGGCCGGGGTCAGTGTATTTCGCCTCAATTTTTCGCATGGCGGTGCAGCGGACTTTGTTGCCATCATCCAGAGCATCCGTGAGGTGGAAGCGGCCCTCGGGCGGCCCATCACCATCATGCAGGATCTTTCCGGCCCTAAAATCCGCCTTGGCGTGCTGCCCGAAACCAGCATAACCGTCACCAAGGGCATGGAGCTGCTGCTCGGCCCCAGCGACCGCCATGTGGACGATTTCCCCTATCTGCCCTTTGACCACGATGTGATCCTCGAAAGCCTCGAGCCCGGCGACCGCATGGTGCTGGCCGACGGCGGGCTCCAGTTTGTGGTTACCGAGTGCCGCGCGGACGGCCTCGTGATGCTCAAGGCGGACAACTCCGGCATCGTCACCTCGCGCAAGGGTCTGGCCCTGCCCGGCAAGGCCACCAAGGTGCGCGCCCTGACGGAAAAGGACAAAAAAGACCTTGCGGACGGCCTCAAGCTTGGCGTGGACGCGGTGGCAATCTCCTACGTGCAGACTGCGGACGACGTGCGCGAAGCCAAGGAGCTTATCGCCGCTGCCGGCAAAAACCTGCCCGTGGTCGTCAAGCTTGAACGGCAGAGCGCCGTGGACAACCTTGCAGAAATTCTGCGCGAGACAGACGTCGTCATGGTGGCTCGCGGCGACCTTGGCGTGGAATGCCCCCTGCCCCTTCTGCCCGCGCTGCAAAAGCGCATCATCAGCGCCTGCAACAAGGCCTCCAAGCCGGTTATTGTTGCCACGCAGATGCTGCTCTCCATGGTCAACAGCCCTGCCCCTACCCGCGCGGAGACCACAGACGTGGCCAATGCCGTGCTTGACGGCGCGGACTGCGTGATGCTTTCGGAAGAAACCGCCATGGGCAACTTCCCCGTTGAAACGGTGCGCTACATGCGCCGCATCACGGACGAAGCCGAACGCCTGCTGCTGCTCAACCGCAAGCTTGAAGAGCCGGACAGCGACAAGGGCATACCCGAATTTCTGGCCTACTCCGCCTGCCTGCTGGCAGACAAGGCTTCGGCCAAGGCCATCGTGTCGCACAGTCTTTCGGGCAGCTCGGCCCGGCAGGTCTCTGCCCGCCGCCCCCCGCAAAGCATCTATGCGCTCACGCCTGACCCGGTTTCCATCAAGGCGCTCAACTTTGTCTGGGGCGTGAGACCTGTTTTTGTGGAAAATCCGCAGGAAGAACCAAGCCACCTTATCCGGGCCGAAAGCTTTATCCATAACAGCCCGGATTTTGAACCTGACGACTGCGCGGTTATCACCGCTGGTCAGGTCAAGGGGTCTTCCGCTACCCCCCGTGGCACAAACCTTGTCAAAATTTACTGGAAGTAGCTCATGGCCGCAGAGCAAAGGAAAGTTCTTGATGTTCCCATGAACATCAACGAGGAATATTATCAGATCAGCGGCGAAATCCTGTCGAGCTTTCCCAAGTTCCGGCCTCCGGTAGATCTGTTCAGGTTTCGTGAAGATATCGCGGTGCTGGCTCCCTACTGCGTCAAGGGGAGCCGCCTGACCAGCGAACAGGTGGACGAAGTGGCGCAGTTGTGCGCGGAGGGCGACCTTTTTGTTTCGCGCTCCGACCACCCCATATACTCGCGCCACATCGTCAAGCAGCTTGACCTTGTGTTGCAGGACAACAACCTCAAGGAAGCGGAAATCGCAGATATCTGCATCCGCGCACTGCTCATGCGCTGCAGCGACTTTTTTGAGCAGCCCGTCAAGGCGCTCTTTGAACCGCTGTACCGCGATGTCATGGTTGTTACTGAGTACCTGTGGAGCGACAAACACCACATCAACACATTCGTGCGCCGTCTGTTTCGCAAAAACAATCTTGCACGGCATTCCATCAACAGCATGATTGTGGGCCTGTGGATATGGTTGCAGGGCACTGGCGAATACCGCCGCAAAGACATGGACCGCATTGCTGTTGCCATGCTGCTGCATGATGTGGGCATGTGCAAGGTTCCCCCTTTCCTGCTCAGCAAGGCTGGCCCGCTGAAACAGGAAGAAAGGGAAAAAATTATTCCCCATCCCATTGTGGGCGTCCGGTTGATGCAGAAGATGGAAGTGTCTTTTGACGAACTGCTGCGCGCCTGCTTTGAGCACCACGAACGGCTCGACGGTTCCGGCTATCCCCAGCACACCAAGGGCAACCAGACCACCAAGGTTGGACGCCTTGCCGCGGTAGCCGACTCTTTCGCCGCCATGATTTGCGACCGGCCTTTCAGAAAGGGCAAGGATATTGTGCAGTCTGCCAAGGAACTTGCCAACGACCCGCGCTATGACCAGGAAATGGCCAACGCGCTGTTCGGCGGTTTTGCCGCTGGCACCATCGGGCAAATGGTCGACATGGACGCCGTGGTGGATACGCCGCAGCCGGAATAGGCAAATCCTGGCGCAGGCCAGCAAGAGAACAAGAAAAATCCATCTGGTTGCAGGGCCAATGCCCCAAGGGAGTTTGTCCTGCTGCCAGCAGATACATAAAAAGCCAGTTCAGAACGCATGGTTCTGAACTGGCTTTTTATGTGAGCCTCCACGACCCGCGCAGCGCGGCGGGCAATCGACCTGCCCGGGTCGGGCACACCTGCTTACATTTTGCCCGCTGCGGCAAAAAACACCTCTGGTTCACGCCGTTCACGGCAGTTGCCTTCAAGCATGGCAACGATTTTGTCCACATGCGGATTGTCAAAATACTTTGCCTGTTCCGGGCAGATTTTTACGCAGGCGCAGCAACGCAAACAGCCCTGCGCCACCTGCGCGGCATTGTCGGCATCAATCACGCGCACCGGGCACACGCTGACGCACAAGCCGCACTGCGTACATGAATCAAGGGTCTGAGGCCGAATATCCGCCGCCGGGGGCAGCGCCTTGTAAGGGCGGTTGCCGGGCACAGCCGCAATTGCGCTTTTTCCACGGGAGATGACGCTGGCTGCGTTGCGGGCAAAATCCGCAATCGCGGCCATATCTTGTGCATCAGGCCTGCCTGCCCCGATCTTTGCCGTCATGCTGTGCTCTGCCACAAAGGCCGCTGCCGCAGGAACGGAAAAACCGTTGGCTACAAACAGATCAACCGCTTCAAGCAGGGCATCGTCATAGTGCCTGTTGCCGTACACGGCAAGCGGAATTGCGCGTGCGCCATGCCCTGCCAACCTTGCCAGCGGCTCCATCAGCACTTGGGGAATCCGCCCGGCATAGACCGGAAAGGCAAAAAGCAGCACATCCTCCGGCCCAGGCGTGCGGGCTGCCGCCCGCCCTTCAGGAAAGGTCCAGTCCCAGTCATCGTCACGCGCCAGTGCCATATTCTGCGCCAGTTCCTGCTCCAGAACACGGGCTGTTTCTTGCGCAATGCGGCGGCTGCTGCCAGTTGGGCTGAAAAAGACCGTATGAAGGCTTAGGGTCATGACACCATCCTTTGTTCATGAAAAAGCGGGCCGTTGGTACAGCCCGCCTGAAGAGTGCAGTCTCATGCGGCGCAAGGCCGCAAATGCAGTTGGGCAACAGGCCTTACCAGGCTTTTTTGCTCTGCTCGTGCCCGACTATGCCGCCAGCCAGAGCGCCCACGCCCGCGCCAGCCAGAGCGCCCCAGGCAGCGGATCCACCGGCTATGGCGGCAATGCCGGCACCGCCCAGCGCGCCAAGGGCCGCGCCGCTGGCAACACCCTGCTGGGTCTTGCTCATATTGGTGCAACCGATGCCGCTGACAAACAAGGCGGCCAGCAACGTGATTATCAACAAGTTTTTCATATTTTCTCTCCTGAAAAAACCGCGTAGCGGATTTTGCTATTACTTGGCGTTCAGGCGGGGTTCAATGATTTCGCGCCAGATCACGCTCATGACGGGGCGGTCAAGCTGCTGCGGATTTGCCGTATACCACGCGTCCACCATCTTGGCGACTTCCGCGCGGTTCACACCCTTGAAGGCCTTCATCCAGCCCTTTTCAAAGGGTGAAAGCGTGTACACCGGACGCTTGCCTTCCTTGGTCGCTTTTTCCGCGATTTTTCCATTTACAAAGTACTCAACGGTGATCGCTGTTTCCACACCGAAAAGAAAGGCGAGCTTTTCAGCTTCGGGAGTTTTTTGCCACGCGGCACCCGTAAACTGATCCACAGGGTTCGCCTTGGAATTTTCGGGCTCGGGCGTATTTTCGGCAGCGCGAACCGGAGCGAATGCCAGAACAAGTGCAAGGCTCAAGGCCAGACACAAAACCGACTTTTTCACGATATGCTCCTTGAGTTGAAGAACCCTCTGCAATACCGCTTGTGCGGCAGCCAGCCGCATGGACGGAATGCACCAGCGGCAAGAATTATCGGGGCATGGCCCTTAGCTTGTATTGCAGTTTACCCAAAACACCGCCGAGATATCAAGTACGAAAAACCCGGCTGTCTTATGCAAACAGCCGGGTTTTCATTCACGGTGGCGCACGGCGCGCCTTTGTATTTTATATGCTGGCTGCAGGGCAATCAGCCCTACGCTCCTGCGGCCTCGCCTATAAGCTGGCGGAAGCGGCCAAAAAGGTACTGCCCATCGCGGGGGCCAGCCGCCGCTTCGGGGTGGTACTGCACGCTCATGACAGGCAGGGTCTTGTGACGCAGGCCTTCAAGCGTGTTGTCGTTCAGGTTGATATGCGTGGCTTCCACATCGTTCACACCGTCCAGCACCACATGGAAACCGTGGTTCTGCGACGAGATTTCGATGCGGCCTGTGGTCAGATCCTTGACCGGGTGGTTGCAGCCGTGGTGGCCGAACTTGAGCTTGTCGGTGGTGCCGCCAAGGGCGTGACCGATAAGCTGATGCCCAAGGCAAATGCCCGTGACCGGGAACGAACCCACGAGTTCACGCACCAGAGCAATTTCGGCAGTCAGGGTCGCCGGGTCGCCGGGGCCGTTGGAAAGGAACACGCCCTTGGCTCCGCTGGCCTTGGCCTGCGCTGCGCTGAAGTTCGGCGGCACGGCAAGGGGTTCAAAACCCGCTTCGCACAGGCGGCGCAGAATGTTCCACTTGATGCCATAATCATACACCAGCAGGGGCAGGCCCGTGCCGCGCCAAGCGTAGGCGCCGTCTGCGCCAAGAGCGACCTTCTGCGGCTGGTTGTCAAACCATGCGTAGGGTTCCTGCGCTGCCACAAAGGGCACGAGGTTACGGCCCTTCATGGTGGGCTGGGCAAGCACTTTTTCCTTGAGGGCAGCGGGATTCAGCTCCCTGGTGGAAATCATGCCGCGCATGGCCCCGTTGATGCGCAGGTGGCGCGTCAGGGCGCGGGTATCCAGCCCTTCCATGCCTGGCGTATCAAACTTCTGCAAAAAGGCGGGCAATGCCATGACAGACTGCCAGTTGGAGGGCTGCTTGCAACATTCCTTCACCAGAAAGGCGCTGCAATGCACGCGGGCCGATTCCATGTCAGCCTCGGAAATGCCGTAGTTGCCCACCAGCGGATAGGTCATGCAGACCATCTGCCCGTAGTAGGAGGGGTCGGTGAGCACTTCCTGATAACCAGTCATGCCCGTGGTGAAAATCACTTCACCGCCGGTTTCAAAATCTCCGGTAAAGGATTTGCCTTCCAACGTGAATCCGTCTTCCAGCACCAGCAATGCTTTCATAACTTACCCCCGCGCTTCCCGCGCGTAGTATTCCTGCAAACTTTCCACATGGGTCTCTGCCCGCCGCGAACCAATGGCCGTGGCCGTGGCGCGCGCTGCGGCGATGGTGGTGCAGTAAGGAACCTTGTATGTCAGGGCCGCGTGGCGAATGGCCTTGGAATCCCTGGCCGTATGCTTGCCCGAAGCCGTGTTGATGACCAGAGCCACCTCATGATTGATGAGCAGATCCACAATGTTGGGCCGCCCTTCGTAAACCTTGAGCACCTCTTCCACTTCAAGCCCGTGCTCACGCAGCACGGCAGCCGTGCCGCGCGTTGCCAGCAGGTGGAAGCCAAGCTTGGCAAACATATCCGCCACTTCGGGCAGATAGGGTTTGTCGCGGTCGTTGACCGACAGGAAGAGCTTGCCCCCCTGCGGCAGCACCTGACCAGCGCCAAGCTGGCTCTTGAGGAAGGCCTCGCCGAAGTTGGAACCCATGCCCATGACTTCGCCGGTGGAGTGCATTTCGGGTCCGAGAATCACGTCCACGCCGGGGAAGCGCTGGAAAGGCAGCACAGCTTCCTTGACGCAGGTGAATCCGCCCTTGCGCATGCTCCAGGGGTCCAGTTCCTCAAGCGTTTTGCCCAGCATCACCTGGGTTGCCAGGTAAGGCAGGGGAACGCCCGTGGCCTTGGACACAAAGGGCGCGGTGCGCGAGGCGCGCGGGTTTACTTCCAGTATATAGATATCATCGCCCTTGATGGCAAACTGGATGTTCATCAGGCCCACGACCTTGAGTTCGCGGGCAAGGGCCTCGGCCTGCACCGCAATGCGGGCCACGTGGTCGTAAGAAAGCGAGTACGAGGGCAGCACGCAGGCCGAGTCGCCGGAGTGGATGCCAGCTTCCTCGATGTGTTCCATGATGCCCGCCACGTACACTTCCTTGCCGTCCGAAAGCGCGTCCACGTCCACTTCCACCGCATGTTCAAGGAACTTGTCGATGAGGATGGGGTGTTCCGGCTTTTGCGGCACCTGGACATGGAAGTAATCCTTCAGTTCTGCGGCGTCGTACACCACGGCCATGGCGCGGCCGCCGAGCACGTAGCTGGGCCGCACAACCACGGGGTAGGTGATGCGTTCGGCCACTTCAAGCGCGTCTTCAAGGCTCATGGCCGTACCGTTCGGCGGCTGGAGCAGCTCAAGCTTTTCAATGAGCGCCTGGAAGCGTTCGCGGTCTTCGGCGCGGTCAATGGCGTCCGGGCTGGTGCCAAGAATGGGCACGCCAGCGCGCATGAGCGGCACGGCAAGGTTCAGCGGGGTCTGACCACCGAACTGCACGATGACGCCTTCGGGCTTTTCCTTTTCCACAATGTTCATCACGTCCTCAAAGGTCAGCGGCTCAAAATAGAGCCTGTCCGAGGTGTCGTAGTCTGTGGAAACGGTTTCGGGGTTGGAGTTCGCCATGATGGCCATCACGCCCGCATCGCGCAGGGCGAAAGAGGCGTGGCAGCAGCAGTAGTCAAACTCGATGCCCTGACCGATGCGGTTGGGGCCGCCGCCAAGAATGAGCACCTTGCGGCGGTCTTCCACCTTGATTTCTTCGCCACGCTCATAGGTGGAGTAGAAATAGGGGGTGTAGGCCTCAAATTCCGCAGCGCAGGTATCCACCAGATAGTAGGTGGGTTCCACGTGCATTTCCTTGCGCATGCGGCGAATGTCTGCCTCGGGCATCTTCCACATTTCCGCCAGCTGGCGGTCGGAGAAGCCGTATTCCTTGGCTTCGCGCAGCATGTCGGCAAGAGCGGCGTTGGCCGTGGTCATGTCGTTGGCAAGGCCAAAATTGCTGATGCGCTTTTCCATCTCCACAATGTCGCGCACCTGGCGGATGAACCAGGGATCAATGGCGGAAACCGCAAAGATTTCTTCTTCGCTGATGCCTGCCACAATGGCCTGCCGCAGCGAAAAAATGCGCTTGGAGTTGGGGCGGTGCAGGGATTCAAGAATGGTTTCGCGGTCGGGCAGCTCGGAGCGGAAGCTGTAGCCAAGGCCCGTTGCGCCGATTTCCATGGAGCGCAGGCCCTTCTGCAAGGCTTCCTTAAAGGTGCGGCCAATGCTCATGGCTTCGCCCACGCTCTTCATGGCGGTGGTGAGCTCGTCCTTGGCGCCGGGGAACTTTTCAAAGGTGAAGCGCGGGATCTTCACCACGCAGTAGTCGATGGCGGGCTCAAAGCTCGCCACGGTCTCGCGGGTGATGTCGTTGCGCAGTTCGTCAAGGGTGTAGCCCACGGCAAGCTTGGCGGCGATTTTGGCAATGGGGAAGCCCGTGGCCTTGGAGGCCAGCGCAGACGAACGCGACACGCGGGGGTTCATTTCGATAACCACAATCTCGCCGTTGGCCGGATTGAGGCCGAACTGCACGTTACTGCCGCCCGTTTCCACGCCGATTTCGCGCATGATGGCAATGGAGGCATCGCGCAGGTTCTGGTATTCGGCGTCAGAGAGGGTCTGCACCGGGGCCACGGTGATGGAGTCGCCCGTGTGCACGCCCATGGGATCAAAGTTTTCAATGGCGCAGATGATGACGCAGTTGTCCTTTGCGTCGCGCATCACTTCCATTTCGATTTCTTTCCAGCCAAGCACGCTCTGCTCGATCATGACTTCAGAGGTGGGGCTGGCCGAAAGGCCGCTGGCGGCAATGGCTTCCAGGTCTTCCATGTTGTAGGCCACACCGCCGCCGGTGCCGCCAAGCGTAAAGGCCGGGCGGATGATTAGCGGGAAGGGCAGCACGTTGCCGAGCTGGCGCGCTTCTTCAATGGTGCGGGCAATGCCGCTGGCAGGCATTTTGAGGCCGATCTTTTCCATGGCTTCACGGAAAAGCTCGCGGCTTTCTGCCTTTTCAATCACGTCGGCGCGCGCGCCGATGAGCTCGACGCCGCATTCCGCCAAAACGCCGCTCTTGGCAAGCCCAAGAGCGGCGTTCAAAGCCGTCTGACCGCCAAGCGTAGGCAAGAGCGCATCGGGGCGTTCTTTTCGGATGATTGCGGCAAGGGTTTCCTGCTCGATGGGTTCCACATAGGTGGCGTCAGCCATATGCGGATCGGTCATGATGGTAGCCGGATTGGAATTGACCAGCACCACCTCGTACCCTTCTTCCTTGAGGGCCTTCACGGCCTGGGAACCGGAGTAGTCAAACTCGCAGCCCTGGCCGATGATGATGGGGCCCGCGCCGATGACAAGAATTTTGTGTAAATCCGAACGCTTGGGCATTGAACTTTCCTGCGGATTTTGGAGATCAGAGGTAATGACGCGGCACAGGCGCGCCGATTTGCATAAAACGATTGTTTTTATTCCACAGCTGGTATAAAAGTCAAGTTTTTCCTTCCGCCAAATGAATACACAGCCTTGCAGTGCTGCCGCCGCGCGCCCGCCAGGCCTGAATCAGAGGTCTTTACCCTGCCCGGGCGGCATGCCGGGGGCACAAAGCCCTTGCCTCGCAGTTTTTTTTGCGCAATAATTTTTCCCTTGAATCCACAAGGGGAGCACCACATGCAGAATGTAAAAAAAGTCGTCCTCGCCTATTCGGGCGGGCTTGATACTTCCGTTATCCTTAAATGGCTCATTGAGACCTACAAGTGTGAGGTCATTGCCGTTACCGCCGATCTGGGCCAGCCCGAAGACCTTACGGGCGTGGAAGAAAAAGCGCTCAAGACCGGCGCTTCCAAGGCATACGTGCTTGATCTGCGTGAAGAAATGGCCAAGGACTTTGTATTCCCCATGATGCGCGGCGCTGCCCGCTACGAAAACCGCTATCTGCTGGGCACCTCCATCGCCCGCCCGCTCATCGCCAAGGCCCTTGTGGACATCGCCCGCAAGGAAGGCGCGGACGCCGTGGCCCACGGCGCTACCGGCAAGGGCAACGATCAGGTGCGTTTTGAATTTGCCGTCAGCGCCCTTGCGCCCGACCTCAAGGTCATCGCCCCCTGGCGAGAATGGGATCTCATGTCGCGCACGGCCCTCACGGCCTTTGCCGCAAAGCACGGCATCCATATCTCCAGCGAAGCCAAGCGCTACAGCATGGACGCCAACATGATGCACACAAGCTTTGAAGGCAGCGAGCTGGAAAATCCCGGCAGCGCGCCCGACGCCTCGTGCCATCAGCGTTGCGTGCCCGTGGAAGAAGCGCCCGACACCCCCGAGATCATCAGCGTGGATTTCGAGCAGGGCAACCCTGTGGCCGTCAACGGCCAGCGCCTCTCCCCCGCCGCCATCATCAAGACCCTCAGCGAAATGGCCGGACGTAACGGCATTGGCCGCGACGACATGGTCGAAAACCGCTTTGTGGGCATGAAGTGTCGCGGCGTGTACGAAAACCCCGCTGGCACCCTGCTGTTTGCCCTGCACCGCGACCTCGAAGGCATCTGCATGGACCGCGAACTGCTCGGCATCCGCGACATGCTGGCCGTGCGCTACTCCCAGTGCGTGTACAACGGCTTCTGGTATTCGCCCGAACGCGAAACCATGCAGGCCTTTATGGACAAATCGCAGGAATGCGTCACCGGCACCGTGCGCGCCAAGCTCTACAAGGGCGGCGTGTGGCCCCTGGCCCGCACCTCCCCCAACTCGCTCTTCTCCGAAGATCTGGCCACCTTTGAAGGCGGCAACTATGATCACAAGGATGCCGCTGGCTTCATCCGCCTCAAAAGCCTGCGCCTGCGCCTGCACGCCGCTGTGCAGAGCAAGCTCGGCAAGTAGACTGAAACGCCCCGCATGCTGCCCTCTTCTCAAGGCCGCATGCGGGGGTGTGAAATATCGGGCGCTTTCCCCGGAGCCTGCGCCATCCCGGGCTCGGCCATTGGCGGCATTGCCGCATGTTTTGCAGAGATTTGACGGGACAGGTTCCGGGGGAAGCGGCGTTCGCCACGAGCAACGCGGCTTCCCCCGATTCATTTTTTACAGAAAACGGACAGACCATGAAGACCAACCAGAGCTGGGGCGGCCGCTTTGCCGAAGGCCCCAAGGAAGCCGTGGCCCAGTATACGGATTCGCAATCCTACGACAGGGCGCTCTACGCCCAGGATATCCGCGCGTCACAGGCGCACGCCCGCATGCTGGGACGCCAGGGAGTCATCAGCCAGAGCGAGGCGCGGATTCTGGTCAACGGTCTGGACCGTGTGCGCGAAGAAATCGAAGCTGGCAATTTTGTGTGGAAGCCCGAGCTGGAAGACGTGCACATGAATATTGAAGCGCGCCTGACCGAGCTTGTGGGCGATGTGGGCAAAAAACTGCACACCGGCCGCAGCCGCAACGATCAGGTGGGCCTGACCTTCCGCCTCTTTGTGGCTGACCGCCTCGAAACCTGGCGTCAGCGCGCGGCCCTGCTGTGCTCCGTGCTGGCCGACAAGGCCGCAGAGCACAAGACGGACATCCTGCCCGGCTGCACCCATCTGCAACCGGCCCAGCCCGTGAGCCTTGCCCACCACCTGCTGGCCTATGCCTGGATGTTCCGCCGCGACGCCATGCGGCTCGAAGACACCCTTGAGCGCGTGCGCATTTCGCCCTTGGGCGCAGCGGCCCTTGCCGGAACCACCTACCCTCTCGACCCGCAGAGCGTTGCGGACGAAGTGGGTTTTGCAGAAATTTACGGCAACTCCATGGACGCCGTTTCTGACCGTGATTTTGTGCTTGAAGCCCTTTTTGACGGCTCGACCATCATGATGCACCTCTCGCGCCTGTGCGAAGAAATCATCCTCTGGGCCAACCCCGCCTTTGGTTTTGTGCGCCTTTCCGACGGCTATTCCACCGGCTCGTCCATCATGCCGCAAAAGAAAAACCCCGACGTGGCCGAACTCATGCGCGGCAAAACCGGGCGCGTCTATGGCGCGCTGACGGGCCTGCTCACGGTCATGAAGGGCCTGCCCCTGGCCTACAACCGCGACATGCAGGAAGACAAGGAAGGTTTCCTTGATGCCGACCGCACAGTTGAAGCATCGCTGCGCCTCATGGCGGGCATGCTGGAAGAACTGACCTTCCGCACCGACCGCATGCGCGAGGCCTGCAAGGCTGGCTTCCTCAACGCCACCGAACTGGCGGACTACCTCGTGGGCAAGGGTATTCCCTTCCGCGAGGCGCACCACATCACAGGCCAGGCCGTGGCTATGGCCGAAAAGGCTGGCAAAGGCCTTGAAGACCTCAGCCTTGGCGAACTCCAGAGCCTTGAACCGCGCATTGACGATACGGTTTTTGCCATTCTGGAATACGCCGCAGCTGTAAGCCGCCGCGAAACCCCCGGCGGCACCGGGCCCCGCTCTGTGGAAACACAGCTTGAACAGCTGCACGAATGGCTTGGGCAGAATCTGGGCGAGGAAAACTGAGCACGGAGCCGAACGCCATGTCCATTTTTGATATCGAAAACCGGCAGGGAATGGGGGCGGAAGCCCCCTCAGTCGTAAGCTGGCCCCAGTGGGCCGAAGACGCGCGGCTGGACGATGACCTCGCCGCAGCGGCCTATGAGGCCACGCCTGCTCCCCTGCGCGCCGCAGTCAAAACGGGGCTAGCTCTGGCGCACATGCACTTTGGCGAGTCCACCACCAGCCAGCGCAACGAGGTGCGCAACGCGCATCTGGGCTTTTGGCGGCGCTCCATCGCGCATCCCGCGCCCTGGGCGGTCATTGCCTTTACGCCCGCATACGCCGCTGCGGCCCGCCTTGCTGCGGCCTGCATGCCCGCCCTGCTTGGCGGTGTGCCCCTGGTGGGGGCCGTGTGCGTAGGCGGCGCGCCCAGCAGGAATGCTCTGGTCACGCTGGAGCTGGCAGGCGTGGAAGACATTTTTGTTATGGACAGCGCTGGCCTCTGCACCCTGCTGGAAGAAACCCAGCCAGGGCCGGGGCGGCTTGTGCTGCTGCACAGGGGAGAGCTGGACGGCGTGGGAGCGGCGGCGCGTGCGCTGGAACTTCCCTGCTATGAGGAGCGGCGTTCGCCCATCCTGTGCCTGCCCAAGCCCGAAGCCTTTGATCTTGAAGCGCTGGCCTTTGCGCAGGCCGAGGCTCTGGAAACAGCGCTCGACACCTCCTTGCGCCTCACCCCTGACGCCACCTACCTTGCGCCCGTGGCCGCCCTTGGGCATTGCCGCGAGCGCCGCACCGGGCCATTCCCCTACAGCGGCGCGCCCGCGCTCACCCCTGGCTGCGAGGGCTTCTGGCTGCATCCCGGCCTCACGCCCGATTTCTTCCGCGTGCAGCGGCAGGCATTCGGGCTGCTGTAATCCGGCTCTATGCAACATTTGCGCGGCGCACAGTTCATCGCCGCCCTCAATTGATTCTTCGCAAAAAGGCTCTTTGCAAGCTGGCTGCCCAGCCTCCCCGCACAGCATGGGGAAGCTGCGGCGGCCAGCCTTGCCCTGCGCCTGAAAAAGCCGTAATCATTCAGAAACACCTCTCCTTGGGAGCAAAGCCATGCCCAGCATCAAGCATATCCGCAACATAGGCATTATTGCCCATATCGACGCGGGCAAGACCACGCTTTCCGAGCGCATGCTGTTCTACAGCCGCAAAATCCACCGTATGGGCGAAGTGCACAACGGCTCGGCCACCATGGACTACATGCCGGAGGAGCAGGAGCGCGGCATCACCATCATGTCTGCCTGCACCACCTGCCAGTGGGGCGAAAATACCATCAACCTCATTGACACCCCCGGCCATGTGGACTTCACCATTGAGGTGGAGCGCGCCCTGCGCGTGCTGGACGGGGCCGTGGGCGTGTTCTGCGCCGTGGGCGGGGTTGAGCCGCAGTCGGAAACCGTGTGGCGGCAGTCGGAAGATTTCAACGTTCCCAAAATCGCCTTTATCAACAAGATAGACCGTTTGGGCGCGGATTTTGAGGCAGTGCTCCAGGCCATGCGCCAGCGCCTGCAAACCAATGCCGTTGCCGTGACCATCCCCCTTGGACAGGGCGAAGATTTCCGCGCCGTGCTTGACCTTGTGAACGAGCAAAGCCTGACCTTTGACCCGGCGGATCAGGGCCAGACCGTGCACCGCGCGCCCTTTACAGAAGAAGAAGCCGCCATCGCCGCCCCCTGGCGCGAAATTCTGCTGGAAAAGCTTGGCGAGGCGGACGATGCCTTTGTGGAACCCTATCTGGAAGGCACCTTCACCCTGGCCGACATCAACGCCGCCCTGCGGCGCGCCACGCTGGCCCGCACGCTCACGCCCGTTTTCTGCGGATCGGCCCTGCGCAACATGGGCGTGCAGCCCGTGCTTGATGCCGTGTGCGCCCTGCTGCCCTCGCCCGCAGATGTTCCGGCCCCGGTGGGGCACGATGCCGAAGGTCGCGAAATCATCGTGGAGGCAACTCCCAATGCCCCCGCTGCGGCGCTGGTTTTTAAAGTGCTCATGGAAAACGGCCGCAAGCTGGCCTTTGTACGCATGTACGCGGGGCGCATCCACGAGGGTGAAAGTCTGCGCAATACCGCCAGCGGCAAGGACGATCGTCTGGGCCGCATCTACCGCCCCCATGCCGACAGGCGGGAGCAGGTGGAATGCGCCGAGGCGGGCGAAATCGTGGTCGTGGTAGGCCTGCGCGGGCATACGGGCGAAACCTATACCGCCCGCGAACGGCAGCTTGCGCTGGAAAGCATAGATGCCTACGCGCCCGTCATCACCCTCGCGCTGGAACCCCGCAATGCGGACGAAGGCAAGATTCTGGACGAAGCGCTGGCGCGCTATACGGAAGAAGACCCCACCCTGCTGGCCCGGCTGGATGACGACACGGGCTCTCGCATGGTTTCCGGCATGGGCGAGCTGCATCTGGACGTTCTGCTGGAACGCATGCAGCGCGAATACGGCATCAGCCCCCGCGCGGGCAATCCGCAGGTTGTGCTGCGCGAAACCGTGCGCAAGGAGGCCGAAGCGGCAGCCGTCTTTGACCGCGAAATGGGCAAGGAGCACCATCAGGGCTCTGCGGCCCTGCGCGTTGCGCCCCGTGCCCGGGGCATGGGCAATATGGTTGAAGTGGGCGACTTTTTGCCGCAGGATGCCGCCGAAGCCCGCAAAATTCTGCCCAGGGTCTATCTGGACGCAGCCCTCGAAGGCGTGCGCGATGCCCTGCAATGCGGCGATCTGACAGGCTACCCCATCGAAGACGTGGCCGTGACCCTTACGGCGGTGGACAGGCAGGAAGGGCTGACCACGGTTCCCGGCTGCCGCATGGCCGCCGGGCAAGCCCTGCGCGAGGCGCTGGCAACGGCAACGCCCGTGGTTCTTGAGCCTGTGATGCGCGTGGAAATTACCGTGCCGGAAGACTTCCTTGGCGCGTCCATCACCTTGTTCACCACCTGCGGCGGCAAGGTTGAGGACATGGAAGACCACGGCGGGCGCAAAACGTTGCGCGGCACCGCCCCCCTGCGCCGCCTGTTCGGCTTTTCCACCTCCCTGCGCTCGGCCACACAGGGCCGCGCCGGGCTGGTAATGACCTTTGACCGCTTTGACCTGCCCTGAGGAACCATGCAGCACCAAGAATCCACACACGGCCAGCCCCGCGCAAAGAAAAGCCTCGGCCAGCACTTTTTGAAGCGCGAGGACATCTGCCGCCGCATTGCCATGCTGCTGCTGCCCAAGCCCGAAGACATGGTGCTTGAGATCGGCCCCGGCCCCGGCGCGCTCACCCGCGCCATTGAGGAACAGCCCCACTCCCGCCTGCTGCTGCTTGAAAAAGACCGCCACTGGGCAGCAGAGCGCCAGCGCCTTGGCGAGGCCCGCACCCAGGCAGTGCTGACCGATGCCCTGCGCTTTGACTGGCGGCGCATCACGCCCGAAAAACCGTGGAAGATCATAGGCAACTTGCCCTACAACGTGGCCTCGCCCCTCATATGGGACATTGTTTCGCGCGCAACGGGCTGGCAGCGAGCGGCCTTTATGGTGCAAAAAGAGGTGGGACAACGGCTGGCTGCCCAGCCCAACACCAATCACTACGGCGCGCTTTCTGTCTGGGTGCAAAGCTACGCCCGCCCGCGCATGGAATTTATTGTGGGGCCGGGGGCTTTCAGCCCGCCGCCCAAGGTGGATTCTGCCGTGCTCTCTTTTGACCCTCTGCCGCCGGAGCGCAGGCCAGCCCACCCCGAGGTTCTGGCTCGGCTCTTGCGCGTGTGCTTTCAACAGCGCCGCAAACAGCTTGGCGGGGTTTTCAGGCGCAGCGGTCAACCCGGGCTTGAGGCCGCGCTGGAAAAGACAGGCATCGACCCAAGCTTGCGCCCGGAAGCCCTCGCCAATAAAGATTTTCAGGCTCTAGCCGCTTTTTGGGCGGAGCAGCTTGACAATAATGCATAAAAAGTTTTGAGTTTACGCACTGTCTTTTAAAACGTAATGCTTGGCGGCATTTGCCGCCTGAGCTTGCTGGCAGAACAACTCAAGCCGGGGAATTTTCAGGAGGATGTGCTGATGACTAAAGCTGATCTGGTTGAAAAAATCGCCGCCAAGGCAAACCTGACCAAGGCTGCCGCCGAGCGTGCCCTCAATGCTTTTCTTGCTTCTGTGGAAGACGCTCTTGTAAAAGAGTCCAAACTGACCCTCACGGGTTTTGGCACCTTTGCGGTAGAAACCCGCAAGGCTCGCCAGGGGCGCAACCCGCGTACCGGCGATACGCTGACCATTCCCGCCTGCAAAATTCTCAAATTCCGTCCCGGCAAAATGCTCAAGGACTCCCTGAATTAAGCTTGAGCCGTTATGCCCTGGCATAACGGCTTTTTGATTTGCGCCAGCAGCCGCGAGGCTGTTGTCGCCTGCTTTTGCCCAGCGCAAGGCAAAGAACCACCTTGCTAACGCCGCCCCGGGGCCCCCTGCAAGTGGCCCCTTTGCCTTGCCGCCGGGAATCAGCAATTTGAAAAGCTGCCACCTTTTGCGGAAAATATTCATTTTCCCGCACTTGAGGCTTGCCTTTTTCTAAAGTGCGGGCTAAAAGGGCAGTTCATATTTTGCGGGCCATGGTCTAGAGCCGTGCCCCACCGCCGAAGGGGGTGATTTTCTTGCCCGGAGTTTTTCTTAACGACGACGACTATAACTTCGACATCGCACTGCGCCGCTTTAAGAAGCAGGTAGAAAAGGCGGGCGTTCTTTCTGAAATGAAGAAGCGCCAGCACTACGAAAAGCCCAGCGTTATGCGTAAAAAGAAGAAGGCCGCCGCCCGGAAGCGGCTGATGAAAAAGATCAGGAAGATGAACATGGCCTAGGCAGCAATGCCTTGCGTCGCTTTGCAGGGCATTGCCCGGCAAACGGCAGGCCGCGCGATGCAAAGCCATCGCTCCGTTCATTCGGCCAGTTATGCGGGAGGCCCCTCGGGCTTCCCGCGTTTTCTGCTTTTCTCCACCCTCCACCCCACCACCGCCATGACTGTCACCACCACGCTTTTTGAGCAGATCGACGTTGACTATATCAAAGCCTACAAAGCCAAGGACAGTGTGCGCCTTACCGTGCTGCGCCTTCTCAAGACGGCGGTGAAGAATCGCCTGGTGGAACTCAAGCGCCCCGGCGGCAGCCTTGCCGACGAAGAAATGCTTGATATCATCATCAAGGAAGGCAAGCAGCGGCAGGATTCCATCGACCAGTTCACGGCAGCAGGCCGCACCGATCTGGCCGACAAGGAAGCGGCGGAGCTTGTCATTCTCAAGGAATACCTGCCCAAGCCCCTCTCGGCAGAAGAACTTGCAGCCCTTATTGACGCCACCGTGGCCGAAGTGGGCGCAACTTCCCCCAAGGACATGGGCAAGGTCATTTCTGCCATCATGGCGGGTCACAAAGGCCGTGTAGACGGCAAGGCTCTTTCGGAAGCCGTCAAAAAACGCCTCCAGCCGTAGCTTCAGGCGCATTCCACCTGGGGAAAACCCCGTTTCTGTGTCCCGTTTTGAGTTGGCATGCAATCTTGCGGGAGTCGCCTCGTTTTGGAGCAAACAGCCTTGAGCAGCTCACTTTCGCCCCTTGGGCGACTGCCCGAAAGCGCCGCAGCTACAGCTGTGGTCGCCGGGTAACTTTGCTGCTGCGCAAGGGCATACTGCCCGACGGCTCACGATTTTTTTCCGCACCACGGGGCAGCGCCGTTTTTTGCGCGCTAACCCAATGCTTTAAGGCAGTTCACGCATGATTCACGCCCGCACGCTCAACGCCCTTGAATTTCACCGCATTGCAGACCACCTTTCGGAATTGTGCCTTTCAGGCGTTGGCCGGGAACGCGCCAGGGCCATTGCCCCCCTTGAGGATGCAGAGGCTGTAACCCTTGCTGCGCGCATCTATGAGGAAGCCGCCGACTGGGCCAGCCGCCCTGCCGCAGGCGGCGCTGTTTTCAGCGTCTGCTCCTTCCCCGATGTCAGCGGTATGCTGCGCGCTGCGGCCACCAGCCGCGCCCAAACTTTTCAGCCCGATGTGGATGCCTTCTGGGCCTTGCGCGAGGTGCTGCGCCTGGCCAGAGACGCCCACGCTTCCATTGCCCAGCCCGAAGCCGCCACCCGCTGGCCGCACCTGATGGCCATGGCCGACGGCTCCCCCCTGCCGGTTCAGCTCACTGCCGCGCTTTTGCGCTGCATCTCTGACGACGGGCTGCTGCGCGATGAAAGCTCGCCGGAACTGTACCGCCTGCGCGGCGAACTGCGCCGCCTGCACCAGAGCTGCATGCGCAAGGTCAAGGACTTTGCCCAGCAATACAACATGCTGGCCTACCTGCAAGACGAGTTCATGACCCTCTCGTCCGACCGTTACGTGCTGCCTCTCAAGGCCAACTTCAAGGGCCGCATGCAGGGCATCATCCACGACTGGTCGCAAACGGGCGAGACCTGCTATTTTGAGCCCATGTTTCTGGTGGAGATCAACAACCGACTGCAGGAACTGAAGCGCGAAGAGCGCGAAGAAGAACGCAAGGTTCTGGTCTATCTGCGCAGCCTGCTTGAAGCGGAACTTCCCGGCGCGCGTGCGGCCCTCGAGCTGCTGGCCCACCTTGACGTCTTGCAGGCCAAGCGCAGGCTTGCCGCCCTTTTTGACGGCCGCCCGCTGCCCCTCACCCCTGTGGCGGAGGGCATTCAGCTTCTTGATGCCCGCCATCCCCTGCTCATGCTCAACCGCGTGGCAGAATCCGGCAAGGACGGCTCCAAGGCCGCCGCCGCTGCCCACAGCAAGGTGCGCCCGCTGGATATCGTGCTGCGCCCCGGCGAGCGCGCTCTGGTTATCACCGGCGGCAATGCTGGCGGCAAAACCGTATGCCTCAAGACGCTTGGCCTCATTGCGGCCATGACCCTGAGCGGCCTGCCCGTGCCAGTGGGCGCGGGTTCGCACCTGCCCTGGTTCAGCAGGCTGGATGCCTTTATCGGCGACGAGCAGAGCCTTGCGGACAATGTTTCCACCTTCACCGCCCAGATTGAGCACCTCGCCAAGGCCTGGAAGCACCTTGACGCCAGCAGCCTTGTGCTGCTTGACGAATTTGGCGCTGGCACAGACCCGGCCCAGGGCGCTGCCCTTGCGCAGGCGGTACTTGACGAATTGCTGGACAAACATACCTTTGTTCTGTCGGCAACGCATTTCCCCGCGCTCAAAAGCTACGCCCTCACGCGCGAAGGCGCACGGGCGGCCTCCATGCTCTTTGATCCCCAAAGCAAAAAGCCTTTGTTCCGGCTTGCTTACGATCAGGTCGGGGCCAGTCAGGCACTGGATGTGGCGCGCGAGCACGGCCTTGCCGAAAGCATTGTGCGCCGGGCGGAGCATTACCTTTTGCAGGACGGGCAGGACGCCACGGCCCTGCTTGGCAGGCTCAATGATCTGGCCGCAAAGCGGGAGGAAGAACTGGCGGAACTCAAGCGCGAGCAGGATAAAACCCGCCGTCAGACGCAGGATATGCGCGAAAAGCTTGAGAAGGAGCGCCTCCGCCTGCATGACGAGGTTCGCGCCCAAGCTGGCGACCTCATGCGCGCCTGGAAGGAAGGCCGCGCCACCCACAAGCAGGCGCTCAAGGAAATGTCGCGTCTGCGGGCCTCGCTTGCCCCTGCGCAGGATGAAACAGCGGAAGGCGCGTCCGTGCTGCCCCAGCCCCAGACCTTCGCGGCCGGGCAGGAAGTGCTGCACACCGTATTCAACAAGCGCGGCGTCATCACAGATGTGGACGAAAGGCGCGGGCGGGTGCGACTGGAAATGAACGGCGTGAATCTCTGGGCCGAAATGAAGGCCCTGCGCGTGCCGGGTCAGACAGCGCCAAGCCCCTCCAAAAGCGCCCTCAGAGGCGTTGTGGGCCGTACATCCGCCAGTGACGAGGCCGCATCCCTGCGCCTTGATATGCGCGGCATGCGCGCGGATGTGGCGCTGGCAGAGCTGGAACGCTTTATGGACAAAGCCTTGCTGGCGGGATTTTCAGAGGTGGAAGTGGTACACGGCAGGGGAACGGGCGCGCTGCGCCGTCAGGTGCATGATTTTTTGCGGAGTTTCCCCGCAGTGGGGCAGTTTGCCCTTGCGCCGGAAGACCGGGGCGGCGACGGCATGACCATAGTAACTTTTCGCTAATTACGGGCGTGTGACCCATGCAGTCCAAGGACGCAATCCGCGCCATCAAAGAGCGCCTGAATATCGTTGACGTGGTGCGCCGCTATGTTGAGCTGAAGCGCAACGGGCCGCGCTGGGTAGCGCCCTGCCCGTTCCATCAGGAAACCAAGCCTTCCTTTTCCGTCAACGAAGATCAGGGGCTTTTTTATTGTTTCGGCTGCCACGCATCAGGCGATATTTTTGATTTTTACAGCCGCATCAACGGGCTGGAGTTTAAGGAAACGCTTGAACAGCTGGCTGCGGAAGCTGGCATTACCATTGACCGCGGCCCGCGAGATCCCCAGCGGGACGGGCAGGAACGCAAGCAGCGCTCGGCGCGGCAGCAGATGCTGCGCATGTACGAGCTTGCGGCAGGCCATTTTGCCTCGGCCCTGCAAAGCCCCGAGGCGGAAGAGTGCCGGCGGTATATAGAAAAACGCGGTTTGAGCGATGAGATAGTGCAGCGCTTTGGCCTTGGCTGGGCCAGACGCGAATGGCAGTCGCTGGCAGATGCCCTGCGCCGTGCGGGCTTTGATATGCGCATGGCCGCAGAGGCTGGCCTTGTGGGGCAATCCAGTGCCGGGCGACCTTACGACAGGTTTCGCGGGCGGCTTATCTATCCCATCAAGAGTCTTTCCAACCAGATAATCGCCTTTGGCGGGCGCATTATCGCCGATGAGGAAGAAGCCAAGTACATCAACAGCGCCGACACGCCCCTCTACAAGAAGGGCGAGCACCTTTACGGGCTGGCGCAGGCGCGGCGCGGTATTGTGACCAAGGGCCGCGCCATGTTGACAGAAGGCTACATGGACGTGCTCACCCTGCACCAGTTCGGCTACGACAATGCCGTTGGCGTGCTTGGCACGGCCCTGACGCCTGAACAGATAAAACGCCTTTCGGGCTTTGCATCGCAAATGACCCTGCTGTTTGACGGCGACCGCGCCGGGCGCAAGGCAGCCTTGCGCTCGTGCGAAATGCTGCTCACGCGCGGCCTTTCGTGCAGCGTGGTGATCATGCCCGAAGGTGAAGACATAGACAGTTTGTTGCGCGGCGCTGGCCCCGAGGCCTTTGAGGCCTTGCAGGCACAGGCCCCGGATGGTCTGCGCTTTTGCGTGGACGTGCTCAAGGCCCTGGCCCCGCGCGAAACAGTGGAATGGGCGCGCAATTTTTTGCGCCAGCTTGATATTCCGGAGCTGATCAGCCCCTACATTTCGCGGCTGGCGGCACACTTGCAACTTTCAGAGGCCGACCTGCGCGAGGGCATTGCCGGGGCGCGGGGGCAACGCAAAGACGGTCAGCCACAAGGAGTCTCTGCCTCGCGGACGCGCCAGAACATACGCGACCGCGAAATAATGATGTTTGCCGTGCGGTATCCCCACCGCCTGCGGGACATGCAGGAAATGGGGGCAGACCTTGCCTTGAGGTCTGAAATCGCCCGGCGGCTGTGGGACAAGATTGAAACCCACGGTGCGGAAGAAGTGTTCCATCAGCTTGACGAACGGGAAAAAAACTTTTGGTGCAAATGTCGCGGCCCGGAAGCCGCGCCATGCGACAGCGGCGAAAAAGAACTTGAATTATTGCGACAGTCGCTAGATCAATACTACGCCTCAGCTCAGGCCTCCTCCCTGTCCGCTGCCATGCGGGCCAATACAGGCATAGGTGACTTTGAAGCTGATTTGGATTATCTTCGCGCACTTAAGGAAACCTTGGAGAAAGGGCATGAGCAATCTTAAAGATATCCAGCAGATACAATCCCTTATTGCCAAAGGCAAGGGCGCGGGCTTTCTGACCTTTGAAGAGGTCAACAAGGCTCTGCCTGTTGAAATGAGCACGCCGGAGCAATTTGAGGAAATCATCGGCATCTTTGAACAGCTCGAAATCGTCATTGTGGATTCGGAAAAGGACGGAAAAAAGATTTCCGCCGCCGCCACCGAGACTGACGAAGATATTACCGAAGGTTCGCTGGATCTGTCCGAAGACGAAGACACTGCGGACTATTCCTCGCGCAGCACCGACCCCGTGCGCATGTACCTGCGCGAAATGGGCGCCGTACCCCTGCTCGACCGCGATGGCGAAGTTGTTATCGCCAAAAAGATCGAGATGGGCGAACAGGACGTGCTCTACGCCCTGGTTGAAGTGCCTGTGGCCGTTGAAGAACTCATCAATGTGGGCGAAGATTTGCGCCAGAACCGCGTCAAGCTGAAGGACGTGGTCAAAACCATTGAAGAAGACGACCCCAGCGAAGACGAAATGAACCAGCGCACCCGCGTTATTCTGCTGCTGGACGAAATCAAGCAGACCTTCAAGAAAAAACGCAAGATTTACAAAAAGCTGGACGCATGCGCCTGCATGGACCGCCGCGTTACCGCAGTGCAGAAAGAAATCATCAGCTTCAAGGATGAAATCGTCACCCGCCTGCGCGACATCAAGCTGGAAAAAACGCTCATCGACCGCATCATTGAAACGGTCGAGGACTACGTGCGCCAGATGCACAACTGCCAGCGCGACCTGTCGGCCTACATTCTTTCCACCGGGCGCACCCAGGCGGAAATTCAGGCCATGTTTGACGGCCTTGAGAAGCGCGAGGTCAACCCCAACGATGCGGCCCGCGACCTCAAGCTGAGCGTGGACGAGCTGTTTTCGTTCAAGGAAATGATCATCGGCAAGATCGAAATTCTCAGCCGCCTCCAGGAAAAGTGCTGCCATAACGTCACTGATCTTGAAGAAGTGCTCTGGCGCATCAAGCGCGGCAATACCGCCGCCATGCGCGCCAAGCAGGAGCTGATCCGCTCCAACCTGCGCCTGGTTGTTTCCATTGCCAAAAAATACACCAACCGTGGCCTCCAGTTCCTTGACCTCATTCAGGAAGGCAACATCGGCCTGATGAAGGCCGTGGACAAGTTTGAATACCAGCGCGGTTACAAGTTTTCGACCTACGCCACGTGGTGGATCCGTCAGGCCATTACCCGCGCCATCGCGGATCAGGCCCGCACCATCCGTATTCCCGTGCACATGATCGAAACCATCAACAAACTTATCCGCACTTCGCGTTACCTTGTGCAGGAACTGGGGCGCGACCCCACGCCCGAGGAAATCGCCGAACGTATGGAATACCCGGTGGAAAAGGTCAAAAAAGTGCTCAAGATCGCCAAGGAGCCCATCTCGCTTGAGACGCCCATTGGTGATGAAGAAGATTCGAGCCTCGGCGACTTTATTGAAGATAAAAAGGCCGTTGCACCGGCTGAAGAAGTCATCAATACCAAGCTGTCCGAGCAGCTTGCCTCCGTGCTGGCAGACCTTACCCCGCGTGAAGAACAGGTGCTGCGCAAGCGCTTTGGCATTGCAGAAAAGAGCGATCACACACTTGAAGAAGTGGGCAAGCTCTTCAACGTCACGCGCGAACGCATCCGGCAGATCGAGGCCAAGGCCCTGCGCAAGCTCCGCCACCCCGTTCGCAGCCAGCCCCTGCGTTCCTACTACGAAAACTGATTCATTGTGCAAGCCCGGCGGGTTGACCTGCCGGGCTTGCGCGGTCATTATCCATTGACCTTTCCGCCACACTGACAGCAACGGACGAGCACCGCACCTATGCTGAGCCACATGCAACAGCTTTTCCGCTGGCCCAATTTTTCGGGCGGCAAAAATCATACTACAGCGCATGCCTTTGTGCTGATTCTTCTGTGCCTGCTGGTACTTACCAGTGCCGCTGGCGCTGCGCCTGCGGCAGAATCCCTGCCCAATCCGCAAGGCAAGGTTGCCAAATGTTTTGACGGCGACACCTTAAAGCTCACTGATCGCCGCACCGTGCGCCTTGCTGGCATTGACGCCCCTGAAATGGATCGGGGCAAGCATAAGCCGCAGTACTACGCCCGCGAAGCCTTTGACCAGCTTACCAAACTGGCTCAGGGCAAGGATGTGCGCCTTGTGGCCGTGGATGCCAAGGGCAAGGATCATTACGGACGCGTGGTGGCCGATGTCATCCTGCCTGACGGGCGCTCCCTGTCCGACACCATGATTCGCAACGGCGCGGCCTTTGTGTACCCTCACAACGACTTGAATCCCCATTTTCAGGAAAGGCTGCGCAAGCTCCAGCACGAGGCCATTGCCGCCCGGCGCGGCATGTGGGCGCATGTGCTCACCCTGCCCGCCGCCAAAAAGACCTATCTGGGCAACCGCGAATCCATGCGCTTTTTCCCCACTGACAGCGCTGAAGTTCAGCACATAAAGCCACGCAACCGCGTGTTTTTCGGCACACTCATGGATGCCTTTATGGCTGGCTACGCCCCGGCGCGCGCCTCTAACTTTTGGCCTCAAGTAAAATGAACACAACTTCTCCCCTCCTTGAACAACAGGCTCTCGTTATATTTTCCGGTGGTCAGGATTCCGCCACTTGCCTCGCATGGGCGCTCAGCCGCTTCAAGCGGGTGCTGACGCTGGGTTTTGACTACGGCCAACGCCACTCTGTGGAGCTTGACTGCCGCAAGCGCGTGCGCGAGGGCATTGCCGCCCTCAATCCGCAGTGGGCGCAACGCCTTGGGCCGGACACCCTGCTTAATCTCGATATTTTCCGCCAGTTGGCTGACACGGCTCTGACCTCGGACGCCCCCATTGAAGAGCACGGCACCAACGGCCTGCCCAATACCTTTGTGCCGGGGCGCAACCTCATATTTATTCTCCACGCCGCTGCCTGGGCCTATGCCAAGGAAATCCGCCACATGGTGCTGGGCGTCTGCCAGAGCGATTACTCCGGCTATCCCGACTGCCGGGACGACAGCATCAAGGCCATGCAGGTTGCCATTAACAGCGGCATGGATGCCAATTTTACGCTGCACACGCCGCTCATGTGGCGCAGCAAAAAAGACGCCTGGGTGCTGGCCCGCGCCCTCGGCGGCGATGCGCTGGTGAACCTGATTGTGGAAGAAAGCCACACCTGCTACGTGGGCCAGCGCGGCCAGCGCTACCCCTGGGGCTATGGCTGCGGCGACTGCCCTGCCTGTCGTCTGCGCGCTGCGGGTTACGCCGCCTATGCCGAGGCGCAGGCAGCCTGCGCACAAAACCCGCTAGAGGAAGAGGCCTGATGTCCAAAAAACTGCTCAGCGCGGCTCAGGGTGTGGAAGCGGCCTGTATTCTGTTTCAGCTCAACAGCAAGACAGCCGACATCATCAATATGGCCAGCGGCGCGCAGATGCCCGATGAATATCTCTCGGGCCCCGGTGCGGACATGTTCTGCGCGGAGTGGCGGGCCTTTGTGCATGCGGTGGTTACGGCCGCCATCATGCACCACGCGCCCAACACCGTATTTTTGGCATATCTGCGCCAGACGGGCAATCTGCTGGCCGCTGCCAGCAATGACTTTGACGGCGCGGACGAAAAAGCGGTCAACGCTGCCCTCAACGCCTTTGTGGACGGCCCCTTTGCCGAATACATGCCCCTGCTCGCGCAGGAACAACAGGTTCGCTGCCCGGAACTGTTCTGCCAGCGCCTTGCAGTGCAGGCCGCCAACCTGCGCGGTCAGGCCACCCCGCCGGACGACCACGCCAAGGCCCGCCTTGCGGCTGTTATGGCTCTGATTATCAGCGCCGTGTGGGACAAGCTGGAGCAGTACGACATTCAGCCAGACTAGAGCGTATGGCAGAGCGCTTTGATTTTTATCCAAGATCATAGGGCGCAGCGCCGCAAATAATTTTCCGCCCAGAATGCAAGACCGCCGGGATTTTGATGCATCAAAATCCCGGCGGTTTCTTTTTTTAGAACGACTTTCGACTTATTTCTTTCCCAAAAGTTTCAGCATGGCCTCGGCGATATTGTTGGTGCGCAGGCCCACAAGCTCGCGCAGGCGCAACTGGCTGCCGTGCTCAACAAAGTGGTCAGGCAGGCCAAGGCGTTTGATGCGCTGCCCGCGCATGAGGCCTCGGTCATTCCAGAATTCCAGCACTGCGGACGAAAAACCGCCAGCCAGCACGCCTTCTTCCACCATAAGAATACGGTCAAAATTCTGGGCGATTTCAGCCAGTTGTTCTTCCGGCAAGGGTTTGATCCAGACCGGGTCAAACACAAGGGGTTTCACGCCTGTCTGTTGCTCCACCATGGCCGCAGCTTCCAGAGCCGGGTGGGCGCGGTTGCCCACGGCTATCACCGCAAGGCCTTCTCCCTGTTGCAGCACTTCGCCCCTGCCAGGGGTCAACAGGCGGGGCGCGCCGTCAGGGGCAACGCCAAAGGCGCTGCCGCGCGGATACCGCAGGGCGCACGGGCCGGGATGGCACAGGGCCGTATGCAGGCTATGGCGCAGCAAATTTTCATCGCGCGGGGCCAGCATGGCGATGTTTGGAATGTGCCGCAGATAGGCGATATCAAAAGCGCCGTGGTGGGTCGCGCCATCCTCGCCCACAAGGCCCGCGCGGTCTACGCAGAAGGTCACTGGCAGGTTTTGCAGGCAGACATCGTGCACAACCTGATCGTACGAACGTTGCAAGAAGGTGGAATACACGGCCAGCGCTGGCCGATACCCCTGGCTGGCAAGGCCCGCCGCAAAGGTCACGGCGTGCTGCTCGCAAATGCCCACATCCACAAAGCGGTCGGGGAAGCGCGTACGGAACTTGTCCGTGCCGGTGCCTTCGGGCATGGCCGCCGTGATGGCAATGATCTTGTCGTTATGCTCGGCAAGTTCGGTCAGCGTATTGCTGAACACCGTGGTGAACGAAGGCAGCTTGGCTGTGGAGGCCACTGGCTGCCCGGTTTCGGGCGTGAACAGGCCGATGCCGTGGTAGAGGGTGGGATTTTTTTCCGCCGGGCCGTAGCCCTTGCCCTTCTGGGTGCGCACATGCAGCAGCACCGGGCCGTCCTCGATGGCGGCGGCCATTTCCAGGTGGCGGCGCAGGCTTGTGATGTCGTGCCCGTCCACCGGGCCTATGTAGTTGAAGCGAAAAGCCTCAAACAACATGCCCGGCGTGAAGAAGGACTTGAAGCTCCACTCGCCGCGCATGGCGTACACGGCCAGTTTCTGGCCGATGCGCGGGATGGAACGCAGAAAGTTGAGTACTTCCTTGCGGGTTTGACGCACCCAACGCTGCGACAGCGTGCGGCTCAAAAACAGCGAAAGCGCGCCCACATTGGGAGAAATGGACATTTCATTGTCGTTGAGCACCACAATGAGCCGCCGCCCCATGTGCCCGGCAAGGTTCAGCCCTTCAAAAGCCTCGCCCGCCGTCAGCGAACCATCGCCAATCACGGCCAGCACGTGGTGCTTGAGGCAGGAAAGATCCCGGGCCAAGGCCATGCCCAATGCCGCAGAAATGGAGGTGGAGGAGTGCCCCACGCCAAAATGGTCGTACGGGCTTTCTGCCATGCGCGGAAAGCCGGAAATGCCGCCAAATGACCGCAGGGTGTGAAAATCCTTGGCGCGTCCGGTCAGCAGCTTGTAGGCGTAGGCCTGATGCCCCACGTCCCAGATGAGCTTGTCGTGCTCCACATTAAAGGTCGCCAGCAGGGCCAGCGTCAGCTCGACCACGCCCAACGAGGGCGCAAGGTGCCCGCCGTTGCGAGAGACGGTTTCAATGATGCGGCTGCGCACCTCGCCAGCCAGTTGGGCAAGCTGGGCGTCAGAAAATTTGTTCAGTTGCGCCGGGCTGCTCACAGCATCCAGCAATGGGCTCTCTGTGGTGTCCATTTAGGCCGCCCTCGTTACCGTGTAGTCGGCCAATGCGCGCAGAAAATCCGCTTCCTGTCCGTCAAACGGGGCCAGCGCGTCCTGCGCGGCCTGAGCCTGCGCGCGCGCCAGTTCCCGGCTTTTTTCAAGCCCCAGCAGGGCGGGATAGGTGCTCTTGCCCTGCTCCTCGTCGCTGCCCGCAGGTTTGCCCAGAGTTTCCGTGTCGGAAACCACATCAAGGATATCGTCCGCAATCTGAAAGGCCACGCCAAGCGCAGCGCCGTAGGCGGCAATGGCCTCGCGCGCGGGCGTTTCCGCACCGGCAAGGATGGCCCCGCATACGCACGATGCCCGCAGCAGCGCCCCGGTTTTCATGGCATGCACGGCGCGCATCTGCTCAAGCGTGATGGAAGACGCGCCCGTATAGATCATGTCCCATTCCTGCCCGCCCACCATGCCGGAAGACCCCGCCGCGAACGAAAGCTCGGCAACGGCGTTCAGCACACGGTCAGGGGCTTCTGCCGTGCGGCACATGACCATGAAGGCGTCCGTCAGCAGGCCATCGCCCGCCAGTATGGCCGTAGCTTCGTCAAATGCCTTGTGGTTCGAGGGCTTGCCCCGGCGCAGATCATCGTTATCCATGGCCGGGAGGTCGTCATGGATGAGGGAATAGGTGTGGATCATCTCGATAGCGGCAGCAAAGGGCATGCTGCGCTGTGGCGAAAGGCCGCACAGGGCCGCGGTGCTCAGGCACAAAACAGGGCGCAAACGCTTGCCCCCGGCTTGCAGGCTGTACAGCATGGAATCCTTGAGCCTCTGCGGCACATCGCGGCCGTCAAGACAGGTGGCCAGATAGGCTTCCACATCCTTGCCCCGCGAGTGCAGCAGGGCCTTCATGTCAGCAACGCTCATCATCGCCTATTCCGCCTCCTCTTCTGCGTTCAGCCCGCTTGCCGCCACAGGGCGTGACTCAAGGGGACGAGCCTGACCATCCTGCCAGATTTCAAGCTCATGCCGGGCTTTGTCGAGCTGCTCGCGGCAATAGCGCGAACACGCCGCTCCTTCCTTATACAGGGCCATGCCCTTTTCCAGAGGCAGGTCGCCGCTTTCAAGCGCCGCCACGATCTCCTGAAGCCGGGCCATCTTTTTTTCAAAAGTATTGTCTGTCTTGGCGCTCATGGATTGTTTCCCCTGGCGTTCCCGGTTGTCAAAAAGGGCTGCGGGTCAACCGATTCGCCCTGAACCAGAAGCGAAAGATGCAGATGCGGCCCGGTAACGCGGCCCGTGGCCCCTACCAGCCCAATAACCTGCCCCTTGCGCACCCGATCGCCATTTTGCACCAGTATTTCAGAGAGGTGCAGATACGCGGTGAACACCCCTTCGCCGTGATTGATGTACACTACATTACCAGAGAAGTACAAATTCCCCGTAAGGCCCACCTGCCCATCGGCGCAGGCAAGTACAGGCTGCCCCTGCGGGCCGCGCAGATCAAGGCCCTTGTGCACCCCGCGCGGCTGCCCGTTGAACACTCGCTTGAGGCCGTACAGGCTTGAAACATCACCGGGCACAGGCCGCACAAAGGGCAACACCCAGAAGCGCTCGGGCAGACGCTGGGCCAGGGCCTGGCGCACCAGCTCCCTGTCGGCCTTGATACGCGCCATCTCCGCCGCCGGTGGATCAACATATTTTTTGTCCACGTTCAGCTTCTGCACCGGGCGATCTTTGTCAAAAAAAGCAATCTTGCGCGCTACGGCGGGGGCATCCTTGCCGCTGCCTGTGGAGACGGCAAGATCACGCGCGGATTCCTTTTCTTCCAGCGGCACGGGCAGCAGCATGACAGCCTGCCAACGCGTTGCAGCGCCCGCAGCGGTATTGGCGCTCACCTGCTCGGCCCTGGCTTCGTAGGTTTTGCCCAGCCAGCGGAACGTAAAGGACTTTACGGGCGCGTCGCTCACCGCCAGAGCGGGAAAAGCATCCCCTCTGGCAACGGATTCGGGCGCGTCAAGCGCGAAGGCTGGTGTGGGGGAAGGCGCAGCCAGAACGGCTGCAGGAACAAAAAGAAAAGCCCCCGCCAACAGAACCATGAGCATGCGCGTGAGCACAGACATCAGCTATTCCGTCCTTGTTTTTTGGCAACCGGCACCGCGCCTGTATCAGGGTCAGGCGCACCATCTGGCAGCACCTTGTTGACCACGGCGACAAGGCTGCCATCCGCCAGCCGCACCGTGATGGCGCTGCCCGCAGGGGCCGCCGTCACCGTACGCAGCAGGCCGCCATCCGCACCCTGCACAAGGGCATAGCCGCGTTTGAGGGGTGCCAGGGGGTTGGCGGCTGCCAGAGCAAATTCACATTTTTCCAGTTCGCGCCCGGTGCGGGCAAGCATTTCCTGCCCTGCCGCCTGCAAGCGCTGACGCGCGGCATCATACCGCTGTTCCTGCGCGGCCAGCATGCGCGGCATGGCCGCAGCCAGACTGGCGGAAAGCGCCTCTACCCTGCTGCCCAGCACATCCAGCCGCGAAGGGCTGAAGGCGTTTTGCAGGGCGCGCTCAAGCCTGTCGCGCCGGGACTCTGTGGTATCGAGCCACTGGCGCGCGGCCCTGTGCAAGGAGCGGTTCAGGCCGTCAAGCTGTTCTGCAAGCCGGGCCTGATGCCGCATGGGCGAAAACCAGCGCAGGGCGTTTTCAAACTGGGCAAGGCTTTGCCCCGCTGTTTCCAGCCGCCGCCGCGCGGCGCGCACAAGGGCGGCCTCTGCCTCGTCAACCTTTTGCATCAGTTCGGCCCGCGCGGGCCAGAGCAATTGCGCCGCATGCGAGGGCGTTGCCGCGCGCAGGTCTGCTGTCATGTCGGCAAGGGTAACGTCCACCTCATGCCCAATGCCCGCCAGCACCGGCAGGCGCGACTCAAATACGGCCTCGGCCACGGCTTCTTCATTAAAGGCCCACAAATCTTCCAGCGAACCGCCGCCGCGCACCAGCACCACGGCTTGCGCCCAGCCCTGCGCGTTGGCCTCGTGCAGGGCCCGCACGATGGAGGGAGCAGCTTCCGCCCCCTGCACCAAAGCCGGGAACAGACGAATACGTGCACCGCTGCCCCGGCTGGCCGCAAGCTCCATAAAATCATGGATAGCCGCGCCCGTTGGGGAGGTGATAAGGGCCACGCGCTGCGGATCATACGGCAGGGGCCGTTTGCGCTCGTGGCTGAAATAACCCAGAGCCGCCAGCTTGCGCTTGCTGGCCTCAAAGGCCTGCGCAAGCAGGCCCTCGCCCGCTGGCTGCACCAGCTCCACGGCAAGCTGATACTGGCCGTGCGGCGCATACAGGGTGATGCGCCCTGCGCACAGCACATCCAGCCCGTTGCGCAAAAGCTCCAGCGGCGAAGGACGCGGCGCGTCAAAAACCTCGCCTGTCAGCGGATCAAAACCCTGGCTGGTCTGCCGCTGCATGTGCCGAAACCACACGCACTGCAACTGCGCATCGGCATCCTTGAGGGTAAAATAGACGTGCCCGGAGCCGGGACGGGTAAGGTTGGTCACCTCGCCCCGCACCCAGACAAAGGGGAAACGTCCCTCAAGGGTTTTGCGCAGCTGTTCCGTGAGTTCACGGACAGACAGTATGGCTTCCTGCATGGTGCTCCGCGTCAGGCTATCTATCTGAAAAAAAGCTTTTTTGTCGTAAAAGGGGCACTGACAGTGCCCCTTTTACATTACCTCAACCTATAACAAACCCTCAGACCGTGGCGTGAATTAGTTAGAGACAGCCCCTAGCCCTGCTGCTGCGCCCAACCCTCGCGAACCTTGGCGGCCCAGGCGGAAAAGGCTTCCGCCATGGCATCGGCGGGCAGTTCGCCCTTTTCGCCGCTGCGGCGATCCTTGCATTCCACAATGCCCTTGGCCAGGCCCTTGCCGCCCACCACGAGCTGCATGGGAATGCCCAGCAAGTCCGCATCGTTGAACTTGACGCCGGGGCGTTCGTCGCGGTCGTCCATGAGCACATCCACGCCCATATCCTTGAGCATGGCGTAAATCTGCTCGACCTTGGCGTTGACCTCTTCGTTGCGCGGGTCAAGGTTCAGCAGGATACAGTCGTAAGGAGCCAGCGGCGGCGGGAACACAATGCCGTGCTCGTCGTTGTTCTGCTCGATGGCGGCGGCGGCCACGCGGGAAACGCCGATGCCGTAGCAGCCCATGATCATGATCTGTTCCTTGCCGTTTTCGTCAAGGAAGGCAGCATGCATGGCATCGCTGTATTTGCGGCCAAGCATGAACACGTGGCCCACTTCGATGCCGCGCGTAAGCTCTATGCGGCCACCGCAGCGGGGGCATGTGTCTTCTGGCGTGATGGCGCGCAGATCGGCCCAGGCGGTCACCGCGGCGTCGCGCTTGAGGTCAACGTGCACAAGGTGCGCATCGCCAGCGTTGGCGCCCACCACGTAATCTGTGGCGCCTTGCAGCTCGGCATCGGCGTAGACCGGAATTTCCAGCCCCACAGGCCCGGCAAAGCCCACAGGGGCCTTGGTGATCTGCTGCACGGTGGCGGCATCGGCCATGACCACATCCTGCGCGTTGAGCAGGTTCTTGAGCTTGATGTCGTTCACTTCGCGGTCGCCGCGCACCAGCACGGCCACGGGCTTGCCGTCCACCTTGAAGAGCATAGTCTTGACTACGGAGGAGGCGGGCACGCCCAGCAGGGCCGCCACTTCTTCCACCGTGTGGGCATTGGGGGTGGCTACCTTCTCTGCCGGAGCGCAGGTCTCCGTGCAAGGCTTGCCGTTCCAGACCACCTCGGCGCGCTCCACGTTGGCCGCGTAGTCGCAGTGATGGCAAAAGGCGATGGTGTCTTCGCCCGTTTCAGCCAGCACCATGAATTCGTGCGAAAAGTTGCCGCCGATGGAGCCGGAATCGGCCTCCACAGGGCGGAACTTGAGGCCAAGACGCTGGAAAATACGCTTGTAGGCCGCGTGGCAGGCCCAGTAGTTCTGCTGCGCGCCTTCTTCCGTGGCGTCAAAGGAATAGCCGTCCTTCATGATGAATTCGCGCCCGCGCATGAGGCCGAAACGGGGGCGGATTTCATCGCGGAACTTGGTCTGAATCTGGTACAGACGCACGGGAAGCTGGCGGTAGGAGCGCACTTCGCCGCGCACGAGGTCGGTGATGACTTCTTCGTGCGTGGGGCCAAGGCAGTATTCGCGCTCGTTGCGATCCTTGAAGCGCAGCAGTTCCTTGCCGTAATGCTCCCAGCGGCCCGATTCTTTCCACAGGTCGGCGGGCTGCACCATGGGCATGAGCAGTTCTTCAAAGTAGGCGACGGCCATTTCTTCGCGCACGACGCGGCTTATTTTTTCAATCACCTTCAGGCCCAGCGGCAGATAGGTGTACATGCCCGAGGTAAGCCTGCGCACCATACCGGCGCGCAGCAAAAGCTTGTGGCTGATTACCTCGGCATCCGCCGGAGATTCCTTGAGGGTGGGAATATAGCAGTTGCTGAAACGCATTACTGTGATTCCTTTTCGTTGAGCAGTTGTTGCAGTTCTTCCATAAAAGCCGCCAGCAGGGCCTCCTGCCCTTTGACCGAGCGGATGACCTCGCCCTTGCGAAATATGATGCCCTTGTCGCGCCCGCCCGCAACGCCCAGATCGGCCTCGCGGGCTTCGCCCGGCCCGTTGACCACGCAGCCCATGACCGCAACCTTGATGTCGGCCTTGGAGGTGGCCAGGCGGTCTTCCACCGCGCGGGCCAGAGAAAACAGATCAATCTCCGTGCGCCCGCAGGTGGGGCACGAGATGATTTCCGGCCCGCGCGAACGCAGGCCAAGGGCGCGCAGTATTTCCCACGCCACGGTCACTTCTTCCACCGGATCGGCGGTGAGCGAAACGCGCAGGGTGTCGCCAATGCCCTCGTGCAGCAGAATACCAAGCCCCACGGCAGATTTTACCGTGCCGCGCATGAGGCCCCCGGCCTCGGTAACGCCGATGTGCAGGGGGTAATCGCACGCTTCTGCAAGCTTGCGGTAGGAGGCAATGGTATCAAGCACAGAGGAGGACTTGAGCGAAATTTTTGTATCGTAAAAACCGCGCGCCTCAAGCATGCGCACATGGGTAAGCGCGCTTTCCACCAGCGCCTCGGGGCAGGGGCCGCCGTACTGCTGGAGCAGGCGCTTTTCCACCGAGCCGGAGTTGACCCCCACGCGAATGACCGCCCCGTGGGCCTTGGCGGCATCCACCACGCAGTCCACGTGCTCCTTGGGGCCGATATTGCCGGGGTTGATGCGCAGGCCTTCAAGCCCGGCCTCAAGAGAGGCCACGGCAAGACGGTAATCAAAATGTATGTCCGCAATGAGCGGCAGGCGCGTACCCGCGCGGATGGCGGGCAGGGCCGCAACGGCAGCCTCGTCCGGCACTGCCACGCGCACGGCCTCGCAGCCGCGCGCCTCAAGCCGCGCAATCTGCGCAAGCGTTGCTTCTGCATCGCGCGTGTCTGTATTGGTCATGCTCTGCACCATAACAGGCGCACCGCCGCCAATGGAAAGCCCGCCCAGACGGATGGCGCGGGTTGTGTGCTTTTGCATGCTTCCCTCACAAAAACAAGTGGAGCCACGGCGCAAAGCCACAGCACTCCGTAAACGAGTCTTCTATGCTATTTCCCCCTGCAAGCCAAGTGCGCGCAACACACGCCGCGTTGCAGGCTTTGCGGCAAGCCTTGCCGCATGCACCGAAATTCTGTGCCGCATAAAAAACCCTTTTGAACAGCCAGACAGTAAGCGTCCGCGGGGCAAATGCGATATCTGGAACGTGTCTTGCAAAGTTTTGAAAAAAGGCCTCAGGCTGACGTTTTTTCCGTCAGCACTCAAGTTGACGGCCATTGTGACGATAAGACTATGGTAAGAGCAGTTCCGCCGGGCTGTGGGCAATACCCCCGGCAAGTGAGGAATTATCCCGCCTGGGATCCATCAGGATCAAGGCGCGAGGGGCTGCATCAGAGCAATTTCACTCGGGGTTTGTATGCATATAATGCCGCGTCTTCTTATGCTTTGCGCACTTTTGCTGCCGCTCTTTTCCGGCTGCTCCAAAAGTGGGCCTTCCGCGCTTTCGCCCGGCTATACGGACGCCGTGGAGCTGAAGCTCAAAAGCCGCGAACTGGCCGAGCAGATGCTTGCCACCATGCCCAACGACGCCATTCAGGGCTTTGTGGCCATGCCCACGGCCTTTGTGAACCAGAACAACACCTCGCAAAGCTCGCCCATGGGCAGGCTGATGGCTGAATCACTGTTTTATGAATTCAACCAGCGGGGCTTTCCCACGCGTGAATACAGGCTGAACGGGGCCATCAACGTTCAGGGCGGGCGCGATGACCTTGCGCTTGCCGCCAACCAGATGGTTTCGACCACCGGGCAAAAATGGGCAGCCCTTGTTGTGGGCACCTATTATGTGGATAAGGACGCAACCTTTATCAACGCCCGGCTGGTGCGCGCCAGCGATGGCCTTGTGATGCGCACGGGCCAGCTCGTGCTGGTAAATACCCCCATTGTGACGCGTATGGCCGAGGCCGATGCGCCCCCGCCGGTTAAGGCTACGGCCAGCACCGCCCCAGCCAAACCAGCCCCAACTTCGCTCTATACGCCTGCCAGCAGCATCAGCAGCGGCACGCTTGTCATCAAACAAGGCCGGTAATGCCGGAATTGCCATGAAAAAAACGTTGAACAACATTTGCGCACTTTGCCTTATGGCCTCATGCGGCCTGCCCCTTGCGGCACTGCCGACCAGCGCGCTGGCCGACAGCATGTCGTCATACAGCGGGCAGGGCAATGACGCCCAGGCAAAGCGCGAGGCCAAGGAACGGGCCAACTATCTTTCTGATGCCAACGAGCACAGCCTGGCCTACCTTGGTCAGGCCCGTCAGTTTCGCGAACAGGGGCGGTATGAGCTTGCGCGGCAGCGCTATCTTCAGGCTCTTTCCATCTGTGCCGACGACCAGACCCTTTATGTCATAAAAAGGGAACTGAACGGCGTTGAACTGCTTTTGCGCACCATGCGCTGAGGATCGCCATGAACCGCTTTTTCATTACCATTCTTGTGCTTGCGGCCCTGCTTTTTCCGCTCACTGCGGCGGCAGCGGGGAACGTGCCCAACGCTGCCGTCAGCATTGCCAAGCAGCTTGACGAACAGATCATGATGCGATTTTCTGGCGACAGTCAGGACATGAGCCGTAAAGACCGCGAAGCCCTTGCCCGCGCGCGCATCATGATCATGGGCACCACACCGGTCAACATCAACAACCTGGATGAAGCCTCGCCGCTGGCGCGCCAGATGACGGAAGAAATCTCCCGCTGGCTCATCAATGCGGGCTACCGTTTTCAGGAACTGCGCAAAGGGCGCGATATCCGCTTTGACAAGCTCAAGGGCGAATTTATCCTGACACGCGACGTGCGCCAGCTTGCCAGCACCAGCGGCACGAGCCAGGCCATACTGGCGGGCACCTATGTGACGACCAGCGATCAGGTGCGCTTCAGCATCCGGCTTATCCACACCTCAAGTAATGAGGTGCTGGCCATGGGCACGGCCACTGTGCCCATTACGGACGACCTGCGGCCTCTGGTGCGCGAGGCCCGACCCGGCGACGGGCTTGCGCCTTCCGTGAGCACACGGCTCCAGTAGCGTCCTTGCCTCATACGCGCTTTGCGTCTATAACATGCCCGCGCCTGTCTGCTTGACGGCGCGGGTTGCCTTTGGGGCAGCCGCTGTTTTCAAAAATTCCGCCGTGCCCGCTTGGGCAATTGCGTAAACGATCCGTGAACCCGGGCCGCTTATTTTGCTGGCGGCCAATCCCGCGCGGGCACGCCGCCCACTGCGGGCTATACGCCTTTTTGCGCGCAGCAAGGAGACAACATGTCGCTCAGTATTGGTATCGTGGGCCTGCCCAACGTTGGCAAATCCACCCTTTTCAACGCCCTGACCAAGGCCCAGAATGCCCAGGCCGCCAACTATCCCTTCTGCACCATTGAGCCCAACAAGGCCACGGTGGCGGTGCCGGACAAGCGGGTGGACGCCCTGACCGCCAAGGCCAAGCCCAAGAAGACCATCTACGCCAGCGTGGATTTTATCGACATCGCAGGTCTGGTGCGCGGCGCAAGCAAGGGTGAAGGGCTGGGCAACCAGTTTTTGGGCAACATTCGCGAATGCGCGGCCATTGTGCATGTGGTGCGCTGCTTTGAGGATGAAAATATCACCCACGTGGACGGCGGCGTTGATCCCCTGCGTGATGTGGACACCATTGAAACAGAACTGCTGCTCGCCGACCTGCAAAGCGTTGAAAAGCGCTTGGACAAGCTGCAAAAGCTTGCCAAATTTGACAAAAACGCCAAGGCATCCGCAGAAATCATGCAGACCCTGCTGGCTCAGCTCAACGACGGCAAGCCCGCGCGGGGATTTGACCTGCCTGATAACGAGAGCTTTTTGACCACATGGCGCGAACTTGGCCTGCTCACGGCCAAGCCCGTTATTTACTGCGCCAATGTGGATGAAGCAGCTGTTGCCGAAGGCAATGAATTTTCCGCAAAACTTGAGGCCTTTGCCAAAGAACGGCAGTCGGGCTTTGCGCGCATTTGCGCCAAGCTTGAAGAAGAACTGCAAGGCCTGCCCGATGAGGAACAGGCGGAACTGCTCTCCTCCTACGGCATTGATGAAAGCGGCCTTGTGCGCATCATCCACACCGGCTACGCCACCCTTGGCCTGTACAGCTACTTTACGGCCGGGCCGGACGAAGTGCGCGCCTGGACCATCCACAAGGGCTGGAAGGCCCCGCAGGCCGCCGGCGTCATCCACACCGACTTTGAACGCGGCTTTATCCGGGCCGAAGTTATCTCCTACGCCGACTACATGAGCCACGAAAGCGAAGCGGCTTGCCGTGCCGACGGCGTCTTGCGCGTGGAAGGCAAGGAATACGTGGTCAACGACGGCGACGTCATGCACTTCCTGTTCAACGTGTAGGGGCTGTTTCTCAATAATTCTTTTGGCCGATCACTGCGTCATCCAGCATTTTTTACTCCAGTCATGGACAGAAGAGTCCACTCCTGTCGTAAAAAATACTGTTTTCCTTGTCCTCGGCGCAAAATCTTTTATTTAGAAACAGCCCCTAGAGCAGATTAACTTTGAAATACTTCTCATTTCAAAATGCTCATTATATAATGCCAAAAGGCTCTGTTCCACAGGAACAGAGCCTTTTTTATGACAAAAGCCGCCCGGAGCTGACGCTCCGGGCGGCTTTAACTATTCAAATCATCTACTGATCATTTCTGCAAGAGGCTGCTACACTATGAGTAATTTTGTTCCCTGACGCAGGCAAGGGGCAAAAGAATCAAAGTGTTACCAGGCTCTAGTCAGCGCGGCGGCCAATGCAGAAGTAGGCAAACCCACGCTGCGCCATGAAGCTGGGCGAGTACAGATTGCGGCCGTCAAACAACAGAGGAGCGGTCAGCAGGCTCTTGATCTTGTCGAAATCGGGGTTGCGAAACTGGTTCCATTCCGTAACCACCAGCAGGCCCTGAGCGCCTTCGCATGCGCCGTACTGGCTGTCCACAATTTCAACCAGCTTATTATCTTTGAAGATTTCGCGGGCGTTGTCGGCTGCAACCGGGTCAAAAGCGCGCACCTTCATGCCAGCGGCGGTAAGCTCGTTGACAATGCTGATGGCGGCGGCTTCGCGCATGTCGTCGGTATTGGCCTTGAAGGCCAGCCCCCACAGCGCAAGGGTTTTGCCCTTCACGCCGCCCTGGGGAGCAAAGTATTCCATGATGCGGCCAGCCATGTGCTTTTTCTGCCGGGCGTTGACGTCTTCCACAGCGTTGAGCAGCTTGGGTTCCACGCCAGCCTTTTCAGCAGTGTGGATGAGCGCCTTCACGTCCTTGGGGAAGCACGAACCGCCGTACCCCACGCCGGGGTAGATGAACTGGTAGCCGATGCGGGTGTCGGAGCCGATGCCGGTGCGCACGTCGCGCACGTCTGCGCCCACTTTTTCGCAAATGGTGGCGATTTCGTTGATAAAGGAAATCTTGGTGGCAAGCATGCAGTTGGCCGCGTACTTGGTCATTTCTGCGCTGCGCACGCCCATGACGATGATCTTGTCGCGGGTGCGGGCAAAGGGCGAATACAGTTCGCGCATCAGCGAAGCGGCGCGTTCGGAATCCGTACCAAGCACAACGCGGTCGGGCTTCATGAAGTCGGAGATGGCGTCGCCTTCCTTGAGGAACTCGGGGTTGGAAACCACGTCCACCTTGTAGGACACGCCGCGCGCGGCAAGCTCTTTTTCCACGAGCGCGCGCACTTCGTCAGCGGTGCCCACGGGAACCGTGGACTTGTCCACGACCACGAGGTCGTTCTGCATGTGGCGGCCAATTTCGCCAGCCACCTGACGCACGTAGCTCAGATCGCACGAGCCGTCGGGCTGGGGCGGGGTGCCAACGCAGATAAAGGCGCAGTCGGCATCCGCAATGCCATCTTCAAGACGGGTAGTAAACTTGAGGCGGCCATCAGTGCGGCTGTGGCGAACCATGGGTTCAAGACCGGGTTCGAAAATATGCACGGAACCGGCGTTGAGCTTTTCCACCACAGCCGGGTTAACATCCACGCAGGTCACGGTATTACCCATTTCAGCAAAGCACGCGGCGCTGACCAAGCCAACATAGCCGGTCCCGATAATGCACAACTTCATACAAAATTTCTCCGTACGTTCCCACAGCCAGCGCGCTTGACGTTACAGCGGGGAACGGGTCAGAATAGTTTAGGTTGAAAGCGAACCAATACGCTAATTTTTTTTAATGGGCAACAGCCCTATTTGCAGTACATTCCGCACGTATTGCATATGGTGGATAACTGATGATCATAGGCATTGGGACTGACATTACGGAACTGGCACGTATCAAGGCAAGTTACGACAGGTTTGGTGAACGTTTTTTGCAAAAGATCCTTACCCCTGATGAACTGAAACTCGTGCCGGAAAGCCCCATTGCCTACATTTCCGGTCGGTTTGCCGCCAAAGAGGCTGCGGTCAAGGCGCTCGGCACCGGCTTTAACGAGGGAATCGGCCCTCTCCATATAGAGGTGCTGCGCGGCCCTGCGGGGCAACCCCAACTCCATTTGCACGGCCCTGCGCTTGCGCGGGCTGAAGCTCTGGGCATGCGCGCCGCCCATATTTCCATAAGTCATGACCGCAATGCCGCCGTGGCGGTTGTGGTGCTGGAGGCATAACATGCCCACCTCATTTGACGATCTGTTCCCTCCCCTGCCCCTGCCTGCTGAAATGCGCCAGTGGGATGCAGAAGCCATGGCCCTTGGCCTGCCGGTAGAACTGCTGATGGAAAATGCCGCCAGAGCGGCCTTTGACGTCTTGCACGAATACCAGCCACGCCTGACGGGGCTGCGCGTCTGGCTGCTTATGGGCAGCGGCAACAACGGCGGCGATGCCGCATGCCTTGCGCGGCATTTGCTGGACGCGGGCGCGGAACCGCTGGTGCTGCACACGCGGCCCTTGGCCGCCTGCAAGGGCGCCTGCGGCAAGCATGTGCGCATTGCCCGAGCCGCAGGCGTTGCCTTTGAACGCTGCCGCCCGGTGGTCTTTCAAAAGGCGGAGCTCCCCCATATTCTTGTGGATGGTCTGCTGGGTACAGGCTTCAGCGGTCAGCTGCGACCAGATGCGCTGGAACTTGTGCGCGCGGTCAATTCCCTGCAAAGCCGTCCCTTTGTGCTGGCGCTGGATATTCCATCTGGCCTCGACGGACGCACCGGGCTGCCCATGCCGGAGGCTGTGCGCGCCACGGCCACAGTCAGCTTTGCAGCCGCCAAGCCGGGGCTGGCCCTGCCCGAAGCACGCCCCTGGACAGGCGCGCTGCACGTGCGCAGCATTGGCATTCCCCTTGCCGCACGGCGCAAGGCCCCCTGCTCTTTTTACGTTGCTGACGGGCATTGCCTCGCCCCACTTGCGGCGATACAGCCCGGAGGCTTCAAAAACTCCTACGGGCATGTGCTGGTGGTTGGGGGCGCGCCCGGTCTTGGCGGAGCGGCGCATCTTGCCGCCCGCGCGGCCCTGCGCGCAGGCGCTGGTCTTGTAACCGCCGCCGCGCCCGGTGCTGGCATTGCGGATATCAAGAACGGCTGGCCCGAAATAATGACCCTGCCGCTGGGCGAGAACGAGCGCCAGTGGCCCGCCCGCCTGCCGCAAAATTTTGTGGAACTGGCCCAACGCTGCGCCGCCCTTGTGGTCGGCCCCGGCATGGGCCGGGGGCAGGACGCGGAGGCATTTATTGAAGCCTTGCTGGCCCTGCCCCACAGACCGCCCACGGTATTTGACGCCGATGCCCTGGTGCTGCTGGCCGGACGGAAAGGCCTGCTCGACCGCATAACCACTGAGGATATCCTGACGCCCCACCCCGGCGAAGCGGCAACCCTGCTGGGCTGTTCCGCAGCGGATGTTCAGGCTGATCGGCAAGGCGCGCTTGAGCGCCTGCGCGGCCTCTGCCATGGCGTGATTATTCTTAAAGGAGCGGCAAGCCTCATAGGGCAGGCTGACGCCCCAACACTGCTCTGCCCCTACGATGTGCCGCAGCTTGCGGTTGGCGGCTCTGGCGATGTGCTGGCAGGCTGCGCTGGCGGGCTGCTGGCCCGGATGCTGCCCGGTATGCAGACCGCAAAAGAGCAGGCGCAACTGCACAACAATACCGTAAACCACACTTTGACCCCATCCCACACGCTGGCCGGGCAGGCAGCGGCCCTGCACGCCCTCGCAGGCAAAAGCCTTGCCGAACAATGGCCCCTCAGGGGCAATACGCCCTCCGCAGTGGCGGATGCATTGCCGCAAACCCTCTCTGCCTGCATGGCAGCCAGTGAATCAAAGGACGACATTCTGCCATGGCCCAGATAATCCTGCGCAATCTTTCTGATACCAAGCGCCTCGGGCATATGCTTGCCGAGGCTGTCGCCACCTGCGGCATTGCGGCATTGTTGCTGCGCGGCCCGCTTGGCAGCGGCAAAACCACGCTCACCCGCTCCCTTGTGGAGGCCATGCCCGGCGGCGATCAGGCCGAGGTGGGCAGCCCTTCGTTCACGCTCTGCAACTACTACCCCACCAAGCCCCCTGTCATACACAGCGATCTCTACCGCAGCCCCGGCAGCCTGCCCGATGAAATTGCCGAAGGTCTGGACGATCCGAAAATCCTGTCTGTGCTGGAATGGTCGGAATACCTGCCCGAGGCGGAAATGCCGCAAGATTATCTGGACATTTTGTTGCAACCGTGCGAAGAAAGTCGCCTACTGACGCTGCAAGCTCACGGCCCTATTGCCGCTGAGCTTTTGCGCCACCTGCGCCGAAATTGGCCTGTGGACAGTCCTGACCACGGGTAACCAGTTCCGGGGTGGGCTGACCTGTTGTACCCATCAAGGATTGAGGACAATGGATACAGGCATGAAAATTCTGGTCCAGAAATTTGGCGGCACTTCCGTTGCCAAGCTGGAGTGCATGAAGCAGGTACGCGAGAAAGTGCTGGGAGGCCTTGCCAAGGGGTATAAGGTCATTGCGGTGCTTTCGGCGCGGGCTGGCGACACCAACAAGCTGCTTGCCCTTGCTGATGAATGGTCTTCCACGCCTGACCGCGCGGAAGTTGATTCGCTCGTTTCCACTGGCGAACAGGTTTCCATCAGCCTGTTCACCATGCTGCTCAAGGACGCGGGCATCCGCGCCCGCTCGCTGCTCGGCTGGCAGATTCCCATCACCACGGACAATGATTTTGGCCGTGCGCGCATTCGCTCCATCGACAGCAATTCCCTGCGCAAATACCTCGACGACTGCGATGTGCTTGTGGTCGCCGGGTTCCAGGGTTGCACAGAAGATGGCCGCATCACCACGCTCGGGCGCGGCGGTTCGGACACCTCGGCGGTGGCGCTGGCCGCATCCCTCGGCTCTGTGGAATGCGACATTTACACCGACGTTGACGGCGTTTACACCACCGACCCCAACATCTGCTCCACGGCCCGTAAAATGGACCGCGTTGCCTATGAGGAAATGCTTGAAATGGCAAGCATGGGGGCCAAGGTGCTGCATATCCGCTCGGTAGAATTTGCCAAAAAATATAAGGTTCCCGTGCGCGTGCGCTCCACGTTCAGCGATGATCCAGGCACGCTTGTCACTCAGGAGGACTCCACCATGGAAGCCGTACTCGTTTCCGGCATTGCGTATGACAAAGATCAGGCCCGCGTGACCCTGCGCGACCTTCCCGACGTGCCCGGTACGGCTGCGGCGGTGTTTGGCCCTCTCTCCGAAAAGGGCATTCTGGTCGACATGATCGTGCAGAACACCAGCCAGGACGGCCACACCGACATGACCTTCACCATCTCCCGCAAGGATCTTAAGCAGACCTTGCAGATGATGGAAGAAGTGGCCCAAAAGACCGGCGCGCGCGAAGTGCTGCACGACGTGAGCGTTGCCAAGGTTTCCGCCATCGGCGTGGGCATGCGCAACCATTCCGGAGTTGCCGCGCGGGCCTTTGCCGCACTGACTCAGGAAGGCATCAATATCCTCATGATCAGCACCTCTGAAATCAAGATCACCATCCTGATTCAGGAAAAATACGTTGAGCTTGCCGTGCGCATTCTGCACGACACCTTCGGGCTGGATTGGGATCTGGGCTAAACGCCCGCAAATAACCTTGCTGACATATTGAACAAAAAAACTCCCCGCAGGCGGGGAGTTTTTTTGTTGTCTGAGGCTCATGCCAGACCGTGGCGACAATCAGGCAAGGAGCAGTTGGCGCAGGGCTGGAACGTCTTCGCACAACGTGTCCGCCCCGGCTTCTTCAAGTTCGCCGCGCGAGCCGTAGCCGTAGAGTACGCCCACGCCGTCCATACCCACGGCATGCGCGCCCAGAATGTCGTATTTTCTGTCGCCCACCATCAGGCATTGCGCCATATCCGCAACACCGCACAGGCCGCAGGCATGCCGCAGCACTGAAGTTTTGCTGTTGCGCGGGCCGGTCAGCTCCGCCCCAGCCACATGATCAAACAGGCCGGCAATGCCAAAATGCTCCAGAATACGCTGGGCAAAGGGTTCCGGCTTGGATGTAGCCAGCGACAACACCCGGCCCTCGCGCCGCAGATCGGCCAGCATGTCTGCCACGCCGTCATAAAGCGCATTTTCAAATATGCCGGTGACCGAATAATATTCACGGTATTTCTGCACGGCCAGATCAGCCTTGGCAGCATCCCCCCCAAACAGCTTGCCGAACGAATCCTTCAGCGGGGGGCCGATAAAGTACAACAGATCATCGTCAGCGCGGGCAACGCCAAAATACTTCAGGGCATGCTGCACTGAGCGGATGATGCCGGTCTTGGAGTCTGTCACCGTGCCATCAAGATCAAAAAAAAGGTATTGCTTCACGAAGGGGATTCCTTGCTTCCGTTTTCGGGCGAAGGGCTACTCGCCGTTAAAGGGCGTGTGCCGCCCGGTGCCGTCAACGCCAAACTTGCTGTCCAGCGCCTTGTTGTCGCCCGGCGATGTAAAATAGCCGTTCATGGTGCGCTGCGGTACGCCCATGCCCAGCAGGGTACTCACAGAAACAAAATTGTAGCCCCTGCGGCGCAGTTCCGCCACAGTTTCGCGCAACAGTTGCGCCGAGCCCTTGGGCACCAGATTGGCGTGGAACAGCAATATGGAGCCCGGTTTGGCCTGCGAGGCAACCAGATGGGCCTCGCGCCGCGCATGCTCGATATTGGTATTATCCGCGCCGGATTCCGCCACCACATCCCACTGCACCACCTGCATGCCCAGCTTTGCCAGCGCCTGTAAAGACTGGTCGCTGCACCGCCCGTAGGGCAGACGGAACAGTGTGGGCACAGGCTGAATGACCGGTTCCGGACGGCCCTGCGCCCTGGCCTCGCGCAAGGCCTCCTCGCGCAGCAGTTCATACTGCGCCTGCGTCCACAAAACCTGGGCGCGCAGGCCAGCCGGAGAAAGCAGGGCAAAATTGCCGTGCGACCACGCATGGTTGGCTATTTCAAACTGCGGCTCGGTCATGATTTGCAGTACACGGCGGGAATGGGTGCGCATCCACTTGCCGCCCATAAAGAGCGTGGCCGGGATATGCTCGGCCCGCAAAAAACCGAGAATATCCATATCGCAGCCGGTGGTGACAGTATCGAGCTCGCAGAGATCAAAGGTAAGGGCAACCACCTTGGCCCCATCTGCCAGCGCAACCCGCCGGATTGTCCCCACCGCATCGGGCCCGAGCGGAGGAAGCATCACGGCAGGTTCGCGTTTGGCGGGCGGGGTTGCATCGTTGCGCAAGGCCTTGCGGGCATCCTGCGCATCGGGCGCCCATGAGGGGGCCTGAGCAGTTGCGGCAATAGCCGGGGCGGCAGGCACCGCATCCGCAGCAACAGAGGCAGTGCATATGCCCGCAAAAAAGCAGAAAACGCCTGCCGAAAAAGCAACTATACGCCGCAACCGCAAAACCGGGCTGACTGAGCTGAACATAGATGAAAACTCCTGCGCCGCGCAAGGGCGTCAAACAGCAACATTCTGGAAACTCTACGGATTAGTGCGCTGTACGCACAATGAAACCTTTTTCTGCCAAGCAGGTCTATATCCTTTACGCAATCGGCCCACAAGCGCGGCGCATGACATATATACCCACCTGTAATCATGAGAATTAATTCCCTGAAAATTGCGTGTTGAATTTATTTTTCAAATATCGCATAGTTTCAAAACCTATTTGCGGCGGCGTGTTGGCCTTGCGTGGGCATTACTGCGGGGTTTGCTATCTGCGAAGATCAAGGCAAAAACTTATATCCAAGCGATCAAGACCACATGTCCCACATCAAAATACCCGTTTCAACCCTACGCCCGGGGATGTATATTGTAGACCCCGGGATATCATGGCTGAAAGCCCCCCTGCTGTATATGCAGGAGGGAATTTTGGCGTCGGACGACGAGATCAACGGCATAATCCTCCAGGGATTTGCCGAAGCATACTACGACCCGGAACGCTCACGCGACGAGAATTCCGCAGCTCCCCAGCCAAATACCCCCCTTGCCATTGAACTACAGGCCGCCAACAGAATTTATGAAGACGCCTACGAGAATGTGAAGAACTTTCTCGAATCCGCCAGAGGCGGCGCGCTTGATCTTACCTTTGCGCGCCCGCTGGTGGGCGATATCATCAAAAGCCTTTCGCGCAACGTTGACGCGCTGGTGACGCTTTCGCTGCTCAAAAAAACAGACGAATACACCTACGCCCACAGCGTCAACGTAACCATTTTTGCCGTTGCCTTTGCCAATTTTCTGGGCATGCCCGATGACCGCCTGCACAACGTGGGGCTGGCCGGGCTGCTGCACGATTACGGCAAGGCCCTGATTCCCAACGAAATTCTCACTGCGCCCCGCTCCCTGACGTTTCAGGAATTTGAGGTCATGCGTTCGCACGTGCTGCTTGGTGTTGAAAAAATCAAGCAGTTTTCAAGCGTTGAGCAGGAAGCCATTGAAGGCATTGCGCAGCACCACGAAAAGCACAATGGTACGGGCTATCCCAATCGGCTGTCTGGCAAGCAGATTGGCGTTTTTGGCCGCATTCTTTCGCTCAGCGATGTGTATGACGCGCTTTCGTCCAGGCGTGTTTACAAGGGCGCACTGGCCCCCAACAAGGCGCTGGGCATGATGTACAAAATGCGCGGCCAGGCCTGGGCCCCCGGCTATGTGGAGCGCTTTATCAAGATGGTGGGCATTTTCCCCGTGGGTACAGCGGTGGAGCTTTCAAACGACCACCAGGGCATTGTGTGCCGCTCCAACCCCAATTTTCCCGCGCAGCCCTGCGTTCTTGTGGCGCGCGACCCTGACGGGCGCGCCATTCAGCCGCAGTTTGTCGACCTCACGCGCTACATAGGCCTGCGCATCACGCGCTCGCTCTCTGCGGCCGAAGCGGCGCATTTTGATATTCCGATGTTGCTGGGCGGGCCTGCGTAGGCCAGTTCACTGGTCGTGCAGACGAACACCATTCAGCACGCTCAGCCAGCAATCCACGGCATTTTCTGCCATAGAAATGCAATGTTCACATTTCTTTTACACATCCGGGCTTGCCCGCAGGTGCTGTAAACGCTATACATCGGCCAAGGGATAACCCTTCTATTTCAGCATGTTCACCATCCGGAATGCGGCAAACGCCCTGTCCCGGTATTTAAAATGTCAAAACGCATCAGGCTTAAGGATAATTTTCATGCGCAGAGTTGATGTTTTGATCGGTGCCCTCAGCCAGCTGACTGGCCGGGATGAGGAAGCTGTGGCCCAGACCTTTGAAGCCATCATTTCCAGTAATCCAGAGAAAGGCAAAGACCTGCTTGAGGAAATTACCTTCAGCGAGGCTTCTGTCATGCGCGAAAGACTCCTCAAGGACGGCCCCGATGTGTTGGCCCGCCTTGTGAGCAGGGTCAGCGACTAAAAACCGCCCCGGGCTCTCTGCCAGGGGCGGTCAGGTTGATAGCAAATCCCGTCTTGCGGTATTTTGCTGCCGGAGCTGTTAGTTGCAGCGTCTGCGTTGTACAGGACGTGCCAGATTGACCCTGCGTGATGCCGCAAAAGCTACCAGCAGGCTTGCGGCGTCAGGGTTTCAATGAGCTTCCACTGTGCGGCAAAGGCCTTTTGCGAGCTGCGCGATTCTGCGTAGCAGCGTGCCTCGCGCTTCATGGCAAACAGCATGGCCTCGTCGCTTGCCAGAGCCACCATGGCCGAGGCATAGGCCTCCGCCGTTTCCTGCCGCACCACTATGCCGCTTTTATCCGGCACCACGTTCTCTCTGGGGCCGCCCTGCCCGCTCACCACCACTGCCAGCCCCGCAGCCTGCGCCTCCAGCACCACCTTGCCATACGTATCTGTGGTTGAAGGAAAAACAAAGATATCGGCTTCTTCATAGGCCTGCACAAGTGCAGCACCGCTCAGATAGCCCGTAAAGGTCACGGGCATGTCCGCAGCCTGCGCCTGAAGTTCCCCGGCCTGCGGGCCATCGCCCACGATGGTCAGCTGCGCGCCGGGGGTATGCTCCAGCACCATTCTGAAGGCATCCACAAGACGGTTGACGCTTTTTTCTCTTGAGAGCCGCCCCACATACAAAAAACGTGTACCCTGAACGCTTTCCCGCCCGCTGTTGCGCCAGGCTGGCGTGTAGCGCGAGGCGTCCACCCCACGGGGATAGAGGCGGATTTTTTCCTCTGGCAGACCGTGGGCGATCAGTTCCTTCATGGTGGCAGCCGAGGGCGCAAAGACCACATCCATCTGGTTATAGTACCAGTACACATAGCGCCACGTGGCTTCTTCCAGCGAGGGGTCGCCCGTCAGCTCCAGAATATACTGCGGAAATGCCGTATGGTAGGTGGCGTGGATGGGCAGCTTGAGCATTTTTGCCGTCAGCAGGGCCGCAAGCCCCATGGGGCCGGGCGTTGCGGAGTGCAGCAGAGTATAGCCTCTCTCATAGCAGTGCTGCACGATTTTAAGCGCGGGCGGATAGTGCAGCGTCAGCTCGGGATATTCAGGAATGGAAAAACTGCCCGTGGGGCTAAAATTTATGGGGCCCAGGCCGTCGGTGCGGCTGCCTTCAGCATTTTCTGGCCGCACGCAGGTCAGGATATCCATTTTCTTGCCCTGCTCCCGCGCCAGGGGCAGCATGGATTGCAGGGTTTTGGCAACGCCGTTCACTTCAAGATAGGTATCCGTAAAGTGGGCAATGGCGGCCCTGTCCGCCGAGGTGTCGGATCTGGCGTCCCTTGGGAAAAAACGGCGCAGGCATTCGCGCGTAAACATTTTATCCTGCGCAAAAAGCGAATAGCCAATGCCGTAAGGGGCAAGCATGGCGTAGAGCGATCCCATTGCGCCCACCAGTTTGAACACGTTGAAAAAATTTCCCTTGAGCACGTCAGACAAAACGGAATTGGCGCAGGCAAGCTGCACGTTTTCCGCCACATCGCCCACAAAGCGGCCCAGCAGCGCCTCGCGCCGGGGCATGCGCTCCTGCGGCACAATGACGTTGACGCCGTCCGCCGCCAGGGCAAGCTCCGGCGATTGGGCAATGGCTCTGCCAGCCGCCTCAAGTATACTTTCCTGCATGCTTTTTTCTGAGCGGGATACCCATCGCCCGCAGTTGAGCAAAAAACCGCCAATGGACATGACGCGCGTCCTGATGGTGCGGCTGCGCGTATCCGGTTTGCCCGTGAGCATGTTTTCGGCAAAGCGCAGCACGGTGCTGTTGTTGATATCCTGCGCAAGGCCAGTGGAATTTTTGTAGAACTGGTAGCCGATGGCATACAGATTATGGGCAAAGCCCAGCGGCGTTGCAGGTATGACCCGGGGCGTGGTGCCACCTGCCATGACAGCCCGCAACAGGGCCGAAGCCGGGGCGTGGCCCGAGCAGCCAAGTTCCGCGCGGGGAACTTCTATCACAGTGGAGCTTCTGGCGATATTGCAGGAGGAATGGTCGTCGGACCCGGCCACAAAACTCTTGCGCCAGGGCTGGGCAACAAGTGCGCTTACATTGTGTTTTTCTTCCATTCTGGCTGTGGATTCCGGGGTCAGGCCTTCCACAATCTGGCGTAGCGCGTCATTCTGCACATTATTGCGCGCGCCGTTGAGCTCAAAAACTGAAAACAGCAGTATGAGCTGCTCCACATGGCCCAGAGTCAGCCGGTTATTGGCCGCGCACAGGGGGTGCGCGCAGGCATGGGCAATGCCCTGCCCCATCAGGTAGGGAACAAGCTCAAAGATGTTGCCTCTGAGCCGCGTTATCTCCCGGTGCTGCGCCTCCGTGATATCCCAGGCGAGCACATGAATCTCGCACTTGTCCTCAGGAAAGTAGGCCGAAATTTCTTCGCTGATAAATGTCTGCGGCAAGTGGGCGATTTCCAGCGCGCCAGCAATGGTGTCGTGATCCGTAATCGTAACGTAGTCCATGCCCCTGGCTCTGGCGATGTCGTAAATCTTGCGGGGAGGGGTGTAACTTTCGCCGCAGCCGATCTTTTGCAAAATCCACTGCGAGGGGCAGGTTGAATGGCGGGAATGGACGTGCAGATCTACGCAGTACGAGGCATTGAACGGGCTGGAATTTCTCTGCTTTCCGTCTGGGCTTGGGAACATGCGGCTTCCTCCTGAATGTGCTGTGGCCATTCGCGATTCCGCCATCATCACGCCGTCAGCAACTACGTTGCCGTAACGGCGCGACACATCCGCCGTTTACAGCGTTGCCTGAAATGATGCGGATGCGTACTGGGTATTGCATGGTCTGCACTATAGAAAAGTTCCAGAGGGATTGTGTGCTGGCAGCGTGAAGGTTATCGGGCTTTTGTGCGATGCTGTAACGCTGCTAACAACCTGAAATAAAAACTGTAAACAGATATGCACCATGTAATTGTAACAATCAGCGTCCAAATTACGGCGCTTTGCGGCTGACCGCAGGCCACACGCTTTGTACACGCAAAAAGGGAGGCTTCAGCCTCCCCTTTTGCGCCAGCCCAACCATGATCCCGAGTGCAAATGGCTCTTGGGGTTGACCCGCAATCTGCAATAGCGCGGGCTTAGCAGCACTCCTGAGCGGGAGTACGCGCTGAGGGGCAGGTGCAGCGTCTTTCCAGCAGATGAAAAATCAGGCCCGCCAGGGCAAAAGCGCCGCCAGTAAGCATGACGCCGGGCCAGCGGTATGCCGCCCAGGCCTGGCTGGCCGCAGCAGACCCCAACGAACCGCCCAAAAAAAATACCGTCATGTAAATGGTGTTCACCCTGCCGCGCGCCGACTCGGACAAACCCAGAATAAGCGACTGATTGGACACCTGCGCAATGGACACGCCGAAATCAAGCACAATAACCCCGAGCACGAGAGCGGTCATGCCGCTGAAGCTCATGATGCCGAAAGCCGCGATGCTCGTGAGCGCGCCGATCAATACGCCGCACCTGACGCCAAAGCGGTCTGTCAGCCTGCCCCCGGCCTGCGCAGCCAGCACGCCCACCAGCCCCACAATGCCGAACGAACCAGCCACACTTGCGCCAAGCCCGTAAGCCGGGCCTTGCAGGTACAGCGCAAGCACTGACCAGAAGGCGCTGAAGGCCCCGAACACGCAAGCCTGAATAATGGAGGCATAGCGCAGCGCACGGTAATCCCGCAAAAGTTGCAGCATGGAGACCAGCAACCGACCATAGGGCAGGCTGGATTTGCGCGGCAGATCAGGCAAGCGCCATGCAAGCAGCGCGCTCAGCAGCACGGCAAAGGCGCAGGCCAGCCAGAATGCCTCGCGCCAGCCCAGCCACTGGCCCACCGCGCCAGACACCACGCGGGCCAGCAATATGCCGCACAAAACACCGCTGAAGGCAATGCCCACGGCCTTGCCGCGCTCGCCTTCCCTGGCAAGGTCAGCGGCCATGGGAACCACCATCTGCGTAATGGTGGCTGCCACCCCCATACCGGCCGATGCCGCCATGAGCACCGCCATGCCCGGCGCCAGCGCCGCAAGAGCTGCGGAAACCACCAGCAGTGCGCAAAGCGTCAGAACCAGCTTCTTTCTGTTCAGCGTGTCGCATAAGGGCACAAGAAACAGAAGCCCAAGGGTGTAGCCCATCTGGGTGATGGTGGCCACAAGGCCCACATGGTCGCCGCCCTTGAGTTCCCCGGCGATCAGCCCCAGCACGGGCTGGTTGTAATAAATGTTGGCTACGGCCAACCCTGCGGCCAGAGCCAGCAGGTATATGAGCGACCAGTTCTGCTTCTGAACCGTATTCTCCGTCTTCATGGCATGTTCCTTTATATCTGTTTGAGAGAATTGCGCCGCAATGAGCGCGGCACGGAATCCCATATGAAATTTGCCTCAGGACCTAGACCATGCCGCCATTGGCCCGGATGGTCTGCCCGTTGATCCAGCCGCCGTCCCTGCCTGCCAGAAAGGCCACCACGGAGGCGATATCTTCCGGCCGGGCAAGGCGTTCCAGCGGCGGCAGCTTTGCCATTGCCTCCACCTGCCCTTCTGTTTTGCCCTCAAAAAACAGATCAGTGGCTGTGGGGCCCGGGGCCACAGCGTTGACCGTGATGTCGCGGCCCCGCAGCTCTTTGGAAAAGATGCCTGTCATGGTTTCCACAGCGGATTTTGTGGCCGCGTAGACGGCGTATCCCGGCAGGGCAAGACGGTTGACGCTGGTGGAAAGATTGATAATGCGTCCGCCTTCCTGCATGCGGGCGGCAGCCAGCCGCAGCATGTTGAACACGCCCTTGATATTGGTGCTCACGATGCGGTCAAACAGCACATCGTCCGTCTGCGCCAGCGGCACCATGCCCGGCTGCATAAGCCCTGCGTTGTTCACAAGTACCCCCACAGTGCCGAACGCGCCTTCGCAGGCAGAAAACAAGTCAGCCGCCTGCCCGGGAACCGTCACGTCGGCCTTGACGGCAAGGGCGCGGCCCCCCCGGGCGCATATATCAGCCGCCAGAGCCTCGGCCTTGCCCGCGCTGCTGACATAGTTGACGACAACGGCCAGGCCGTCCCCGGCCAGCCGCCGTGCAATGGCAGCGCCAATGCCGCGCGCCGCGCCGGTGACAATGGCTGCTTTGGGCGATGAAGTCTGCATGGTCATGTGTGCCTCCACTTGGTTTGCTTTGTTGAAAGCACAATGCAGGTTGAGGCGGATAATTGGTAGACGCATGCCATTCATATTGGTTATACGAATTACGTATGACAATATTTTCAAATCTGGCCCTGCTACGTAGTTTTGTGAGCATTGCCGAAAGCGGCAGCATCTCGGCGGCGGCCCGCAACATGGGCCTTACCCAGCCAACCCTCAGCCGCCAGCTTGCGCAGATTGAGGCGGAATGCGGCACCGTGCTGCTGCGGCGCGATACGCACCGCATGCATCTGACAGACATGGGCGCAAAGGTGCTGGCCGATGCCCGCGCCATGCTGAACATGGCTGAAGAATGCGAGCGCCGGTTGCGCGTGGATCAGACCGCCCTCATGGGGCATATCCGCTTTTTCTCCACCATCGACTTTGGTCAGAGCGTGGTCAGCAAGTTTCTGGCCCGGTTCATGCTGCAAAATCCTGCCATCACCGTTGATCTGGTGTACTCAAACAGGCCTTTGCGCATGCTCGAAGAAGGCTGCGACGCCGGCGTGGTAGCCGGGAGCATTACCGATGAAACGGTTATCGCCAGGCCATTGGGCATGATACGCAGGTATCCCGTTGCCGCGCCCGCATTTCTTGAGGGCAGGCAACTGCCTGAAACACCGGGCGACATTGCGGCCTGGCCCTGGCTCACGCTCGGCACAGAAGTTTTTGGCGGCGCGCGCAACATCACCCTTTTCACTGAATCAGGCGAGGAGCAAACCCTGCATGTAAACCCCGTGCTCACAGCCGAGGGCGTTACGGCCTTGCGCGAAGCGGCCTTGCTTGGGCTTGGGGTGTCCCCCCTGCCGGGCTGGCTGGTGACGGAAGACCTCGCTGCGGGGCGGCTTGTACGCCTGTTGCCTCAATGGCGCGCGCGTGAACTGCCCGCCCATGTGGTTTACCCGGTGCAAAAAGGTTTGCCCCTGCGTGTGCGGGCCCTGGTGGATTTTATGACAGAAAACGTAAAGGAGCTGCTGGCGCGGCCCTGCGTGTGCCCCGGCGCAGGCAACAATAAGCCAAGCAAGAGCCAGCGCGGCAAATGATGTGCCGACAGCCCGGAAGCGCTAAAACGGTTCCAGATGGAGGGGATTGTAAGGGAAAGGTGAACTAATACAATAAGCCCACAAAAAAATCCTGCCCTCCCGGAGCGGGATGCGGCAGGATAGCGTTCAAGAATCGTCACGGGAAAAAAGGTCTACACGGTGCTGGCCTTGACCCTGTTGCGCCCGGAATTTTTGGCCTCGTAAAGCGCCTTATCGGCGGCTTCAAGGATTTTAGCCGCAAGCTGGGAAGGCGACACCTTTTCAAACCGGCTCTGCACCGTGGCCACCCCCGCGCTAATGGTCACATAGTTGCGATCGCTGCCCGCGTGGGGCGTTTTGAGATCACACACCGCTGTCCGCAAAGTTTCGCATACCTCATGGGCGTTGCGGTCATCGCATTCAGGCAGCACCACGGCAAACTCCTCGCCGCCATAGCGAAACAGCTCGCCCCCCATATCTTCCAGCGAATCCTTCATGGTTCTGGCGACCTGGGCCAGGCATTCATCGCCTGCCATATGCCCGTACTTGTCGTTATAAAACTTGAAGAAATCGATATCTATGAGGATCACAGAGAGATTGCCCGCGCGGCGGTTGCACACGGCAGCCTCCCTGCGCAGGATGGCGTCAAAAAATCTTCTGTTATACGCGCCCGTGAGGTGGTCATGAATGGACATATGGCGCAGACGCTCGTTGGCTTCCTTGAGTTTGCGTTCCAGCGATTTGCGCTCTGTAATATCAAAATACGCCAGCGACAGCGCAGTGATGCCACCTGAGGCATTGCGAACAGGCGTGACGGAAACAGCGTAATCCCTGTTGTCGATTCTCACCTCATGGTCAGAGACCCGCCCCCCGGCATCAAGGTTGCAAAAATCACTCTGAATGTTTGCTTCCAGCTCCGGGTGCAACAAAGAAATATGCGCGCCGCTTGTGTCAAACAATGACCGCCCGGAGAGCTGCACATGGTGCTCGTTGGCAGAAATGAGCACGCCGTCGCGGTCAACAACGCACATGGCAATGGGTGCGGTGGCGTAGATGGTGTCCAGGTCAATTGCTGTGGAAATTCCCGCAGAATACAGGGCAATGTTGGCAATAACCCGCTCTACGCCTTTAAATCCCATCAGGCCGTAACCATCGTCAAACAGAGGCTCTCCACTCATCTCCAGCAGAAACAGAACCCCATCGCTTTTCCGCACATAATGGCCGACCACGTTTGAAAAGGCGCACGGTTCGCCATATTCATTCATGAGGGTTTCCAAGGCCATCTGCTGGTCAGCGGCATCCATGCCAAAAAACAGGGACTGCCCTTTTACCGATGGAATGCCAAGAATTGCGGACTTGAAGGGGACATCGTCGCAATAACACAAATCTGGCCCGGCTACCCATTCCCAGGACTGATGATTACTACTACGCTGCATTGGCGACTCGGGATTTACCCAAAAAAGAAAAGAGATTTTGACAATGGTCTGCTGGCTGGCAGGCCCATCCAAACTTGGGAATATCTTTATACCGATTTTTTCTGCTCAGGTACAGATGTTTTAGGCCACACTTTATTTATACGATTTCATATATATTCAATATGTTTTTATTAAAAAAATAATATTTATACAAAAAATTTCTGCATTTTGAGCATTAATACAGATATATACTGACAAATTAAGAACTTTATACGCAATATTTATTTAAAAATATCCTATTTCATTTAATACCTACACACAATTATTATAATTACGTGTGATGATAAATTATTATTGCAGTATATTTCCTATAGCACTTGTCCAAGCGGTAAAAATATAATGCATGGCATATCTATCAACCCAGTGTCGTATTGATACCAACGTGCGGCAATTCCTGAAAATTCACAGCCCATGGTGCGCTGTGCGCCGCCCGGCCTCATTGCCACCGGCCTCCGCCCCATACTGTCCAATGACTTTGCAAAAAACAGGGCGGCACGGCGAAGTACGCCGTGCCGCCCGCAGACAGACAAACCCATCAGCTGAATCGCATAGAAAAGGGATCAGGCCAGATCAGCCATATGGCGCGCCTGATCAGCGCAAACGTTACAAAACCGCGCCTCAGAAACTCTGCATGTTAGGTGCGGCTTCTGGGCAGCAGCAGATTGAGCAGAACGCCCGTAACCGCCGCAAGGCCGATGCCGCCAAGCTTGAACGAACCAATGCTGAACTGCATGCCGCCCACGCCAAAGATGATGATAAGCGCGACAATGATCATGTTGCGCGGTTCCATCAGATCCTTGCCAGCCCGCACCAGCGTGTTCAGGCCCACAACCATGATCGCGCCAAACAGCAGAATCATGATGCCGCCCATGACGGGCACGGGAATGGAGCCAAGGAACGCGCCGATTTTAGCCACAAACGACAGCAAGATTGAACACATGGCAGCCCAGGTCATCACGGCGGGGTTGAACACCCGCGTAAGGCTCACCGCGCCGATAACCTCGGCATAGGTGGTGCAGGGCGGGCCGCCCACAAAACCGGCAGCCATGGTGGCAACGCCGTCGCCAAACATGGTGGCGTGAACGCCGGGGTCTTTCAGGTAGTCGCGCCCGGTAATGGAGCTGATGGCGACAACGTCGCCAAAGTGCTCAATGGCCGGGGCAAGCGTAATGGGCATGATAAACAGTATGGGTTCCCAGGCGAACTCGGGGAAGGTGAACGAAGGCATCTGCAACCAGGGGGTTGCGGCAACCTTTGTCCAATCGCCCACGCCGAAAAACATCGAAACAATAAAGCCCGCCGCAATGCCGCACAAAATGGGCATGAGGCGCAAAAAGCCCTTGCCCATGAGCGACACCAGCACGGTAACGGCCAGCGAAGTCATGGAAATCCACAGGGCCGTGTTTTCAGGCACCAGCACAACCGCGCCATCGCCTGTTCTGCCCAGGGCCATATGCACCGCCACCGGGGCCAGAATAAGGCCGATAACCATGATAACCGGCCCGGTCACAATGGGCGGCAGCACACGCAGCACCACATCCGTGCCGCGCCAGCGGATAAGCCCGCTCAAAAGGAAATATACCAGACCGGAGCAAACAAGCCCGCCAAGGGTTTGCGCCATGCCCCAGGTCTGAACGCCGTAAATGATGGGCGCAATAAAGGCAAAGGACGAAGCAAGAAAAATGGGGACCTTGCCTCGCGTGCAGACCTGAAACAGCAAGGTGCCCACACCAGCGGTGAAGAGCGCCACGTTGCTGTCAAGCCCGGTCAGCAGGGGAACAAGAACCAGAGCGCCAAAGGCCACAAAGAGCATCTGCGCGCCTATAAGACAATCCCTGAAGCGAAAATTATAGTCAGTGGGTGCAATCTCGCGCCGCGTACTGGCTGTGCTCATGGGGCCCTCGCTACTTGGTTCCGAAGATACGGTCGCCGGCATCGCCGAGACCAGGAATGATATAGCCGTGTTCGTTCAGATGATCGTCAATGGCTGCGGTGTAGATGTCCACATCCGGATGGGCGGCCTTGACCTTGGCAATCCCTTCGGGCGCGCACACAAGGTTGAGGCTGCAAATCTGCTTGCAACCGTGGCGCTTCAGCAGGCTGATGGCGGCAATAAGCGAGCCGCCGGTTGCCAGCATGGGGTCAAGGATGATGGCAAGCCGCTGATCCATATCGTTGGCAAGCTTTACGTAATATTCAACGGGTTCAAGTGTTTCCTCGTTGCGGTACAGGCCCACAACGCTGATCTTGGCGCCGGGGATCATGTCCAGCACGCCGTCCATGAGGCCGAGGCCAGCGCGAAGAATGGGAACAACCGTCACCATCTTGCCCGAAATGACCTCAATTTCCACCGGCCCGGCCCAGCCCTCAACAGTGTGCTTTTCGGTACGGAAGCCCTTGGTGGCTTCGTAAATGAGCAGACTCGCGATTTCGTTGGAAACAGAACGGAATTCGCGCGTGGAGGTGGCCCCCATGCGCAAAATGCCCAACTTGTGGCGCACAAGAGGATGATCAACGACATAAACGGCCATAAAGCCTCCTTAGCTATGCATAACTGACTGGGTGGAAAAAATTAAAACCGGAATACGCTATTCTTAATGACGGCTCGTGTCAACGATACCTGCGAACCGCCTCATTGCCTTGGCTGCAGGGCATGCGCTAGTGTTTTACATCTTTGCACGGGGCAGAACCGCTCCTGATCCCAGCCCTGCCGCACCCCAAACATCCTCACATGGAGGCCACGCCATGCCCGCCACAGTTTATTATGCAGACATGCACTGCCGGTCGCACGAGGACAGCAAAATCGCCAAGGTGGCCCGCCTCTGCGATGCGCTCAACCTGAAAAAAATCATCAAAAAAAAGGAACTCACCGCCATCAAGCTGCACTTTGGCGAATACGGCAACGACACGCACCTCAACCCCACTCTGGTGCGCCAGGTTGTAAACAAGATCATGGAAGCAGGCGGCAAGCCCTTTCTGACCGATACAACAACCCTGTATTCCGGCAGCCGGCACAATGCCGTTGACCACATGCAAACGGCATACGCCCACGGCTTTGCGCCTTCGGTGGTTCATGCCCCCATCATTCTGGCCGATGGCCTGTATGGTGAAAATGACGTGCCCGTACGCATCAACGCCAAGCATTTCAAAGACGTGCATATCGCCACCGAGATACGCCGCGCCCCGGCAATGGTGGTGCTGTCGCATTTTAAAGGGCATGAAATGGCGGGATTTGGCGGCGCGATCAAAAATCTGGCCATGGGCGGCGCTGCCGTGCGCGGCAAAAAAGAACAACACGCCACCAAGGTTTCTGTGAGCGAAAAAAAATGCGTGGGCTGCGCCAAATGCGTCAGGGTGTGCCCGCAGCATGCGCTGAGCATGAAAAGCAAAAAAAGCGTTGTGGACATTGAAAAATGCATCGGCTGCTTTGAATGCATCACCGTATGTCCGGAAAAAGCCATCAGCATCGACTGGGAAACAGAGATGCAGCCCTTTATTGAGCGCATGACAGAATACGCCTACGGCGCTGTAAAAGGCCGCAAAAAGAGCGTTTGCTACATCAACTTTGTGCTCAATGTGACACCCGACTGCGACTGCGCCCCCTGGAGCGACATGCCGCTGGTGCCGGATGTGGGCATTCTGGCCTCTACCGATCCGGTGGCGCTGGATCAGGCCTGCTTTGACCTTGTTTCAAAAGCCCCTTCGCTCGGGCAGGAGGTTTCGGCCCAAACGGTTGCAGACAAATTCTCCGCGCGCTGGCCGCACACCTGTGGGCTGGTGCAACTGAGCTATGGCGAATCACTGGGGCTGGGAAGCCGCGAATACAAACTTAAAAAAATCTAGCACCCTCTGCGCATCGCGACATTAGACACATGGCCCATGGTCAGATGTCTTGATGCTGCGATGCGCAGTTGCTGACCGTTTTTTTCACTGCCTGCCTGCTGCCAGTTGCACCATGCGCAGATGACGGGGACCAGCCGAAAAGCCGGGTCATCAAATTGTCACAAATTTGTAATATATTTGTCACAATAATCACGATTAAGTATGTTATAATTAAATATTTTACTTATTATTTATATAGTAACAATATTTTTAAATTTATTTTAAAAAATAAAAATAAATTTTTCCTGCTAAAAAAATTTAAGACAGTAATTTTTTTCAAAAACTATATCATAATTTTTTAGTTTATAATTTTCATGTTCAATATTTAATAAATTTCAAATAATATTTTCATTTATTGTCTAACTTTTGTTTTAAGAAAATTTTTATGTTTATAAATCAACTGTAGTAGTCGCAATATTTTCAGCAAAAACGACTAGATTTTTATTTTCTACATTTTTGTTGAAAATAATCATTTCGGCGTGGATTCAGGATATAAGAGCTTACTCAACTTTTTTTTGCAAATAATAGTTGAATTTTAGGTAGATCGTCACTTAAGTTTGCATCAGCTTTTGACCCGTCAGAGTCTGACACGCCAGTGCGTATTGGGAAACGTGGGCGCGTCGGCTGGTCATAATCGCCCCCCTGCTGTGGACAGGGATAAGTTTTCATTGTCAAACGGCATCTAAGTTTTACTAGCGAGGAGGTTTACAGGATGAAACGTATTGTAGCATTGCTTGTTGCTCTGGGCCTTGTTTGCGGCATGACCCTTGGTTTTGCCCAGGCTGCTGAAGCCAAGACCATCATCAAGATCGCTGGCATGAAGCCCGAGGGCGAACCGGAAACCATCGGCATGCACCTTTTCGGCAAGTATCTTGCCGAACTTTCCAATGGCAAATATGAAGTTCAGGTCTTCCCCAACAGCCAGCTTGGCAAGGAAGACGCCTACATTGCCGCCACCCGCAAGGGCATTATCCAGATGTGCGCCACTGGCACGCAGACCTCTGCCCTGCACCCTGCCATGGCCATGCTTGAAACGCCCATGCTCTTCGACGACCTGGATCACGCCCGCCGCGCCATGGAAGGCAAGACTTTTGACCTCATCAACGAAGGCTTCACCGAAAAGTCCGGCCTGCGCACCATGAACGCCTTCCCCTTGGGCTTCCGCCACTTCTACACCAAGAAGCCCATCGTCACGGTGGAAGACGTTAAGGGCCTGCGCATGCGCGTGCCCAACATTCCCCTGTACACCAACTTTGCCAAGGAATGCGGCATCAGCGGCCAGCCCATGCCCTTTGCCGAAGTGCCCGGCGCTCTTGATCAGGGCGTCATCGACGGCGGCGACAGCCCCCTGGCCGACATCGTCAGCCTCAAGATGTACGAAATCACGCCCCAGATCACCCTTACCGGCCACATCCTTGTGATCCACTCCCTCTACATCAACGACAAGTTCTATCAGTCGCTGCCTGACGAGGACAAAAAGTGGTTTGACGAAGCCGCCAAGCGCTCCGCCAACGACGTGTGGGTCATGGTTAAGGAAGGCGACGAAAAAGCCAAGGAAACCATCCTTGCCAACAAGGGCAGCATCAATACCCCCAGCAAGGAATTCCACGACTACATGGCTGAAGCCGGCAAGCGCAGCTGGAAGCTCTTTTACGACACGGTGCCCAACTGCCAGGCCATTCTGGACAGCGCCGCCAGCTACCGCGAATCCAAATAATTGTTCCCCGCTTTACAGGCCGGAAAAGCATAGGCTTTTCCGGCCTGTGCAGTTCATGGACAAAACCCCCGTGGCCTTTTTAGGTCGCGGGGGTTGCAACAATTCTTCACGCAGCCATCTGCGGCGGCACAACCAGGCTTGCTGACATCAGCACGGCACTGCGAAGCCAGCAATTGGGGCAGCGTTTTCCAGAGGTTCGTTATGAGCGACGACATTTCCAAAAATTTTCCGCCGGACCATGCGCCGGGCGTACATGCCCTGCTTGAGCCGGAACAGGAACCCAAGCACGAAACCATGGGGCAATTGCTGTTTGAAGTATTTTGCGCCGTGATCTTTCTGGGCATGATCGGTCTTGTGTTTTACAATGCCCTGCTGCGCTACATCTTTTCTTCGAGCTACCCGCCGAGCGAAGAATGGGCACGCTTTCTCTTTATGTACATCACCTTTTTCGGCGCTATCGAAGCCTTTATCTGCAAGAAGCACATTGCGGTTGACCTGCTTGTGACCACGCTGGAAGGCACCAAGCGTAAGGCTGTGGATGTACTGGCTTCGGTATGCAGCCTTTTTGCCCTGGGCCTGCTGTTTTACGGCGGCGTGGTCAACGTGCTGCAAACGCTCGATACGTACTCCGTGGCGACCAACGTCAACATGGCCTTTATCAACGGCACCCTGCCCGTCATGGCCCTTGTTGGTTTTGTTGTAGAACTGCGCTCTCTCGCGAGCCTTGTTCGCAGACCCGCATCCACCTTCCAAAAGGGCTAGGAGAGAAGAATGGAACTCTTTATTTTCCTCGGCTCCCTCTTCTTCTTCATGCTCATTGGCGTTCCTCTGGCCATTGTGCTTGTGTTGTGCTCCATTGTGCTCATGTGGCACTCGGGCATGTGGGATGCCATGATTATTCCCGGCAGCATGCTGGACGGCGCCAACAACTACCCCTTGATGGCCATTCCCTTCTTTGTGTTCGCCGGTGAAATCATGGCGGAGGGCGGCCTTTCCAAGCGCGTGGTGCAGCTTGCCCAGCTCATGATTGGCCGGGTGCGCGGCGGCCTTGGCTATGCGGCCATTATCGCCAGCATCATCTTTGCGGGCCTGATGGGCAGCTCCGTGGGCGAAGCCGCCGCTCTTGGCGGCCTGCTGCTGCCCATGATGAAGCAGGTGGGTTACCACCCTGGCCGCGCGGGCGCTGTTATCGCCTCCGGCGCAATTCTTGGCCCCATCATCCCGCCCAGCACCAACTTTATTCTGCTTGGCGCTACGGTCAGCGGTCTTTCCATCACCAAGCTCTTCATGATCGGCCTGGTGCCTGGTATCATGATCGGTCTGGCCCTCATGGTGGTGTGGTTCTTTGTGGTGCGCAAGGATGGCTATAACGAAACCATCCGCTTCACCAAGAAAGAAGCCATCAAGATTCTTATCGACTCCACGCCTGCCTTCATGATGCCGGTGCTGCTGCTTGGCGGCATTCGCTTTGGTGTTTTCACCCCTACTGAAGGCGGCGCATTTGCAGCCATTTACGCCATCCTCGTGTGCGTGCTGTACTACCGCGAGCTTTCCTTCCGCGATCTGCTGCGGGTGAGCGCCCGGGCGGCCCGCACCACCTCGGTGGTCATGCTGATTGTGGCCACGGCTACGGCTGTTGGCTGGTTCATTACCATTGCGCAGATCCCCAACCAGATGACCGCGCTCTTCTCGCCGCTTATTGACAGCCCCATATTGCTGCTCATCAGCATCAATATATTCCTGTTCCTTATCGGCATGGTCATGGACCTCACGCCCAACATCCTGATCTTTGCGCCGGTGTTCTACCCGCTGATCCAGCAGGCAGGCATTGACCCGTACTACTTCGGCCTGCTCTTTGTGCTCAACCTGGGCATCGGCGTTATTACGCCCCCGGTGGGCACGGTGCTGTACGTTGTGTGCGGCATCGGGCACATCAAGTTTGCCGACCTCATCGTCAAACTGGTGCCTTTTGTGCTTGTGGAAGTGATCATGCTCTTCCTGTTGCTGTTCTTCCCCAGCCTTTCGATTGTTCCCATGAACTGGCTTATGGGCGGCAACTAGACGCTTAGCATAGCTCGACTGCAAAGCCCCCGCTTTTCAAAAGCGGGGGCTTTTTGTGTTGTAATATACTGACAAAATTGTACTGAATTTAGCAAATTGAAAAAAAGACACGCCACCAAAGCTGATGATATAAAATAAATATATAAACTAGAGCACTATATTTAACCATAATATACAATCAATTAAAATATATTTTACAAATAAATTACATAATTTAATGTTATATTAAAAATTTTACACAAATATTATTTCTATAAATAGTAAAATATAAAATTGTTAAATTTTTTAATTAATACTGACATTAATAAATATATTGCTTTAAAAAATTTTTATAAATTATATGAATAAAAAATATAATTAAAACAAATTACATAATCACAACTAAATGAGTTTTGAATAAAAAAAGCTAAAAATTAAGCTTCATTTCTATATTCATGCATATAAAAAATATCCATATCAAAAAATATTGTAGTATTTTAACACTAAGACAAAATAAAACTAAAATTTATTAATTCAAATATACAGTCATGCTGAATAACTGGATTGATATTCATACGTGCTTAGTTTGTTTTTGCGGGCATGTCTTAAAACACCAAAATTTTAACATAACGATATGCTTTATATTTATTTTTTTCTGTCAGCCATTGAATTTATTCCCCCACCTCATGTAAAATCCCAGCGCCCTGATCCATTTTTGCGTTTTGCAGAGAGCTTGCCCTGAGCTGTTCTGCTCATAACTCACAACGTAACAACGCGAAAAAGCTGATTATGGGAATTTTTTTGCAACTGGCAGGTACTGTTACCCTGTAACCTTCAGACCAACGAGAACACCATGGTCGGCATTTTAAAACCAGCACCTCACATTGACGAGATCCCTGTTGAGAAGCAGTCTGCTTTGTACAAGCGCTTGCGCTGGCAAATTTTTATGGGCATTTTTATTGGTTACGCCGGTTTTTATCTGATTCGTAAAAACTTTTCCCTGGCCGTGCCCTTTCTGATCGAGCAAGGCTTCAGCCGCGGGGATCTGGGCCTTGCCATGTCGGCGGTGGCTATTGCCTATGGCTTTTCAAAGTTTCTGATGGGTGTGGTGTCTGACCGTTCCAATCCCCGCCTGTTCCTGCCTCTTGGCCTTATATTGTCAGCCGCCATTTCGCTGCTCATGGGCTTTGTGCCGTGGGCGACATCCAGCGTGCCGATCATGTTCGTGCTTCTGTTCCTGAGCGGCTGGTTTCAGGGTATGGGCTGGCCCCCATGCGGTCGCACCATGGTCCACTGGTGGTCGCACTCCGAGCGTGGCGCCGTGGTTTCCATATGGAACTGCGCCCATAACGTGGGCGGCGGCCTCGTCAGCCCCCTCTTTTTGCTGGGCATGATGCTGTTCAGCGACTGGCGGTCAGCCTTTTACATGCCCGCCTTCGGCGCAGTGCTGATCGCCATTTTTGCCTTGGTGACCATGCGCGATACGCCGCAGTCCTGCGGTTTGCCGCCTGTTGAAAAGTACAAGAACGACTACCCTGAATCCTACAGCGACAAGCAGGAAACCGAGCTCACCGCAAAAGAAATTTTCAAGCTCTACATCCTGCCCAACAAGCTGCTGTGGTACATCGCTTTTGCAAATATTTTCGTGTATCTGCTGCGCTACGGCATCCTTGACTGGGCGCCCACCTACCTCAAGGAAGTCAAGGCCTTCAGCCTTTCCAAGTCTTCCTGGGCGTACTTTCTGTATGAATTTTCCGGCATTCCCGGCACGCTGCTGTGCGGCTGGGTTTCGGACAAAATCTTCAAGGGCAACCGTGCCACCACCGGCATTGTCTTTATGATTCTGGTGACCATTGCCACCGTCATTTACTGGAAAAACCCCGCTGGCAACCCCACGGTGGACATGATCACCCTGATTGCCATTGGCTTTCTCATTTACGGGCCTGTCATGCTGATTGGCCTGTACGCGCTGGAGCTGGTACCCAAAAAGGCTGCCGGCACTGCCGCTGGCTTTACCGGCCTGTTTGGCTACCTTGGCGGCACGGTGGCGGCCAACGCCATTGTGGGCTATACGGTTGACCATTTCGGCTGGGACGGCGGATTCATGCTCATGACCGTCGCCTGCCTTCTTTCCATTGTGCTGTTCTTTATGACCGGCATGTCGCTGAAAAAATCGCAGAAGGCCGCACAGGCCTAGCGACTTTAATCAGGATAGCAAAAACTCCCGGCACACCATTGGTATGCCGGGAGTTTTTGCTTGATGCCTGCCGGGGCCTATTGTTTTGCCCGGCACGCTTCAGTGTGGTCGGGTACTACACCACTACAACGGGCTTGATCAGGTCGCGCGGCTTGTCCTTCATCATGAGCAGGGCGCTTTCAATATTCTCAAATCCCTTGAATCTGTGGGTCAGCAGGGGCGCAACACTCAGCCGCCCGTGAACCAGCAGACTTGCCAGTTTTTCCATGCGCAGCCTGCCGCCGGGCATCAGACCGCCCGCCACGATCTTGTGCCCCATGCCGCACCCCCACTCGATGCGCGGGATTTTAACGGCATCGCCGGAACCCAGATAGTTCACGTTGCCGATGCGTCCGCCGGGCTTGAGCACGCGTATGACCTCCGCAAAGGTATCCACATCGCCCCCGGCGATGATGGCCTTGTCCACGCCCTTGCCCTTGGTGCGGTCCATAACCTGGCTGACAATGTCGCCGTCGCGGTAATTGATGATGGCTGTTGCGCCGTATTCACGGGCAACCTCGGCGCACAGGGGCCGTGAGCCAACGGCAAAAATTTCGCCAGCGCCGCGCAGGGCCGCGCCCGCAACCGCCATCAGGCCCACAGGGCCAATGCCTACCACCAGCACGGAATCACCGTACCGCACGTCTGCCAGTTCCGCGCCGTGAAATCCGGTGGGAACCATATCGCTGAGCATCACGGCCTCGGCAGGGTCAATGGAGGGCGGCAGCAAGGCCAGGTTGCCGTCCGCATCGTTAACGTGAAAAAGCTCGCCGAACACGCCGTCCTTGAAATTGGAAAACTTCCAGCCCGCAAGCATGCCGCCGGAATGCATGGAATACCCGGCCTGCGCCTCAAGCGAATTCCAGTCTGGCGTAATTGCGGGCACGATGACCTTGTCCCCGGGTTTGAAGCAACGCACAAGGGATCCAACTTCCACAACTTTGCCAACCGCCTCGTGTCCCAGAATCATATCGTGCCGGTCACCCAGCGCGCCCTCCCAAACCGTGTGGACATCCGAAGTGCAAGGAGCTACCGCCACGGGTTGAACAAGGGCATCCAGCGGGCCGCACTGGGGCTTTTCTTTTTCTATCCAGCCGATCTTGTTCAGGCCAAGCATTGCAAAACCTTTCATTTCTCTTCTCCTGTCTTTTGGGTAACTGCGACAGCCAGCGCAACTGGTTGTGCATTCACACTAGAATGTACAGAAGCAGGAGTAAAGTGATTTTTTTCACAAAATAATATTATACAAATATAGCTTATTTACTTCGCAATACGGCCTGACATTGTCCATGCTTTAAAGCCGTCAGTACCAATACTGCCTTCATCTGGAGAAGCCGCCTGGCAAACCCAACCTTCTGTCAAAATAAGCGCATGGTAATTGCCTTTAATGCCCTGCTATCATTTTTTGAAAATCCAATTGGCATGCAGTAACCTACTGCCCGGCGACAAAAAATTGTCGTTTCCTGGTAACAAAGGATTTTTATTTGAAGCATAAAGTTATATATGCAACGAACGATACGCTAATCAGTATCAATGTGAAAATGCAGCAGGAATTTTATCTGCAGACTGAACCATGAGGCCAACCCAATGGTTGGCGCAGCTGATTTGCTTCAACAGTAAATGGTACTGGAGGTATGCATGTTCAGGATGTTTACGATCTCGTATCGCATGTTCATGATCTTGATTTTTACCCTGATTATTGTTGGCGGGCTGGTGTATTCCCTGATCCACATCTCCAATTCTGCCACCGAACTTTCCGCCCAGAAAGTGGGCGAAATGTTCTATGAAGGCCAGAAACAACGTATCCGCGATCTTTCAACCACCATGGCAAACAGCATTGGTGAACAGATCAGCGGTATCACCGACATAACCAAGCGCAATGCCATAATTGCCAGCGCCATAAAAAAGGCACGCTACGAAAAAGACAGCTCCGGCTACTTCTTTGTATATGACGGCGGCATTGTTGTTGCCCACGTTTTCCCTGATCTGGTGGGCAAGGATCTTGGCAATTCCGTTGATAAAAACGGCGTCCGCTTCAACGCGGAGCTTGCCAAAAAGGCGGCGGAAGGCGGCGGTTTTGTGACCTTTGTGTTCAACAAACCCGGCGGCGGCACCCAATCCAAAATCGCCTATGGCGCGCAGGTGCCCGGCACAAGCCTGTGGGTCGGCGCGGGCGTCTACATCGACAATGTGGAGCAGGTCAAAAATGAAATCGCGGGCCAGATCAGCGATGCCATTAACGCCAATCTCAAACAAATTCTCATCGCGGTGGCCTGCTGCGTTGTGCTTTTATACATTCCGTTCATGCTGCTGATTACCCGCTCCATCCTGCTGCCCATCAAGGACGCGCGCGAGGCTGCGCAGCGCATATCCAACGGCGACATGGACGTTAACATCATAGCGACTGGCAAGGACGAAATTACGGTTCTTGAACGCTGCATGTCCGAAATGACCGCCAACGTAAAAAAATCGCTGGCAATCTCTGAAGAAAAAACCCGCGAGGCCGAACAGAGCGCGGCAAAGGCCCTCGAAGCCGTTGCCGAGGCCGAACGCCTGACTGAAGAAGCGCACCGCGCCCGCAGTGAAGGCATGTTGAGCGCCGCCAAGCATCTGGAACAGGTGGTGACGGCCATAACCAGTATTTCGACAGAAATTTCCGGCAATATCGAACAGGCCGAGCAAGGCGCAACCACACAGGCCGCGCGCACCACAGAAGCCGCCACGGCGGTTGAACAGATGAACTGCACGGTCATAGAGGTTGCCAAAAACGCCTCGGCCACGGCGGATCTTTCCACCAGCATGCGCCAGCGCGCTGCGGAAGGCGCGGAAGTTGTGTTCCAGTCCGTGCAGGCCATTGGCAATGTACAGAAGGATGCCCTTGTGCTTAAAGACGAAATGACCAAGCTTGCAGAGCATGCGGGGGCTATTTCGCAAATCATGGGCGTTATTTCCGACATTGCAGACCAGACCAACCTGCTGGCCCTCAATGCCGCCATTGAAGCGGCGCGCGCCGGAGAAGCCGGACGCGGCTTTGCCGTTGTGGCCGATGAAGTGCGCAAGCTGGCGGAAAAAACCATGAGTTCCACCAGCGATGTGGGCAATGCCATTGGCGCAATCCAGAAGAGCGTGGATTCCAGCATCCGTCAGGTTGACGTGACTGCTGGCAATGTGGAAAGCGCCACCACGCTTTCGCAAAAATCCGGCGAAGCCCTGCGCGAAATCGTGGGGATGGTGGATCAGACCGTTGATCAGGTGCGCGGCATTGCCACTTCGTCAGAAGAACAGTCCGCCGCAACCGAATCCATCACGCAAACAGTGACCCAGGTCAGCTCCATCGCGGCGGAAACCGCCACCATCATGCACACATCGGCCCGAGCGGTTGCCGCCCTTGCCGATGAGGCCAAAAAACTCAACAACATGGTCACTGAACTGAAAAACACCAAATAGTGCGGCAAGTTCAGGGCGCTTCGCCAAGGTGAAGCGCCCTGCTGCACAGCGCTATCATTCCTCCAGAGTTTGATAAACAAGCACACAGCGGCAACGTGGAAATTTCCGTAACGCCAGCTGTACAGGCACATTATCGCCCACGGTTGTCGGGGGCGGGTCTATGGTTTTATCGTGCAATCCGCGACTTGTTACAAAATTGGCTCAACCACCCGAGTGAGGGACAAAAATGAGCCGGATTGCACCCGTTAAAAAATTCAATATATTTAAATGGCTTATCATTCTCTTTGGAACAGATGGTGCATATACATGGCCGGTTTCATTGCCTTTAGCATTTCTGAAAGGAGAATCTGATGTCTATGAATTTTCTCTCTCTGGTCAGCCGTAAAACCCTGCCTGTTCTTATGGCATGCGGCTTGTTACTGCCCACCGCGACAGTCAAGGCGCAGGATGAGCCCCAGTATACTGCGACCATTTCCGCCGCCACCAACCCCCTGAGCACTCGGGGCGTTGTTACCAGCCCCAACTACCTGGCTTCGCAGGCCGGGCTGGATGTGCTGCGGCGCGGCGGCACGGCCGTGGACGCGGCCATTGCCACCGCCTCCACCCTGGCGGTTGTGTACCCGCAGATGTGCACCCTTGGCGGCGACAACTTCTGGCTCATATACAATGCCAAAACCGGCGAGCTGAAGGCGCTCAATGCCAGTGGCCGCTCGGGCGAAATGGCGACCATTGATTTTTATGCCTCCAAAGGGCTGAAAAAAATCCCCTCCCGAGGCTACATTGCGGCCAATACCGTGCCCGGCGTGGTTTCCGGCTGGGATGCGGCCTATGCCTACAGCAAGCAGAGCATGGGCAGCAAAATGAAGTGGAAGGAGCTGCTCGCTTCCGCCACCGATTATGCCGCTAACGGCTTTCCCGTGAGCACCTCGCTGGCGTACTGGAGCAAAATCAACACCAATCCCAATGATTCAGAATTCCGCAACCTGCAACGCTTTGACGCCTTCCGCAAAGCTTACCTGCATGCGGACGGTAGCCCCTACACCGTGGGGCAAGTCATGCGCCTGCCCGATCTGGCAGCCACGCTGAACCAGCTTGCGGACAAAGGCGCGCAGGTCTTTTACAAGGGGGACATCGCCAAGCGCATTGTGGCCGACCTGCAAGCCAACGGCGGCCTGCTGACCCTCAACGATTTTGCCAACCACAAGGCTGATTGGGTTGACCCCATTTCCGTCAATTACCGGGGCTACAAGGCCGTGAACTTCCCGCCCAACACACAGGGCATGGCCTCCCTTGAAATTCTGAACATCCTCAACAACTTCAATATCAAGGCCATGGGCGAAGGCACGGCGGATTACTACCACGCGCTGATCGAAGCCACCAAGGAAGCCTTTGTCGACCGCGACAAGTACCTCTCTGACCCTGATTTTGTAAAAATTCCGCTCGACTATCTGCTTTCCGCCAAGCATGGTAAGGATCAGGCCGCACGTATCAGCATGAGCAAGGCTGCCACAAACCTTACGCCCCTTGATCCCAAGGGCGACACCATCTGGCTTGGCGTTGTGGATGCGCAGGGCAACGCGGTTTCGCTCATCCAGAGCATTTACCACGACTTTGGTTCCGGCATCGTGGCGGGCGGCACTGGCGTGCTGCTGCAAAACCGTGGCAGCTTCTTCTCCCTTGACCCCAAGCACGTGAACCATCTTGAGCCGCGCAAGCGCACCTTCCACACGCTGAACCCGGCAATGCTGCTCAAGGACGGCAAGCCCTACCTTGTGTACGGCACCATGGGCGGCGAAGGCCAGCCCCAGACCCAGGCCGCCATCGTTACCCGCGTGGTGGACTTTGGCATGACCCCGCAAGAGGCCATTGCCGCTCCCCGCTGGCTTTATGGCCGCACCTGGGGCGCTTCTTCCAACGACCTCAAGCTTGAAGGCCGCATTCCCCAGAAAGTGGCGGACGAACTCAAGCGGCGCGGGCATCCCGTGCGCCTCATTGAAAACTACACCGACACCATGGGCCATGCGGGCGCTATCCTTGTGGATCAGGCCACCGGCGTACGTCAGGGCGGTACGGACCCGCGCGGCGACGGCGCTGCCGTGGCCTACTAGGCAAACGTAAAAACAAGCTTCGGCCCAAGAGCGTGTGGGCCTGAGGCCTCTGACACAATAAAAACCCCGCCCTGGTCTTTCTCGGCCAGAGCGGGGTTTTTTATTGTCGGCAACGGACAGACCGGGCTTTACGCCCAGTCTTTATCGGCGTGGCCCAGGTCTTCAAGCACCAGGGTGGGCTGATGCTCCTCCCTGGCAAGATCGGCGCGCGTGGCTTCGCCGCTGAGCACCAGAATGGAATCAATGCCCGCATTGCGCGCAAGCTGCATGTCCGTGCTCAGGCGGTCGCCCACCATGACCATTTCTTCCTTGCGGTAACGCGCCAACAGGGGCGCGAGCACGGCTGGGTCGGGCTTGCCGAAAATGTGTTGCGGCTTTCTGCCCGTGGCCGTGGCGTACAGGCTGATGAAACTGCCCACATCCGGCAGAGGGCCTTCGGGCGAGGGGCATACCAGATCGGGGTGCGTGGCAAGAAAGAGCACCGAGCTATCCTGCAACAGCACGGCAGAACGGGCGAGCTTGTGGTAGGTAAGCTCCGTATCGTAGGCCAGCACCACGGCCTGCGCGCCTTCTTCCACCAGTTGCAGCTCGGGCATGCGCTTGAGCAGATCATGCTGAAAATCGGCATTGCCCACGGGGAACACGCGCAAAATGCCATTGGCGCGCAAAAAATCCACCAGAGGCGTCACAGGCGAGAGCAGCAGGTCTTCGCGCGCGGCAATGCCCATGCCGTTGAGCTTGTCCACGTAGGTGACGGGCGACTTGGAGGTATTATTGCTCAAAAAATAAAAATCCAGACTGTTCCAGTGCCGCTGAATAAAGCCCACGGCCCCATCAATGGGAATATGACCGAGGTAGACGGTGCCGTCCATATCAAGCACAAAACAACGCTTTTTTGACCAATCCATATATGCAATCCTTGAGTTTTTTGCTTTCATTATGCGGCATTGCCTTCTCTGGCAAGCGCTGCCGCAACATTCCCTTGTATTCAATCTTGACGCAACTACACAAATTGATAACCATACGGTATCAACAATCATCCTGAACATAACCGCAGCAATCATTTACCCGATCCGGCCCTTCAATCTTGTTGCGTAGGTGCGCCGTTGTTTTTCGGCCCCGTAGGCGCGGCATCTGGCAGCGTCTGCATGCTTCAGGACGATTCCGACAATTTGCTCCACTGGAGAAACCATGCTTGAAACTACTGTTGTCGTCATCGGCGGCGGCGCAACAGGCATAGGAACCCTGCGCGATCTTTGCATGCGCGGCGTTCCTGCCATATTGCTCGAACAGGGCGGCCTGGCCCACGGCACAAGCTCGCGCTTTCACGGCCTGCTGCACAGCGGCGGCCGTTACGCTGTGGGGGATAATGAATCCGCGCGTGAATGTATTGAAGAAAATACGATCGTGCGGCGCATTGGCAGGCAGTGCGTGGAACAAACCGAAGGTTTTTTTGCGCTCACGCCCGAGGACGACCCCGCCTATGTGGATCGCTGGGTTGAGGCCTGTGCCCGCGCGGGCATTGATGCCCATGAAATTGACGTCAAGGAAGCCCTGCGCCTTGAACCCAACATGTCGCCCGAGGTCAAACGCGTTTTCCGCGTGCCTGACTCCTGCGTGGACGGCTTCCGGCTGGTGTTGCACAACGCCATGTCGGCCAAGCGCCACGGCGGGCAGATGCTCACCTATCATGAAGTGACCGGTATCTGCCAGAAGAACGGCAAGGTGTGCGGCGTTACGGCCATCAACAAAAATACGGGCGAGACCATTGAGATTGCCTGTTCTGTTGTTGTCAACGCAGCCGGTTCGTGGTCTGGCCGCATTGCGGCGCTGGCTGGTCAGGATGTGGCGGTTTCGCCCGACCGTGGCACGCTCGTGGTTTTTAACCACCGCTTTACCTCGCGCGTGGTCAACCGCCTGCACCCCGGCTCTGATGGCGATATTTATGTGCCGCACGGCTCCATCACCATTCTTGGCACCACGTCCATACCCACCGACAGGCCGGACGACACCACCCCCACCAGCGAGGAAGTGCTGCGCCTGCTCAAAATCGGCGAACCGCTGTTCCCGGATGTGCGCAGCTACCGCATTTTGCGGGCCTTTGCGGGCACCCGCCCCCTCTACACGCCGGGCGGCGCCGCCGGGCGCAAGGCCAGCCGCAATTTCCACGTTGTGGACCATGCGGAACAGGGCCTTGACGGCATGATTTCCATTTTCGGCGGCAAGCTGACCACCTACCGCCTCATGGGCGAACGCGCCGCAGACAAGGTTTGCGCCAAGCTTGGCGTTACCGCCCCCTGCCGCACCGCTGAAGAGGCCATTGTGCCGGATCCGGACGAAGCCACGCTTTCCCGCGCTGCCAAGTACTTTCCTGTGCAGGGCATCCAGCTTATGGCCGACCGCATGGGCGATGACCTGACCCCTGTGCTCGAACGCGCGGAAAAGGCCGATTCCAACCCCCTGCTCTGCGAATGCGAAATGGTCAGCATGGCCGAGATTGAATGCGTGGCGCGCGATGCCTCCACCCATTCACTTACGGATATCCGCCTGCGCACGCGCCTTGGCATGGGTACCTGTCAGGGTACGTTCTGCTCCTTGCGGGCGGTTGCCGCGCTCTCCGAACACAATATTCCCCTTGAATTTTCAGCCACTGACAACGTGCGGCGCTTCCTTCAGGAACGCTGGGGCGGTCTGCGCCCTGCCCTGTGGGGCATGCAGGCGCGTGAAATGGAACTTGGCCGCGCCGTATACGCGGGAACACTCAATCTTGATGGAGCCGCCCATGAGCAGGATTGTTGACGTACTGGTGGTCGGCTCCGGCATGGCGGGTCTTGTGGCCGCCCTTGCCGCAGCAGATCAGGGCCGCAGCGTACGGCTGCTCACCACGGGCATGGGTTCGCTGGCTATCAGCGGCGGCTCGGTGGATTTTCTTGGCTACGCTGACGGCAGGTTTGCCGCCGATCCGTGGCAGGGTCTGGCCATGCTGCCAGAAGACCATCCCTACAGCCTGCTCGGGGCAGAAAGCGTCCGCTCGGCCTTTCAGTTCTTTGCAGATGTGATGGAAGGCCAGCACTGGCCCATGCGCCCCGCCCTCTCGCAGGACGGCACGCCGCGCAACACCCAGTTGCCCACCATCATGGGAACGCTCAAGCCCACCTATCTGCTGCCAGCCAGCCTGCATACCGAGGCGCTGGCCAGCGCCAAAAAGGTGCTTGTGCTCAGCGTGCAGGGTCTGCGCGACTGCCGCCCCTCCCTGGTGGTCAGCCAGTTGCAGCGCTACAAAAGCTGGGCTGACAAGGAATTCACCCAGGGGCTTTTGCCCTCGCCCTTTGGCGAAACCCACCGCGCCATATCGGCGCTTGATCTGGCCCGCCTGGCGGACAAGCCGCACAGCCGCCGCTGGCTGCTGGATGCGCTTGCCCCGCATGCCGGAAAGTACGACCTCATCCTTATTCCCCCGCTTTGCGGCAGCAAGGCCAATCCGGAAGTCTGGCAGGCGGTCAACGCCGCTGCAGGCTGCCCGGTGGTGGAAATGCTGTCCATCCCTCCGGGGGTTGGCGGTCTGCGCCTGCGCGACGCCCTGTTGCAGGCCCTGAACAAGCACAACTTTGAACTGGTGGAAAACACCACGGTTTTGCGTGCCGAAACGACTGGCAAAACCTGCACCGCTCTGGTGGCCGAAGCCTCCGGGCAGGAACGCCACCACGCCGCCCGCGCCTTTGTAACCGCCACCGGCGGCATCCTTGGCGGCGGCATGACGCTTGAACCCGGCCAGTGCTGGGATTCCGTGTTCGGCATCGACATTAACGTACCGCAGGATGTTGCGCAGTGGTCAGAGCCGAAGATTTTCGGCAACCATCTGTTCTCGCGCATGGGTGTGCGCGTTGACCGCACCATGCGGCCTGTGGACGATGCCGCCGTGGTGCGCTGGCAAAACGTCTTTTTCGCCGGGCGCAGCCTTGGCGGATACGATTACGCAACAGAAAAAAGCGGTCACGGCGTTGCCATCGCCACGGGCTGGCAGGCGGGCCTCATGGCCGCCGCAGCCGCCGCTGCCGGGGAAAACCAATGAGCGTGCGCATCAATCCAGACAAATGCATAGCCTGCACCACCTGCGTGGTGCACTGCCCCGTGGCGGATGCGACCCCCAAGTTTTTGGGGCCGCGCATGATAGGCCCTGCCTATGAGCGCTTTCGCCTGCTTGGGCTGACGGAAGACCCCTCGCTGCACTACTGCGCCAACTGCAAAAACTGCGACATATCGTGCCCGCACGGCGTGCCGGTTTCCAGCCTCAACATGATGGCAAGGGCCGACCAGTTCAAGAAGCACTCCCCCGGCCTGCGCGACTGGGTGCTTGGTCACGGCGAACTCATGGCCAAGTGGCTGCGGCTCATTCCGGCGGCGCTCAAAAACTTCGGCATGCTCAATCCCGTTACCCGCACGGTGCTGGATGCGCTGGGCATCGACAAACGCGCGCCCCTGCCCGCCTTTGCGCCCCAGACCTTCCGCCAGCTCATGCGCCATGTGCATCAACCCGACCACAAACGCAGCGTGGTTTTCTACCCCGGCTGCTACGTGGACGTGTACGACCCGCGCACCGGCCTTGATATGGTGTGGGCCATGAACCGCGCGGGCTACAAGGTCATTGTGCCCGAGGAACTTGTGTGCTGTGGCCTGCCCATGGTTGCCAACGGCTTCTGGCAGCATGCCCGCTCCAACGCGGAGCATAACCTCAAGGCTCTGGGCCAGTGGCGCGATGCAGGGCTACCCGTGGTGACCGGCTGCCCCAGTTGCGCCCTCATGTTCCGGGTGGATCTGCCGGAATACTTCCCCGATGTGGCGGAAAAGTACGGCGCATGCAGCCTCGCGGACGCGCAGGAATTTCTGCTGGATGCTGTGGACAGCGGCGACCTCTCGCTGAAGGCCGATGGCAAACAGCCCCTGCCCGACCTCAAGCTGATCTATCACGCGCCCTGCCATTTGCGGGCACAGGGCAACGGCCTGCCAGGCCTTGAACTGCTGCGCCGCCTTGACGGCGTGACCGTGGAAAATGCAGATGCAGGCTGCTGCGGCATTTCCGGCAGTTACGGCTTTAAAAAGGAAAAATACGACATTGCCCAGACAGTTGGCTCGGAACTGTTCGCCAAAGTACGTGAAAGCGGCGCTCAGGCGGCGGTTTCTGAATGCGGCACCTGCCGCGTGCAGATCACGCACGGTTCCGGCAAATTCAGCCTGCACCCTGTCACCATTCTGCGCCAGCGGCTTGAAGCCCGCTAGGCTTTGAATCGCGGCAACTATGCCGCACAGGTAAACGCTTACAACACCCACGTGGCAGACGGCTTATCGACTGCCACGTGGGTGTTTGCAAAATCAGCTTCAGGAAATCAGAAACAGGCTGCAACATTGCCGCACCGTCTGACGCATATTTTCCGTGCATTGCTCCAGTTGTCCAGACAGTTTGCCGCCAGCCCCAAAGGATACGCCATGACAGCCAAAAACAGCACCAGGGAATTCTGGAACAGCAGGGCCGAGTCCTTCCCCCGCTATGAAGCCGGGGCCGACACCTACGAAGGCCGCATGCTCCAGCTGGCGCGTGACAACGGCGTGGATTTTCGCGGCAAAACAGTCCTTGATGTGGGCTGCGGCAGCGGCATGTACACCATCCGCCTTGCGCAGGAGGCCGCATCGGTCACGGCTGTAGATATATCTGACGAAATGCTCCGCATCCTCATGCAGGATGCCGCCGCGCAGGGCCTTGCCAACATCCGGCCCGTGCTTTCCGACTGGGAGCACTTTGCCCTTGAGGAACGCTTCCAGATTGTATTTGCTTCCATGACTCCAGCCCTGAGCGATGACGCCGCCCGCGAAAAGCTCCAGCACTACGCTCTGGAGCAGGTGGTCTTCATGGGCTTTACCGAACGCAAAACCTCGGATGTCATGGCCGGGCTGTACATGCACTACGGCATCACGCCGCCGCAGTTTGCCGATGCCCCGGATATGCGCGCATGGCTTGAGGGCCAGCGCATTCAGTATACCGCCCTGCCCGTTGACGGCCAGTGGGTTGTACCGCACACCCGCGATAAGCTGCTGGGCGCCTGCGCCGCCAACCTGCGCGCCCGTGGCGCTGAACCGGACATGCGGCATCTTGCCGCGCATCTTGAGGGGTTTCGCAACCAGAACGGGGAATATGTGGAACGCACGGAATATTCCCTTGAAATGCTCATCTGGCGTACATCCTGATTACGGCGCTGAGCCGCGCAGATCCTCCAAAAACTTCTGGCTGCGCGTAAAACCACCGTCCCCACCGCCGAACCACGGCCTGCATTTCTGCCGTATACACCGCGCATACGCTGTGCACCCTATCTTGCCCGCTGTACTTCTTACGCGAGTTGGCGTGTTCACGCTTTACAGGTTTTATACCTTTATTCCTATTTTGATACAATTTTGAATCAAACTCTCCCTGCTCAAGCCATATGGAGCTTTGCGGCAGATAGGGCTGCGCATGCTTGAAACATAACCCCCTTTGTCTGCCCCACTGGCAAAACTACCCGAGCAAATACGGTTTTATCTGAACCGCTCCCCTTTTCCTCCTGCACAGCTCTCAATTTACCGCCTTTTTGCTCTCCAATCCCTGCCCCGGCCCCATTTGCCTGATGGACGGGGCTTTCTGCATTCATGGGCAGTCAGCGCTGCCCTGCCTGTTCTTCTCTGCCGCGTCCATCACCATATGCCCCAAATGCAGCCCATTCTGCCACCGCACATTCACGCATGGTGATTTCTCTGCAACCTCTCCCCAATTTCAAACAAATTTGTATCGTCGATTTACGGCCGAAATTTTTCTTCAAATAAAAATCTATCATTAAAGCTAGTTAGCGACAGAACAGTTTTTTATGCACCGTGGGCCATCTTAACAATTTTGTATTGATTGTGCATGCAGATTATAAAATTAACAAATAATATCAAATAATTAACCTAACGGCACGCTTTCTGCACAAAGAGGGACAAGCGCAACGAGCGCGGGAACATCAAACCCAGAGGGAATCTCATGCGTCAGGTAGCTATTTACGGCAAGGGCGGCATCGGCAAGTCAACCACCACACAGAACCTTAACGCCGGCCTTGGCGAAATGGGCAAGAACATCATGATCGTGGGTTGCGACCCCAAGGCCGACTCCACGCGCCTCATCCTGGGCGGCCTTGCCCAGCAGAGCGTGCTCGATACCCTGCGCGAAGAGGGTGAAGACATCGAGCTGGATCTGGTGCTCAAAAACGGCTTCAAGGGCATCCGCTGCGTGGAATCCGGCGGCCCCGAACCGGGCGTTGGCTGTGCCGGGCGCGGCATCATCACCTCCATCGGTCTGCTGGAACGCCTTGGCGCCTACACCGAAGACCTCGACTACGTGTTCTATGACGTTTTGGGCGACGTTGTGTGCGGCGGTTTCGCCATGCCCATTCGTGAAGGCAAGGCCCAGGAAATCTACATCGTGGCTTCGGGCGAAATGATGGCCCTCTACGCCGCCAACAACATCTGCAAGGGTATCAAGAAGTACGCCAATACCGGCGGCGTGCGCCTTGGCGGCATCATCTGCAACAGCCGCAAGGTTGATGGCGAAGCCGAGCTTGTCTCTGCCGTTGCCAAGGAAATCGGCACCCAGATGATCCACTTCGTGCCGCGCGACAACATGGTGCAGCGCGCCGAAATCAACAAGCAGACCGTTATCGAATTCGACCCCACCTGCGGACAGGCCGACGAATACCGTTCCCTGGCCCAGAAGATCGACGGCAACGACATGTTTGTTATCCCCAAGCCCCTCTCCCAGGAAAGGCTCGAAGAGCTGCTCATGGAACATGGCTTGATGGACGCCTAATCACACAGCACGAAACGGAGAACAGCTATGCAGATGATTCGCACGATTATCCGGCCCGAAAAAACCACCGAGGTTCTTTCCGAGCTGCTGGCAGCGGGCTTTCCCGCCGTTACCAAGCTTGATGTGGTGGGGCGCGGCAAGCAGAAAGGCATCATGGTGGGCGATATCCAGTACGATGAAATTCCCAAGCAGATGCTCATGCTTGTGGTCAGCGACGAAGACAAGGACGATGCCATCCGCGTTATCCTGCGCGTGGCAAAAACGGGCGATGGTCACTTTGGCGATGGCAGAATCTTTGTTTCAAGCGTCAGCGAGGCCTGGACCATCAGCAGCGGCAAGTCCGGCCTGTAGGAGGCTCCCATGCAGGAAATAGTTGCAATGGTTCGGGCCAACATGGTGGCGGCTACCAAGAATGCCCTGTCCAAGGCCGGATGCCCCTCATTCTCATGCACCAAGTGCCTGGGACGCGGCAAAAAAGGCATGGATCCCGCCACCCTGCGCATGGTTATGGAAAGCGGCGAGCTGCCGCGCACTCCGGCGGGCGAATCCCTGACCGAAGTGGGCAGGCTGATCCCAAAGCGGTTGTTCAATATCTGCGTTCCCGATGAAAAGGTCGAAGCTGTGGTCAAGGCCATCATAGAGGCCAACAGCACCGGCCACCCCGGCGATGGAAAGATTTTTGTGATGCCGGTGGAAGAATCCTATGTGGTTCGCACGGGCGAGCGCGCTGACGCATAAGGAAGGTATGTATGAGTATTGACGCCAACGCAGTAGTGCTTGAGCGCTACAACGCCAAGGTCTTCAAGAACCGCAAGGAGCACATGCTCAAGGTCAATCCTGCGGAAGACCAGATTATTATCGCCAACACGCGTGCCATTCCCGGCATCATGACCAACCGGGGCTGCTGTTACGCTGGCTGCAAGGGCGTTGTGCTCGGTCCCATCAAGGACATGGTTACGATCACCCACGGCCCTGTGGGCTGCGGCTTCTACAGCTGGGGCACGCGCCGCAACAAGGCCAAGGCAGAAGGGGACGCCCCCAACTACATCCAGTACTGTTTTACCACGGACATGCAGGAACCGGACATCGTCTTTGGCGGCACCAAGAAGCTCAAGAAGGCCATTGATGAAATCATGGAGCTTATGCACCCCAAGACCATCATGATCGCCGCCACCTGCCCTGTGGGCCTGATCGGCGACGACATCCAGGCCGTGGCCGCAGAAGCTGAAAAGGAATACGGCATCCGCTGCGTGGCGTACAGCTGCGAAGGTTATAAGGGCGTAAGCCAGTCGGCGGGCCACCACATCGCCAACAACGGCCTCATGAAGCGCGTCATCGGCACTGGCAGCTACGAACCCGCCACCAAGTATTCGATCAACATCCTTGGCGAATACAACATCGGCGGCGACGGCTGGGAGCAGGAACGCATCCTTAAAAAGATCGGCTACGAAGTGGTTTCGGTGTTCACCGGCGACGGAGAAGTGGAACGCATCGCCAGCTCGCACAAGGCAAACCTGAACCTCGTGCAGTGCCACCGCTCCATCAACTACATCGCCGAAATGATGAAGACCAAGTACGGCGTGGACTGGCTCAAGGTCAACTTTATCGGCCTGGAAGGAACGGTTCAGAGCCTGCGCGACATGGCTGCCTACTTTGGCGACCCCGAGCTTGCGCAGCGCACCGAACAGGTTATCGCCGAAGAACTGGCCGAGGTGCAGGATCAGATGGCGGCCTACAAGGCCCGCCTCAATGGCAAGACCGCAGCCCTCTTTGTGGGCGGCAGCCGCTCGCACCACTACCAGGGCCTGTTGCAGGATCTGGGCATCAAGACCGTGCTTGCCGGGTACGAATTCGGCCACCGCGACGACTACGAAGGCCGGGAAATCATCCCCAACATCAAGGACGACGCGGACAGCAAGAACATTGAACACATCACCGTGGAAAAGGACGAAAAGAAGTATCACGCCTACCTTACGCAGGAACAGTACGACAAGCTGGCCGCCGAGATCCCGCTTGAAAAGTACCACGGCATGATACGCGACATGGATGAGGGCACCTACGTGGTTGACGACCTCAACATGTACGAAGCGGAAAAATTTATGGAAATCCTCAAGCCCGACATGTTCTTCTCCGGCATCAAGGACAAGTACGCGCTGCAAAAGGCCGGGACCCTCTCGCGCCAGCTGCACAGCTACGATTACAGCGGGCCTTACGCGGGTTTCAAGGGCGCAACGCAGTTCGGTTACGACCTCTGCATGGGGTACTTCACCCCCGCGTGGCACATGGTAACCCCGCCCTGGAAGAACCGCGCCACCCTGCAAGGAACTGTGGGAGAATAGTATGCTTGACCTCACCCCAAAGACACATGTGAACAGATCGGGCGTTCTTATCAACCCGTGCAAGACCTGTCAGCCTGTTGGCGCGCTGTTTGCCGCCCTGGGCGTGCGCAACTGCATGCCTTACAGCCACGGATCGCAGGGTTGCGCTTCTTACCACCGCACCTACCTTACGCGTCACTTTAAGGAACCCGCCATTGCCGTCACCAGTTCCTTTACCGAAGGCGCGTGCGTGTTCGGCGGCGGCCCCAACATCCGCCAGGGCGTCAAGACGGCCTTTGAAGTCTACAACCCGGACATCATTGCCGTGCATACCACCTGTCTTTCTGAAACCATCGGCGATGACCTCAAGACCTACATCGACGACATGGAAATTCCGGACGACAAGATCGTGGTGCACTGCAACACGCCGAGCTACGTTGGCTCGCACGTGACGGGCTTTGCCAACATGATGGCCGGTTTCATCAAATACCTTGCCGCCAAGGGCAAGACCACGGAAACCGTGGCGGTGTTCCCCGGCTTTGTAAACCCCGGCGACATCCGCGAGTACAAGCATCTTGTGAACCTGATGAAGCTCAAGTCCATCATGTTCCCCGATTGCAGCAACGTCATGGATGCGCCCATGACCGGCGAATACAAGATGTACCCCGATGGCGGCACCACGGTTGAAGAAATCCGCGCCCTCGGCTCCTGCCGCAAGGTTCTGGCCCTTGGCCGCCTGACCAGCGAGGAACCCGCCGCCCAGCTCAAGCGCAAGTGCGGCGTGGACTTTGACCTGCTGCCCCTGCCCATCGGCCTGGCCGATACGGATGCCTTTGTCATGGCCATGGCAAACCTCAACGGCGGCGAAGTTGACCCGCTCATCGACGAAGAACGCGGCCGCCTGCTCGACCTCATGCTGGACGCCAACCCGTACTTCTACGGCAAAAAGGTTGCCGTGTACGGCGACCCCGACACAGTGCTTGGCATGACCCGCTTCTGCCTCGAACTGGGCATGATCCCCAAGTACGTGCTCACCGGCACGCCCGGCGAAACCTTCGTCAAGCTGGCCAAGGCCATGTTCAAGGAATACGGCAAGGAAGAAGAGTGCCAGGCCTTTGCCGCCAAGGATCTCTTTGACCTGCACCAGTTCATCAAGGACGAACCCGTTGATCTCTTGCTCGGCAACTCGCACGGCAAGCAGATCGCCAAGGCCGAGGGCATCCCGCTGGTTCGCGCCGGATTCCCGGTGCTTGACCGCTACGGACACGCCTCGCTGCCCATGGTTGGCTACCGTGGAGCCTTCCAGCTCGCCACCAGGATCGCAGACACGCTTATGGAAGAGTTTGACCGCAACTGCGCTGACGAAGACATGGATCTGATTATGTAAGACGGCTCAAAGCCGCAATAGGGCCGGGGGGGGCATCCCCCCGCCCTTGCAAGGGGGTTCCCATGGCTATGGAAATACTTGAAGAACGCCGTACGTCCATCAAGGAAAAGGGAAACAAGGGCGGGGGCTGCTGCAGCGGCGACGGCCTGCGTTGCGATACGGCCAGCGTGGCCGGTTCCGTGAGCCAGCGGGCCTGCGTGTACTGCGGTGCGCGCGTGGTGTTAAACCCCATTACCGATGCCTTTCATATCGTGCACGGCCCCATCGGCTGCGCCAGCTACACTTGGGATATCCGCGGCAGCCTCACCAGCGGGTCGGAACTGTTCCGCAACAGTTTTTCCACTGACCTGCAGGAAAAGGACATCGTCTTTGGCGGTGCGGAAAAGCTCACCCGCGCCATTGAAGAGGCCGTGGCCAACTACTCGCCCAAGCTGATCTTTGTGTACGCCACCTGCATTGTGGGCGTGATCGGCGACGATGTGGAAGCCGTGTGCCGCAATGCGGAAAAAAAGCACGGCATCCGCGTGATCGCGGTCAAGGCTCCGGGCTTTTCGGGCACCAAGTCCACGGGCTACCGCATGGCCTGCAACGCCCTTGTGCAGCTCATGGAACCGCACAAGGAACAGCCCAAGATCAAGGGCGTCAACATTCTTGGCGACTACAACCTTGCGGGCGAAATGTGGATTATCCGCAACTACCTGCGCGAGATGGGCATTCCCATTGTCGCCACCCTCACGGGCGACGCCGCGTACGAAACGCTCATCAAGGCCCCGGCTGCCCAGCTCAACATCGTGCAGTGCGCTGGTTCCATGATGTATCTGGCCCACCGCATGGAAGACGAAATGGGCGTTCCCTGGATGCGCGCCAGCTTCTTTGGGGTGGAAGACACCTCCACCGCCCTGCGGCAGGTGGCCGAACGCCTTAACGATGATTACGCAAAGCGCAAGGCTGAAGCCCTTATTTCTGAACGGGGCGCAAAAGCTGAAGCTTTTCTTGAACAGTACAAGCCGCATTTTGTGGGCAAAAAGGCCGCCATCTTTGTGGGCGGCGGCTTCAAGGCCATATCGCTCATCCGTCAGTTTAACGAGATGGGCATCGAGACCGTAGTGGTCGGCACCCAGACCGGCAAGCCAGAAGATTATGAAATCATTTCAAGCCTCGTGAACCCCGGCACCGTCATTCTGGACGATGCCAACCCGGCCGAGCTTGAAACCTTCATGAAGCAGAAAGGCGCGGATATTCTGGTTGGCGGCGTCAAGGAACGCCCGCTCGCCTACAAGCTGGGTATTGCCTTTTGCGACCATAACCATGAGCGCAAACACGCTCTGGGCGGTTTTGAAGGTGTGGAAAACTTCACCCGCGAGGTGAACCTTTCCATCAACAGCCCCGTGTGGCAGTTCACGCGCAGCAGCGCCTCATTTGCCGAGGCAACGCAGGCGCAGGCCAGCCTGGTGCGCGAAGCACTGGCAGCAAGAGCAGCACATTTCTAGCACAGCGTAATCGGCTTGCACGCAGTTTGCCCGCCGCCGCGGCCCAAAGGCCGCCTGGAACATAAGGAGAAGACAATGAGCGCCAATCTTGTCAACCTGAATACAAATCCCTGCAAGATGTGCATGCCCATGGGTTCGGTAAGCGCCTTTTACGGCATCAGCAAGAGCATGAGCATTCTGCACGGTTCGCAGGGGTGCAGCACTTACATTCGGCGGCACATGGCAACCCATTACAATGAGCCGGTGGATATCGCCTCCTCTTCGCTTACGGAAGAAGGCACTGTCTTCGGCGGCACCAAGAACCTGCTCAAGGGGCTTGAAAACCTCATCAAGCTCTATAACCCCGAGGTGATCGGCGTTTCCACCACCTGCCTTGCCGAAACCATCGGCGAGGACGTGCCCGCCATCATCAAGCAGTTCAAGGACGAACACCCGGAAGTGACGGCCACCATCATTCCCGTATCTTCGCCCGGCTACGGCGGCTCGCAGTACGAGGGGTTTTTCCGCGCCTTGCACGCCATTGTGCGCCATGTTCCCATGGATTCCACGCCCAGCAATGTGGTCAACATCATCACCGGGCACCTCTCTGCGGCGGATACCAGAGCGCTCAAGCTGCTGCTTGACGCCAGCGGCCTCGAATATGTGCTGCTGCCCGATCTTTCGCAGAACCTTGATGGCGGGCATGAAGAAGACTACAATCGGCTGCCCCAGTACGGCACCACGCTTGCCCGCATCGGCCTCATGGCTGGCGCGCGCATGACGCTCGAGCTTGCGCCCTTCTGCCCCGAGGGCTATTCCCCTGGCGCGTACCTGCGCGATACCTACGGCGTGCCGCTGCTGCGCATGAACCTGCCCGTGGGCCTGCGCGATACGGACACCTTTGTAGCCACGCTTGAGGCCCTTGGCGGAACCATCCCCGCCACTGTGCGCGAAGAACGCGCCCGCTACCTTGACGCCATGATCGATGCGCACAAATATAACGCCCAGAGCCGCGTTGCCGTATTTGGCGAGCCGGACATGGTGCTGGCCCTTGTGCGCGCCTCGTGCGAAAACGGGGCCGTGCCCGTAGTTGCCGCCACCGGCAGCCGCTGCGCCGCCTTTGAAAAAACGCTTGCGCCCGATATGGCTCAGGCTACGGAAACCCAGTTCAGCGGCGATTACGACATTCTCAATTTTGCTGACTTTGCCGCCATTGAAAACGCCATGCTTGCGCGCAAGGCCAACCTCATGCTTGGCAATTCCGACGGCCGCCGCATTGAAGAGCGCCACCACGTTCCGCTGCTGCGTTACGGTTTTCCCATCCACGACAGGGTTGGCGGCCAGCGCACGCGCATGCTCTTCTATGACGGCTCGCTCAGCCTCATGGAAGCCACGGCCAACGCCATGTTGCAGTTCACCGAGGGCAGCTTCCGCGAGGAGCTTCTCAACAAATACTTCAAGGATGAAGCCGCCATGGAAGCTGATGTCTCCCGCATAGAAGTTGTGGCCCCCACCAGCGAGCCGCTTGTGCCTGTAACTGCCCCTACAGCCGCCCATGCCGCTGGCAACGCCGCCGCCGTCAATGCGGAGCGCACCAAGTCCCACCCATGTTTCAGCTGTGGGGCCTGCGCCACTTCGGCGCGCCTGCATCTGCCCATCGCGCCCAAGTGCAACCTGAGCTGCAACTACTGCCTGCGCAAGTACGACTGCGTTAACGAAAGCCGCCCCGGCGTCACCACCGCAGTGCTCACGCCCGCGCAGGCTTTTGACCACTTTATGAAAGTAAAGCGCGACATGCCCAACCTTACGGTTGTGGGCATCGCCGGCCCCGGCGACACGCTGGCAAACCCGGAGGAAACCTTCCGCACGCTGGAGATGATCCGCAAGGAAGACCCCAATATCACCTTCTGCATGTCCACCAACGGTCTGGCCCTGCCGGAATACGTGGAAGACATGAAGCGCGTGGGCGTAAGCCACGCCACCGTGACCATCAACGCCGTTGATCCCGCCATTGGCGCGCAGATTTACAAGTTTGCCATGTACCGTGGCAAGAAATACACGGGCGAAACCGCAGCCGCCCTCCTGCTGGCAAACCAGATGGCGGGCCTGCGCGCCCTCTCCCAGGCGGGCATAGTGAGCAAGGTCAACACCGTGCTGCTCAAGGGCATCAACGACGGGCACATCCCGCAGGTGGTGGAAACCGCGCGCGAACTGGGCGCTGTGATGACCAACATCATGCAGCTTATCCCGGTCAAGGGCAGCGTTTTTGAAAACATGCCCCTTGTGAGCAACAAGGAACTCATGGACATGCGCCGCAGTTGCGAGCCCACGCTCAAGCAGATGTACCACTGCAAGCAGTGCCGCGCCGATGCCGTTGGCCTGCTGGGCGATGACAAGTCCATTGAGTACCGCCCGCCCGTGGCCGAAAAGGCCCCCGTGGTGGAAGAAGCCAAGCCCGCCGTGGCCCGCAAGATTCGCATTGCCGTGGCTTCCAAGACAGGCATGACCGTTGATCAGCACTTTGGGCAGGCCGAACAGTTCTACATCTACGAAAGCGACGGCGATGCCGCCAGCTACGTGGAAACCCGCAGTGTTTCCAAATACTGCAACGGCATGGATGATTGCGGCGAAAAGGCCGGGCGCATGGCGGGCATACTGGCCGCCGTGGACGATTGCAAGGGCGTGCTGGCCCTGCGCATAGGCGAAAGCCCGCTGAAAAAGCTTGAGACCAGGGGAATACGCGTGTTCACCCTCTATGAAAATGTGGACAAGGCCGTGAATGACGCCGCCAGGGCGCTCTGCGGATAATTCCGGCCCATTCCAACGGCCTGGCCGGAGGCAAACCGGTCAGGCCGGGGCACACGCCATCTTTGCCAAGAGGTTATTTCCATGCCGCAACTGGTGGACAGAACGCTCTGCCTGCTCTACCGGGTGCTGCCAGCCGCGCACTCGCAAGAGGAAAGGCAGACCGCAGACGCATTTGCGCTCTGGGCCGGGGAATGGATCGACCTCATGCACCACATGGGTTTTGTGGTCGAAATTCCCCCAGACCTGCAATTTGCAGCAGCCAGCACCAAGGCCCGCCGCACGGGCACACGTCCGATCCTTAACGGGCCGTGGTCGCGCCTGAGCGGTTGCTGTGACGCTCTTTATACCTTTGAAACGGAACTCTGGCCGCGCTTTGCCGCCATCAAGGATACGGTGGAGTTCTGCCCCGGCGATCATGCGGGCTGCGCCACGGCTCTTGCCGTGCTGTGGCTGCTCAAGGGCGGCCCACGGGTGGCGGGCTGCATTGGCGGTTCTGCCCTGCACGGCCCCGATGCCGGGCCTGCGCTGGAGGAAGTGGCCCTGAGCCTGCACGCCCAGGGTCTGGAGACAGGCCTGACGCATCTGGACAAACTGCCTGAAGCAACAGCCCTGCTCACGAAGGCAGGCCACGACATTTCCCACCACAAGGCAGTGCTGGGCGCGGATATCTTTGCTGTAGAATCCGGCATCCATGTGGACGGCATTGCCAAAAAGCCCTTTCTTTACGAGCCGTACACGCCAGCTACTGTGGGGCTTGAACGCCAGATTGTGGTGGGCAAGCACTCGGGGCGTGTTTCGTTGCGCATCAAGGCCAGCCAGCTTGGTTTGAACTTGCCGCGCACCGAGGAAGAACATATGCTGGAACTGGTTCAGCAGCTTGCCGAGCGCCAGCAATGCAGCCTGACCGATGCCCAGTTTCTCGACCTGTGTCACGCATGCCATCCCCCCGAATCCTTGTCTTCTGCCCGAACGGACTGTTGCGGTCTTTCGGGCGCAACGGTTTCTGTGGAGGTGGGCCATGCCTGAGATCATTATTGTCGACACCACCCTGCGCGACGGCGAGCAGGCTCCCGGCTTTGCGTTCCCCCCTGCCCTGAAAATCCGCCTTGCCGCCATGATGGACGAAGCGGGCGTGGACCAGATCGAGGCGGGCGTTCCCGCCATGGGCGAAAACGAAAAGGCCACCATCCGCTCCATCCGCGAGGCCTGTTCCAACGCCCGCGTTTCCACCTGGAACCGACTGCGCGAAAGCGACGTGCGCCACTCCTTTGACTGCTCTCCGCATATCATTCATCTGTGCTGCCCGGTTTCTGACCGGCAGATCAAGGACAAACTCAAGACCACCCGCGCCGAGGTAATGGCCTCCCTTGCCAAGTGCGCGGCACTTGCCGCCAGCCGAGGTGCGGAAGTGACGGTTGGCTTTGAAGATTCCTCCCACGCCTCGCCCGACCAATTGCGCGATGCGGCGAGGGCCGCGCGGCAGTGCGGCGTGGTGCGGGTGCGGCTCAGCGATACCGTGGGCTGTTACACGCCAGACAAGGTCTGGCGGGCCGTGCGCATGCTGCGCGAGGCAGGCGTGGATGTGGAAATCCACGCGCACAACGACTTTGGCATGGCCGTTGCCAACTCGCTCATGGCCGTGAACGCCGGGGCACGCTACGTCAATACAACCCTGTGGGGCATTGGCGAGAGGGCGGGCAACTGCGGGCTTGCCACTTTTACGGCGGCGGCTGCGCGTCTGGGCAATACATCCTGCGCGGTGGACGCGCGCAAAGCACTTGAACTGGAGCGCCTTGCGGCCACGCTTTTGCCGCAAAAATCCATGAACGGCTGGGGCAAGCATTTGGGGTATAGCTATGGCACGCGCCCCTTTGGTCTTTAACGGCACAAGCGTCTTTTGTCCTCTGCCAGCGTTGCACTGCGCCAGTTTTTTCGGTCGAGTACTATAAGAGTACACTCCCTCAAAAACAGGCTTGTCTTCCTTGGCAGAGAACAAAATCCATCTTGTGCCAAAACAAATTTATCATAATTACGGCAGATAGATGTTATTTTAAATAATCGCATCACTCGTTGCCGCCAATACTCTGGACGCCCCAGCTTACGGAGATCGCCATGAAATGCGACTGCATTGCAGTGCTCGAAAATACAGAGAATTCAATCACGGCCATGGAAAACTGCACCCACCTTTCCGTCTGGCAGCGCGACTGGAGCACGGGCAAGGGCTGGCATGCCTGTGATCCCGTGCCCTTTTCTCTTGAAGGCTGCGGCACCCTGCCCCAGATGCGCGACCGGCTGCGCCAACTGGCCCTTCTGCTGCCCGCAGAGGCTGCCATAGCCGGGGCCACCATTTCCGGCCTCGCCTACAACGAACTGAGCCGCATGGGCTTTTGCCTGTGCGAGCTGGACGCATTTTCGCCCGATATTCTGGATGCCCTGGCCAGCGAGATTCTGGCGTCCGCCCAGGGGGAGGCGCAGGTTCCCGTCGCGCCCACGCCCACAGATACGCCCGGCGTGTACAGCATAAATCTTATGGAAGTGCAGGCCGCACACCCGGAAATTACGTCAAAAAAAGCCCTGCGTCCCTTTTTCGCGTCCACGCCCTTTGTGGAACTGGAGCTCATCTGCGGGCACATGCCCCCCTGGCTCGAGGATCATATGCGCCAGCAACACCTGACATGCGCCCTCACCCGGCAGGATGACGGAACCGTTCGCGCCCGGATTTCGCATGCGCTTTGCGGCGAATCTGCGCCTAATGGACGTTAGAGCCATTCACGGATGAAATGGGTTAACTGCTCCCGGGAGTTTATGATATGAGTACCGCCCTGCAATTGGAAACTGTGGCTACGCCCTACGGCACTATCACAAACGTGCATGTGCTCTCCCGCTGGCCCGGCGGCGCTCCGCAGGATTGCCGCCTGCTGGCCGAAGATACCGTACCCACGCCCACCGGCTGGCTCACGCCCCTTTACGAAGCGGAAGACGTACGCCGCAGCAGCGGCAAGAGCTTCAGCCTGTACCCCAACGGCATGTGGCGCAGTCTGGAACTGCAAAATCAAACGACTGTGAGCACTCCCCTTGGCGACATGCCCGCCGAATGGCTGGCCTGGCATGGAAACGGCGCGCTCAAGCGCATATTGCTGCGCAAGGGCAAACTCAGCGGCTACTGGACAGAACAGGACGAGCGCAAGCTGGCAAGCCAGCTATCTCTTTCGCTGCGCGGGCAGGAAGTGAACGCCAGGATTCAGGGCCTGCGTTTCTATCCTTCAGGCGTACTGGAGAGCGTCACCTTCTGGCCCGGCGAAACAATCCTGCTTGCCACCCCGTTAGGCCCCATGCCCGTAAGGTACGGCTGCGCCTTTTATGAGAGCGGCGCGCTGCGGAGTTGCGAACCGGCGCGCCCTGCGCATGTGCCGACCTCCATTGGGCAGATTGCGGCCTACGACCCCGCCGCCTCGGCCATCTGCGGCGACGTCAATTCCCTGTGCTTTGCTGAAGACGGCGCGGTTTCCAGCCTTGTCACTGCCGCCTGTTCCCTGCGTTGGCAGCAGGGCGCGGAGCAGAAATGCATGTCGCCGCGCCTGGAAAAAGATCAGCTCACCATGCTGCGTACCGTGGTTGTTCCCTTGCGGGTGGAATTTCTGCCCAATGGTCTGGTGCGCATGGACGATGGCAAGCAGGTCATGCAGGCCCCGGCACAGGGCATGACTGTCGGGCCTTTTGTGGCTCTGCCCGACATGCGCGAGAGCTGCTGACGTTTTGCGCTACATCAGCAACCCTGCCATACATTGCAATCAGTTGGGCCGGCCTCATGCTGCCGCAAACATTGTTGCGGCAGTGCGTCTTGCGCTGTGTATGGTCACAGTGCTAGATTGCCGCAGGAGGCCGCATGGAAGTTCCTTTGCTCTATGAAATCGTCATTATTTTTCTTCTTTCAATTTTCGTCACCATCGTCTGTAACAAAATAAAACTGCCCGCCACCGTGGGCTTTCTGCTTACAGGCGTTTTGTGCGGCCCGTCCCTGCTGGGTATCGTCAAGGACATGCAGGCCATTGACCATATTGCTGAACTCGGCGTTGCCATGCTGCTGTTCACCATTGGTATGGAACTTTCGGGCGAGGCCCTCAACCGCCTGAAACGGCCCGTCTTTCTGGGCGGCAGCCTGCAAATCGGCCTGACGGTTCTTGCCGTGGCGGGCATTGCCATGTTGCTGCGCGATGCTTCATACCAGAAAGGTCTTTTCTGGGGCTGTCTGGTGGCGCTCTCGTCCTCGGCCATCGTGCTGCGCATTTTACAGGAGCGCGGGGCCACAAACACGCCCACAGGCCGCCTTTCCCTCGCCATTCTTGTTTTTCAGGACATTATGGTAGCGCCCATGCTGCTGGCGGTGCCCCTGCTTGCGGGCACGCTTGAGCTTTCGCTCCAGGGCGCTGTGTTTTCCACCCTGCGCGTGGTGGCGGTGCTGGGCTGCGTACTGCTGTTTGCCCGCTTTGGCCTCAACAGGTTAATGGAAGCCGTGGTGCGCACCCGCACGAGAGAAATACTGCTGCTCTCCACCCTTGGCCTGTGCCTTGGCATGGCCATGCTGACCAACTATCTGGGCCTTTCGCTCTCGCTCGGAGCCTTTTTGGCCGGTTTGATGCTCGCCCGCTCGGAATACAGCATGAGCGTTATTTCGGGTATTTTGCCCTACCGCGATGTTTTCATGAGCCTGTTTTTCATCTCGGTAGGCATGATGCTGAATCTGGAGTTTTTTTTACAGCATTTTGTCGCCATTATTGTTCTGACGGCGTTGTTCATCGTCATAAAATCCCTGCTCACCCTGCCTTCGGTGCTGGTGCAGGGCTATCCCTTGCGCGCTGCTATCGTTACGTCCCTTTCCCTCGCGCAGGTGGGCGAATTTGCCTTTGTTCTGGCGGCATCCGGTCTGGCTGCCGGGCTGTTCGACATGAACGCCTACCAGACATTCCTTGATGTCAGCGTGCTCACCATGATGCTGACCCCCGGCCTTATGGCCGTGGCCCCGCACCTTGCCGACAAGGTCGCGGGCAAGCGCAACGAGCGGATGCTCGCCAAGGCCGAAGATCACGAAGGTGCCTGCGCCATGGATGATCACCTGATCATCGTGGGCTTTGGCATCAGCGGCAAGCATCTGGCCCATGTGGCCCGTGAATCCGGCTTGTGCTACACAATCCTGGAGATGAACCCTGAAACCGTTACCCGCTATCGGCACAAGGAACCCATTTCGCACGGCGACGCTTCGCAGCCCATTGTTCTGGAGCATCTGGGCGTCACCAAGGCGCGCGTGCTCGCCATCGTCATTTCCGACCCGGCTGCGGTGCGTTCCATTGTTATTGAGGCCCGCCGGTTCAATCCCAACCTGCACATCATTGCGCGCACCCGCTTTGTGAGCGAGGTGGCACCCCTGCGCGCGCTTGGCGCGGACGAAGTGATCGCGGAAGAATTTGAAACATCCATTGAGGTTTTCAGCCGCGTGCTCACGCGCTATCTGGTTCCCCGGCAGGACATTGATTCTTTTGCCGCGCGTATCCGACAGGAGAATTACCGCATGATCCGCCGCATGAGCGCATCGGTAAACTCGCTTGATTCCATGGTCAGCCGCCTGCCGGAGATGGGCGTTCAGGCCATGCGCCTTGCCGCCGCCTCGCCCCTGTGCGGCATCAGCCTTGCCCAAAGCCAGATGCGCCGCAAATACGGTGTAACCGTCATTGCCATTCTGCGTAACGGTGCAACCCAGGCATCACCGGAGCCCAACGACCTGTTTCAAGCCGATGATGTGGTGTATCTGTTTGGCAAAACAGACAAGCTTCTGGCAATAGCTCCGCTTTTTTCCGGCCCCTTGCGCGAATCCGGCAAGGAAACCAGCCCCCCGCCCAAGGCTGCCTAGCGCATTTCACAGTTGCTACCTCAAGGGAGGCGGGGCTTGCCCTGCCTCCTTTTAATTGTCAGACTTGGCAAGGTGTTGGCGCTGCCTCAGTAAAAGATTCCTCCAGACCGGGGCTGGGAACTTGCGCATTTTGCCATTGCCGTCTATTAAAACTGATTACAGATATACTAACGGGAGCAACCCAAAGGGCTGCCCGCTGATAATCCGCCCTCTTGCGGCACGGATGTACTATGCTTGATGACAGACTGATGCGCGCCATGTTTGGCGAATCACGCAGCATCGCCATTATCGGCGCCAAGGACAAAGCCGGGCAGGCCGTGGACAGGGTCGGACGCTACCTGCTGGAGCAGGGATACACGATTTTTCCTGTCCATCCCGTGCGCAAAACCGTTTGGGGGCTGCCTGCGGCAACCTGCCTTGCGGAACTGCCGGAGCCGGTGGATATCGTCAATCTGTTTCGTGCGCCGGAATACTGCCCCGCCCACGCGCAGGAAGTACTGGATCTGCCCTGGAAACCAAAAGTTTTCTGGATGCAGCTTGGCATACGCTCGATCGAGGCACGGCAGCTGCTGGCCCGTACTGGCATGACCGTGGTTGAAGATTCCTGCATCATGGTGGAACACGAGCGCCTCATGCGCCCCTCGCTCACTTTTTAAGGCCAAGGATTATAGCCCATGTCTGCCGCTCACGGAGAATCTGTTTTCAACTGCCGCATGTGCGGCCACTGCTGCGAAGGAAGAGGCGGCATCGTTGTAAGCCCCACAGACCTGATCCGGCTGGCAGCGCATATGCAGCAAGCGCCGGAAGCCGTGGCGGACAGCTATTGCGAACGCATTGGCGGCAAGCTCAAAATTCGCTGCGGCGAAGACGGCTACTGCGTGTTTTTTCGCCAGGGCAGCGGCTGCGGCGTACATGAGGGCAAGCCTGCAATCTGCCGCGCATGGCCCTTTTTTCGCGGCAACATTGAAGACCCGGCCAGCCTTGCCATGGCCAAGGAATTCTGCCCCGGCATCGAAACTGGCGCGCTGCATGCGGATTTTGCGCGCGAAGGCCGCGACTATCTGCGCGAAAACGGCCTGCTTGCTTCCGATGCCACCTGTGAAGCCAATGCGCTTATTCTGAAGTAACCATGCGACGCCGCCCCCGCCAGATATCGCTGAAAGAATGCTACGACATTCTCAAGCTTAAAAAAAATGCCGATACGGCTGACCTCAAGCGGGCCTATCGGCGTCGCGCTTTTGAGCTGCACCCCGACCTCAACCCCGGCAATCCGGACGCCAGCCGGGAATTTCAGCTGCTCAACGAGGCCTATGTGGCCCTTTCCGCCATACTCAAGCATGAGGACGGCGTGCGGGCTTCAACAGAGGCCAGCAGGGCTGCGCAGGCAGAGAGCAAGGAGCGGGCCGCAAAGGAAGAGCCTACTGACGGCAGGGCTGAGCAGAAGACCCAGGCGGAAAATGCCTCTCAAGGCAGCAACGGGCAGCAAGCAGGCTCTGGCGCAAAAGAGGCCAGCTCTGGCGAGGCTGACGCCGCTGCCGGGGCACAGGCCTCAGCCGATGCCGGAAAAGCCCAAAAAGAACAGAATCATGAGCGGCACGAAGGCAAAAACGCTGATCAAAAAAACGCACAGAACGGCTATTCAGAGCACGACGTGCTGCGCGACCTGCTTACAGATCCCTTTGCCCGCCGCGTTTTTGAAGATATTTACAGCGAACTGAACCGCCAGCATCAAGAAGAAGCGCCCCCCCAGCAGGAAGCGCCTTATCAAAAAGAAGGGCCCACTTTTGGCCAGACCAAGGAAAAACCTGCCGCGGAAAAGCGCAATGTAAAACTGCACAAGAGCAATCTGGCCTGGGGTACGCCCAAGTGGAACAAAGACCACAGCAAGGGTGTGACCGGCATGGTCAAGGGCTGGCTGCGCCGTCAGATTGATGAAGAACAAACTCTTGCACTGCCCTCGGCCAACCTTGCACCCGGCAAACGCATTCGCCTGCAAATACGTCAGGCACTTTCTGGCGAGCTGAAAACCGTCGAAATCACCCTGCCGCCGGATTTTGCCGTGGGCAAACCCATTCGCTTGCGCGGGCTGGGCAAGCGCGTGGGGCCGTGGCAAGGCGATTTGTACCTGATTATCACCAATGAATGATCGCGCGGCTTTTATGCGCGCCGTACCATAAACGAAAAGAGGCCCCGTGGGGCCTCCTTTCGTTTATAGTACACTGCTCGTTGCAAGAGTATCTTGCGCGTTCTGCCGGAGCCTGTGGCTATTCGGTTTCCACATGAAAGCCAAAGTCGCCCTCTTCTTCCCCGTCCACCACATAGCGCAGACGCTCATGAATGCTGTTGTCCTCGTTAAAGGTCAGCACCACAGGTTTGCGGCTGTACAGATCCTGTGGGCCGTTCACGTATTCGTAAGCGCTGATGATGACTTCATCCCCACGCTGACAGGCACGGGCCGCCGCACCGTTGAGTATGCAGCAGCGCGATCCCGGCTCGCCGTAGATAACGTAGGTAGAAATGCGTTGTCCGTTGCTCTTGTTCCAGATGTACACAAATTCCAGCGGGTAGATGCCCGCCTCGCGGCACTGCTCCGGATCAAGCGTCACCGAGCCGTGGTAGTTCAGCTCGCACCCGGTAACACGGATGCAATGCAGTTTTGCCCGCAGTATTTGCAGCATGACAAACTCTCTTGCGCGGTTGAACGCGCCTAAAAAAAGGTCGCACAAGCGACCATGAATGCTGCCGAATCCGGCAGTTGTCCGCCCCACAGGAGTTGCCAGCACAGGGCAACCCCTCGCGCCGCCCGGCGGCGGACGCATGAGCACGGTAGGCAACAACTATGAAGCGCACCGCATGCATCAACCGGGCGCGGCCCCGGTTTGGTCGCTACGCTTCGGGCCGCAAAGGCGATGTGAACCTAAGTAGACGGCGCAAAAAAATCAATAGGCCTTGATGTACTCGTCCATATTTTCCGCAGAGCAGTTGCGGCTGACCCAAAAAGCAGAGGCCCATACCATCAGGGCAGTGGCCTGCGTGTCGTCCAGGCTTTTGATCTTGGCCTCAAGGCTGGATTTGCTGGCCCCATGCCGCAGATGTACACCGTTGATGTCGCAGGCATCCGTAACGCGCAGCAAAAGATACGAAAGCCGCGTATGGTCGGGCATGAGCTTCATATCCTTGTGGGCTTCCACAATGGTTTTCAGCTCCGCAGCACTAAAGATATGCTTGATGCCCGTGATTGCCCGAAAAAACGTGTCCACCGCCCAGGGAAGAATAAACTCCGCCCCCGCGCTCTTTGTGCGGAAATAGTCTTTGAGCCAGCGTTCCTGATCGTCGTTAATACGTGCTGCGACCTGCGGCATGATGCCCCCGATGTTGCGTGCGGCCTGGCGCAAGTTCGCCAAGCATCGTGTTACGCTATGTTTTCTTTTTGCGCTACACTACCTGCCCGTGAATTTCAAGATAAAATCTAGACTTTTTTCCAGAAACATTGTCTGGGCTTACCGCAGATCAGGCAGAAGGCATGGCAAATACGTCAGATGCATGCTCCCTTTCCCCGCCCTGCTTGCGGTGCGCTGCCCTTGAATGTATCCATAGCGCACAGACAGAATAAAGGAGCTTACATGCAGGATGCCAGACAGGCTGCGCCTTCACAATTACAATTTACCACAGCACCCAACAAGGACGCAATGCAGCAAAGCGCTGTGCGCGCAGCCTTGATCCGCATGCACGCAGCCACTGTTCTGTTTGGTATCTCTGGCATTTTTGGCAAATTGTGCCAGTGTTCCGCCATTGATCTTGTCTGGGGCAGAGCCGTGGTAGCAGTGGCCGCCCTCGGCTGTATTTGCCTTATCCGGCGTGACCCGCCCTGGCATGGAATTGCGGTACGCGACCTGACAGGCCTTGCCGTAAGCGGCATTTTGCTGACCCTCCACTTTGTTACATTTTTTATGGGCATAAAACTGGGCGGCATTGCGGTGGGCACGCTGGGTTTTGCGTGTTTTCCAGCCTTTACGGCCCTGTTTGAAGCCATAGCCTACCGCGAGCGCCCAAGCGCCCGGGAATTGCAGTGCATTGGCATGGTGAGCATTGGGCTTGTGTGCCTGACGCCCTCGTTTTCGCTGGCGGACACCGCAACCCACGGCCTGCTGTGGGGCATTGTTTCCGCTGCTGTCTACGGCCTGGTGGCCATAGCAAACCGGCACTTTGCCGGGGGCATGTCTGGCATGCAGACCTGCTGGTGGCAAAATACGGTAATCATCATCTGCCTTCTGCCATTTGCAGCAACTGATGTGCCGGGCATTGCCGCGCTGGACTGGCTGTGGATAATCTGCCTGGGCCTTTTGTGCACCGCCCTCGCCTACAGCCTTTACGTAAGCAGCCTCACCGCCCTCAAGGCGCGGCAGGCCGCTGTTATCATCACGCTTGAGCCGGTTTACGCCATAATTGCGGCGTGGCTGCTCTTTAACGATGCTCCCGGTCTGGGAATTTTTGCAGGCGGCGCGCTCATACTTGGCGCTGTATTCAGACTCAGCAGGCGTTGATATAAGCGGCATTTTCTCTGTAATTAAAATTTTTAATTCAAATAGTCACATAAATACATACTACACCACTTTCATTTCTCCAAAATATTATTACAAGAGATATAAAGTTTATATTGGATTTGACGATTTTTTTAACTAGTATAAATGAAAATATTTTAAAGAGATGTGAAACGTTAACGGAATGCTATTTTTTTTAACATCTGCTATCATCACATCATAATCACCATTGCATCACGAGTTCACTGGAGGATACCATGCCGCGCCTTTCGTTCAAGAGCGTAAACACTGTTATAGGCACACTCATAAGCGTTATTCTGCTTATCGGCGTCTCCATCTTTGTTGTTTACGTTGGCAAATCTTCATACCATATTGTCAATAACACATCTGTTAGTGGCATGAAGATCATAAACAACGGTCTCATTGCCAATGTTAATGACCTGATTGATGCAAACATGAGCATGATCAAGGTTCCGGCGCAGAGCGGCCAGGCAAAAAAAGCCATTGAGGGCGACAGCGCCGACATGGACGCCCTCATCAAAGCCCTCATCAAAGAATATAAGGGAATCAACTCCATCTTTGTATTAAATGCCCAAGGCATCGCTGTTTCCGGCGCGTCCGCCGAAGGCAAATCCTTTACCGGCAATAATTATGGGGACAGGGGCTATTTCAAAACAGCCATGCAGGGCAAGGATGCCATTGACCCCAACATCATTGTTGCAAAAACCACAAAAAATGAAGTTCTTGCCATCGGCACCCCGGTTTTTGGAGACAACGGCAAGCCCATTGGTGCTGTGTGCGTAACCATCAACTGGCTTGAATACATCAAAAGTCATGTCCTCAACATCACAGTTGCAGGCAATGGCTATGCTTTCATTCTTGACGCCAATGGCCGTTTTATTGCCCACCCCAGCGAAGATGTTCATATGAGCGACGGCAGCAAAATGGATTTTGTGCCCAAAGCGCTCAAAATGAAGAATGGCTCCTTTGATTATGACTTCAAGGGCAAGAGCAAGGTAATCGTTTTTAACACCATTGAAAAAACCGGTTGGCTTGTCTGCACCTCCGCCTTTACTGACGACCTTGCCAAGGATGCCATTGCGCAGCGCGATATTCTTATCCTTGTTGCCATCGGTATTTTTGTCGTATTGCTCGGCAGCATCATATTTATGGTCCGCCGCATCATCACCGCTCCGCTGAAGAACATCATGGATTACAGCGCGCAGATCGCCCATGGCAACTTCAAGGCCACGCTCACGGGCAATTACAGCTTTGAACTAGCTGAACTTGCAGGCAATTTCAGAGAAACGACCGCTGTGCTCAAAAACCGCCTGGGCTTTGCCGACGGCGTATTGCAGGGCATCACCTTCCCCACTCTGGTGGCAGATACAGATGTAAATATTACCTATGTAAATGACGCCATGGTCAAACTTGTGGGCAAGGGTGGCAAGCCAGACGAGTATAAGGGCATGGCAGCGGCTGAATTTTTCTACGGGGATGCCAGCAAGCGCACCATCTGCCACAAATGTCTGAACGAGGGAGTGAACGCGCATGGCATTGAAGCAGCAATGGCCTTTGCAGACGGCCAGCTCAAAAATCTGCGCATTGATGCCTCGCTGATCCGCGATCTGGACGGCAACATTGTGGGTGCAGTAACCCTTGTGTTTGACCTGACGGAAATCAAAAAGCAGCAGGCCACCATCGAGCAGCAGCGTGATGCCGTCGCCCAGGTGGCGCAGAACGCCAACGCCATTGCCGACAGGCTTTCCACCGCTACCGAGGAGCTTTCCACACAGGTGGAACAGGCCAGCCGTGGCGCGGATCAGCAGACGCAGCGCGTTTCTGAAACCGCCACCGCCATGGAGCAGATGAACGCCTCGGTGCTTGAGGTTGCGCGCAATGCGGGCGGCGCCTCCGACACTACCATCAATGCCAAGCGCAAGGCGGAGCACGGCGCAGAAGTGGTCAACAAGGTGGTCCAGGGCATCAACCAGTTGCACACGCAGGCTCTGGGCCTCAAGACCGGCATGGCCTCGCTGGGCGAGCAGGCTCAGAGCATCGGCCAGATCATGACCGTGATTTCAGACATTGCAGACCAGACCAACCTGCTGGCCCTTAACGCGGCCATTGAAGCGGCGCGCGCGGGCGAAGCCGGACGCGGATTTGCCGTGGTGGCCGATGAGGTGCGCAAACTGGCGGAAAAGACCATGCAGGCAACCCGCGAGGTTGGTTCCGCCATTCAGGGTATACAGAACGGCACCACGCAGAACATTGATCAGGTCAACCAGACTGTAGACACCATCGAGCAGACCACCGAACTTGCCGGAACTTCCGGCGAGGCTCTCTCGGAAATTGTGGTGCTGGTGGATCAGGCTGCGGATCAGGCGCATTCCATTGCCGCCGCCGCAGAAGAACAGTCGGCCACCAGCGACGAGATCAACCGCGCTGTGGAGCAGATCAATACCATCAGCTCTGAGACGGCCTCCGCCATGTCGCAATCTGCCAACGCGGTGACGGAACTGGCAAAGCAGGCGCAGGAACTCAAAAAGCTCATTGCGCAGATGGTTTCCTAGCTGGCGTAGACACCCGGGTGGGAGTAAACGCCCGAACATCCTATTTGTATAGAGAACGCGAAGCCCCGGCCAGGTGACGTATTACCGTCATTCTGGCCGGGGCTTTTGTTGTATCCACCTTATGCTGGGACTAACTTCCAGCAACTCGTTTTTGATGCCATTCTTTCCAGTATGCAATACGCTTCACGATATCATCGCTGATTTCCTTGACCTCTTGGGGAGCCTTCACCTCCAGGCCCAGATATTGGCGCAACCCAGCGGACAGCGGTTCCAGATGCGCGAGGCTTGGCGATTTTTCAAGCAGATCAAGCGCCTCACCCCCACGGTCAAAGGCGGCTGCAATGCAAAGAACATCCGTAGACTCCTGAATGTCAGAGCAAACAACATCTGGACGCTGCAAAACAATCTCGGCTTGAAGTAATGCTTCATCAACTCTACCCTGCAAGGCCAATATCAAAGAGAGAGTGCCGCGAAAGCAAACACTATCTTTAATGTCTAAAGCTTTTTTGACAAAAGTTTCAGCCTCTTCAAGCGATTCGCGCTTCTTGGCAAGAAGCACTGCAAGGTGATTCATAAAATCTTCATTTGCAGGCTCAACCGCAATGGCTTTGCGTAGACACTCTTCAGCCTCATTAAGCTTGCCTGACAAGGTCAACGCTTTTGATAAAAGATTTAATGCTTGAATTGAGGAAGGATCAATCGCATAGGCATGTCGTAAACAAGCTTCTACTTCCGCATACCTCCGCTGTTGAAGTAAAAGTGCGCTGAGTGACAGCAGATATTCTATGTCATCTGGCTTCAATTCAACAGCCCTCTGCAAATAATATTCACTTCGATCAAACTGCTTTAAACCTTCCGCGTGAATTACTCCCAGCATATTCCAGAGTAGGGCACTTTCAGGGTCTAGTTGGATGGCCCGATTGAGGCACTCAACAGCTTCTTCAAAACGACCAGAAGCACAAAGAACAGCCCCACGAATAACCCAAAGCTCTGACGACTCAGGCTCAAGTTCAACACTGCGACTCAGATATTCAAGACTCTCCTCTGGATTTTTTCCTTGCCGAAACAGCACACCTCCAAGAAATCCTAAGGCAAATGCGAAATCTGGTTCAATATCAATCAATTCCCTCAAGGACAGTTCAGCTGCAGCGTAATTCTTAACTTTATAATACTCATTCGATTCATTGAATAGTGCCAAAACCTTTTCAGCGATCAACTTATTACTTTCATTAAGTTCAGCCCGCAAAGCCTCCGGCATATCCTGAAGCTCCAAAAACTCTTTGGGCAACATTTTGAATATATTTTCGAAATTATTTTTTACTTCCGGATGCGATAACAGTATTTCAAGGGCTTTATAATTATATTTTCTTTTATCAGCATCAAGGCAGCACACTTCTTTTACAATATCACCAACTGCCTCATGTAATTTTTCATTTCCGTAAAATTGTATCATAAAATTAACAACAGCACGAATCCTGTCGTTCTCATGCCCACGGCGCATGAGATAGTACACATTATATAAACGCTCTGACAGTTGATATCTTTTTTTACCATTGCCGTGTTCCTTGCTTTGCACTACCCCGCGCCCTTCCAGGCGCTTAAGAAGAGCACTTACCTTGCTGGTGCTCAGGCGTGCAGAACGTGCCACTTCCGCAGCGGTGCTGTCCTCCCACAGCGTAGCAAGACAGGCAAAAACCTTGCGTTCACTAGAGGGCAAGCTCTCAAAATTGGACTTGAAGTAGTCGGTATGCTCGTCCACCAGCAGAGACAAATCTTCCAAAAGCGAATGGAACGAACGGTTCGCCCCAAAAGCTGCCAAAATAGTCAACAGACGGGGATTTCCACCAGTCAGAATTTGCACTGCACGTGCCTGTTCTTCTGAAATTTGCTGACCAGCAACCTTTTTCCATATGGATTGGCATTCCACCACGCTCAACCGTTCCAATTCCGTAATGCGGAACAGTTCAAACATGGCCTGCTTGGGATTGCTGATTGCGTCAAACCGTGTTGTGGCGGAGCCAAGAAGCATAAGGCGCGGTTCCGCCATGAGTGTTTTACGCAAAGCCCATGCATCATCCTCGGAAACTTGCTCGCCGAGTATAAGGTTCAGATTCTCCACAATGATCAGCAGTCTTTTGCCCTGGCTGTCGGCAAAATCCATGAGCCGGGCAAGACAGCGTAAGCCAAGGCGCTCTTCATCTGGCTCGTCCAGCAGCTCGTCATAGGTCTTTTTCCATTGCGGGTCGCCAGTCTGCACCCCCAGATAATACAAAGCCTCAAGCCAAAACTGCCCGGCAGAGGCAACTTCGTAGCTTTCCTCACCAAAAGCCAAAGGGTACCAGTGGCTTGCAAGCTCCTGAGTTTCCCTGACGGCTGCGGCAACTCGGCGCAAAAGGGTTGTTTTTCCGCTGCCCCGTGGCCCAATGACCAAGAGGTGCTGATTTGTTGCATGAACATTGTCACGCACAGTCTCCAGCAGCATGCCTAGCGTTGCCTGCCGGACAACAAAGCCTTCTATCAGTTCTTCATCGGTAAGGAATGAAGGATTATATTTAACAATTTTTGTTGTCATTATTGGCGCTCCTGCAACGGCTCATACGTAGTTTCAAATCTGGCTTTCCACCACTGGCGCAATAAATTTGAAACAAATTCATAACTGCCATCGCCGCACTTTCGCAAATAGCCGTCATGCTCAAATACATCAAACATATGCGGCAATATGGAAGGATAATCCTTTGCCGAAAGATTGTTGCGTTTCCCAAGTTCCCTGATATCAGCGGGACGAATGCTTCCGGCAATGGCGGCCTGCGTCAGCACTTCCATGACAAAGGGCAACTCTTCAGGCGTGAACATTTTTAACAGTCTGTTCTCCATGTGGGTCAGCTCCGCATGCCCTCTGGTGCCCAACATTCGCCGATTAAAAACATCCATAACATCGCTCTCGGACACGGATGTCTTGCCCTGTGAGCCACAATACTCGCGCACGTTAAAAAAGAACAACTGCACATGATGCGGAATGTTACACCCCAAGAGATTCAGCATTTTGCTTGCGCAAATGTCAGGCAAATCCAGATTTCGGTAAGTTGCCAGAGCCTTCAAACAACCCAGGGCAACATCATCCGCCCAAGGATCAAGTACAAATGGTGTCAGGTGGTTTATATCTGCCGCAAGACCAATGCGCCCAAGTACAGGCTCAAGGCCGATTGAGCCAGCAAAGACCATGCAGATGCGCCCCCGGTGTAACTGACTCTGGTTTCTCAACCAGCATAAAAGCGTGTGCACTGACTCCCGGCCATCAGGACGAAGCAAAAGACGGTCAATCAAAATGGGAAGCTCATCAATAAATAACACTACAGGCTTATCCAACTTCGCCAGCTCGCTTAGAGCCTGACTGCCCTTATCTTGCCACGCATTGCCAGACAATCCTGCCTTTAACTGCACTTCAAATTCATAGACAGATATTGATTCAACGCTATCTTTAACTGACTGAAAAAAATTACCAAAGCACCCTCTGATGCGGGGCCATATTGCCGAAACAGTTTGGGTAGCTGTAACCATTTTTACAACAACGTCAGACACATCTTGAGCGGCCTGCAAATCAATGTGCAGCCCAACATACCCTTGTGGCAATTTTTCGCTGGCCTCGTGCATAAGGCTAGTTTTGCCGATACGACGTTGCGCAATAATTGATACATTTGCGCCGTCTTCTATAAGCTTAAGAAGCAATGACAGTTCGTGTTCCCTACCCCAGAACCGCTGGCCCGAAACCCAATTACCAACTTCACCAACAAGGCCTGACATATTCACCTCCCGCGCTGCATATTTCCAACATTTTTGTTGGCAACAAATTTGTTGTTTCAAAAACATAATCAAAAGTCAACATACCAACAAAAATGTTGGCAACATTTTTGTTGGTATGTTTCATATGACAATGAGCAATGCCGCGCAAGATGGTAATCCATAGCATATAATATCATTGAATATTACACTAATTCCATCTCAATCCACAGCAAAGGCCGACCCGTGCACAAGCACGGGTCGGCCTTCAAGAATACGCCATATCACTGTTTTTACAGAATATTAAGCATGCGATCACGTTCGAGAGACTTTTACTCCAATGCCTCCAACAGGTCTAAATATCCTTGATCACATCCTGCATGCTGTAGAGCTTGCCGGGCTTCTGCCCTGCCATCCAGCCAGCGGCGCGGATAGCGCCGCGCGCAAAATTCTCGCGCGAATGAGCCTGATGTGTCACTTCAATGCGTTCCCCAGGCCCCATAAAGTACACGGTGTGGACGCCCACCACATCGCCGCCGCGTATGGCCTGAATGCCGATCTGCTCCTTGGGGCGCGCGCCGATGATACCGTCGCGGGCGGAGCAGCGCACATCGTTGAGCTTCCAGTCGCGGGCCTCGGCAAGGCATTCGCCAAGGGTCAGAGCCGTACCGCTGGGGCTGTCCTTTTTGCGGTTGTGGTGCAGCTCCACCATTTCAATATCATAATCCTCGCCAAGAGCCTTGGTAAGCTGGGGCAGGATGTTCAGCAGCACATTCACGCCAATGCTCATGTTCGAAGCCCAGAAAATGGGAGCCTTGGCGGCGAGGGCGCGCAGCTCATCCTTTTGCTCATCGGTAAAGCCCGTGGTGCCAATAACAAGGGCATTGCCGGTCTGCGCAACTGCCTTGGCCGATTGCAGGCTCACCGCAGGCGCGGTGAAGTCAATGACCACAGCCCCGGGAAGTTTGGGCAAAAGGGCCGCCAGACTGTCGGAAACAGGGCAGGCAGCGCCAGCAAGAGCGCCTACGCGCTCCGGGCTGTCCACCAGCCCCGCAAGGGTGAACTGCGGGTCGGCTTCCACAAGCCCGCTGATGGTTTTGCCCATGCGCCCGCTGGCCCCGACCACAATAATAGAAGTGCTCATAGCTTCTCCGTTTCCGTTATTCCGGCTCAATGCCGGATTCACGCAACAGGTTTCTGAATTCCGTTTCATCCAGCACGGTTACGCCAAGGGAGCGCGCCTTGTCCAGCTTGCTGCCCGCCTTTTCGCCCGCCACCAGATAGTCCAGCTTTTTGCTGACAGCACCAAGGGGAACAGCCCCGGCGGCCTCGGCCCACTTTTGCGCCGTGCCGCGCGGCACGCTGATGGTGCCCGTAAAGAGAATGGTTTTGCCAGCCAGCGGCCCTTCAACAAGGGTTTGCGCGCCCTGAGCCGAATCCGCGCCCTTGGGCCACGGGCCGTTTTCCTTGAGCCGTGCAAGCTGCTCGCGGTTGGCAGGGCTGTCAAAAAAGTTGCGTATGGACGAAGCCACTTCCGGCCCCACGTCAGGCAGGGCCAACAGGCTCTCCACAGTAGCATTTTCCAGTTCATCCAGGTCGGCAAAGCGCGCTGCAAGGGTGCGGGCCGTCTGCTCGCCCACGTGACGGATGCCAAGGGCGCTGATAAGCCTTTGCAGGGTGGCGGTGTGGCGGGCGTTTTCCAGCGAATCCACAAACTTCTGCGCCAGTACCTCGCCCATGCGCTCAAAGCCCAGCAATTCCTGCACGGTGAGGCTGAACAGGTCGGCCGGTGACTGCACGCGCCCGCTGGTCACAAGCTGCTCGATCCACTTTTGCCCCACGCCCTGAATATCAAGCCCGGCCTTGGAAACAAAGTGGGTTATGGAGCGCAGGCGAATGGCGGGGCAAGCCAGATTTTCGCACCGCCAGGCGGCCTCGCCTTCTTCGCGGTACACGGGCTGCCCGCAGGCCGGGCAGGTGCGGGGGAACTGGTAGGGTTCCGCGCCCGCAGGCCGTTTATCCAGCACCGGGCCGACCACTTCGGGGATAACATCGCCCGCGCGCTGCACAATGACGGTATCGCCCACGCGCACGTCGCGCGCGCGGATTTCGTCCTCATTATGCAGGGTTGCGCGCGAAACCATGACTCCGCCCACAGCCACAGGCACAAGTATGGCCACAGGCGTAAGCGCCCCTGTGCGGCCCACCTGAATTTCTATGCCCTCAAGCAGGGTTTGCGCTTGCATGGCCGGGAATTTGAAGGCCACGGCAAAACGCGGCGCGCGCGCTGTAAAGCCAAGCGCTTCCTGCGCTTCAAGATCGTTCTGCTTTGCCACGGCGCCGTCGATTTCCATGGCGAATTCCGGCCTGTTTTCGCGCACCCAGTTCACGTATTCTTCCACATCCTGCGGGGTCGGGCAAAGCTTGCCGTCTGGCGGCGTAAGAAAGCCGTATTCCCTCAGACGGGCCATCAGTTCCGAATGCAGGCGGCAGGGCTGCGCCGGGGCCCACTGCGCATCGCCAAGGCTGTAGGCCAGAAAACGCAGGGGGCGCGATTCCGTAACCGAAATATCAAGCTGACGCAGGGTTCCGGCTGCCACGTTGCGCGGATTGGCAAAGGTCTTTTGCCCCAGCGATTCCTGCCGCTCGTTGAGAGCGTCAAAATCCTTTTTAAACATCACCACTTCGCCGCGCACTTCAAGCCGCGCGGGAAACGGCCCCTCGCCCCTGAGGCGCAAGGGCACGGTGCGGATGGTGCGCACGGCCTCGGTAACAACCTCGCCCACCTCGCCATCGCCGCGCGTCAGGGCCTCCTGCAACACGCCGTTCACATAGATGATTTCCAGCGCAAGGCCGTCCAGCTTGGGATCACACCAGAAGGCCTGCGGCAGAGGGCCGTTGACTTCCGTATCCCATGCGCGGCGCATGCGCTCCACAAAATCGCGCCATTCTTCCACAGAAAAGACGTTGTCCAGACCGTACATCTGGCGGCTGTGGCTTTTTTTGGCAAGGCCGTCCAGCAGCTTGCCGCCCACGCGCAGGGTGGGCGAATGGGCAGAGCGCAGCTCGGGCCAGCGGTCTTCCAGCGCGGCCAGCTCATGGAACAGCGCGTCGAACTGGTCGTCCGAAATTTCCGGCGCATCCTGCGTGTGATACAGATAATTGTGGCGCTCCAGCTCTGCGGCCAGCCAGCGTGCGCGGTTGCGCTCCTCGCTGCTCGGGCCGCCAGCGGGGCCAGCGGCAAAGAGGCTGTTCTGCTCCTGCCTGCCATTGCGTGAATTCTGCGACATGAAAAAACCTTTATGATGGTCAGCCGCCGCGCCCTTGTTTGGCTTACGGGCTTTGCGGCGGCACTGCTCACAGGGGCAAGCGCCCCTGTCTATTCGGGCATGGCGATAAGCCTGGCCCGCAAAATGCGGATGCGGTCGCGCAGTTCTGCAGCCTGTTCAAATTCCAGATCGCGGGCCGCCTGACGCATTTCCTTTTCAAGCTTGGCAACAAGAACGGCAACATCCTCGGCAGTCAGCGGCACGGCATCTGGCTCGCGCTGTTTGCCCTTGCCCTTGCCGCGCCCGCGTCCGCCGCCATCCTCCACATACAGGCTATCCAGCGGTGATTCAAGCGATTTGCGGGTGCTGGTGGGCGTGATGCCGTGCTCTTCATTGTAGGCCGACTGCTTGGCGCGGCGGCGCTCGGTTTCGCCCATGGCGGCGCGCATGGAATCCGTAATCTTGTCCGCATACAGAATGACCTTGCCCTGCGCGTTGCGCGCGGCGCGGCCAAAGGTCTGGATAAGCGAACCCGTGGAACGCAAAAAGCCCTCCTTGTCTGCATCCAGAATGCACACAAGCGACACTTCGGGTATGTCCAGCCCCTCGCGCAGCAGGTTGATGCCCACCAGCACGTCAAATTCCCCAAGCCGCAGCGCACGGATGATCTGCATGCGCTCAAGCGTATCAATGTCCGAATGCAGGTAGCGCGCCCGCACGCCCATGTTGCAGCAGTATTCGGTGAGGTCTTCCGCCATGCGCTTGGTAAGGGTGGTGACAAGCACCCTCTCGCCCAGCGTGACCTTGCCCCGGCATTCGCCCAGCAGGTTTTCCATCTGTCCCTTGGTGGGGCGCACCTCCACCACAGGATCCACAAGGCCCGTGGGGCGGATGATCTGCTCCGCCACAATGCCCTGCGCCTGATCCAGCTCGTACTTGCCGGGCGTGGCCGACACGTACACCACCTGATTGAGCATGCTGGTGAATTCGTTGAACTGGAGGGGGCGGTTATCCAGAGCCGAGGGCAGGCGGAAGCCGTAGTCCACCAGGGTCTGCTTGCGCGAGCGGTCGCCCTTGTACATGCCGCCCACCTGCGGAATGGTGATGTGCGATTCATCCACAAAGAGCAGAAAATCTTCGGGAAAGTAATTGAGCAGACAGGACGGCGGCTCGCCCGGCTTGCGGCCGTCAAGGTGGCGGGTGTAGTTTTCAATGCCGTTGCAGTAGCCGAGCTCTTCAATCATTTCGAGGTCAAGCTGGGTGCGCTGCTCAATGCGCTGGGCCTCCACAAGCTGCCCGTGCTCCTTGAAATACGTGAGCCGCACCGCCAGTTCATCGCGTATGTCGCTGGCAGCCCGCTTGAGGTTGTCCTGTGCGGAAACAAAGTGGCTGGCAGGGTACAGCACTGTTTTGCTCACCTCTGCCAACACTTCGCCCGTGAGGGGGTCAATCTCGCGCATGAGGTCGATATCGTCGCCAAAAAATTCCAGCCGCAGCGCCCGCTCGTGATGGTAGGCAGGGATGATTTCAAGGGCATCGCCGCGCACGCGGAAGGTACCACGGTGGAAGTCGTAATCATTGCGCTCGTAGTGCACTTCCACCAGCCGGGTGATGAGCTTGTCCATGGGGAAGTGCTGCCCCACCTCAACGGGAATAACCATCTTGGCGTAATATTCCGGCGAGCCAAGGCCGTAAATGCACGAAACCGAAGCCACGATGATCACGTCGCGCCTGGTCAGCAGGGCGTGGGTGGCGGCATGGCGCAGCTTGTCTATGTTGTCGTTGATGGACGAATCTTTTTCAATATAGGTATCCGAGGCCGGAACATAGGCCTCCGGCTGGTAGTAGTCGTAATAGCTGACAAAATATTCCACGGCATTGCGCGGAAACAGCCCCCGGAACTCGCCGTAAAGCTGGGCTGCCAGCGTTTTGTTAGGGGCAAGCACCAGCGCCGGGCGGTTGCAGCGGGCAATGACGTTGGCCATGGTAAAAGTTTTGCCGGAGCCTGTGACGCCCAGCAAAACCTGGGAGGGAACCCCGGCCTGAATATTGTCCACCAGGGCGTCAATGGCCGTGGGCTGGTCGCCCGTGGGCGTGTATGCCGTTTCAAGGCTGAATGGGATGACCGGATTATCTTCCATAATATTATGTTTTGGAGTAAGAGGACAGGATTACATCAATAACGAACGGGAATTGCCATGGAAAAAATCTTCGTACCTTCACAGATAGATCTGCCCATCGACCGGTTTTTCATTGTGGCCGCAACCCTCAGCACATTCAAGGGCTGCCGCCATCTGGACGTGCAGATTTTCCGCCCCGGCGCGACTGATGCCGAAGTGGAAGCCATCAAGGGTCTTGGCCTTGTGGCCCCGGCTGACCCTTCCGTTCCGGCAGAAGTGCTGCAAGGCGCTACGGAAGAAGCCGCCCTGCGTTGCGTGCTTGAATCCTTCACCGCAGAAGAAAGCCACGCGCTGGTGGAATACCTTGAAAAGCGCTATGCCGACCAGATTGAAAAAATCACGGTCTGCCCGCTTGATCTGCCCGTGCCCTTTGGCGTTGCGCCGCTGGCTGGCATTAACGAAGGCAAGACCACGGGCTTCATCCGCTTTGACGCGGTGCGCGACTACCCGCTGCCCTTCCCGGCCTATGGTTTTTACGATCTGGCCGCCCAGAAGCCGTCCGGGGAATAACTGTACACGACTCCCCAGGGCAGCCACGGAAACGGCAGGCCGCTTCCAATTTCAGGCGTTGCGCAACTTTGCGCAGCGCCTGTTTGCGTTTGCATGGCAAGGGCGCGCTCAAGCTCGGCCTGAAAAACGGCGCGCGGCAGCATTACGCCACCCATGCGCATGATGTGCGGCGTTTCCTGCTGGCAGTCAAGCAGGGTTGCCCCACGCTGGCGCAGCAGGCCAACAAGCCCTGCCAGCGCTGCGCGTGAGGCTTCGGGCTGGGTGTGAAACATGGATTCGCCAAAAAAAGCCCGCCCAAGCGCCACGCCGTACAGACCGCCCACCAGCTCGCCATCGCGCCAGGCCTCAATGGAATGGGCATAGCCAAGGGCGTGCAGGTCTTCGTAAGCGCGCATCATGTCGTCAATGATCCAGGTGCCGCCCTCTTTGTCCCTTGGCGCTGCGCAGGCGCGGATAACCTGCCTGAAGGCGGCGTTGTGGGTCAGCTCAAAAGGATGCAGGCGCAGCTTGCGGGCGCTACGCGCAGGCAGGCGAAAGCCCTCAAGGGGCATGACGCAGCGGGGATCCGGCGACCACCAGAGGATGGGCATTCCCTTGGAGTACCAGGGAAAAATTCCACGGCTGTAGGCAGCAACCAGACGTTCTGGCCGCAGATCGCCGCCCAGACACAGCAAACCGTCTTCGCGGGCTGTTTCCGGCGGCGGAAATTGAGAGGCCAGTGCTGTAAATGCCCCGATCATAGCGTCCTTTGCCGACAGAGTATCATTTGAATATTTTCGGGGAAGGGGCGGATGCCATTGAAAACAGCTTTAACGCAAACGGGCCGGAGCTGCCGCATTCGGCAACAGCCCCGGCCCGCCTTTTTGCATATAATCAGGCGTCTACAGGCACCGGTTTGCGGCTTTTTGCCGCGCTGCCCTCATGTTCAAGGGCCAGTTCTTCGCCCTTGACCGTCAGCTTTGCAGTGCCGCCCTTTTTGAGCGAGCCGAAAAGCAGTTCGTGCGCCAGGCGGTCTTCCAGCTCCGTACGCAGCAGACGGCGCAAGGGCCGCGCGCCCATGGAGGGATCAAAACCCTTACGGGCCAGCCACTTGCGGGCGGTCTCCGTAAGCGTCAGCGTTACGCCGCGCTGCTCGAGGCTGGTGCGGATTTCGCCCACAAACTTGTCCACAATGCGCAGCATCATGGGTTCTGTGAGGCTGCCAAAGGGCACCAGGGCATCCAGCCGGTTGCGGAATTCAGGGCTGAAGGTGTTTTCCACAGCCTTGAGGCCCTTATGCGCCGCATCCTGCGGGGCCGTGCCGCCAAAGCCCATGGCGGGCCGCGACATTTCAAAGGCCCCGGCATTGGAGGTCATGATAAGGATAACGTGTGAAAAGTCCGTCTTGCGCCCGGTGTTGTCCGTCAGCGTGGCGTAATCCATTACCTGGAGCAGCACGTTGAAGATATCCGGGTGGGCCTTTTCCACTTCGTCCAGCAGCACCACGGAATACGGAGCCTTGCGCACGGCCTCTGTCATGAGCCCGCCCTGATCAAAGCCCACATAGCCTGGAGGCGCGCCGATGAGCCGCGAAACAGAGTGCTTTTCCATGTATTCGCTCATGTCGTAGCGCAAAAACTCCACGCCCATGAGCTTGGCAAGACTGCGGGCCACTTCCGTTTTACCCACGCCCGTAGGCCCGTAGAACAGGAAGGCCCCAGCGGGGCGCTGCTCCTGCCCAAGCCCGGCGCGGGCGCGCAGAATGGCGCGCACGGTCAGCTCAATGGCTTTTTCCTGCCCGAACACAAGACTCTTGAGGTCTTTCTCAAGCGTTGCCAGCTTGTTGCGCTCCTTGCCGGAGACTGTGCGCACGGGTATGCCCGCCATGCGGGCCACAATGCGTTCCACATCGGGCACGCCTACCAGCGGGGCTTCCTTGTCGCTCTTTCTGGCAGGCTTTCCGGCAGGCGTCACGCCACGGCCCAGGCGCACGGCAGCGCCAGTTTCGTCCAGCACGTCAATGGCCTTGTCGGGCAGCAGGCGGTCGCGCACATGCCGCGCGGTAAGATCCACCATGGCCTTGAGGGCCGCAGGGCTGTAACGCACATGGTGGTACTGCGCATAGCGCGGCTCAAGCCCTTCAAGAATGCCAAGGCATTCTTCCGTGGTCGGCTCGGTAAGGTCAATGCGCTGAAACCGGCGGGCCAGAGCGCGGTCTTTTTCAAAATGGTTGCGGTATTCCTCGTAGGTGGTGGAACCAATGCAGCGGATTTCGCCATTGGCGAGCACGGGCTTGAGCAGGTTGGACGCGTCAAGCGAGCCGCCAGAGGTGGAGCCAGCACCTACGATGGTGTGGATTTCGTCAATAAACAGGATGCAGTCGGGCTGCTCCTTGAGCCTTTGCACCACGGCCTTGAGGCGGCCTTCAAAGTCGCCCCGGTAGCGGGTGCCCGCCAGCAGAAGGCCCATATCAAGGGCATAGAGCTTTGTTTTGGCAAACATTTCAGGCACGTTGCCTTCCACAATGCGCAGGGCGAGGCCCTCGGCCAGGGCTGTTTTGCCAACGCCGGGGTCGCCCACAAAGAGGGGATTGTTCTTGCGGCGGCGGCACAGAACCTCAACCGCGCGATCAAGCTCCGCCGTGCGGCCCACGAGGGGGTCAATCTTGCCTTCTTTGGCGCGGGCCGTAAGCTCGACTGTGTACTGGGCCAGCGGATCGGGCTTGGCTTCGCCGTCTCCGGCTTCGGCCCCGGCTTCCACGCCGCGCGAGCCAGCGCCTTCGTCAAGCCCGTGCGAAATAAAGGTCAGCACGTCCAGCCGTTCGACGCCCTGTTTGCGCAGATAGAAGTGGGCGTAGCTTTCCTCCTCATCCATGATGGAAATGAGCAGATCGCCAAGCTCCACAGCGTCGCGCCCAGAGGAGCGGATGTGCTCCAGAGCGCGTTCAAGCACACGCTGCACGCTGTCTGTCTGCGCGACTTCATACTTTTCCGCCAGGGAGACGGGTTCCAGTTCCTTGTTGAAAAATTCCTCAAGCTGCTCGCGCAGCACGGGCACACTTGCCCCGCTGCCCTCAAGAATGATGCGTCCCTTCATGCTGTTGGTCAGCGCAAAGAGCACATGCTCCACAGTCAACAGATCATGCCGTCGCCGGTGGGCTTCCATGAGGGCGTCCCGAATGACCAACTGAACATTTTTACTCAACATAGGCTTATCTCAATGGATTTTTTCCATGGTGCATTTAAGGGGATACCCTGCCGCCCGCGCCGTGTTGTGCACACGCCGAACCTTGGCCTCGGCTATTTCAAGGGTGTATACGCCGCATTGGCCTACCCCGCGCTGGTGTACCGCCAGCATGATGGCCGTGGCTTCTTCGGCGGTTTTGTGGAAAATGCCGCACAGTACCGACACCACAAACTCCATGCTTGTATAGTCGTCATTGTGCAGGAGTACCCGGTAGCGATCCGGTTCCTTGAGTTTTTTTTCCACGATTACGCGGCTGTCGCCGCTGGTTTGATTGTCGGGGATAAAAGACATGCATGGCTCCCAAGACGTTTCAGCTCTGCCGCGATGAATCCGCGTTGACATCGGCCTTTTCGGTCAGGCCCAGCACTGTGCGCCAGTGCGCCCTCTGCGCTTCGTCAAACACAAAGGAAAGCTGTTTCGGCTTGTTGTTTTGCCGCAACCATTCCTGATGCAGCTCATGATAACTTTTGATGCTTATTTCGGCATTGTCAAGGTTCAGACGCTTCTCGACCCTGGCAATATCCTGCGCCCGGCCTTCCAGCTCAACCACCTGGGCAAAGGGCAGCGCGTCCAGCTCCACCTCCACGGTGTCCATGCGCCAGGGCTCGCGAACTTTTTCGTACCGGGCCGCCACCGTATAGCCCAGACCTTCCAGAATGCTCCGCAGGGCCGCGCCATCGGCAACTTCCGTTTCGCGCTCCTCGCGCACCTTGAAGCCGCCGTCTTCCGTGGCGGGCAGCTTGAGCGTGATCAGGTGGCGCGTTTTGTCCTGCCATTCCTGACTGCGCAAACGCAGCAGTTTGCCGCCTGCGACCAGCGCTCCCTGGGCAGTGTCAAACACCCAGTTGCATTCAAAATGCGCACCAAGGCAGTGCGCCCCGTTGTCCACAAGCGCCTGACGCAGGGTTTGCAGATCCACATGCAGATATTTGCGTTCAATTTCAAGGCCCATGACCGCCGCCCTTACTTGCGATGAAACAGTTTTTGCTGCAAAGCGGCTATGGTGCTGATGCCGCCCTGCTCCACAGCCGGATGGACAATGGGGTCAAAGCCCAGCCGCCGCGCCTGCGTAAGGCGCAAATCCTGCGCGGATACGGGCCGCACCTGCCCGTTGAGATCCACCTCGCCCCACAGCACGCTCTTTTCCGGCAGCGGAACATCATAATACGACGAAAGCACCGCAGCCACCAGCGCCAGATCAAGCCCCGGCTCGCTCAGCTTCATGCCGCCGCCCACCTTGGCGTAAATATCCACCTGACCAAAGTTGAGTTTGAGCCTTTTTTCCAGCACGGCCAGCAGCAGATGCAGGCGCGCCACGTCAAAGCCAAGGGCCGCGCGGCGCGGGATGCTCAAAAAGGTGCGGGAAACAAGGGCCTGCACCTCCACTGCCAGCGGGCGCTGCCCGTCCACGGCCATGACAACGGCGGTGCCGGATAACGAAGGATCGCGCTGGCCCAGAAAAAACGTGGAGGGATCGTCCACAATCTGCATGCCCGAGGCCTCCATGCGGAAGACCAGCAGTTCCTCATTGGGGCCAAAGCGGTTTTTGAACACGCGCAACAGGCGGAACATCTGGCGGCGGTCGCCCTCAAGGGAAATAACAGTGTCCACCATGTGTTCCAGCAGGCGGGGGCCAGCCAGCACGCCGTCCTTGGTCACATGCCCCACCAGAATCAGGGTGCAGGACAGGCGGCGGCAGGCTTCAAGCAGTGTTGTTGCCACAGCCCGCACCTGACTGACATTGCCCGGCAGGCCATCGGCCTCAAGGCTTGTGAGGGTCTGCACCGAATCCACCACCAGCAGGGCTGGCGGCGCGGCATTGGCCGCCTCAAGCACATCCTCCACGCGGGAGGTGGCGATGGCCATCAGGTTATGATCCAGCATGCCGAGGCGCTCGGCCCGCCCCTTGATCTGCGGCAGGGATTCCTCCCCGCTGGCATAGAGCACGCGCCTGCCTTGCGCTGCCACAAGCCCTGCCACCTGAAGCAGCAGGGTTGATTTGCCGATGCCCGGTTCGCCGCCCACAAGGATGGCCGCACCGGGCACAAGGCCCTTGCCCAGCACGCGGTCAAGGGCTTTCAGGCCGCTGCCGTAGGGCGCATGCCCGGCATCTTCCACATCCCGCAAGGCAATGGGTCGGCTGGAGGAATCCGTGGCAGCGCGGGGCCTGTTGCCGCCGGGGGCGGATTTGGGCTGCACAGCCGCCTGAAGCGTATTCCATTCATGGCAGTTGGGGCATTGCCCACGCCACTGCATGGTTTGTGACCCACAAGAAGAGCATATATAAATTTCACGTGTTTTCGACATGAATAAAGCCTACGGAAAAAGTACACAGGGCGCAAGGCGTGGGCGCTCGGGCAATGCAGCCCCCGCTGCCACTCCCCTGCAAGGCGGCGCAATAAAAAATTCCGGCGGTATTGAAACTGCAGCGCCCGCTGTTGGACGGAGCCTTGTGCGGGCAACCGTGTCAACAACGGGCGATGGTATACAGCCGTAAAATTGCGGTCTGTGGCGTCAACCGGAGCAGGTGGGCATTTTCAGCCACATTCTGCTCTGGAGTATGGATAGTTGCAAACTTGGCAGTTTCCCCAGCCTAGCCCTTGGAACCACGCTTGGAGGCCTTGAGGGGGTTGACCTTCTTGGTGGAAGCGGTCTCCACCTGAATGCGGTGCTGGTTTGCGGCCACAAGGGCATCCACATCCAACCCGAGTGCGGCAAGCCTTTGGGGCATTTCCTTGCGCACACCGCTATAGCGGTTGCGGTCGGCAATGGGGCGCCCCACAAACTGGGCGGTGGTCAGATACAGGCCCCTGCTGTCGATGGCCAGCACAGCCTCCGTTCCATTTTCCTGAACGGTCTGAATCATCATTTCCTGCGTTGTTCCAAAACGGTTATACATGTTACCTGTTCTCCTGTATGCCTTTGCGGCGGTAAACAGTGCAGCCCGGTTGAGGGCAACAGGCTCCATTATACGAAAAAGAAATTCAAAGTCAACATAAAAAAGAAAAATATCGCGGTTTTGCGCTTCTGATGACTGCAACTGCATGGATTATCAGCGCAAAAATAAAAATATGAGCACGAAAAAATGCGTAATGAAGAGCGCATAAACGCCCTGTGTCAGGAATGAGGACGTATCAAACAGTCCGCATCATCCTCAGCGCTGCAACTGCCTGCCAATACACTGCGGTTGCGCCCCTGAGCCTTGGCCCTGTACAACGCTTCATCCGCCCTTTTGAACGCTTCGCCAAACGACATATCGCAACAGCCTCGCACCAGCAAGCCGCCCAAAGAGATGGTTACGACCTTGTCTGACCCATCGAGAGGCTGGAGGTGCATGTCCGCCACAGCCTTTCGGATCTTTTCCATGAGGGAAACAATCTGCCGCTCCTCTAACGCGCTGGCCAGCACGGCAAATTCCTCCCCACCGATGCGAAAAACCCTGTCGCCCCGGCGAGACAGACGGATGCTCACACATCTGGCGATTTCGCGCAGAACATGGTCGCCGGCCTGATGCCCAAAGGCATCATTCAGCCGCTTGAAATGATCGATGTCAAACAGCACCAGCGAAAAAGGCACGCCAAGCCGCAATGTCTGGGCAAACCAGGCTTCGGCCATTTCATCAAACATTCTACGATTGAGCAGACCGGTCAGGGAATCATGCTGTGCTTGAATCCGCAAGGTATCATTAAGTTTTTGCAATGTGGTGCGCAAATATCTGTCGCGCAGCAGGTTCACGCTGGTACCGATTATGACCGCAAAACCAAGCACAAAAAAAATAAACGTGGCGGCAAGATGCGTGCGGAAGCTTTCCGCAAGGTCGGCCAGCAGAGGGCCAAGGCCCTCAAAGCCGTAAATGCTCAGTCCTTCCTTGCCGATGCTGACCCTATCACGCAAATAGGGCTGACCACCGGGGCTGAGCTCCCATGCATCGTAGCCGTCCACGTCCACTTTACGCAGATACACGGGTTCAAGACTTTCGCGCTGATAGCGGAGCAGGTATTGCGCTGCATCAAAAGACGCGGCTGCCCCATCGGGCACGACCCGCAGCATGTTTTGCGGCGAATCAGAAAGCACAACTACGCCCGCCTTGTCCGTAACAAAACCAGTGGGCAGGTAAAGCTGCTGGGCAAGCGTGTCCGTATCAATTTTAAGGACCACAACGCCAAGATAGCCGTCAGGCCCGCTGACAGGTGCAGCAAAGTGGAAACCGGAGATGGTCGAAACCCGCCCTACAACAAACTGCACCGTGCTTTCCCCGGCCATGGCGCGGATAAAATAATCACGGTCGGCAAGGTTAACGCCAAGGAGATTTTTGGGCATTCCGGCATCGTTGGAGGCAACGCACACGCCGTTTTTATCAAGCAGAAACGCACGGTGCAGCCGGAGAGTGTCCCCCACGCTCTGCAGGTACCGGGTGCACTCCGCAAAATCCCCTTGGCCCTTCAAGGCGGCAATAATGCGTGAGTCTGTAGCCAGAAGTACGGTAAGTTTTTTTATTGTATCAAATTTAAGGTCTGCCATTTCAGCAACGCGCTGAACACGTTGCGACAGAGAATATTCTGCTTCAGAAATTGCAACTGTCAAATTTTCTGAACGCCAGTGCAACGCCACAAGCAGTGAAAATACTGCAGCAACAGGAAGTGATAAAAACCAAAGCAAAAATATTGTTCGCGTTGGGCGTTCTTCAATTTGCGTTCTGAGCAGTCCAAACATTGATTTCATATACAAAAAACCATATTTACAAGCCATCTTCCCTTGCGTTTGTCGTAAAGAAAATTGCCTCCAGCAGCTTCATCAATTTATGCGCGCTTGGCAACTAAAAATTCAACCATTGTACATAAAATTTTTCATAACCATAGCAACAAAACTACATTCACAATGTACGGTTTTACGTAACATTCTGAAATACTGGAATCTGCATCATCGATACAACCTGCATCATCAGTTTTCAGTAACTGCTTGCAATATGTAATCAACAAAGCATTGCTGACTGCTGTCGCCAACTATCAGTGCAAAGCACGTGAAATTTTTTGTCATCCCCCACGCTCTGCATTGTAATTGCCGCAGCAGCCAGCAGTAAAAGAAATGGGAGCTATTCTTCAGTCATATTCTCGGCAAAGTGCTGCTCTGCCCACTGCGCCACACGCCGCTGCATGTCGCCCAGTTGCGCATCGTCAAGCGCAAGCCCGGCAGCGGTGGTATAATTGACCACATAGGCATAGGGATCAGCCTCAAACCGGTATTGATCCTTGTTATTCAGAATATTGTCAGTCATGGCCTTTTCAAGCCAGTCCATCATTTCCTGGGCCGTAGCGAACACATGCCCTCCGGCCAGATCATTGGTTTGCTGGTACATACATCCTCCGGGGTAACTGGTTAGAGCGGCCGTCCGTGCAGGAGGCTGCTTTTTGCCATTTAACGGCAGTATGGCTTTTTTATCAATGCGCCTGAGCGCAGGCCCGATGGCAGAAACATGACGCTGGACTTTCGCGCACTTGCACTGCATCATAACCTGATACGGTCAGCTTGCAGGGCATGCAGCCGCTGCAAACATCTATCAAGCACTTTTTCCCGACACTATTCATGCTCAGTTCTACAAGTACCACTACCGACTGTTCCTCAACCGGTGGGCGCGCGCACGCGCACCGGAAGTTTTCCTCATTGCTGTTCGACAGGCAGGACCACAAGCTCATCCAGATGGTGAACGCCTTTGTGGACGCCCGCGCACAGGATCACGCACTGCGCCAGCCCGAACCGGGCCTGCACCCCCACGGCATCATTGAAATGACCTCTTCGCATGGTCTGCGCCTTGCCAGCGCCGTCATCGTGCTGCTGGAAAGCCTGGAAGCCGGCGGCCCCAGCGAGAGATTGCAGGCTCTGCGCCGCCTGCACGACGAGGTTCTGTACTCCACGCATTCTTCGCTGCAAAACAATACAGCGCGCGTGCTGGTGCAGATCATGAAAGACCTGGTGCGTTCGCACAACGATGCCAGCCACCAGTTGCCCCTCGCGCACGAATTTCATCAGGCCGTGCGCGGTACGCCGCGCATCGTGCGGGCATTGCTGCGCAAATACCACCTGCTTGAAATGCCGGAGGAATGGAATCAGCACGCCTTTGACCACCATGTGCACGACGCCAACACCAAGGGCCGCAAAAATCCCACCCATCTGGTCATGGATGCGTGGATCAAGGGCATCCGCTTTTTGACGGTAATCTACTATAATACCGTTGAACCCGAAGCTGCTCAGGAATTGCTGCGCGCCGCGCGCATCATGGGCATTACGGTGCGCATAGGCATTGAGTTCAAGGCCACGTTCCGCGACAAACTGGTGGAATTTACCTGGTCGCCGCTCAATACCGAAACATCCAGAGCTTTTGACAACCTGCTGCACCGCAAGGACATCACAGAAGCGCTGCGCAAGTACGCGCCCGTCAACGACTGGATGCGCGCCTACGTGCTCAAACTCCTGCGGGCCTGGAACGAAAGGCACGCCGCCTCGCTGGCTGCCCGCTGGAATCTGCCTGCGCCGGAGCCTATCAAGGAAGAGGCTTTTCTTGCCTATGTGGGGCAAAAGCAGCCGTCCTCGTTGCATCTTGCCGAATTTATTTATCATCAACTTGAGCCCATGCGGCAGTTGCGCGGCGAACGCCTGCGCGAGGCCCTGACTGCGGAAACAAACCCCGCACGGGCGGCCAAACTGCGCGAAAGCCTGACGGAACTGACCGACATGGTGCCCGACATGCTGCGCGATGACTGGCTCGGCCCGGAGGCCAACCCGGAGATTGTGTTCCCCTACAAGCCGCACAAGGATTTGCCCGCTATTTTGCAGCAGTCGCCGGAATTTCTGCTGGAAAACATCTATCCGTTGCACCCGTGCCAGATTGTGCTCAACCTTGCCGGGCTGACGGAACAGGATGTGCTGGAGCTGCTGTGGCTGGGCCGTGGGCGCATTACCCACCTTGAGCTTTTTAACCTGCGCGAATGGACAGCCGGTCAGCTTGCCCATGTGGAAGAAATCAACACCCTGCAAAGGGCCGTCAACGAGGGCAGCACCCCGAGGCTCAAGCAGGTCATCCGCAGCATCATGAGCAAGGAACCCAAGGATTCTCCGCGCATGCCCCTGTTTCAGGAGATATTGGGTCATATTCCTCAGTTGCAGGAATTTTACGCCCTTTCGCCGCTGGGTTCGCGCATCGGCACAGATTCCACCAGCCGCTCGCACCACACGCACGGCATGGGGCTTGTGTTTGTGGAAACGCTGCCCCCCAAGGCTCGCGCCGTTCTGCGTCGCGAAGACAATGCCCTGCGCCTCACACTGCCCGTGCATACGGATATTTACCGCTTCACGCACTACCATGAGCCAGCGCAGCCCCAACCATGGTGGCAGCGCCTGTTCAGGCGCATTCCCGGCCTTGGCAATCTGGGCTGCCACCGGGTACGGGGCTGGGGCCTTGAAAAAAATACCACCAGCGTGGGCCATGACGGCAACCTTGTGACCCTGGGCGGCGTTGACGCCAAGGGCGTGAACCGCGAAATGCAGCAGACGCCCGGCCCGGAAAAAGGGGAAATCCCCTTCTGGTCGCCCGAATACATGAACAGCGACATTGTCAATGTTCTCAAAATTCTGGCGGGTTTTTTGCCAGCGCAGTGGGCCTTCAGCTACGTGGACGGCTGGTGGGTGCTCACGTGGTTTGGCGCGCTTATATGGTTTGCCATTACAGCAGTGCGCAACGTGGGGCAGGCTGTTGTGGGCGGCGGGGCCTTTACACGCTCTGTGCTTGTGCCGTGGAAACGCTATGTGAGCTGGAGCCGCATGGCCGATTCGCTGTTCTACACGGGCGTATCCGTTCCGCTGCTTGAGGTTGTAGTGCGCCTGTGGCTCTTGCAGGACTTCATGGGCCTGACCGTTCAGGACAACGCGCTTGCGGTCTATACGGTCATAGCCATGATCAACAGCGCCTATATTTCAGGGCACAACATTTACCGTGGCCTGCCCAAGGAAGCCATAGTCGGCAACCTCTTTCGCAGCGCGCTTTCCATTCCGCTGTCCATGCTCATGGGGCAAGGCCTGCTGATCTGCTTTACCGCAATGCATTTGCCTGATCCCATAAGCCTGATGCAGAACTGCGCGGCCATTGTTTCCAAGTGTTCGTCCGACATGGTGGCGTCCATCATTGAAGGTTTTGCCGACCGCAACATGTATCTGCGCATGCGGCAATGCGATTACGACAGCAAGTTTACGCAGATATACAAAAGCCTGACGCGGCAGGAACTGCTGTTCCCCAGCAAAGACCTTGAGACTATGCTGCAAGACCCTGCGGAATACTGGCGCATGCTGTACGGCAAAGACCGCGCAGCAGCGCGGCAAATAGTGACGCATCTTCTGGACATGATGTACATGTGGTATTATCAGCCCCGCGCCCGTGAGGTATTCTGGCGCAAGATGTGCGCCCTGCCGCAGGAGGAACGGCGTGTTGTCATTGGCATGCACGCCCTGCTTTCGCTTGAGCGGGAAATCAGCACCCTCATTCTTGAGGGCCTGCTGAAAAAAGATTTTGCCCGCGCGCTGGCCTTTTATCTGCAAAACAACAGGGCTTATGTGAAGGAACTTCGCCGCGAGGCGCGGACAAAGCTCGGCGCATGCCCCTGCCTGTGCTGACCCTGCATGGGGCAATACACGAATAAGAAACCGGCATCCGGGCAAGTGGAGCTTGACTGCGCGCCCTGGCTCCGGTAGTGCTCCTTGCCCAAAGTATTGAGCGCGGTTACGCCGCAGAGAAAAAGGCATCCGGAGCGGGACAAAACTCAACATGTTTGATTTGTTTGATTTTTTATTTTTTTGCAAAAAAAAGTAAAAAAATCAGTCCAAACCCCTTTTCAAGCTCCGAGCGCGTCTTATTTCTATGCCGGTGCGGAACTGAAGCGAAGTGTAACTGGCTTCGGTTCAAAACGCGCAATATTTCCAGCGCGGCCACAGCGATGCGGCCGCTGCTGCGTCCTAGATGGACAATAATAATATCATTTCCGGGAGGATTTGACGTCATGAAGCTGAAGCCCCTTAACGACCGTGTGCTGGTCAAACGCCTTGAATCCGAAGAAAAGACCGCCGGTGGCCTGTTTATCCCTGATACGGCCAAGGAAAAGCCTTCCAAGGGTCAGGTTGTTGCTGCCGGTCCCGGCAAAGCTGGGGAAAATGGCGAACGCGTCGCTCTGGCTGTGAAAGCGGGCGACATGGTGCTGTTCAACAAGTATGCCGGCACCGAAGTCAAGCTGGACGGCGTTGATCACCTTGTGATGCGCGAAGAAGACATCCTCGCCATTATCGACTAACTCCCACTGCTGCCGAATTATATTTCAGGAGGAAAATTTCCAATGTCCGCTAAAGAAATTCTTTTTGACGTTAAAGCCCGTGAAAAACTTGCCCGTGGCGTTGATAAGCTCGCCAATGCCGTTAAAGTGACCCTCGGCCCCAAGGGCCGCAATGTCGCCATTGAAAAGTCCTTTGGCGCTCCCGTCATCACCAAGGACGGCGTGACCGTGGCCAAGGAAATCGAACTGACCGACAAGTTCGAAAACATGGGCGCCCAGCTCGTCAAGGAAGTGGCCTCCAAGACCTCTGACGCCGCTGGCGACGGTACCACCACCGCCACCATTCTGGCCCAGGCCATCTACCGCGAAGGCACCAAGCTTGTGGCCGCCGGCCGCAACCCCATGGCCATCAAGCGCGGCGTGGACAAAGCTGTTGAAGCCCTGATCGCCGAGCTGTCCAACCTGGCCAAGCCCACACGCGACCAGAAGGAAATTGCCCAGATCGGCACCATTTCCGCCAACTCCGACGCCACCATCGGCAACATCATCGCCGAAGCCATGTCCAAAGTGGGCAAGGAAGGCGTGATCACCGTTGAGGAAGCCAAGGGTCTGGAAACCACCATGGACGTGGTGGAAGGCATGCGCTTTGACCGCGGCTACCTCTCCCCCTATTTCGTGACCAACACCGAAAAGATGGTCTGCGAAATGGACAATCCTTACATCCTCTGCACCGAGAAAAAAATCTCCAGCATGAAAGACATGCTGCCCGTGCTTGAGCAGGTTGCCAAGGTGAACCGTCCGCTCATGATCATCGCTGAAGACGTGGAAGGCGAAGCCCTTGCCACTCTGGTGGTCAACAAGCTGCGCGGCGCCCTGCAGGTTGTGGCCGTGAAGGCCCCCGGCTTCGGCGACCGCCGCAAGGCCATGCTTCAGGATATCGCCGTGCTGACCGGCGGCCAGGTGGCTTCTGACGACACCGGCTCCAAGCTTGAAAGCATGACCCTTGCCGAACTCGGCACCGCCAAGCGCATTGTCATCGACAAGGAAAACACCACCATTGTTGACGGCGCTGGCAAGGGCGACGACATCAAGGCCCGCGTGAAGCAGATCCGCGCCCAGATCGAAGACAGCACCTCCGACTACGACCGCGAGAAGCTCCAGGAACGCCTGGCCAAGCTCGTGGGCGGCGTGGCCGTTGTGCATGTGGGCGCTGCCACCGAAGTGGAAATGAAGGAAAAGAAAGACCGCGTTGAAGACGCCCTGAACGCCACCCGCGCTGCCGTTGAAGAAGGCATCGTGCCTGGCGGCGGCACTGCGCTGATCCGCGTTTCCAAGGTGCTGAACGACATCAAGCCCGCCGACGACGACGAACTTGCTGGCGTGAACATCATCCGCCGCTCCATCGAAGAACCCCTGCGCCAGATCGCCCACAATGCCGGCTTTGAAGGCTCCATCGTGGTCGAAAAGGTTCGCCAGGGCAAGGACGGCTTCGGCTTCAACGCCGCCACCGGCGAATACGAAGACCTTATCAAGGCTGGCGTTATCGACCCCAAAAAGGTTACCCGCACGGCCCTGCAGAACGCCGCTTCCGTGGCTTCCCTGCTGCTGACCACCGAATGCGCCATTGCTGAAAAGCCCGAACCCAAGAGCGCTGCTCCTGCCATGCCCGACATGGGCGGCATGGGCGGCATGGGTGGCATGGGCGGCATGTACTAAGCCAGCCCTACGGCTCATACGTTTGAATAATGAAAAAGGCTCTCGCGAAAGCGGGAGCCTTTTTGTTGCGTTGACGAAGTCGGCGCAACCAGAAAGCAGGAGCAGGCTGCGGCTTGCCCGCGCCCTCAACACAACATTTTCAGCTTCGCTCCGTCATCCAAAAAAATCAAAGCAGACCTGTTTCAGACCTGCCGTGCTTCGGGGTTGAGGCAGTTGGCGGGCAGCTTGCCGTCAAGCGCTGCAAAAATCTTTTCCGCACTGCTGCGCCCCATATTCCTGAATCCGTCCATGGTCGCCGCGCCCTTGTGCGGCGTCATCAACACGTTGGGCAAATCGCAGAGAGCAGGAAGCACCAGCGGTTCGTTTTCAAACACGTCCAACCCTGCCCCGGCTATCACTCCGTTTTTCAGGGCACTGGCAAGCGCGGCCTCGTCCACCACCTTACCGCGCGCTGTATTGATGAGGATGGCATGGGGCTGCATGAGCTCAAGCTCCCTGCTGCCGATGTATTTTTCCGTTTCCGGCGTCAGCGGCATGTGCAGGCTGACAAAGTCGGACTGCCGCAGCAGATCATCCTTGCTCACATAGCGCGCGCCCGTGCTGGCCTCAAAATTCTCGTTACGGTGCCGCGCGGTGTAGAGCAGCGACATGCCAAAGCCTATGGCCCGGGCGGCCACGGCCTGCGCAATGCGCCCGCAGCCCACAAGCCCCAGTATTTTGCCCGACACTCTCAATCCCAGATTGACAGTCATGGGCCAGGGCTTTTCACCGCTGCGCACAAAAGCATCGCAGTCGCGCAGTTTGCGCGCCACGCCGAGCATGAGCGCAAAGGCCATATCAGCAGTATCATCCGTGACAAAGCCGGGATTGTGCGTCACCCATATGCCGTTGCGGGTGGCAGCGGCAATATCCACATGGTCAAAGCCGACGCCAAAGCAGGAAATGATCTTGCAGGTCGAGGCCATGGCATCAATAACATCTGCGGGCAGGGCCACCACCGGAGAAAGAACGCCATCGCAGCCGCGCACCGCTTCAACCAGTTTTTCGTGCGGCAAACCGCCGCCGGGGCCCATCTCCACATCACAGCGGGTTTGCAGCAATTCAAGGGCCTCGGGCACCACCGTGCGCGGAACAAAAATTCTTGGTCTGCTCATGAACTCTACTCCAGAATACGAAAAACTTCGGACAAACAGAGGCACTCCCCGCCGGGTAATCCAGCGCAGCCACCTGCTTTTGTAGTAAACAGCTAGGAATACGTTGGCAAGGAGGATGAAAGTGCTGGCACAGGCCGCACTCGGTACAAAGACAGAACCCGCGCAGCAGGACAGCCTGAAGGACAGCACCGTGAATGTGCGCTGAAAAGACTCAACAGCCCGGCGGCAAAGGCCTGTCGAGCAGCGAGGCCATGTCGCCGCCCAGCTTTTCCTTGAGGGCCAAGGCGCGCTCCTGCTCCAGCATGATCATGTCCACCTGCCGGGTGTGGATGAGCAGGTAGCCGAGCATGCGGGTTTTTTGCAGAATATCGGCAGCCGGGAAGTTTTCCGCCACGGCAAAAAGTGAATCGTCCTTCACATCAGCACGGAAGCCATGCGCCTCCAGCAGGTCGGCTACCATGCGGGCACGCAGGCGGCGGCGCTGGCGGTCGGCTGCCCCGCCCTTGAACTGGAAGCTCACAAAATTTTCATGATTATTTGCGCCAGCCAGGCTTTCCACCGTACAGAAGTGATAGCCGTAGCGGGCCTGCAAAATCATGTAATTATCAGAAATGATAAAAAAGTTTTTGTTGGACATGGCATTGGGCGCTGTGCTTTCCAGATCCGGATTCATGGTGCTTTCAAGCATCACACTCATGAAGCCCGAGGCGCTTGCCGCTGGCGGCCCGGCCCAGGGCACGGCCACCATGCCGTCCCACAGCGCCAGCATGGGCGTACTGGCAATATCGGCGATATCCACCACCGCGCCGCCCACATGCCGCCTGAAACCGCCGCCCATGTCCACAATCCAGTACTGAAGCTTGACCCCGGCCTTGAGCTGCTTGCCCATGCGCTGGTTGACGTCCGAGCCTTCCTCAAACATGAGCTGTACGGATTTTTCGTGGCAAAAGCGGGTGATGTCGTGCAGGGTCTGGCAATGTTCCGGCGCAAATTCCGGCGATTCCGGATCCAGCAGATGCAGGGGCACCATCAGTGTAGCCAGGGCTTCAAGCCGCTGATGCACCGGGCTGCCTTCCATGAGGTTCGGCGGCTCCGACACATGGGCGGCAAGCTCGGGATTCAGCCCCGCAAATACAGCGCAGCGCACGGCATCCAGCGTGGCGTCCCCGGCATTGTCCAGCAGGTTACAGGCATCAGGCAGGCTGAACACGGCTGGCAGGCGGTATTCGCGCGCCACAGAGGCCAGATGCCCTGCCATGCCGCCTGTTTCGCTGACCATGCCAGACGCGCGCGAAAGCAGGGGCGCCCAGCGGGGTAAGGCCCGCTCAACCACCAGAATGCCGCCCTTGGGGAAGGAAAGCATGTCCGCTTCCTTGCGGGCAACAAACACTGGCCCCATGCCCACGCCGGGGCTTACGGCAACGCCACCGCAAGCCAGCATGGAAAGGCCCTCGGGCAGATTTTCCGCCAGAATTTTACACTCGCCCGCTCCCACCGCTGCGCCGTCAGAAACATCGGCGCGGTTTTCCGTGGCGGCATCCGCCTCGTGCAGGGGGCGGCTTTGCAGCACCACAATGCGCCCGTTGCGGGAATCAAGCGCCCACTCCACATCCTGCGGTTCGGCGTAGTATTCCTCCAGCGCCAGCGCGACCTGGGCAAGGTCTGCGGCCTGCGCATCCGTAAGGCTGGCTGACACGCCAGCAAGCCCGGCAAGAGTCTTGCTGATAGGCTGCGGCGGATTGGTGCGGGTAAAAATAAAAACATCGGGGGTAACTGCGCCGTCCACCACGGCCTGAGGCAGGCCCGGCACGGCATTGAGCAGCACCTGCTCCTGCCCGCGCGCGGCAGCCACAGGATCACGGCTGTAGGCCACGCCGCCAGCGGCGGCGGGCACCATGGCAAGCACGCCCACGCACATGGGCGCGGCATCGTCAGGGATGCCGTGCTGATACCGATAGCTCATGGCGGTCACGGCATACTTGCTGGCGATAATTTCTTTCCAAACTTCGCAGGCTTCTTCCGGGGGTACGTTAAGCTCGGAGCGGTACTGCCCGGCAAAGGAGACGCCCAGCGAATCTTCGCCCACGGCGCTGCTGCGCAGCGCAAGGGCAAGCCCCGGCCCGGCCCGGCGCTGCATGGCGGCCACGGCCTCGGTGATTTCCTGCTCCAGTTCCGGCGGCAGCGGCGCGCTGAGCACGGCCTGCTGCAATGCCGCAGAAAGACTGAAAACTTCATCCAGGCTGTGCATATCCGTAGCCTGAATGCGGCGGTTCAGCTCGCTGTGCAGCCCGCTGTATTCCATAAAGCGGTAGTAGGCGCTGACCGTCACGGCAAAACCGTCCGGCACGTCCAGCCCCGCGTGGGCCGCCACTTCGCCCAGATTGGCCATCTTGCCGCCCACAAGGGTGATGTGGTGCAGGCGGATATCGCCAAGCGGCATGATATTGGGGCCGTCCTGATGCGGCTGGTCTTCAAGCAGATTCTGCATCTGCTCACGAATGCGGTCAAAGGCCTGCTGCAAAGGCTCGTAGCCTTCATCTGAAAGCGCGTTGAGATCGCGCACCATCTGAAAAACCGCCGTTACGGCGCGGGTGCTTACGGCATGCACGTAATCCATGCCAAAAGGCCGCGCGCCGGAGAGGTGCTCCTCCACATCGCTCATGGCCTCAAGGGCTGTCTTGTTGGACGACAGCAAACGGCGAAAGCGCGCGCAACGCTCCCGCAGGTGGGCCTTGAAGGCCTCCTCACGGGCAAGCTGTTCCGCGTCCGGCTCATCCGAGCCATCGCGCCCCAGCCATTTTCGCAGGCAGTCGAGCACCGTCATGTCACATAGCGGACCGGGCCGCTTCCTCCATCTTGATAATCAGCTCGCTGATGGCCACGGGCTTGAGCATGTAGTCATACGCACCCAGATCAAGCCCCTGCACGGCCACGCCCATGCAGGCATGCCCCGTAAGCAGAATGACAGGCAGGTTGGGGGCTTTTTCCTTCATGTGGCGCAGAGTTTCCAGACCATCCATGCCGGGCATGCGCACATCCATGACCACAATCTGGAACATCTCGCCCGATTGCAGGGCCTGATCCAACAGATCAAGGGCCGACTGACCATCGGGCGCGGTTACAACTTCCATACCGCGCCGGGTAAGGCGTTTTTCCATCAGTTCCAGAAATTCCACTTCGTCGTCCACAAACAATGCGCGCATGGAGGCCTCCTTCATATGGCAGCATGCCCCGTTGGGGCCGCCTAGTGGTATTATGCTTCTGCGCTTTCTTCAGGCGCGAGCTGCGGCGGTTCCGCAGGCAGAAAAATATTGAATGTGGTGCCGTGCCCAAGTTCGCTCTGCACGTCTATGCGCCCACCGAGCTTTTCAAGAATGGTGTAGCAGATGGCAAGGCCAAGCCCTGTGCCCTCGCCCACCTTCTTGGTGGTAAAGAAGGGGTCGAAAATCTGACGCAGGGTTTCCTGATCCATGCCCGGCCCTGTATCGGTAAAGGAAACGCGCACTCCGGTGCGCCAGGGCTGCGTGCTGACGGTCAGGGTGCCATTCTTGCCCATGGCATCAATGGCATTGTCTATCACATTGATGAATATCTGTTCAAGCTGGGCCGGGTCGGACAAAATTACGGGAACATGGGCATCGTACTGCCGCACAATGGCGATGTTGCGGTTGGCGGCCTCGGTTTTGAGCATCTCCACGGCCTGATCTGCCAGGGAACTGATAAGAATCTCCGTGCGGCCCGGATTCATGCGCCGCCCAAAGCCCAGCATGCGTTGGGTTATGCCCTTGGCGCGCTTGACGTGCTGCTCGATTTTTTCCGTACTGTCAAAAATTTCTTTGTAATTCTTCATGGTTGACGGGTCTTCATCGTCCAGCAGGTCACGTATCCAGCCCGCGTTTTCCTGAATGAGCATCAGGGGATTGTTGACCTCGTGCGCCACGCCAGCCGCCATCTTGCCCAAAGCTGCCATCTTGCTTGACTGCAACATGCGCGCGTCAATGTGGGCCTGCTTTTGATCCGAGGCCTCAAGCGAAGCCACAAGCCGCCGGGTGCACAGCTCCGCGCCCATGCAGGTCAGCGCGCCGCCAAGCAGGGTAAAGAATAGTATCAGCGCCTTGAGCTGCCGCAGGGGCTTGAGGCTGTCGCGCACATCATCCATGACCACCAGCACCCAGGGCATGGAGTCCAGCCGCATCATGGCCACCACCATTTCTTCGCCGCTGGGTATGGTGGCATGCATGGTCACAACGTTGTTGCGGGTCAGGTTCTCCTGCGGCAGGGCAAAGCTGCCCATGATCTCGCCGTAAAAACGTGAACTCGTTTGCAAGATACCGTTATTACTTACAATAAAAGCGTCGCTATGCGGCCCGGAATAAATGCGCCGCAGCAGGGCGTCGATGGCGTCCATGTCAATGGTGGCGCGCATGATGTAGCTGCGCCCGCCTTCGTGCCGCAACACGGCAATGATAAAATGCGGCACATGCCGGTAGCCCATGAACACATCGCTGACGTACACGCCCTTGCGCACCACTTCTGAAAACCAGGGCGCTTCCGAATAATTGGCGTCGCGCAGGTCAAACGGCCCCACGTAAGAAACATGGCGGCCATCCATGCCGATGATGCCAAGATCCACAAACGAGCGGCTGTTGCTTTGTAGCACGGAGAAAATTTCGCTCAGGCGCGCAGGGTTGCTCAAGTCAGAATACGGGTGGGTGAAGGCCAGGTTTTTGACCTGCGCGATGCGCTCCACCATGAAGGTATCAAGGGCGCGGTGCTTGCTGCTGATGACAGCCTCAATGCCCGCAGTAATTTTTTCGTCATAAATGGCGCTGAGCCTGTCCAGACAAAAAATCCCCAGAGCAACCAGAGGCGTAAGAGCCATGAGCAGCAGCGTTATCAGCAAACGGCGGTATATGGCCCTGTAGCCTCTGTGGGATGCAGGCACGGTGGACGACATTAACGGGCCTCCTGAGATGGAGAATCAGCAACGCCAGCCAGGGATTCCCCCCTGAAAAGCGCCCGGCAGTGGGCCAGCATTTCCTTGCGGCGGGCCGCAACCTGGCCTGGGTCCTGCATGATCATGTCGAGCTGGCGGGTGTGGATGGTCATGTACCCTGCCACCGCCAGCAGGCGCTCGCCTTCTTCCTTGTCCAGATCCTTGAGCGTGGCGCTCACGGCATCGTTGCGCACAACGGGCGAAAAGCCGAACTCCCAAAGAATATCGGCCACAAAGCGCACCCGCAGAATACGGCGCTCAATGTCGGCAGCGCCGCCGCGCAACTGGAAATTCAGATAGTTCTCGCTGGTGCGCTCTGAAAGGCGCGCCTCAACCGAAACAAAATGGAAGCCAAAGCGGGAATGCAGGCTGCAATAATCGCTGGAGATAAGAAAATAATTTTTTTCAGTGAAATACGCCGTCTGCGCGGCAGGGTCCAGATTGGGATTGGCTGTGGCCTCAAAAAGCACAGAAAGAAACCCCTTGCCGTCCACAGGCGGCGGCCCCTGCCAGGGGTGGGCGTTCATGCCCTGCCACAGGGCCAGCATGGGCAGCGAAGCAATGTCTTCCACATCAATGACAGGCCCGTTGGGGGTACGCACAAAACCGTCACTGAGGTTGACCACCCAGAACTGTTTGACCACCTTGTCGCGCAGTTGCTTGATGCGCTGCGGCGCGTACTTTTTTTCCGAGCCAAGGCTGAACATGGCGCTCACGGCCTTTTCGTGGCAGTAGCGCACAATGTCGTGATAGGTGGCGCAGTTGGCCGCCTTGAAGTCCACGCTGTCCACCTCGAGCGTCAGGGGCAGAATGCGCCGGGAGGCGGTTTGCAGAATCTGGTATACAGGGCTGCCGGGCATGTAGTCCTTACCCGGAGGTACCTTGGGCAACAGGGAATCCTGCCGGTTTTCGTACACGGTGCGCAGGTCTGCGCAAAGGGTGACGCGCTGGCCGCTTTCCACCACTTCCGTAGCCCATTTGAGGCCAAAGACGGCGGGCTTGCCAAACTCCCGCGCCAGCGAAGCCAGCCGCGAGCCCTGAAAGCCGCGCTCCGACACAATCCCGGCGGCGCGGTCAATGAGCGAACCCCATATGTAATTATCGTCCGGCACCACGAGGATGCCGCCGGTGGGGAACCTGCGCGCGTCTTCCCAGCGGCGGGCCACCCAGGCAGGGCCGGATACGCGGCCCGGATTGACCGTAAATCCACCCTCCAGCAGCAGGACATCGTCCAGAGCCTTGGCAGGCTCCGGCAAGGCGGGTTCTTCCTCCTGCGGCAAGGACATGGGCCGCGCCATGAGCATAAAAACGCGTCCCTCGGGGTTGCATGCCCAGGTGAGCACCTCGGGCCTTCCGGCGGCTTCTTCCACAGCCAGGGCGAGCTCTGCGGCGCGTATGGCGGTAGCATCGTCCAGCACCGGGCGCTTGGCTTTATAGGGACGGCGGTCTGTCACCGTATGCGGCGCCGCGCGCGAAACACTTATGGCGTCCACCGGCATGGTGGAATATTCCACCTCCTGCGGCAGCCCCGCGCACCCGTAGACGTGCACGTTCTCGCTGTGCGGGGTCAATGGCGCGGATGACTGGGCAATGCCGCCAAAACAGCCCTCATCCACCGCCATACAGGTGAGGCAGACGCCAGCCCCCCCTTCTGTCAGCCCACGCGCACGGCGGTAAACAAGTGCCTGAGCGCGCTGCTTGCTGGACAGGGTTACGCGCACTGCGCGCAAAATATCATCGTCATGCGCCTGCAACGAAACAGGCGGTCCCCACAGCACAACGCCGCAGCCTTCGCCCTCGCCCGCGGCAGGCGGCCATACGCGCCCGCGCAGCAGGAGCTGCATGGGCTTGTTGCACAGGCCGCGCAAGCGCTGCACCTGCTCAAGGATGGCAGCGGCAAGGTCTTCCGGCAGGGGGGTCCCCTCCACCAGCGCGCCCAGCTTTTTGGAAAGCCGCGCCAGATGGTTGGGGGCCAGGCCTCCGGCAGCCTGAATGCAACGGTTGATCTCGCTTTGCAGGTCACCGCTCTGAAAATAGTGCTGGCACCCCGCCGCCGTGACCACAAAACCCTGCGGCACAGCACCGGGAAAAATGGGACGCAGTTTCTCAAGCCGGGCGGTCGCAGGATCCACCAGCACCCGTCCCTCGCTGTGCAGAGCGGCCAGGCATCCGGCATCATCCTGACACAGGGGAACAACCAGCGGCCCGAGCAGGCAGGCTTCCGGCTCGTACACTTCTTCCGCCACCAGCTTTTGCAGCTCGCCAAAACGGGCATAGAGGGCCGGGCAAGGCGCGGGATCAAGCCGCTCAAGCTGCTTGATGCACTGAAAAACCTGGGTGGCCATGGAGGTGCAGAGCGCCCGCACACGATACAGGCCAAAGGGATGATCGCAGCAAAGGGTGTATTCCAGATCGGTCATGGTTTCCTGAAAGGCGTTCCATGCCGTGAGAAACATGCGGAAGGAGTGGTGCCGCAAGGCAAAAAAGCGTTGGGCTTCCTCCGCCGCGCTGACGGAAGAAGAGGAAACGGCTTCGTCGCCCCGGCGGGCGCCTCGCGTTAAAAAGCCCAACAGACGGCTCAGGGACATGGCGGCTCCACAAGATAAGGCTGTAAACCTGCGACAACGCGAAAAACCGCGCAGCGCCAACAGTTACACATTGAACCTAGCACAGCACTAAGCCGCCTTCAAGCCGCATGTGACAGAATTCCCATTCTCAAAAAAACAAATGTGGAAAAGAAAATTATGGATAAAACTACAGCGGCGCAACGCCGTCAGGCTGTTGCGGCACAGGCATGCCGCCCTGCGGATTGCCTTGGGCGTCGCCCTGCTGGCCATCGCCCATGTCGGCCAGAAGGCGCAACTGGGCCATGCACTGCTCCACAAACTGGGGTTCGCCCACATCCTGCCGCAAAAAGGCGTTGATGTCCGGCATCTTGGTAATGGCTGCGTCAATCTCCGCATTGGAGCCCTTGGCGTAGGCACCGATGTTGATCATGTCTTCCACGCGGCGGAAGGTGCTCATGCAGCGGGTGACAACGCGGCCTGCGAGAACATCCTGCCGGTCGCAGATGTCGGAACGCAGACGGCTGATGGAACGCAGCACGTCAATGGCGGGGAAATGCCCCTGGTCAGCCAGGTCGCGGGTAAGCACAATATGCCCGTCAAGGATGGAACGCACGGAGTCGGCGATGGGCTCGTTAAAGTCGTCGCCGTCCACAAGTACGGTATAAATCCCCGTGATGGTTCCCTTGGCGGAACGCCCCGCCCGCTCCAGCAGCTTGGGCAACTGGGCAAAAACCGAAGGAGTGTAGCCCTTGGTGGTGGGCGGCTCGCCCACGGCCAGCCCCACTTCGCGGGCAGCCATGGCAAAACGGGTTACGGAGTCCATCATCAGCAGCACGTCCATGCCCTTGTCGCGAAAATATTCCGAAACAGCCGTGGCCGCGTAGGCCGCGCGCATACGTACAAGGGGGGACTGATCTGACGTGGCGATAACCAGCACGGAGCGGGCCATGCCCTCGGGGCCGAGGTCGCGCTCCATAAATTCCACAACTTCGCGCCCGCGTTCGCCGATGAGGGCAATGACGTTGACATCCGCGCGGGTATAGCGGGCCATCATGCCCATGAGCGTGGATTTGCCCACGCCCGAACCGGCCATAATGCCTACGCGCTGCCCCTTGCCAAGGGTCAGCAGGCTGTTGACCGAGCGCACGCCCACATCAAGGATATCGGTAATACGCGGGCGTTGCAGAGGGCTTGGCGGGTCGGCATAGATGGGCACCAGCTCTGGATTCCAGCTTTTGCGGGCCTCCTCAAGCCAGTGGGGCACAAAGGGGCGCTGCTCTTCCTGCTGGCGAAGAAAGTCTTCTCTGGAGCTTTCCCCCGCAGGCAGGGGCGAAACATAGAGTTCCGCGCTTATGGGCGCACCGGCATCCAGCGGGGTACCAAAGGCGTCAAAGGCGCGGCCCAGCAAATCCGGCCCCACCGGAAACACCGGGGGCAGGCTTGTGTTGCGGATACGGCTGCCGGGGCGGATGCCCCGCATGTCGCCATAGGGCATGAACAGCAGATTGCCCTCGCGAAAGCCCACCACTTCGGCGGCGATGCCGTCGTCGCCTTCATCGGGCAGCATATGGCACACGGCCCCAAGGGGGGCGCGCAAACCGCTGCCCTCGGCCACAAGGCCCACGACCTTGTTGACCTTGCCGTAGAGCCGCACGGGAGTGCTTGTTTTGAGCAGCTTTATGCAGGAATCTGGGTCAAGCTTCATGGCTGGCTATCCCGGCTGGCCGTTGCCCGAGCCGGGCAGAAAGCCCCCGCTGACAAAGACGCTGGAAGAAGATTGCGAGACATGCTCCTTTTCCTCTTCCGGCAGGGGAAAGAGCTCGTCCTCAAGCTCGGCAAGGCTGGGATTGGCATTGTGTTCCGCTGCCTGAGCATGGGCAGGTTGCGGAGCCTGCTCCTGTACGGGCTGTCCTTCAATACCATCATGGGGCTGCGCCACCGGGGCCGGGGATGATTCCGCAAGGTGCGCGTCTGCCTGCGCTCCCGATTCCGGCATGGAATCCTGCATTATTTCGGGCGAGGCATTGGCAGAAGAAACTGCGGCAGCAGGCTGCGCGGCAGCATCCATTGGCGCAGGCTCCTGCCCTTGCTCAAAAGATTCAGCGGCAGCAGCCACATCAGCAGGCCCGGATGCGGGCAAAATTTCGCCAGGTGCGAGGCCAGCGCCATCCTGCCCTGCAAAGGAGGGCTGCTCTGGCTGTATGTCATGGGCCATATCGGGTGCGGATTCGGGCGCAACTTCCTGCCCTGATTCCGGGGAGGATTCCGTCAGGGGCTCTGCAAAATGCTCTGGCAGCAGTTCCGGCTGTTCCGCCCCACCCTCTGCCGCTGTCGCAACTTCAGCCACTGGCGCAGGCGCAGGTTCCACCACAGGTGCAGCCTCGGGCACGACTTGCGTCAGCCGCTCAGATTCACGCGCAGCAGTGGCGCTCACCTCTTCCCCCGCCCTTTCTTCCTCGGGGCGCGGCGGCAAGGTCAGATGCTCCAGAATGCCGTTGACCATTTCACGGTAATGTTCGCGCAGATTCTCCACCGAACCGCTGACGCTCTCGGCCACAAGGCCGCCAGCCTCAACAGAAGGATCGCCGTTCACGATCCACTGGCTCAGCTCGGGCACGCGCTCGCGGGCGGCCCGGAAAAGGTCGCTCACGGTGTCCTCGTCATCGGGGTGCACGCGGATGCTCACGGTGGCGCGGTCTTCCAGCAGTTGCAGGGAACCAAAGACCAGATTTTGCAAAATGCGCTGATGCTCTGCCTGCAAAATCCAGCCGGTTCCGGCCTCAACGGCAACACGGGCCAGTTCGGCCAGCTCATCGCGCCAGGCTTCGCCAAGGCTGTGCCGTTGCGCCTCGAGCGCGCGCAGCATGTTGCCGAGCATCTGCCCCACATCAACGCGGAATTCCTTAAGCTCTGCCCCGGCCTGCTCCATGCCCGCCTGAAAGCCCTCGTTATGCGCATTGCTGCGGATAAACTCGGCTTCTTCGCGCAGATCACGGGCCTTGCCGTGCTCGGCCTCGGCCTCGGCCAGTTCAGCCTGCGCCTGCGCCTTCAGCTCTTTCGCTTCGCGCGTGAACTGCTCCACGCGGGCCTGAGCCTCGACCCCGGCCTCCTCCAGCACCTTTTGCCTTTCGGCATAGGCTGCGCCAAGAATCTCGCGCGCGCGTTCCTCGGCCCTGGCGCGCACCCGGGCAAGATAATCCTCCTGCTGCTGGTGCTGGGCGCGTTCACGGAGCAAGGGTTCCTGCATGGCGTCAAGCTGCTGAGGTGTTGCCTCGCGCTCGCCCATGAAGATGGTGCCCCATTTTTTGCGCAACTGGTCTGACGCCATGCCGGGTTCCGATGGTTACAGATTCTGCGGCAGGCCGCTACACAAACACGTCGCCAGCGCCACGGCTGATGACAAGCTTGTTTTCGCCTTCAAGCCGCCGCACGATCTTGACGACGTTCTGCTGGGCCGACTCCACGTCCGAAAGCTTGGCCGGGCCCATGAATTCCAGTTCTTCGCGAATCATGTTGCCCGCGCGTTCGGACATATTCTTGAAGAATTTTTCCTTGAGGTCGTCGCTGGCTCCACGCAGGGCCAGGGTGAGATCTTCGTTGGAAATTTCCTTCAGCATTTCGCGCACGCCACGGTCGTCAATATTCTTGCAGTCCTCAAACACAAACATGAGGTTGCGGATATCTTCGGCCATCTGCGCGGAATCTTCTTCGATCTCGGAGAGCACTTCTTCTTCGGTGGCGCGGTCCACAGCGTTGAGAATTTCTGCCACAGACTGCACGCCGCCCACTTTTTTGCCTTCCTTGCCGCCCATGGCGATAAGCTGGCTTGTGAGCACCTTGTCCACTTCCATGAGCATTTCTTCCGGCACGGCTTCAAGCCGCGCAAGGCGCATGAGCACCTCGGCGCGCACGCCTGCGGGAAGGTTTGTCAATAAATTGGCGGCCTGATCCGGATGCAGGTGACCGATGATGAGGGCCAGGGTTTGCGGATGTTCGTTGCGCAGAATCTGTGAAAGCAGTTTGGGGCTGACCGATTCCAGCTCGCGGAAGGGCGCAGGGCCGGTTTCAAGGCTCAGGGAGTCCATAACGTACTTGGCGGTCTCAGGATCAAGGTTTTTGACCAGCAGGCGTTTCAGCGTATCGCTGCCGCCAGTGATCATATCCACGCCTTCAACCAGCGATTCGTGGAATTCGCGCAGCACTTCTTCGACTGTTTCGCGCGGCACAGGTTCCAATTCCACGATAGCTCTGGAGATGTCGGCTATTTCCTGCCGGTCCATGCGTTTGAACACGTCAGCCGTGAATTTGTCGCCCATGGCGAGCAGCAGCACTGCAGTACGCTGTTTGCCGGTCAACTCCATCTCCCTACTCCTTCACCGAGATCCGCACTAGGCTTGCCCGGGGTTGCTTATTCCTTGTCTGCAAGCCAGCGCTTGATAAGCCGCACGGCCTGATCCATATGCTGCTCGGTAATGTGAAAGAGCCGCATTTTCAATTCTTCAACACGCTGGTTGCTTTCTTTTTGCGCAAGGCGCAAAGCCTTGAGCTGCGAGAGCGTCGAGCTGCTTTCCGTCAACTGACGGTCTGGTGCTTTAGGCGGTAGCTGTTTCATCATTTTTCATCCAGCCGCGCACCAGCATCACCACCTGCTCCATATGATTATCGGAAAGGGTGAAAATGTGCGACTTCAAGGCTTCAATATCTTTGAAAACCAGTTCATCGTCTTCTTCGTCTGCGCCAGCCTCGTCATCTGCCTTGGAGGCCTCTTCAAGGGCCTCATACAGGGCCAGCTGTTCTTCGGCTGCGGGCAGACCTTCAAGCCCCTCAATCATTTCACCGGCTTCGACCTTGGGCCGGATGAGGGCCAGAACCACGGGCCGCACCACAAGCATGAGGAACAAAAAGGCCAGCAGCGCGTTGAGCAGGGGCTTGCCCAGCCGTTCGGCATAATCGGCCAGCATTTCGGCAAAGTTGGGATCCTTGGGCGGCTCGGAATCCGTAAACGGAGCGGAGCTTACTTCCAGAGCATCGCCACGGGCCTTGTCCAGACCCACGGCATTGGTGACAAGCTGGCGCACCCGCTCGAGGTCATCGGCCTTGCGCGGCACAAATGTCCACGCTCCGCTGGTCTTTTCATACGTCCCATCGATAAGGACTGCAACCGTCATGCGCTTTAAATCGCCCACATTGGATACGATTTGCTGTTCTTCCTTGTTAATTTCGTAGTTTGTGGTGCGGGTTTCGCGGCTGCCGTTCTGCTGTGAAACAGATCCGGTTATGCCATCACCCCTGAAATTGGCGTCTGGCGAACCACCTTCAAGGTTGGAGCGACCCTGATTGGTTTCTTCACTGCGCTGCTCGCTGCGTACTGCGGTTTTTTCGGGGTCAAACAGTTCGCGGCGGATGGTGCGCTGGCTGAAATCCATATCCACGTTGACCTTGGCGATAACACGGCCAGGGCCAAACATGGGCTGCAACATTTCTTCAATACGGCGTTCAAGGTTGCGCTGCACCTGCTGGCGGTGTTCCATCTGGGTGGAGCTTGCACCGGCAAGGCTGTCTGATTCCGGCTGATACAGCACCTTGCCGCCATTGTCTGAAATGGAAACGTGCGTTTTGTCCAGTCCTTCAACAGCCATGAGCATCATGTTGAGGATGGCGTTGATTTCTTTCTGGTCGGGCTTGAGGTTGGGACGCTTGAGCTTGAGCACGACCGAGGCCGAGGGGGACTGGCGTTCTTCCACAAACAGGCTGCGGTGCGGAATGACCAGATGCACGCGCGCGCTTTCCACATTGGGGAACTCGCTGATGGTACGCGAAAGTTCACCCTGCAAGGCGCGAGTGTAGTTAATTTTCTGCACAAAGTCGGTTTGCCCGACTTTTACCTTGTCAAAAATTTCAAAACCTATGCCCTGCCCCACAAGACCGCCTTCGCCCGCGATCTTGATGCGTTCATCGTACACAACTTCCTTGGGAACAAGAATTGTTTTCCCGTTGTCCGTTAGTTGGTACATGACCTTGTCTGCCTGGAGCGACTTGATGACAACGCCGGCGTCTTCGGCGCTGAGGTTGGAATACAGCACTCTCATATCTGGCCGCGAGGCCCAGACAGAAAGGCCAATGGCCGCAGAGCCGATAAGTACAAATCCACCCAAGACCATCACGCGCTGCGCGACGCTCATTCTGGCCCAGACTGCCTTGATGGAATTGACAAGTTGCGTAAGAAAAGCCGGCATAAGGTAGCTCCTGCGAAGACGTGGCGTAATTCCGGCACGTTGGCCGGGCATATGCCCTGGCAAAGCAATTGCCATGCCACTTTTTAACACTCTGTAATTACAGTATTTTTAAAAATGCCCGCCAAGTCGTTCAAATTTGTGACACTGCGCCAGAAACGCCGAATCCCCCAAGGCACAGCCAGTGGGGGATTCGGCGTTCAGGAGTATCACGCGCGGAAAGGAAAATCTGAAATTTATAACATGTGCCTGCCTTGGCGTATTGCGAGGTAAAAAAACGCCCTGCGCCCCGGCGGCGAGCATCTGCTCACGCAGTTGCCTAGAACTGCATGCGGGAAATTTCCTTGTAGGCCTCAAGCACCTTGCCGCGCACGGCAGAGGTCAGCTTCATGGCCATGCTGGATTTCTGCATGGTGATCATGAGTTCGTGCACATTCTGGGTGCGGCCTGCGGCGAAATCTTCGATAGCCGCATTTTTGGCGTTGTCCAGTTCGTTAACCTTGTTGAGCGAACCTTTGACGGTGCCGGAAAAGCTGTTCTGCGGCGTCACAGGCGTGTGCGCCTGGGTGGGATATTTGATAAAATCCGCATGGGCGCCAAAATTTTCGCCCCGGTCAACGCTGTCGCGCAAAAGGCTCTGGTCAAGAGTTTTGGCAAACTGGGTCTGGCTGCCGATGGAGCCGCCCTGCTGCATGCTGCTCTGCACCTTGCTGAAATTCTGCACTGCCTCGCTGTACGCCCGCATGCCAACTGCCTGAATGCTCATAACAACCTCCGCGCTCCAAAAAATCTTTTTTATGCTGTCATCGTGGTCATGGTTTAGGGGCTGCTTCTAAATAAAATATTTTGCGCCGAGGACAAGGAAAACAGTGTTTTTACGACAGGAGTGGACGCTTTTTGTCCATGACTGGAGTAAAAAATGCTGTATGACGCAGTGATCGGCCAAAAGAATTATTTAGTAACAGACCCTAACGGCCAATATCCAACGCTTTGATATACATGCCCTTGACGGCATCCACCGTAGTGACGTTGGCCTCATAGTTGCGCTGGGCAGTCATGAGGTTGGCCATTTCCTCAACCACGTTGATGTCGGGATACATGACGTAGCCTTCCGCGTTGGCGTCAGGGTTGCCTGGCTCGTACACCCGCTTGAAGGGCCGGTTGTCCATGGTCACGGCAGAAACACGCACGCCCTGCACCGCCCTGTCGAGGGCCGAACGCATGTGGATGGAAAAAGGATCATCCACATCAGCCGTTTGCTGCACCACGCTGCGCCGACGGTACGGCCCGCCCTGGGGCGTGCGCGTCGTCTTGGCGTTGGCAAGGTTCATCGAAATGGTGTTGATGCGGGTGCGGTCGGCTGAAAGGCCGGACGCGCTGATATCAAATGCCGTCATGAAGTCCATGGCTTCCTCCTACACTGTCCGCTGCCGGGGTTCTTATGCCGCGTATGGAAGCGGCGCGGCGGCGGGCGAAAATCAGGACTGCTTGCCATCCTGGATGATGGTGTTCAGCCCTTCAAAAGACTTGGTCATCACCTGGGTAAGCGCTGTGTACTGCAACTGGTTCTTGGCATGTTTTGCCATTTCTTTATCAATATTGACGCGGTCCTCGCCGTGAACAACGCGGGGTTTGACCGCCAAATCCCATTCCGGCCCAAAAGAATCAGGCCTGAAAGCCGTGGGCATGTGGGAAGATTCCGTGCGGGTCATCTCCCCTCTTGCATCAAGCCCGAGGGCCGATTGCAGTTCTTTTTCAAAAGACAACTCGCGCGGCTTGTAGTTGGGCGTCTCCACGTTGGCGATATTGCCCGCAATGACGTTCTGCCGCTGCAACTGCATATCCATGACCTTGCCCACAAGGCCCATCTGCATATTGAACATTGATTTCATACTACGTACCCCCGTGCTTCACGGAAATCTGCTTGCCAAGCCTTTAGCAACAAGCGTTCCATAGCATAAAAACTGTGCAATTAATGGATGTTAAAAAACAAAGATTTGGCAGAGGTCGATATTTTGACAGACGCCAGGGCGTTCCGTCAGGCTTGAACGCAGGCGCAAAAAAAGAAAAACCCGCCCGAAAATCCGGGCGGGGTCAATCTGACGGGAATGGACGAAATGCGGCTTACAGTTTCATCTGGGCATCGGTGACGCCCAGAGCGCGCAACTGCAAATAGATGCGGGCGCAGGCCTCCGCATCCGAACCGGCATGGTGGTGGTTCAGCGCAATCCCAAAGTAGGCGCTCACGCTGCTGAGCTTTTTGGAGGCAAGCGGCAGGCTGCGGCGGGAGCCTTTGAGCGTGCACAAAAAAGGCGCGCGGGGTTCCTGCACTCCCACTGCATGGCAGCTTGCGGCAAGCACACGTTTGTCAAAGGAGGCATTGTGCGCAAGCAGGCTGCCCGCCCCCTCAAGAAAGGCATCCATCTGCGGCCACAGTTCGGCAAAAGTGGGCGCATCCTTCAGCATGGGCCAGGTCAAACCGTGTATCTCGGTAAACATCACGCGCGATGACGGCGGCTTGATAAGGCTGTAAAAAACATCGGTCACCCTGCCCTGCTCAATACGAGCAAGGCCCACGGCGCAAGCGCTGTGGGCCGAGTAGCCGGAAGTTTCAAAATCAATAGCTACACTACGGCTCAAATCTGTAGAAACCACACTTACTCTTTTGCGGCTTTGTGGGCGGCTTCGGCCAGACGCGCCTTGATATAGTCGCGCATGACGGCATCGTCGTCCTCGAGGTTAAAGCAACGGGCGTCTTCGCCCATGAGGCCGCCGGGCACAAAGTCGCCCTTTTCGCCGGGGTCGGAGACCATTTCGTCATAAAAGCAAATGGAAAGCCAGCGGCTTGCCGGTTCATCATCCACCACATCCAGCAGCACAAAGAGTACACGCTCGGTCTGTACGCTGTGACGCGCCCGCAGGGAATAACTTACGCCGGGCCGGGCCTTGAAAGTAAAGGAAATATTGCTGTGCGCGGCCAGAAAATCCATGTATTCCGTAAAGGATTTCTTGATGTTAAGCGGGTCATCCTGCCAGGAATCAAGAAACTTACGCAGTTCTTCGGAACCTGTAACTTCCATACGCGCTCCTTTTATGGGTTACGGCGGCGTGTCAGCGGGTCCATTGCCAGGGGGGGGTGCCAATATTCAGCCCCCAAATGCCACGCCTGTCCAATACCGCCTGATGTTCCTGAATGAGCCAGCGACGGCAAAAAATAGCCCTGCACTTCTGCCTGTCCACCCAGGCCAGACCTTCCATCACCAGCTTGTAGTTGACGGAATCACCGCCCACCTGCACAAGCGCGGTAATGAGGCCAGCTTCGAGCTGTCCCACGTCTTCAACGTCCACTTTGGACCCCGCGGGCATCATGCGCTGCAAATAGGCCAGCGCCTGAGGCCCGTAAGGCTGCCTGAGACTGGGAGCTTCAATGCCGTAAAAAACCAGCACTTTCTCTGGTTCTTCACTGTCTTTCTTGGTACTGACTAAAATGGTATTGCCGTCTTCCACTCTTACCACATACGCATCCCACGTTGTAGCCGCAGCAGCAGGAGACACAGCCAGAACCATAAGGATCATACTTGCAAAAAGCCGGTTAAGCATTGCTGAACCCCTCGGTAAAGGCCTGCAAATGTGAGCCAACAGATAATGCCTGTGCCGCCAGACCTTTGTCAAGGCAGGCGGCACAGGCATCAAGGAGGGGAATCAGAAATCAAACAGTAGTGCTACCCCCAGACAGTGCGTCCTACCTGGTAGGCGGCTGTGGCTACAGCAAAGGCCAGGGCTGTGTTGAACACAATGCTGAACGCCACCCAGCCCCAGCTGCCAGCCTCTTGCCGAATGACCACCAGGGCCACAAAGCAGGGGGAATACAGCAGTACGAAGAGCATCAGGGAAAGCGCGGTGGCCTTTGACCATGCTTCATCACCCTTGAGACGCTCCGCCAGGGGCGCGGCGTCTTCGGGATCTTGGTCGCCCATGGCGTAGGCAGTGCCCATGGTGGCCACAACAGCTTCCTTGGCGGCCACACCGGCCAGCAGGGCTATGTCGGTGCGCCAGTCAAAACCCATGGGGCGCGTGGCGGGTTCCACGGCCTTGCCAAGACGGCCAGCCACGGAGAAAGCCAAGGCTTCTTCCTTAAGTTCGTTGCGCACGTTGCCGAGTTCTTCTTCAATGGGGGCGCGGGCTTCGTCACCTTCAGGGATAGCCGCGATCTTTTCCTCAAGCTGGGCGATCTGGGCGTCAAAGGGGGCGGACTTGTCTTCCGGCAGACCGGGAAAGGTCATGGCGGCCCAGATCAGGATGGAAATGGCCACCAGCACGGTACCGGCCTTCTTGAGGTACATCCAGGCGCGTTCCCAGCAGTGCAGCAAAAGGCTCATGAGTGTAGGCATGCGGTACGGGGGCAGCTCCATAACAAAGGGAGTGGCCTCGCCCTTGACGATGGAAGAACGCAGCAGGCGCGCCACCAGCAGAGCCATAACCCAACCTGTTATCATGATAAGGAACATGACGGTGGGGGCGCTGTCAGGAAAGAATGCCCCGGCCAGCAGCAGGAACACGGGCAGCTTTGCGCCGCAGGTCATGTAAGGCAGCGTGAGCAGGGTTGCCAGTTTTTCCTTGGGGCTGCGCAGGGTACGGGTTGCCATGACGCCGGGGATGGCGCAACCGCCCGCAATGCCGCCAGCGATGATGTAGGGCATGACCGACGCGCCGTGCAGGCCGAAAAAGCGGAAGATGCGGTCCATCATGTAGGCCACGCGGGCCATATAGCCGCTGTCTTCCATAAAGGAGATGAGCGCAAACATGATGAGGATGAGCGGTACAAAGCTGACCACGCCGCCAACACCCGCGATGATGCCGTCCACAATAAGCGACTGGGCAAAGCCCTCGGGCAGCAGCAATGTGCAGGTATCGCCCAGCCATTTGAAGCCGTCTTCAACCCAGCCCTTGGGGTAATCACCCACAGTAAACGTCACCTGAAACATGAGGTAGAGCACGCCGATCATGATCAGCGGCCCAAGAAAGGCGTTGGTGAGCACCTTGTCCAGCTTGTCGGAAAGGGCCAGACGGTCCTTGCCGGCATCCTGGGTCACGATGCCGTCGCGCAGCAGGCTGCGGATAAAGCCGTAGCGGTAATCGGTGATGATGGATTCAAGATTGGCGTTGAGCGTGCTGCGCACATGAGCGGCAGCCTTTTTGCGCATGCCCTCAAGTTCTTCTGCCAGCGCGGCGTTGGCGGCGCGAACTTCGCTCATGATTTCGCTGTCGCCTTCAAGCATCTTGAGGGCAACCCAGTGGGGCATATACTTTTGGGTCAGCAGGCCGTTGTCGGCAATGCTCTTTTCCATATCCAGCAGCACGGGGTCAATATCACTGCCGTAAGAAATACGCAGGGCATTGGCTTTGCCCGCCTGCGCCAGCTTCATGGCTACGGCCATGGCTTCATCCAGGCCTTCGCCAGAGCGGGCCACCATGGGCAGCACCGGGATGCCCAGCAGCTCGCCAAGGCGCTCCATATCAATATGGATGCCAGCGGCGCGGGCTTCGTCCATCATATTGCAGCCAAGCACCACGGGGATGCCCATTTCGAGCATCTGCACGGTAAGCAGCATGTTGCGCTCAAGGGCCGAGGCGTCCACAACGTCAATAACGGCCTGCACGTTCCCAGCCGCCAGCTCGCGGCGGGCCACCAGCTCTTCCATGGAATAGGCGGTCAGCGAATAGGTGCCGGGCAGGTCAACCACGGTAACCTGCTTGCCGCCCACGGTGATGTGCCCTTCTTTTCTGTCAACCGTAACGCCGGGATAGTTGCCCACATGCTGGCGAGCGCCAGTGTAGCCGTTGAAAACTGTTGTTTTGCCGCAGTTGGGATTGCCTGCAAGAGCTATCCGCAGCTTTCCACCAGCGTTGAAATTGGCATCATCGGGATTATTAAACTGCCGAACCGCGCTCATGCACGAACCTCCCCCATGCTATAAACAGACTGACGCCGCATTTGCGACATCCCAGCCATTACCGCGAACAAAAATTTGTTCATACCAGCCTTCCTGCCAGCAGCCTTGCCGTCATACGGCTTGTCTTACCTGACCCTTTTTCGATCCTGCCAAATGGTCGTGTGCAAGACGCTGCTCAAAAAATTGAAATTCAATTCCAAAGTCCTGATTGATTTAGCTACCTGCCCCCCAAATGTCAAGCGCTGGATAGTAATTTTCCGCAACTTTACGCAACCCAATTGAGTCTATGCCCAGAACACGAGCACCCCGGTCAGCCTCCCCAACAGAGGCTCTCCTCGCCTACCCCTTAAAAACAGGAGGCCGCCGACCTTGGTCAGCGGCCTCCCACCCCGTCACCGGGTTGGCAGTTCTGCATTAGAGAACGCTCCTTCAGCAGCCTATGCGCCCTTGAGGCATTCACGCAGGGAAGACACGCCGCACGAATGAACCATTTGCAGAGGGATGTTGCGCGAGCGCGCCACCTGAACGGCTTTGCGCTTGGCTTCGTGCGAAATTTTGTTGGTGAACACGATCATGGCGTCAGGATTGCCGATTTTGTCCACAAAATTGCGCTCATTGCGGGTGATGAATTTCAAGGAATGTCCGTCCTGCTCCGCCGCTGCCATGTAATCTTTTTTCAGTCGGTCCATACCGCCTATCAGGGTTACGCACATATGATCCTCCGTCTTTTGCCGCACTGGTCAATTTTGCGCGGGTGGGGTTGCTCTGTGCCCTTCTTTTAATTGAAAACGAATTTCAAAGTCAAGAGGTCTGGGTCATTTTTTTGAAAATAATTTTCAATACAAATAATAAGGGCACTCTCCCCTGCGGAAAAGCGCCCTCATTTTGAGCATAAGACGATAAAAACAGCTTCTCTTTCCAGCTACTTCCAGCGGGCCAGAAATTCTGCGGCGCTGTTGCCCGCATCAATATGCTTGAGCAGGGCGCTGCCGAAAACAACGGCGTCTGGCCGGGCATCGGGCGAAAGAGCCTCAAGCTGGGAAGGCTCGCGCAGGCCAAAGCCAAGCGCCAGCGGCAGCTTGAAGGCAGAACGCGCACGCCGCATGGTCACCGCCACCTGGGGCGCAAGATCGTTGCGTTCGCCGGTGATGCCCATGACCGAAACCACGTACACATAGCCCTCGCCCACGCTGTCGTAGAGGGCCATGCGCTCTGCGCTGGTATTGGGGCCAACCAGAGGGATAAGGGCAATGCCTTCTTTTTTCAGGGCGTCACGCAGAGGCCCGGCTTCTTCGTAGGGCAGATCAGGCACGATAAAGCCGTGCACGCCGCCGCGCGCTGCATCCCGCGCCAGTTTTTCGTAGCCATATTGCAGAAAAGGATTCAGGTAGCCCATGAGCACCACGCCAGCCTGAATAAGCCCCTTGCGTTCAATGAGTTCTTCCAGAATGCCGCGCAGGCTTACGCCATCGCTCAGGGCACGTCGCGAGGCTTCTTCCACCACCGGGCCATCTGCCACAGGGTCGGAAAAGGGCACGCCGATTTCAATGATATCCGCGCCGCCTTCGTCCAGATCCATCAGCGTGGGCCAGAAGGTGGACTGATCGGGAAAGCCCGCCGTCAAAAAGGGAATCAGTGCCGGGCGACCGGCTGCCTTGGCATCGCGGATTTTCTGTTCAAGAATATTCATGACTACACCTCTTCCTGGCCCTGCGCCGCAAAGCCCAGCGCCTTGTTGACAATGCCCAGATCCTTGTCGCCGCGGCCAGACAGGTTCACCACCACCTGATCGCCCTTCTTGAATTCCTGCGGATGGTCGAGCACCCAGGCAAGAGCGTGCGAAGATTCAAGCGCGGGCAGGATGCCCTCTGCGCGGCAGAGGCGCTGGAAGGCGTTGAGCGCATTGGCGTCCTTGACCATGCCGTAATGGACGCGCCCGATTTTTTGCAACCACGAATGTTCCGGCCCCACACCGGGATAATCGAGCCCGGCAGAAATGGAGTGCGAGGGTTCAACCTGACCGTCTTCATTTTGCAGCAGCATGCTGTACGCGCCGTGCAGCACGCCTGGGGTGCCAAGATTCAGCGGAGCGGAATTGAAGCAGCCTGTCTCGCCCGTGCCTGCAGCCTCCACGCCGATGATCCGCACGCTGGCGTCGTCCACAAAGGGATGAAACATGCCGATGGCGTTGGAGCCGCCGCCCACGCAGGCCACCACAGCATCAGGCAGCCGCCCGGTTCTTTCCAGCATCTGGGCGCGGGTTTCGCGGCCAATGACGCTTTGCAGCATGCGCACCAGCTTGGGGAAAGGGTGCGGCCCGGCAGCGGTGCCAAAGCAGTAATGGGTTGTTTTCTGGCTGCCGATCCAGGCGCGCAAGGCCTCGTTGATGGCGTCCTTGAGGGTGCGGGTGCCGCTTTCCACTGCATGCACGGTGGCGCCCAGCAGCTTCATGCGCATGACGTTGGGGGCCTGACGCACCACGTCTTCCGCACCCATATAGATGGTGCATTCCATGCCCAGACGGGCGGCGGCCGCCGCCGTGGCAACGCCGTGCTGACCCGCGCCGGTTTCCGCCACCAGGGCTGTTTTGCCCATGTACTTGGCAAGCAGGGCCTGCCCAAGGGTGTTGTTGACCTTGTGCGCGCCCGTATGCAGCAGATCCTCGCGCTTGAGCCACAAGTCAAAACCCAGCTCGCCCGAAAGCGTGGGGCAATAGGTCAGCGGCGTTTCACGCCCGGCATAGTTGAACAGCAGGTCTTTCAACTCTGCCTGGAACTTATCGGTGGGATAAATGTCGCGCATGGCCGCTTCCACTTCCATAAGGGGCGGCATAAGCAGTTCGGGAACAAAGCAGCCGCCGAACTCACCAAAGTAACTGTCTTTCATAACGAATACCCATTGCCTTTGGAGTTTGCGGCCATAAATGCAGCCGCCATTTTTTCCCTGTTTTTACACCCCGGCGCGTCTTCCACGCCGGAATTGAAATCCACCCCGGCAGGCGCGCACATGCCTACGGCCATTGCCACATTGGCTGCGCTCAATCCCCCGGCAAGCAGCCAGGGATGCTCCGGGCGCAGGCTGGCTAGATCAGACCAGTCCAGCTTGTGCCCGCTGCCGCCGCCTTTCAGCCCCGCGTCAAGCAGGTAATAGGCGCAGGCTTCGGCATTGCGTTGTAAATCATTGTACAACAAAGCGCGGTGGGTGTAACGGTCGGGCCAGAGCACCCGAATGACGCGCTCCGCGCCGATGGCGCGGGCGCATTCCACACTCTGGTGACCGTGCAGCTGCGCGTAATCAAGCCGGGCTTCGTCCATGATGCGCCGGATTTCGTCCGATCCCTGGTTCACAAAAACGCCCACCCGCCGCATGGAGCCGCTGTCCAAGGCTGCAGCCTGTGCAACCGTCACACCGCGCGGGCTGCGGGGATGGAAAATAAAACCGCACATGGCGGCACCAAGGCTGGCCGCATGGTCAACATCCTCTTGCCGTGTGAGGCCGCAGAACTTGATCAGCATGTGCAATCTCCCTCAGTTTTGGCTGTGGCACCCAGCAAGGCCGCCAAGGCTTCGCCGGGGGTGCCGCCTTCCATCAGGGCGCTGCCCACAAGGGCGGCGTGGTACCCCGCAGAGGCCGCTGCCCGCAGATGCTCCGCGCTGCTCATGCCGCTGGCTGCAATCCACAGTTCGCCATTGGCGGGCGGGCAGGCCTGTATCAGTCGCAGGCAGGCATCGCGATCTACCGCCAGACTTTCCAGATCGCGGGCGTTAACCTGTATGATGCGCGCCCCGCTCTCACGGGCAAGGCGCAGGTCTTCCGCATCAAATATTTCCACCACTGCCTGAATGCCGTAGGCTTCCGCCTGTTCGCGCAGGGCCCGCAAGGTCGCGGCGTCCGGCGTCAGGCGCACAATGAGCAGCAATGCCGAGGCTGGCGTGGCTGCCGTGGCCCGCACCTGCAAAGGATCAAAAATAAAATCCTTGCGCAGCAAGGGCACACGCGGCCCATTATAGAGCGCCGGGTCAGCGGCGCGGGCCAGATATTCCAGCCGCCCGCGAAAAAAGGTTTCCTCCGTCAGCACCGACACGGCGCTGGCCCCTGCGGCGGCATACTGGCGCGCCACATCTTCCACAGCCAGACTCTCGCAGATCACGCCGCGCGAGGGCGAGGCCCGCTTGTACTCCGCCACCACCGCCAGAGGGCTGCCGCCACCAGCTCCGGTATGCTGCTGGCGGGTCAAGGCCGCTGCAAAATCCGGCCGCTGCCCTTCATACGCCGCTGGCAGAGCGCCCTGCGTTTCAAGAACTCGCAGGGCTTCCACCTCGGCCTGCTTGGCCGTGCGAAAGCGCTCAAGCAGCATTGAGCACCTTCCTGCCCACACCGGCGCTCACGGCCTCGCGGGCGCGGGCCATGCACAGGGCCATGTCCATCTTTTCTTCCAGCAGGTAGATGGCAAGCCCCACGTTGAGCACCACCATGTCCATCATGGCGCGCGGCCCATGCCCGTTGAGAATATCATTGAGTACGGCCACGGCTTCTTCCTTGCCGCTCACGGCCAGATCTTCCACCGTGCAGGAGGCTATGCCGAATTCCTGCGGGTCGAGCATCATGGGCGTCACCTTGCCGTTGTGCAGCAGGGCCATCTTGGTGGGGCCGATGGGCGTTACCTCGTCATAGTTGCCCGAACCGCAGACCACGGCGGCACGGTGCAGGGGCGACTGCATGAGGGTTTCGGCCACCAGCTCCACCAGCTCGGGCCGAGCCACGCCCATAAGCAGATGGCTGGGCCGCGCCGGGTTGATCATGGGGCCAAGAATGTTGAACAGGGTGCGCACGCCCATTTCCTTGCGCACAGGGCCGATATTGGCAAAGGAAGGATGGAAGTACGGGGCAAAGATAAAGGCGAAATTGCGCTTCTTGATCATCTCGGCCACGGAGGCGGGGTCTTTTTCCAGCGTGATGCCGAGGGCTTCCAGAGCGTCCGCGCTGCCGCACTTGGACGAAACCGCCCGGTTGCCATGCTTGACCACCCTGTAGCCCATACCTGCCAGCGTGAGAGAAGAAGCCGTGGAGCAGTTGAAGGAATGACGCCCGTCGCCGCCGGTGCCCACCACATCAATGGTTGTTCCCGAAATGCCGTCCACCCGCACGGCGCGGGCCAATGCGGCGCGTGTGGCGTGGGCCAGTTCAAGGGGGCTCTCGCCCTTCATGCGCAGCCCCATGAGGAAGCCGCCCGCCTGCGCCGGAGTCATCTTGCCGTCCATGAGGGCCGCAAAACCCGCCGCCGCCATTTCAGCGGAAAGGTCTTCCCTGCGGGCCAGACGTTCCAGAATGCCGGAGAAGTCGGAGGTTTCCGCGCCTGTGCCGAGGATGCTCTGCGGGAAGTTGCCCAGCAGACGCAGGCCGTCCGGCGTGAGCACGGACTCGGGGTGGAACTGCACGCCAACCCACGGGCGGTCATTGTAGCGCAGGGCCATAACTTCGCCTTCGGGAGCGCGGGCAGTCACCGTAAAACGCGGGTTTTCCGCGTCTTCATCGGCGCGCACCACAAGGGAGTGGTAGCGGCCCACGCGCATGGGGTTGGGCAGGCCCAAAAACATGCCCGTGCCGTCGTGCACGATTTCTGACTGTTTGCCGTGCATGATGCACGGGCCGACCTCAACCTTGGCCCCGGCATGCAAGCCCAAAAGCTGATGCCCAAGGCACACGCCCAGCACGGGAATGCGCGGGCTGAGGCGCTTGAGGAATTCGGGGCACAGCCCCGCATCGGCGGGATGCCCCGGCCCGGGCGAAATGCAGACCATGGAAAGTTCGGGGTTCACCGCCATGTCCAGCACGGCGGGGTCATCGTTGCGCAAGACCACGGGCTTGTGCCCAAGGGCGTAAAAAGCCTGCACAAGATTGTAGGTAAAGGAGTCGTAATTATCGATGAGCAGAAACATATTCTTCGTCCTCCGCACGCAGGGCCAGGCGCATGATGGCTGATTTGTTGCACACTTCCTTCCATTCCAGATCGGGATCGGAGTCATGCACGATGCCTCCGCCCGCCTGCCAGAAGAGCTTGCCGTCACGCATCCACATGCTGCGGATGGTGATGCCTGTATCAAGGTTCACGCTGTCCTTGTCCAGACCAAGCCAGCCGATGCAGCCAGCGTAGGGGCCACGCGCGCGGCCTTCCACCTCGCGGATGATTTCCATGGCCCGCACCTTGGGCGCGCCCGAAACAGTACCCGCCGGGAAGGTGGCCGCCAGCACGTCCAGCGCGTCCAGGCCTTCCTCAAGGCGGGCGCTGACCCGGCTGGTGAGGTGCATGACGTGGGAGTAGCGCTCAACTTCCATGTAGCGTTCCAGATTCACCGAGCCGGGCTGGGCCACGCGGCCAAGGTCGTTGCGACCAAGGTCAACCAGCATGACGTGCTCGGCGCGCTCCTTGGGATCGTCGCGCAATTCGGCGGCAAGGGCGGCGTCTTCAAGGTCGTCCGCGCCACGTTTGCGCGTGCCTGCGATGGGCGAAAGCTGCAAATGCCCCGCCGTGCAACGCACCATGACCTCGGGGGAAGAACCGAAAAGCGTCAGCTCGGGAAAGCGCATGTAAAACATGTAGGGCGAAGCGTTGAACCGGCGCATGCGGCGGTACAGTTCAAAAGGATTGCCCTCAAAAGGCGTGGAAAACCGCACGGAAGGCACAACCTGAATGGCCTCGCCCTGACGCAGCATCTCCTTGATGCGGCGCACGTAATCCTTGTAGCCTTCCTCGCCGGGTTCAGCGCAGACATTGTCGGGATTGATGCGCACAGCTCCGGCCTGCCCTGTGGCGCGGGCCTCCAGCGATTCACGCGAGCTTTGCAGCGCGCGGTGTTCACCCAGGCTCACCTGGCAGAGGCGGTTATACAGATGGTCGAACACCAGCACGGTTGACGGCAGCATGAGCAGGCAGTCGGCTTCGTTCTGCGGCATGACCGGGGCCAGTTTGGGGTTGAACAGACCCGCCATGCCAAAGCCAAGATACCCGTAAAGGGCACGGGTAATGGGCGGCAGATTTGTGATGTTGGCCGGGCCTTCTATGGTCAGCGCAGCCATGAGCGCACGCAGGCCGTCCACAAAGGGTTTGCCCTCAAAGCGCGCCAGGGGTGCCAGGCTGTCGTTGCGGATGTCCAGCGCAAGCTTGCCATCGCGGCAGGAGATGAACAAAGCCGCATCGCAGGCCAGGATGCTGTAACGGCCCCAGCGACCGTCCACCTCGGCGCTTTCAAGCAAGATGCCGTTACCGGCGCCGACCATGCCCATGAACAGGCTGATGGGCGTGTCCATATCCGCTGGCAACCAGCGGGCGGTTTGTTGCAGCGTCAGCATATGCTGCGCATCACCGTTATCTTTCATCTGGCGCATCCTTTGGGTTTTTGTGCCTGAAAAAACAAAAAACGCCGTCTCCCTTGGGGAGACGGCGTCTACTTACGACAATGCCAACGTACCGGAACTATTAAGCCCGCACGTCTCCCCCACGCAGTTGGATGCGCCACCACCAGCCTTTGAAGCTGTTAGAAATGGTGTTGGAGAAAACGTTCATATAAATGCCTAGTTCCTTATGTTTCAAATCACACTACGCATCCAGCCGAGGGCTGTCAACAACGCAGGGCGATTTTCAGTAAATTTCCGTTACAGCATCAGCTATGGCAAGCGGGAGGGCGCGCCCGGAGCGGCTTTGCCCTCCCCTGCTGCCCCGGCCTACTTGCCGAACAGAATTTCCTGATAATTGGGCAGCGCCCACAGGTTGTCAGCCACGCGCACTTCAAGCATGTCCGCGTAGCGGCGCACTTCAACCATGCGGGGCAGCACATATTCGCGGTAGCTGAGGGCGGCTTCAAAGCCGTAGCCCAGGCTGTCCGCCTTGGTCAGCACTTCTTCAAGCTGGCCGCAGGCATCCTGCATGAGGCGCAGATTTGAAGTGATTTCGGCCAGGGTCATAGTTTTGGGATCCTTGCCGATGGCCCGCATATTGGCTGCCGTGGCGGCCAGTTCACCCTGATAGCGCATGCCCGCAGGGTAAATGATGGTGTGGGCCATGCGGATAACCAGATTGGCCTCGGTGCGCACGGTCTTGCAGTACTGCTCAAGATAGATTTCCTGCCGCGCCTTGAGTTCGGCCCTGTTGAGCACGCCAGCCTTTTCATAAAGGTTGACCACTTCGGGCTTGGTCAGTTCGGCCAGAGCCTCGGGGGTGGTGCGCAGGTTGGGCAGGCCACGGCGTTCAGCTTCCTTGTGCCACACTTCGGAGTAACCGTCGCCGTTGAAGATAACGGCGCTGTGCTCGTCGATGACATGGCTGATAAAGGATTCCAGAGCCTGATTGAAGGTCTTGCCCTGGGCCAGTTCCTTTTCAAGCCAGTCGGCTGCAAAGCCCAGCGAATCGGCCATCATGGTATTGAGCGCGGTAATGGAACCCGCCGCAGACTGGCTGGAGCCAAGCGCGCGGAACTCGAACCTGTTGCCGGTAAAGGCCACGGGGCTTGTGCGGTTGCGGTCGCCCGGATCGGCGGGCAGCGGCGGCAGCGTATCCACGCCCAGATTGAGGGCGCGGCCCGTGCGGCCACCGGCGGCGTTTTCAACGCGTCCGGCGCGGAAGGCTTCAAACACTTCCGTCAGCTGATCGCCAAGGAAGATGGACATGATGGCCGGCGGGGCCTCGTTGGCGCCCAGACGGTGATCGTTGCTGGCGCTGGCGACGGTTGCGCGCAGCAGACCGCCGAACTTGTGCACGGCGCGGATCATGGCGGCGCAGAACACCAGGAACTTGGCATTGGCGTGCGGGGTTTCGCCGGGATCAAACAGGGTGCCCAGCTCCGCATTGCCGATGGAATAGTTCAGGTGCTTGCCCGAGCCGTTCACGCCCGCAAAGGGCTTTTCGTGCAGCAGGCACTTGAGGCCGTAGCGCTTTGCCACGTTGCGCAGCTTGGCCATGATTATGTGGTTGTGGTCAACCGCAAGGTTGCTCACCTCAAAGAGGGGCGCAATTTCGTACTGGCTGGGGGCCACTTCGTTGTGGCGGGTGCGCACGGGCACGCCCAGCTTGTACAGTTCGCGCTCCACTTCCATCATGTACGAAAGCACACGCTGGGGGATAACGCCAAAGTACTGGTCGCTGAATTCCTGCCCCTTGGCCGGACGCGCGCCAAACAGGGAACGCCCGGCGATCTGGAGGTCGGGGCGGGCAAAATTGAAGTTGTGGTCAATGCAGAAGTATTCCTGCTCAAGCCCGGCGTAGGAAACAATGGGCAGCGGCGTATCTTCGCCAAAGAGCGCCAGCACACGGTGCGCCTCGCGGTTCAGGGCCTGGCCGGAACGCAGCATGGGCGTTTTTTTGTCCAGGGCAACACCCGTCCACGAAAGGAACATGGTGGGGATGCACAGGAAGGTGCCGTTGGGGTTCTCCATGATGTAGGCGGGGCTGGTCACATCCCATGCGGTGTAGCCGCGCGCCTCAAAGGTGGAGCGCAGGCCGCCGGAAGGGAAGGACGAAGCGTCAGGTTCGCCGCGAATAAGCATGGAGCCGGAAAATTCTGCGATCACGCCGCCAGAGCCGTCAGGCATCAGGAAGCTGTCGTGCTTTTCGGCAGTCTGCCCGGTGAGGGGATAAAAAATGTGAGTAAAGTGGGTGGCGCCCTTTTCAATGGCCCAGTCTTTCATGACTGCGGCAACAGTATCGGCGATGGCGGGGTCCATGCGCTCGCCGAATTCAATGGTTTTGCGCAGCGCCTTGTACACGCTCTTGGGCAGGCGTTCACGCATGATGCGGTCATTGAACACGTTGCACCCGAAAATATCGGTGGGTTTGGTGTCCACGAAATTCAGGGGGGCCGCTTCGGGTTTGTAGGTAGTGATGGCCTCAATGGCGCTTTGTCTGGCGGATTTGCTGCTCATGGACGAACCTCGCGTTCAGGGCTGACGCAGTGTTGGGGGTGCCGATATTCCCGCTTATGGCGGTTGGATTTATGCCGCTGCATGCAAACCGCAAAAACGCCCGCGCCCGTGCTGCCCTGGCGCACGCGGACAAGGGGGGGCTGGTGCAGAGACCTTGCGGACGCCGTGCAGACGCCCGCACCAAAGCCATGATCTCCGGGCCTGACCATGAAGGCCAGGCCCGGAACAGTATACTCTAACGGAACGCGCCCTGGAGCTGCCCGCCGCCGCACAAAGCCAGCCATGCAGAATCAATCAGCACGGCCAATAGGGCAAAGGCAGCGGCAGAACCGGAAGCGCGACCCGGAAACCGCTTTAGTTCACGCTCACGATTTCGATTTCAAACGTCAGCGTCTTGCCAGCGAGGGGGTGGTTGGCGTCAAGGGTGATCTCGTCCGCGCCAACTTCGGTGATGGTCACGTCCATCTGGCCCTGCTCGTTGGAGAGCTGCAAGGGCACGCCCACGTTCAGGGGAATATGGTCGGGCACCTGGGCGCGGGGAACGGTGAACACCAGTTCGGGATCAGCCTCGCCGTAGGCATCATCAGGCGCGATGGTCACGGTAACGGTTTCGCCCGCTTCGTGACCGTCAACGGCGGTTTCAAAACCCGGGATCAGCATACCCTTGCCCATTACGAATTCCAGGGGTTCGCGCTCACGCGAAGAGTCGAACACCGTGCCATCGTCAAGGGTACCCGTGTAATGCGCGCGCACCGTATCGCCTTTTTTAATAGGCATAACTACTCCATTGCAATGTGTGTGGGCGGTCTACGGCAGTGTGCCGCATTGTCGGCAGAAGCTGCCAGGGCAGAAACCCGCCCGCGAAAAATAACGCCCGATAATAAAGTGCAAGCAAAACACGCCGGGGGGCTTCTGTCAATCTGCAACGTTGTTATAAATGCCTCCAATCCCCCAGACAGCGCGGGTTTGCGGGCTTTGATCTTTTGCGTGGCATTGCGGTAAAAATGCAACTGCCGCAGTTGCATCCCCCCCTGACGCGACTCGGCTGTCACGCCGCCGCTACAGCCGCTTGCAGGCTTGACAGAGTGCCATACGACACTAATAATCAACAATTGCTCTCAACGGGAAAATCCCGCTCTTGTTCGGGCGGCACACGCAATCTTTCAGAGGTATCTCAGAGGTATTTTTATGTCCGATATTCGCTCCACGTACACCGACGAATGCAATTTTTATGGCCGCCACACCCCCCGCGAGCTGGCTGAAACCTTCGGCACCCCTCTCTATGTATACAATGAGAACGTGCTGCGGCAGCGTTGCCGCGACCTTATGGGGCTTTCCAAACACCCCGGTTTCGGCGTGAACTATTCTGTCAAGGCCAACGCGACCCCCGCCCTGCTGCGCATAGTGCGCGAGGAAGGGCTGGTTGTGGACGCCATGAGCCCCGGTGAGCTGTACATGGACGAGCTGGCCGGTTTTACGCCTGCCGAGATTCTGTACATTTCCAACAACAATTCCGAGGCCGAGCTGAAAAACGCCGTTTCGCGCGGGCTGCTTATCAGCGTGGATTCCCTTTCGCAGCTTGATACCCTTGGCCGCATCAACAAGGGCGGCAAGGTCATGGTGCGCTTTAACCCCGGCATTGGCGCGGGCCACCATGCCAAGGTCATCACCGCGGGCAAGGACACCAAGTTCGGCGTCACCCCCGACAAGCTGGACGAAGTTTTTGCCCTGCTTGAAAAGCACGACCTCACGCTGGCTGGCATCAACCAGCACATCGGTTCGCTCTTTATGGAACCCGACGGCTACCTTGATGCCGCCGAGGTGCTGCTGCACCTTGCCGACCGACTGCCCGCCAGCATGCTGGCAAAGCTTGAAGTCATCGACTTTGGCGGCGGCTTTGGCATTCCCTACCACAAGTACGAAGGGCAGGCCCGCCTGAGCATGGCTGACCTTGGCGAACGCCTGCACGCGCTCATTGCGGGCTGGTCTGAAAAATCCGGCTACAAGGGCCGCTTCCTCGTGGAACCGGGCCGCTATGTGGCCGCCGAATGCTGCGTGCTGCTGGGCACCGTGTTTGCCGTCAAAAACAATGGCGACAAGCGCTACGTGGGCACCAATCTGGGTTTCAACGTACTTGTGCGCCCGGCCATGTACGACTCCTTCCACGATGTGGAAATTTACGGGGCCGACACCCAGGCCCGCAAAAACATGGTGCAGACCATTGTGGGCAATATTTGTGAAAGCGGCGATATCCTTGCCAAGGAACGCGAATTGCCCGTTATGTGCGAGGGAGATGTGCTTGGGGTACTTGACGCCGGAGCTTATGGATTTACTATGGGTTCCAACTACAACCAGCGTCGTCGCCCTGCTGAAGTTCTCATTCAAAGCGACGGCACTGCCAAACTTATCCGCCGCCGCGAAACCCTTGAGGATCTTGCGCGCTGCCTGATGGATTAATGTGACACAATTACGCGGCGCATCCGCGCAGCAGGCCCGGCCCGCGCCCGACCTGAGCACTTCCCCCCGCGCGGTCTGGCGGTTGACCTGGCCCCAGATGCTCATGATGTACCTTATGTTCTTCATGGGCTTTGTGGCTGTATGGGTTGCCGGACAGATCAGCGCGGACGTTCAGGCGGCGCTGGGCATGGTGAACCAGTGCAGCATCCTGCTGATGGTGGTCGCCATGGCTGTTTCAAGCGGCGCTACGGCGGCTGTGAGCCAGTCGCTGGGCGCGCTTAAAGTCATGCGCGCCCAGCGCTATATCGGCACAACGGTTGTCGGCTGCATGGGGCTTGGGCTTCTTGTGGCCCTGGCAGCCGCCCTCTTCAGCGACGGCATACTGCGCGTGCTCATGGTGCCGGAAAGCATCATGCCGCAAACCCGCGAAATGTGGGCCGCCAGCATGCTTGGGCTGCCCGCTCAGTATATGTACGCCTCAACCGGGGTCATGTTCCGCGCCACGCGCCAGGTTTTGCCGCCCCTGTGGGTTGCCTCCGGCGTGTGTCTGTGCAACCTGCTGGCCTGCCTTGGCCTTGGGCTTGGCTGGTTTGGCCTGCCCAACATGGGCTATATGGGCCTGATCTGGGCCAACGTGGGCGCGCAGTATCTTGGTGCTGTGTGCAACTGCGTGCTGCTGGCGCATTCCGGCTATCTGAACCGCAAATCCCTGCCCTCCCTGCGCTGGCTCCGCGCTGGCCTGCCCTACCTGCTCAAGGTGGCCCTGCCCGCAGGCGCGGCGCAGATCGTATGGCAGTCCGGCTACATGATGCTGTTTGTTCTGGTGGCGTCATTGCCCTCAGACAGCGTCAACGCGCTGGCTGGCCTCAATGCCGGTCTGCGGGTGGAAGCCCTGCTGTTTCTGCCGGGCATGGCCTTTAACATGAGCGTGGCCGTGCTGGTGGGCAACAGCCTTGGTGCGGGCAAATCCGCCGAAGCCCGGCGCGTGGCCCTCAATATGGTGACGCTTGCGGCTGTGGCCATGAGCTTTATGGCCGCCCTGCTCTGGCCCTTCCGGCAGGAGGTGGCCCACCTGCTCTCGCAGGAGCCGGGCACCCAAGCCCAGATTGTGAGCTACCTTACCTACAACCTGCTCTCCACGCCCTTTTCCATCGCAAGCACTGTCATGGGCGGCGTGATGACGGGAGCCGGTGCCACCAAGTACAACCTCATGATTTTTGGCGGCAGTTTCTGGGTTGTGCGCCTGCCCCTGGGCTGGCTGCTTGGTCACATGCTCTGGGGCACGGCCTCGGGCGTATTTGTGGCCATGCTCGTATCCCAGATTCTGCAAACCAGCATCATGCTTTATGTGGTGCTTTTTAGCGACTGGACGCGCTTTGCCATGAGCCGCTGCCGTCAGCCGCAAACCCCGTAAATACCGCCCGGGAGGCTGCAATTGCGGCACCCTGGCATGCGCCCGCGCACTGTCATGCATCTGCGCATAGAGACGCGAGGAGACGATTGTGAGCAAGACCTTTACCCCTGTCAGCCTGGACGGACGCCAGCAGTATTACGAACTGTGGGGCCGCACCCCCCAGCGTTCACTGGACTATACCCTGGCAAACCTGTGGGGCTGGCAGGATTACTACGGGCTTGAATGGTGCTTTGAGGACAACCTTTGCTGGATCCGCCAGACCCGGCCCTATGCCGTGTGCTGGGCCCCTGTGGGCGACTGGAACGCGGTTTCGTGGAAGGATCTGCTGCCCTGCGGCTTCAACCCCGAGGCCCACAACATCACCCGCGTGCCGGAAAAACTGCTGGAAATCTGGCAGCGCGAACTGCCCGGCCTTGTGGATGCGGATGAAGACCGCGGCCAGTGGGAATACCTGTACAAGCAGGAAGAACTGGCGGAACTGCCGGGCAACCGCTTTCATAAAAAGAAAAATCATCTCAACAGCTATGTGAAGACCTACGGCCAGCCGGACTACCACACGCTGGACGACGCCATGGTTGAGGACGTGCTGGCAGTGCAGGACGACTGGTGCCAGTGGCATGAATGCGAGGAATCCCCTTCGCTCAGGGCCGAGAACGAAGCCATCAACCGCGTGCTCAGCCACTGGAACTGCTTTACCGGGCTTGTGGGCGGTTCGCTCTATGTGGACGGCAAGATGGTGGCCTTCAGCGTGGGCGAAAATCTGGACGGCGCAAATCTTGGCGTGCATTACGAAAAAGGGCTCAACGGCTTCAAGGGCGTGTACCAGACCATCAACTGCCTGTTCTCGCGCAACGCGGGTGCCGGATTTACCTACATCAACCGGGCGCAGGATCTGGACGAAGAAGGCCTGCGTCAGGCCAAGATGACCTACCTGCCTGCCGACTTTCTGCGCAAGTACAAGGTGCGCATCCGCAAGAGCTGACGTTGGGTTGCCGCGCCGCAGCGGTGGGAGGAGCAATCCTGCCCGACGCAGCGGCCTGAAAGGCATAAAAACCGCGCATCCGTCCTTATCAGGGCGCGTGCGCGGTTTTTTATTTGTGCGGTCTAACTTTTGTTGCTCTCGCCCTGCACGCCCCCAGTTGAGGGAACGCCTTTGGCTGGCACCCCAAACAAATGCAAAACCCCGACGGAAGCCGGGGAATTGCACGAAAAAAACAGTTGAGGTGGTTGAATCATGCCAGAATTGGTATTCCTGTCAACATAAGATACCAGTCGGCAAAAAATAACTTTTCCGCCCTTCTTATCTGCTTGCAAAACCTTGCCTTGATTTTTTTTAATCTGCAATATTAATCTGATACGAGGCATGTGCAGATGTGCCCTTCTGGCCCTGGCAAAAAAAATATCGCCTCCCGCCCTCCTCCAGAAAAAAATATTTTTTAGCCAGCCAGCCGCCCTCCACATCATGGAGCAAATCAAGCAACCATCTCCCCCAGCGGAGCACCTGCATACAAGCACAACAATATTTGCATAAAAATAACGAAATTTCGTTCTAATTTATGAAATATCATTTTCAATGGAAGCGCAATCTGCCTAACAATCAACACAACACGCCGTAATTACTATAATAAATTATAACGGCTTGGTTCTTGAATACTGCGGCCCAATGATGCTGTTCCCTCACACAATGGGGAAGGCATACTGGGCTGAAGCAGGCAAAAGGAAACCACGGATACTGAGCGGGCAACTTGCCGTGCTTTGCACAGCTTCCGGTGGCATATGATTTTGCTCGATCAATGTCTGGCTTTGTGCTCTGGGCTGGACAGAACAATGAACTTTTGAGGTGTGATGATGTCAAAATTCGCAACGCCGCAGTTGGATCAGCTTGAATCCGGTCCCTGGCCGAGCTTTGTATCCGATATCAAGCAGGAAGCTGCGCATCGCGCGGCCAATGCCAACAATGTCGAGTATCAGATCCCTGTGGACTGCCCTGAAGACCTTCTGGGTGTGCTTGAGCTTTCCTACAACGAAATGGAAACACACTGGAAGCACGGCGGCATCGTGGGTGTGTTCGGTTACGGCGGCGGCGTTATCGGCCGTTACTGCGACCAGCCCGAAATGTTCCCCGGCGTGGCGCACTTCCACACCATGCGTGTGGCCCAGCCTTCCGGCAAGTACTACCACAGCAAGTTCCTGCGCGACCTGTGCGACATCTGGGATATGCGTGGTTCCGGTCTGACCAACATGCACGGCTCCACCGGCGACATCGTTCTGCTCGGTACCCAGACCCCCCAGCTGGAAGAAATCTTCCACGAACTGACCCACAAGATGAACGTCGACCTGGGTGGTTCCGGCTCCAACCTGCGTACGCCTGAAGCCTGCCTTGGCCAGTCGCGCTGCGAATATGCCTGCTACAACACGCAGGACATGTGCTACCAGCTGACCATGGACTATCAGGACGAACTGCACCGTCCCGCCTTCCCCTACAAGTTCAAGTTCAAGTTCGACGGTTGCCCCAACGGCTGCGTGTGCGCCATGGCGCGTTCCGACTTTGCCGTTGTCGGT
>JAEZYD010000030.1 GCA_023419375.1 Pseudomonadota bacterium
CGGCCCCCGCTCTCCCGGCCCCCGACTTATAATACGGGTTACTGGGCAGGTTTTGCCTCAGAAGTAATCCTTGTCTGATTGTCCCAAACCTGATCAGCCTTGGGCAAGGTCGGCAGCAGCTTGGTCCAGGGATTTTTCTTGAGGAATTCAGGGTCCTGCTGGAGCTTGCGGCTCATTTCCAGAATGGGCGGCACGGTTTCCTTGATATCCTTGGAAAGCGCTTCGGCAATGCCAAAATCAGTAGCCTTGGTGGCAAGGTCAACGGCCTTCTGGCTGCACTCCATAGAGGTCATGAGCGTATCAAGCGTCTTGGCGGGGTTGTGGAAGCCAACGCTGTTTTCTGCAGAAACATAATCCCAGAACAACTGGCCCTTGCGCACCATTTCGCGCGCTTCAGTCATCAGGGCGTCGTAATCGGCGGCGCGCTTGCCTTCGTAGGCATTGGCAAGACGAACGGCTTCATGCGCCTTGACCGAGATTTCCTGCGCTTTGAGCAGTTGCTCATAGGCTTTCTTCTGGGTGTATTCCACGCGGCCGCGCAGGTAGTCGGCGGTCTTGTCGGCGTGGCACTGGCGGCAGGCGCGCAGTTCCGGATCCTTGAGGGGCGAGGTCATCCAGTGACTGGAAACCTTTTTGCCGCCTTCACGCATGTAGGGCATGTGGCAGTCGGCGCAGGCAACGCCCGCTGCACCATGGGGGCCGTCCTGGAACATTTCGTAGTCAGGATGCTGCATCTTGACCATGCCGACCTTGGAGGCCGCGTGCGTCCAGTCAGAGAACGGACCGGGCTTGCCATCGGCGCCCTTGGGGCCGTGGCCCTTGTAGTACTGATACATGTCTTCGGGGTTAAAGCCATTATCCCAGGGGAACACAGGCTTGGCGGCGGGGCCGTTGTCCTTGTGGGTGAAGTAGTATTCCACATGGCACTGGGCGCACACAAGGCTGCGCTTCTGGTTGCGCGAAAGCTTGGCCCAGTCCTGCCCGCTGCGCTTTAACCAGTCTTTGAGCGGCTCGGAGTAGGGGCGCAGTTCCATGGTCACAGGATCGTGGCAGTTGGCGCAACCAATGGTTTCATCCATCTCGTTGATCTTGTCTTTGCTGCGGAATTCATTGACGTCTTTTGACCAGAAAGCATCACCGTACTGCTTGACCCATTCCATCATCTTGGGGGTTTTGCAGTTCCAGCAGGTGGCTGGCAGGCCGCCCTTGCCGTCGGCGGCAAAGCGGTTGATGCGGTCAATGTTGAGAAAATCTTCAATGGCGTAGGTGTGCCCACGCGCTTCATTGTATTCGTACATGAAGTGATAACCCAGCCACAGGTTTTTGAGGTAGGGCTGGGCATGCTTGAAGCCCTTGGGCAGGGGATTGACGTTGTCGTTCTTGTGGTAGGGAATGGAACCCTTGTATTCGGTCATGACCGAGGATTCGTTGTTCTTCATGTACGAGGCGTACTGCTGCGGAAAATCTTTCTGGAAAGCAGAAATACGGGTTTCGTTTTCAGGAATGGAAGTTTTGTACTTGGGGGGCTTAAGGTCAGTGGAAACATCCTGACAGCCCGCAAGCAAAGCTATGCCAAGCAGGGCCGCCACTCCCAGGGCCTTGTGTATGTTGCTCTTAGTCATTGGCTACCGTCCTTGTGCTTATAGGCATCATGCGCATGTGGGCCATACCCTTGTGGCAATCCACGCAGTAGGGTTTGGCGTCCATACTGGCCACATTGACATTGGTCTGGCTATGGCAGGCCATGCAGTTGGCATTGACCACATCCTTGGTGCGAACACTCAAAGGACGCGGAATGTCGTGGCCTGAAATATTGCCGATAACGTCGCGCAGGCCTTCCTGGGCCTTGAACGGCAGCTTGGCCAGCAGATTGTGCGGGGCATGGCACTCATTGCAGGAGAGCTTGGCGTGTGAACCCATTTTCTGGGTCACTGCCGCTTCCTGCATTATGTGACAACTGGCGCAAAAAGGGCGCTGGTCAGTTGTCGTCATGGCGTACGCAAGCACACCCAAAAGCACCATTCCCGCCGCAACGCCGCCCAACAGCACCTTAAGCCATGGTCCATTGCGGGGTGTTCCCATAGAGCCTCCTTAACTCGCTCCTTGTGTGCCGCCCCAATGGCGGCATCCCGGTTAAGAAAACAAGAAACGTACCAAAACCAGCAAATAAAATAAAAAAATAATTAGTAGATAAATAAGCTAATTGTATGAAATCAGAAAAGAAGCCGTGATTTCAGTCACAGAAAAATTCAGAAAAAAAAGACAGATTCAGAAATAAATGACAACACCACCGGAAGGATGAGCGATGCTGCGCGAATCATTTGTGAAGTCGAAGAAGATGCCGTGGCTGGTACTTGTTGCCAGTCTGGCCTGGCTTGGATTCACGGGTTTTCTTTACAGTCAGGCTGTGCAGGTCAATGCTGAGCATAGCCTTGCGTTGGAGCATACACGACTTTCAACCATGGCACAGCAATTAATGGACGCAAGAAACTGGAATGCAGCGCACGGCGGCGTATATGTTGAAAAAAGTGATTACGGCCAGCCAAACCCATGGTTGCCGGAATCGGAACGCACCGTAACCACGCAGGATGGCCGCACCCTGGTGCTGGTCAACCCGGCATACATGAGCCGCCAGCTGGCGGAGCGCAGCTCGCGCGAAGGGCTTACCATCAGCGTCATAAGCAGCGCACCGCTGCGGCCGGAAAACATGGCGGATGTGTGGGAAAAGTCAGCACTTGTCCGCTGTGCGGAAGAAACCCCCGAAGTGTTTACGGCTCCCCAGCCGGGCAATGGTCAAAGCCTGCGTCTGCTAAGCGTGCTTATGGCCCAGCAGAGTTGTTTGCGGTGCCATACAAACAAAAAAGTGGGGGAAGTGCTTGGCGGCATCAGCGTGAGCCAGGACGCAAGCTCATTCCACAGAGGGCTGGAAAGGCAACGCTACAACATGCGTTTGTTGTACGGTTTGCTCGCGTTCACAGGAGTGCTTGCCATCGGGGGCCTGACCTTCAACCTGACCCACCGGCGCTGGCTGGCAGAGGAAGCCAGCCGCATGAAAAGTTCTTTCATGGGGCATCTCAGCCACGACATGCGCACGCCGCTGACAGCCATTGTGGGAATGAGCGAACTGGCACAGCGTGCTGACCTGCCTGAAAAGGAACGCAAAAAGGCCTTGGGCTATCTTGCACAAGCCGCAGAGGCCTTGCGGGAAATGGTAGGCGACATAACAGACCACGCAGCACTGGAACAGGGAACTCCCACGCTTGAAGCCGCGCCCTTTGATCTGCGGGAGTGCCTCGCAGGCTGTGTGAACCTGTACAGGCCCATTGCCGACAGCAAGGGGCTTTCCCTGACGCTTGGTCTGGACGAAAATTTACCGCAATGCGCGGTGGGCGACAGCTTTCGCCTGCGGCAGGCCTTGGGCAACATTGTCAGCAATGCTGTCAAATTTACCGAGGCTGGCGCTGTGCGCATTTACGCCACGGCGCTTGAAAGCACCAGTGAACATCTGAAGCTGGCGATTTCTGTCACGGATACAGGCCCCGGCATGTCGCAGGAAGATCAGGCCAGGGTGTTTGAGAGTTTTCAGCGGGGTCGCGACACCGCCCGCACGCCGGGAACAGGCCTCGGCCTGAACATTGCCCGCACCCTGGCGCGGCTCATGGGCGGTGATGTCGAGCTCGCTTCCCGTACAGGTCAGGGGGCCTGTTTTACGCTCCATGTGCTGCTTTTGCAGTGTGCGCAACCCGAACAGACCGCAGGCAGAGAGAATATGCCCAAGTCAGATGCAGCCCTGCCAGGGGCGCAGGATAGCGCAAACCAGTTGCTTGCCCACAGAAAGGTACTGGTGGCGGAAGACACCGCATCCATTGCCTATGCCATGCAGCATATGCTGCGAGGCATGGGGGCAGAGCCCGCGGTGGCTGAAACTGGTGAAAAGGCACTGGAACTGCTGCGGGATCCTCACCAAGGGCATTGGGACTTGCTTGTGCTCGACAGCCGGTTGCCCGGCATTGATGGGCTGGAAGTGCTGCGTTCTTTGCGGAACGGCGATACTTTGTCCCCGTCAGGAACGCCCGCCGTCATCTATACTGCAACAACAAGCGACACATTTTTGCGTCAGTGTGAAGCGCTTGGTGCAGATGGCGTGTTCTTGAAACCCTTGAGTTTTAAGCAGTTGCGCAATGAGCTGGAAAAACTGATGGCAGCAAGGTCGCCAGAAAAGCCGACAGCTTGCACAGATAGCCCAAAAAATGTCGCCCAGGAAAAAAGCGCAATGCCAGATATATATGAAAGCGTACAAAACAAGCAGCAACCATCTGATATGCAGGGCAAAAGTACTGTCTGGAACCGCAATGCCGCACTTGAAGCTCTGGATGGTGATGAAGATGTGCTGAAAAGCCTCGCCAACGTATTGGAAAGTGAGCTGCGCGAGCGTCTGCAAGCACTGAATACCGCCATTTCCACGGGTGATTTGGAGCAGCTGCGCCGCACAGCCCATGCCTGCAAAAATTCGGCAGGCGTCATGCGGCTTGACCTTCTGCGAGCTGCAGCGGCGACGACAGAAGGTGCGGAATCAGCAGCTATTGCAGAAGAAGCGCAAAAATTGCGCTCCGCAATGCAGGAAGCCGTTCAGGCGCTCGCGGCGGATATGGCGCAGGGCAAGACCGCATAAGGCATATGCGCGCGGCAGGGTTTGCTGGCAGGCGCGGTAAAACGTGCAGGTAGAAAAAACGGCAGAGCAGGATTGCAGGGGGAACAAGCTGATGGCCAAAGTGCTTGTGGTGGACGATGAAGGGCTGATGCGCACCATGGTGCAGGTGGTCTGCACCCGCATGGGGCATGAAACCCTGCTGGCCGCCTCCATTCAGGAGGCGCTGCGAATGGTAAGCGAGCCTGTGGATGTTGTGCTGCTGGACGTATGGCTTCCGGACGGCAACGGGCTTGAATATCAGGCCGACTTTGCACACTTGCCCGGTGCGCCGGATGTGGTGGTCATTACCGGCAACGGCGACGGCGACAATGCCGAGGCCGCTTTGCGCTCGGGAGCGTGGGAATTTCTCACCAAGCCCTTGCAGATGCGCGATATTGAGCAGTGTTTGCGGCAAATTCTGCAATTCAGGCAAAACCGTACCCCGGTATCCGAAGCTCTTGTTGTGGACAGCGGGCATATCCTTGGCAGCGGCCCTGGCATGAGCCGCGCGCTGAAGCTGCTGGCGCAGGCTGCAAAAAGCGAAGTGAATGTGCTTTTGCTGGGTGAAACCGGGGTAGGCAAGGAACTCTTTGCCCGGGCGCTCTTTCGCAACAGTGCACGGGCAGCCAGGCCCTTTATCACGGTTGACTGCGCTTCGCTGCCAGAAACACTGGTGGAGAGCCATTTGTTTGGCCACAGCCGCGGCGCGTTCACTGGTGCGGACAGGGCGCGCGAGGGGCTGCTGCTTGCGGCGGACAAAGGCACGCTGTTTCTGGATGAAGTGGGCGATCTGCCCCAGCCAATGCAGGGGGTATTTTTGCGCGCACTGGAGCAGCGGCGTTTTCGCCCTGTGGGCGAGGTGCGCGAGGTCAGCAGTGATTTCAGGCTGGTGGCCGCCACCAACAAAAATCTGGAACTCATGGCCAAGGAAAACAGCTTTCGGGCTGATCTGCTCTACAGGCTGCAAGGCCTCACCATTGTAATCCCGCCATTGCGCGAAAGGCTTGATGAAATCCCCGCGCTGGCGCGGCAGGCCATTGCGCGCTTTTGTCTGGGCAGTGACCAACCGGAAAAAACTCTTTCCAACGAGGCGCTGGATGTGCTGCTGGAATACGCCTGGCCCGGCAATGTGCGTGAACTGATCCATTGTCTTGAGCGGGCATGCCTCACGGCTGGCAAAAGTGATCTGATCCTGCCGGCGCATCTTCCCACGCGCATGCGTGTGGACTCCGTGCGGCGTCGCATGGGGCAGGGGAGCGTGCCGCCCAGCAAAGAGTACGGCGGGGTGCACGGGAATGGCAGCGTGGGGATACATGCGGCCGAAAACGGGTTTTTGGTCAATGATACGCTGGGGCAAAAACCGCCCAGCCTGCGAGAATGGAAATCTCAGGCTGAAAAAGCCTACGTGCGGCAGGTTTGGGACATGTGCTCGGAAGATGTGCGAAAAGCCTCGGAAGTGGCAGGTATTTCGCGCGGGCACTGGTATGAGCTGATGAAAAAAAACGGCCTGTAGCAAGGGTTTCAGACAGGCTGAGCAAAAAAATGCGGCAAACAGCCAGGGATGCTTGCGTCAGAAAATAAAAGGAGCTATAGGCGAGAAAAATCGGCATTGAAAGGCAATGTTAGAGCTTATGAACAAGAGTCCCATTACTGTCAGAGGGTATGTTGCGGCAGTGCCGCGTTCTGTGGATGCGCGCCAGGCCCGCGTCGCTGTTGTGCAGGATGATGTGGAATACCGCATTGTACCGCGCGGCGCCGGGGTTGACCTGGATGACGAGGTCAGCGTGCCCGTGGAAGTTTCAGGCATCATGGATGAAGCGGACGGCGTGGTGTACCTCACCGTGCGCGGCTACAAGGTGCTTGAAGACGACTCCTGGCTGGAAGAATAAGCGGCTTTATTGCGTCACGTTGTGATGCACTCTTGAGCAGTTTTGCCGGGTGTGGCGTTTGTCAGGCCGGATAAGCTGTTGCGCCCTTGTTTCCAGGCCGCTCAGATACAGGGGCAAGCGCGAAGCAATGCCCCTGTGCCCGATATGGCCCGTTAGATCGCCCGTCGCTGCCTTGGGCTGACGTCACTCCCGCAAATGCACAAGCGCCAAGGGCGCTTTTTTTTGTTCTTTATCCCGCCGCTGAGCGTGAACGGCAGAGCGTCAGAGCAGGCTGATCTGTTTTTGTTCCTTGCGGGTGCGCGTTGTCAGGGTGCTGTGCCGGCAGAATTCACATATCTGGCCCATGAAGGGCGAGGGCTGCAAACGCAGGGTGCGGCCATAAAGAGTGCGCTGCGCGCAATGACTGAGAAAAAGCGCCCGCGCAGCCCGTGTCAGGCCCACGTACAGCAGACGGCGTTCCTCTGCCTCGCTGGCAGAGGCTTGAGCGCTGCTGGTGGCGGCATCCGCAGCAGGGAACAAAAGTTCACGGCGCAAAGGCAAAAGACCGTCTTCAAGCCCCGGCAGAAAAACAGCCTGAAATTCAAGCCCCTTCGAAGCGTGCAAGGTCAGAATCTGCACACTTTCAGCTTTGGCGCGTACAAGCTCGGCTTCCTGAAGCCATGCCAGCTGCTCAAAAAAGCCAGTCCAGTGGCCGCTCTGGTTCCAGAGGCGGCACAGTTCACGCCAGGGACGGCTCCCGGTAAAGACTTCTCCAGCCCAGGGCTGTTCCGCAAGCCAGGGGAGCATGCGCTCCGGAGCAGGCAGATTCTCTGCTGCTGCCCAGCTTTGCGGCAATACGTCCTGCTGATCCTGATCCCCGGTTGGTATCTGCGCAAAACCGCAATGAGAGCCCAGCAAGCCCAGCAGGCGCGCGCAGGCGGTGTCCTGCCAGAAACCGTCCTGCGAGGGCGCGGCGCAGGGTATGCCCGCCTGCTCAAGAGCGGCGCGCAAAGGGGGAATCTGCGCTTTCAGGCGCACAAGAACCGCAATGTCGCCCGGTGCAAGCGCTCCGGCCAGACCGTGCAGGTCGTCCCCCTTGCTGTGGTCCAGCAGGGTGTGGGCCGTTGCGCCCAGCAGATGTCGAACCCGCTCTGCTACCCAACGGGCCTCGGTGCGCTCATCTGGCGCGGAAAAAAGCCGCAGTTCTGCCGTGAGCGATTGCGCGGCCAGCAATGGGCCGCACTGCCCCTTGTGGTGCAGGAGGCTGCGAGCCATGTCCAGCACGCTCTGGCTTGAGCGGAAGCTCTGCCCAAGGCGAAAAACGTTCAGTCCCGGCCAGCAGGCGCGCAGGCTTTCCTCGCTTTGGCCCGTAACGCCACGGAATCCGTAAATGGCCTGATCCGGGTCGCCAATGCCGAAAAATCCATGCCCATCAGCAGGGAGCAAGGCCCGAACAATGGCAAGCTGCACAGCGGAAAGATCCTGCACTTCATCCACCAGCACGTGCTGTGGGCGCTCATCCCCGGGCAGGGAGCGGGCATGCACCAGCCACCAGTCCAGAAGGTCGGCGTAGTCCACATAGCGCTGCCCCATGTTCTTGCGCGCAGCGTAGTTGGCAGCAGCGCGGGCCAGAGGGCTTTGAGCAGGCTCCTGGGCGAGAACACCGCCTTCACGCGCAAGAGCAAGGGCATCCCACAGCTTGCGCGCATCGCGTTTTTCCAGCTCGGGGTTCGCAATACAAAACAAATTTAGTGCGGCATCCTCGCCAAGCAGGAGTGGGGGATTGTCCGCGCTGGCAGAGCGCAGGGCTGCCCAGGCCATGCCGTGCAGGGTGTCGCACTGCGGCAGAGCAGTTTGCGCGCCATCAAAGGCCTTGCCCAATCTCTCCCGCAGTTCGTCCGCAGCGCGCCGCGTAAAGGTGACAGCCCGCACCCTGTGCATGTCTGCGCCTTGCTCAGCAAGCCACTGCAAGCGGCCCACCAGAACGCGGGTTTTTCCCGCGCCGGGGCCAGCCAGTACCAGCACTGGCGCTGGCCCTGCTGCAAGCGCCGCCTGCTGTTCGTCAGAATAGGCAAAGACCTGCGCAGGCGTGTCAGTTGTGGTTGCGGATTTTACCGCAGAAAAATTGCTTGCAGCTTTTGTGGCGGCATCACCCCCAAGAGGGAGATTTGCCCGGCGCACCCGTACTGCTGATGACAGCGCGGCAGTTGCCTGCGTGTCCGCAGGCTCAAGCGGTTCGGCTTTTTTGCGTCCCCGTTTGGCAGGAGCCTTTACGCCCGGTAGGGTGCCGCGCGCATCGGCCAGTTCCTCTGGAGAGAAAACGCGCACGGTGCCGTATTCGCCGTCATAACCGCCTTCGCGGTAGACCTGACCGCGCCGCATGCGGGCCACGGCTTCGCCCAGCGGCTCCCAGTGAGCGCGGATGTCGGCTTCCGGCAGGCTGCAAAGAATATCCAGCTCCGGCCCCAGTTCGCGCAGCAGGCTGCTGTAACGCTCCTGCACCCGGCGCGATGCCGGGCCAACGCCGAGGATTTCACCCACGACTTCAGCCAGCGGAATCAGCGGCCGCACTTCCGGTTCGCGCGGTAACTCCGGCGTGGTTTCCCTGTCTGCCAGTTCCAGCACCCGGTGCAGCACGCCGACTGTGAGCGGCTTGCCGCAGACCGGGCAGATATTGTTAAGAGCCAGTGATTCCTTGGGTTCCAGCACCACGTTGCAGGCGCGGTGCCCGTCAAGGTGGTATTTGCCTTCGTCAGGATAGAATTCCATGGTGCCGAGAAAGCGGCAGTCCAGAGTGCTCTGGTCTTCCCGCCGGGCAGAGGCGCGCAGGGCCGCAAACATGCCCGCATAGCTGGGGCGGCCCGCAAACAGATTGGCCTCGCGCCCAAGGTTGGCCCCGGAATGCGCGTCTGAATTGGACACAAGAGCGTAGCCGTCAAGCCTGCTGATCAGGCGGTTCATGGCCGGGTCGGACGAAAGGCCCGTTTCCAGCGCAAAAATATGTTCCGAAAGGTCGCCGTAGCAGTCTTCCAGCCTGTCAAAGCCTGATTTGGAGCCGAAAAGCGCAAACCAGGGCGTCCACACATGGGCGGGGATCATCACTGAACCCGGCGCGCATTCCAGCATGATTTCAAGCAGGTCGCGCGAGTCCAGCCCCAGAATGGGGCGGCCATCGGCATTGAGGTTGCCGATCTGCGCCAGCCGCAAAGAAAGGCGCTCCGCATCTTCCAGAGTGGGCACAAACACAAGGTTGTGCACCTTGCGCACCTTGCCGCCGCGTTTGTAGATGGAGCTGATTTCCGTTTGCAGCAGAAACAGCGGGTCGGCGGATTCCTGCATGCCGGGGCCGGCCTTGGCATCCATGAACTCAAGCGTTTCGGGCTCAACCGCCAGCCGATACAGGCCCGTGTGCTCGTCCAGCACAAGCTGCTCCGCCAGTTCCGCCCGCCACTGGGGATGCGTAAAATCGCCGGTGCCCAGTACGTTGATGCCTTTGCAACGCGCCCAGGCCGCCAGATGGCGGGGATTGAGAGCCTTGCTTGTGGCGCGTGAAAAGCGGGAATGGATGTGCAGATCAGCTATAAAATTCATAATTCACCCTGTGGGATGGAATCTGTGCGGGATTGATTACGGCAAAGCCTGCTTCAGGCCAGCCAGGGGCAGAAGCGCAAGGCCTGCGCAGACCAACGAGGCACGCCATGGCCGCCACCTGTCACGCTACTACTGTGCAGCGTCAGCGGTGTTTCAATAACGGTTTCGTGCGCGGCATGCTTGCGGGCCAGAGCCAGAATCCGCAATGCGGGTTTTGCCCTGTGCGTTCTCACTGGCAGCAGGTGGCGCAGCCCGAGGCCAGCATCGTTCAAGGCAGCGCACAATTGCGGCAAGGCCGGTGCGTCATAAATGCAGCAAAAACAGCCCTGATGCCGCAGCAGAGCCGCCGCAGCGCGGCAGAATAGCTGGAGCACATATTCCCGGCTTTCCTCGCTCTGTGCGCCACGCAGCGCCCGTTCGCGCATGGAGCGGGACGAAGGCCTTCCGGCGACTCCATAGGGCGGATTTGCCAGAACCAGATCAACCTTTCCGGCATGGCTGACGCCTGTCGTGCCTGCCAGCTCTGACATACGCTTTCTGTCGGCCAGATCAGCTTCGGCAAAGCGCAGCCTCTCTGTCAAGCCAAGGCGCGCGGCATTGGCTGTGGCGGCCTGCACAAGCGGCGCTTCCCTGTCCAGCCCCAGCCCGGTAACGCCAGGGCACCGCAAGGCCAGCCCCAGCAGGGCGGCTCCGCAGCCGCAGCCAAGTTCTGCCGCAGTCAGATGCGCCTGACGTGACGTGTTCAGGCTTTCCACATAGCGCGCGGCAAAGGCAGCCAGCAGGAGGGCGTCCGCGCCAAAGCGCAGGCTGCCTTCCGGCTGCTCAAGCCCGCGTGGAAAAAGCTGACGGGCGCTGTAAAAAGGTTCATCCGTGTGCATTGGGCCTTCCTGCGCCGGAAAAAGGGCCGCCGACAGAACATGGTTTCTGACGGCGGCCCGCAAGTATGTGTCAGGATGCTGCGAATGCGGTCAGCCCCCCGAGGTTTTGGGGGGCATGCCTGCTACAGCAGATCCCCTTCCCAGTTGAACAGGCTCTTGCGCCGCATTTCGGGCACAGAAGCTGGCGGATTTTCCTGCATGTGCGCAAAGAAACCGTATCCCGCCGAGAGCAGTTCCTGCCTTTTGGCGGTGATGTCCAGCGGCCAGCCGGGATAAATCCAGATGTTGCCGCCGTACTGCCGCGCCCAGAAGGGTTCGCCCATGGGGCTGAGGAATGGCTCGTTGGGTTTGACGCCCAAAAGGCCGAAACGGCTGATGCCCACGGGCCAGTAGCCGGAAAGCACCACGCCAAGCGGCAGGGGGCTTTGCGCGGGCAGGGCCAGCATGTCCTCCTGCGCCAGTTCAGGGCTTACAAAAGCGCCCGAAAATCCCATATTGGCAAGTATGCCAAGGGCCGAGGCGTTGGCCGCGTTGCAGAAAGGCCCGGCCAGCAGGTCGGCGTTTTCTTCAAGCTGTTCGGGGAACAATCCTCGCTGCCACGGGGCGTTGCACACAAAATGCCGTGCGCCGTCACGCCACAGCCGCCCGATGGAGCGGCGGATGGTTTCTTCTTCGTCAGGCCAGATAACAGGCGGCAGCCACCAGCACATGCGCGGGGCAACCGTGCGCGAAAGTTCGGCGCTGCGCGCCGAAAGCCAGAGGGCCTGCAACTGGCTGCGGCCGGTGCGGGTCTCCTTGCCGTGGGGAACGCTCGAGCGCACGTACATATCGGGCCGGGTTTTGGCCTTGATGGGTTTGGGCAGACGCGGGTCGCTTTCCACGGCCTTGCTGGGGCGGGAGGGCATGGCCTCAAGGCGCGCCTGCCAGCTTTTGATGATACGCATGAGTTCCGGTTCGCGTCGGTCAATAAGAAAAACGGGCGTTCCGGCCTTGGGCGTCTTGTGCTTGGGCAGGCGCATAGTGAGGCTGCCGCCCTTGGGAATACGCCGGGTCACGGGTAGGGTGGCATGCCAGCGCTCATCCTCGACGCCCACGCGCAGGTAATCCTGCGGCAGCAGTTCAAAGAAGGGCTTGAGCGTCACGCCGCCTTCAGGCTCGATGCGAATCTTGCCCGCCAGCAGGCCGGAACTGGTCTGACCGTCCGGCGTGGTGGGGATGGTGTGATCCTTCTGCGGCAAAAAGCGCGCGCGGGAGGAGGGCCGCCCCAGCGACATCTGCAAAATTTCTTCCGCAGCCTTGCGGGCCTGGGCATCGCCGGGGTTGTCGCGCAGCATGCGGTAGGCCGTGACCACGTGGTACACGTAGTGCGGGCCTTTTTTGCGGCCTTCGATCTTCCACGACACAAGGTGGGGGATGTTCAGCAGGGTTTTTGCCAGCACGTCCAGCGAAAGGTCGAGGCAGGAGAACCAGCGGCCGTTGTGCTCCTTGCCGCGCACCTGCCCGCGCGAGGCAGGGCGGCGTGGCGCGTCAAAAGATTCATTTCTGCGGTCGTCCGGCCTGCCGCGTCCGGCCCTTGGGTCACGCCCATCGCGGCCATCCCGCCCATTGCGGTTTTTGCGGGCGATGTCCATGCGCGACTGTTCCTGGCGCATGCGATCCTGTTCCTCGCGTTCGGCATTGCGCACAAGCGCAATGGCCGCAGGGCCGCCCTGGCGGTACACGCGGCGGCAGGGCTGCACGCAGCGGCCACGCAGGCCGCTTTTGCCGCCCATGTAGCTCGACCAGTAGCAACGGCCCGAAACGCAGTAGCACAGCGCGCCGTGCACAAAGCATTCAAGGTCAAGGCCTTCGGGGCAGGCCTCGCCCATGGTGCGGATTTCATCAATGGAAAGCTCGCGCGGCAGGATAACGCGGTTGGCCCCGAGTTTCTTTGCCTGCACAAGGCTTTCCGGATGGGTGAGGTTGGCAAGGGTGGAAAGAAAAAGCCCACCCTCAAAGCCAGCCTGACGCGCCAGATCCAGCATTGCCAGATCCTGCACGATAAGCCCGTCGGGCCTGACCTGACGGGCCAGGCGCGCCGCCAGCCGATATGCCTGAGCCGGTTCGTTGGGCTTGACCAGGGTATTCATGGCCACGTAAACGCGGGCGTTTTCCGCATGGGCAAGGTCTGTCAGGCGCGAAAGTTCCGTCAGCCCAAAGTTTTCTGCCTGCATGCGGGCCGAAAAATGCTTGAGGCCCAGATAGATGGCGTCTGCCCCGGCGGCAAGAGCGGCCAGGAATGAAGGCGCGTCGCCCGCCGGAGCCAGAATTTCCGGCCGGGCGGGCGTGGGGGCGGATATGTTCAGATGATCCGCAGAGGTGGAGAAAGTGTCGTTCATATTTTATAATACTCTTTGTACCAGGCCACAAAGCGGGCTATACCCTCGCTGAGGGGCATGGAAGGGGCAAAGCCGGTGGCGGCGGTGAGGTCGTCAATATTGGCCCAGGTGGATTCAACATCGCCCGGTTGCATGGGCAGAAGCTCCTTGCGGGCCTTCATGCCAAGGGCGTCTTCAAGGGTGCTGATGAAATCGTTGAGTTCCACCGTATGGTTGTTGCCTATGTTGTAGATGCGCCAGGGCGCGGAGCTGCTGGCGGGGTTGGGATTTGCGGGGTCAAAGTCCGGGTCGGGCTGCGGGGCCAGCGGCAGCAGACGCACCACGCCTTCGATGATGTCGTCGATATAGGTAAAGTCGCGGCGCATGCGCCCTTCGTTGAACACCTTGATGGGTTCGCCGCGCACAATGGCGGTGGTGAACAGGTGCAGGGCCATATCCGGCCTGCCCCAGGGGCCGTAAACGGTAAAAAAGCGCAGGCCCGTGCAGGGAACGCGGAACAGATGGCTGTAGGAATGGGCCATCAGTTCGTTGCTTTTCTTGGTGGCGGCGTACAGGCTGACCGGGTGGTCAACGTTATGGTGCACACTGTAGGGCCGTGCCGTGTTCATGCCATACACGGAAGAAGACGAGGCAAAAAGCAGATGCCCCACCTTGTTCTGGCGGCAGCCTTCAAGAATATGCCCAAAGCCCAGCAGGTTGGCGTTGAGGTACGATTCCGGGTTCTGGATGCTGTAGCGCACGCCTGCCTGCCCCGCAAGGTTGACCACATGGGTAAATCCTTCGCGGGCGAACAGGGCGGCCATTGCCGGGCCATCTGCCATGTCCAGAAGTTCAAATCGGAAGCGCTGCGCCTCCGGCATGGCGGCAAGTTGGGCCAGACGGTCTTTTTTTAGTTGCACATCGTAATAGTCGTTGCAATTATCAACGCCCACCACGCTGTGCCCATCGGCCAGAAGCCGTTGGGAAAGATGGTATCCAATAAAGCCCGCTGCGCCTGTTACCAGAACATGCATGAGAACCTCCCAGTGTGCATGCAGGCAAAGTAAGCCAGATGCGCGTTCTGGGCAAGAGCGGCGCGCAACGGTGAAATCCTTGTTTCGGGGTATGGGGGCTTGCGGGAAAAAGCGCCGCATCGTATGTTTTGAGGACCGAGGTAAAGAATGCAGAAAGCAGAGAATAAAGGATCCGAAACGCAAGGCAAGTCCGCATCTTCTGCGGGTAAAGGCCGCCGTCAGGATCGCGTAGCCTGGTACGCTGGCCCGTACAAGGACGCGCTCATATATCTTATGGTCGCCATCTTTTTTGTAGAGATGATTGTTGGCGGCATTTCTTTTTTTTACGGCGTCATGCATGCCGCGCCGGATGTTCCTGGCGGCCCGCCGCTGGCGCGTTTTCCCTGGCTTGGCTGGGCCGTTGCCGCGGTGCTCGCCCCTGTGGGGCTGATGCTCATTGTGCACCTCTCCGGCACCTGGGTTTCGCGCTATCTGGGGCGCGAGGACAGCATGCAGGGCGGGCAGGGATCCGGGCAGGCGGCTGACGATGAGCAGGTGCCTGAACGGCTGCGCCGTTTCTATGCCATAATCCGCAATGCGCCCACGGTGGTTTTGCTGCTGGGCATCATGCTGCTGGGTGCGGGGCTGTTTTTTGTGGACGGGGCATTCTCTGCCCTGATGCGCCTTGGCGGCGCGCTGACTGAATATATCCCCTGGATTGCGGGCAGTCTGGCCGCGCTTATTGCCGTGTGCTATCTGGTGCACCGCTGGTTTGTGTACCGCCACCACCGCATGCAGCAGGAATATGAATACCGGCGCGAGGTGCTGGAACGCACGGGCATTGTGCTGGTGGACAAGGGCTGCATACCCCTGCCGCAAAATGAGGTGCAGCGTCTGGCCCTTGGCGGGCATGTGGTGGAGGCGCAGGCCTTGCCCCCGGCCCTTGACGCCGAAGCTGCATCGGGTGATGCCGCGGCTGACCGCAATGGAACGGCGGGACATGACGACGATGTGACCGATGCGGAAATTATCAGCCCCGACACGGTAAATCCGTCTGAAGATACGACTGGCGCGACCCCTGCGGACAGCGCAGCCATGCCCGCTGACGCGTCAAAGCCCGTTGATGCCTCCGCAGCTGATGAGGCTGAAAAGCCCCGCAAGCAAGGTTAACTGCTGATATGGCACCGTATTGTTCAGCGCTAAAGCGGCGGAAGCATGAGCATACCCACACCAGGTAAACCTGTTCGCGGTTCCCGCAGCGGCGTGCCGCTCATGGCGCTGTTTGACCTGCTGGGCAAGCGGTGGGCCATGGGCGTCATCTGGCAACTGCGCAAGGGCCCGGCCACATTCCGCGCCTTGCAGGAGGCCTGCGAATCCATATCCCCGGCGGTGCTCAACAGCCGTTTGAAAGAACTGCGCGAGGCAAAGCTCGTGTGCACCACCAATGACGGCTATGCCCTGACAGACATGGGTGTGGAGTTGAGCCTTCTGCTGGAGCCATTTGGAGCCTGGGCCATCACCTGGGCTATGGAAGTGGCCCCGGAGGAGGCCGAACGCTGGAGCGAACTGCTCAGCAAAAGGCTTGCGTAGCCGCCTCCCCCGGGGATTCCTGCATAATCGGGCGCAGATTAGTGTTGCGCGGCCTTGATGGCCTTGAGCGTCCGGCCTCCCAAACCGATGGCATCGGTTGCGTATTCCTCAATAAAGACCACGAACTTTTCCTGCGGAACAGACGTTGCCGCGACTGCGGCTGCGGTCAGGCCTTCAATGAGATTTTTCTTCACTTCTTCCGTGGTGCTGTGCATGGCTATGGTAATGACGGGCATGGTTTGCTCCTTGTCGTTTGATCTTGCGGCTTGCGCTCCGCGCATTTTGGGAAGCTGCAAGCAAAGGTAGTGTTCTTGCGCGCGCTATGGAATAAATAGCGCGCTATGAAAAAAATAGCAAGGACTGCCCAAGGTCAAGGCTGCAAAGACGGCAGGTTGTGCCCGTATGACGGATTCTTCAAGGTTTAGCTGCCAAAAGCTGATGGGCATTCCCTGAACGTGTTCATGTTCAGGGAATGCCCATTTTTTCTAACGAGCAAGTATCCAGATTTTTGCTGAAAAAACTGCCACCCGGTGCTTTATCTAAAGAGCCGCAACCTGGGTGAGGCCCCGCCGCGCAAGGGCTATGTCCGCCAGCGCGTTGATGCAGGCCGCCGCCACAGCGGAGCCGCCCTTGCGTCCCAGCAGGGTAAAGTGGGGCCAGGGGCTTTGCCGCAAAAGTTCCTTTGACTGCGCCGCGTTCACAAAGCCCACAGGCATGCCCACGATGAGGGCAGGTGGCTGCGCGCCTTGCGCAAGCACGTCCAGAAGCCCCAGCAGGGCTGTGGGCGCGTTGCCGATGACCACAATATTGCCGCCCATGTTTTGCGCAATGCTCTCAAGCCCGGCGCGGGAGCGTGTGGTGCCCCGGCTGGCGGCCAGCTCCGCAAGACCGGGCAGGGCCATGAGCGGCGTCACCGTTACCCCCAGCGGTTCAAGGCGGCGCATGGGCAGGCCAGCGGCGGCCATGCGGGTGTCGGTATACACGGTGCAGCCCGCGAGCAGGGCGTTCACGCCAGATTCAAGGCCCTGGGCGCTCAGCCGCAGGTCGTCCACGATATCCGTATCGCCAAGGGTGTGGACACAGCGACGGGCCACTTGCCAGAGCGGGCCGCTAAAGGCTCGCGGTTCGGGAATTTCCGCATCTATGATGGCGAAAGAGCGGTTTTCAATCTCGGCAGGGGTGCAGGCCGGGTCAAGGTCAACACTGATTTTGTCTGTGGGGGTGTGAACCATAAGATCCTCAGGGGCGTGTGTCTGAAAAATAGGCGGCGCAGGTGCGCAGCCATGCGCGCCAGAAGCGGCGGGAGCCTTCGGGATAGCAGTGCAGCCATGATCCGGCCACGGAGCCGAGGCGGCAGCCTTCATCCCGCAAAAATCGGCCCTGGCTGTCGTAGAGCTTCCATAGGGGACGACATGGGGCGGGCAGGGGGACTTCTTCTTCCTGCGCATAATGAAATTCGTGCCCGCGCACCCACAAGGGGCGGGCGGCAGGCCATTTAAGCGTGGGACACGTGGGCGCGGGCCAGTCAGGAGCGGTTTGCGCGGCCCGGTAGCCCAAAGCAGCCTTGTTTGCGCCGAGTGCGCAGTTGCGCGGCAGGAGGCCGCTCATGGCGTGGCCTTGCCCTGCAATCTGCACGGACTGCATGAGGTAGATATAGCCCCCGCACTCGCCGTACATGGGCATGCCCTGTGCAGCCAGCCCGTGCAGGGCGTCGCGCATGCCCGTATTGGCGGCAAGGCCCGAGGCATGCAGTTCCGGGTAGCCGCCGGGAAAGTACAGGCCAGAACACTCAGTTGGCGGCGCGGCGTCCCGCAATGGGGAAAAGGTGACAATGCGCGCCCCAAGCTCATGCAGCACGGCGGGCAGATCCGCATAGCAAAAGCTGAAAGCCTCATCCCAGGCCAGACCCACAACAGGCCTGCGCCTGCGTTGGGAGCGGGGTGGGTGCTGCGCTTGTGCGTCTGAAAGTGGAAAGAATCTGTCTGACGGCGGCTCATGTGCCTCGGATAACCGCGCTTGCCGGGCAGCTTCCGGCACTGGCGCGCCGGACGTGTCTGCATTGACGGCCCTTTGTGGCGTCCGCACGCCCGCCAGTTTGAGCATGCGGTTCAGGTCGCAGTGCTGCTCAACCCATTGGGTCAAGGCTTGTCTGTCCACCGCAGGCAGGGCCTCGCGCGCTTCCACAAGCCCCAGATGGCGGGAGGGAAGTTCCGGCGCGCCCTGACGGGGCAGCAAGCCTAACAGGGGAACACCAGTGCTCTTGGTCAAGGGCGCCAATGACTGGCGCAGCAGGTCGGCGTGGCGGGCGCTGCCCACATGGGTGCACACCATGCCAAGAAAACGGACAGGCAGGCCGCCAGCCCATGCGGGACGGTGATGCAGAAAGCCCTCTGCCAGCGCGGCAATGGACTGCCCCATGCCGCCTGCGTTGAGCACCAGCAGCACGGGCAGACCCAGCAGGGAGGCCAGATGCGCAGTGCTGCCCGCGCCACGGTGCCCTCCGTCATAGAGGCCCATGGCTCCTTCCACCAGCAGCAGGTCTGGCCTGGCGGAAGGGTTTGTTCCGGCCTTTACGCCCTCCGCGTTCCCATGCCGGGAACAACCTGCGGACATGCGTTCAAAAACGCGGCCCAGTCCTTTGGGGATGCGCCCTGCGGGCAGGGGGTGTTCGGCAGGGGACGGCGCGGCTTCCCGGCACATCCATGTGTCCAGATTGGCAGCGGGCTGGTCTGTCAGCGCCGCATGAAAGGCCGCATCAATATAATCCGGCCCGGTCTTGGCAGCGCGGGCCATGAGCCCGCGAGCGTGCAGGGCGCAGAGCAGGGAAAGGGTAAAGGTGGTTTTGCCCGCATTACTGCCCGTGCCGCCTATGACAAGGCCGGGTATGCTCGGCTGCGGCTTGGGCATACTTGCGCTCCGTAGGGTATCGGCAGGGATTGCCTTGCGGCAGGGCTGTCAGCGTTGTCGCAGGGCCTCGGCAATGATGGCCGCGTCTGCCTCTGGCCTGGCTTTGAGCTGCAGCTCGGGGTTGCCGCCGGAGCAGGCAAAACCCTCAGGCCCCAGTTCCACAAAACCGGCGGAAACAACGCGGCTGTAGGGCAATTGTTCGCGCATGTCGCTGTGGTCTACACGGCGCGGAAAGATGAAAGGCACTTCCTGACCAGAAAAGTCTTCAACGATGAGGTACTTCACAGGGGCCTCCTCAGCGCGCGTCGGGCGCGGCGGGCTTGGCATTGCGGCGGTTTTGCAGATACTGCCGCACGGCCTTGTTGTGGTCATTGAGGTTGGTGGAAAAAACATGCTCGCCACCATCGAATTTCGCCACAAAGTACAGATAGTTGTGCGCCTCGGGGCGGACAGCTGCGGCAAGGGCCGCAGCGCCGAACGAACATATGGGGCCAGGCGTCAGGCCGGGGCGCTGATACGTGTTGTAAAGATTGTTGGGATCGTCCAGATCGCGGCGGCGCAGGTTGCCGTCAAACTTGGGGCCCAGCCCGTAAATCACCGTGGGGTCGGCCTGAAGCAGCATGCCCTTGTTGATGCGGTTCTGGTAGACCCCGGCCACGCGGGCGCGTTCTGCGTCAATGCCTGTTTCCTTTTCCACAATGGAAGCAAGGATAACCCATGTTTTGAGCTGTTCGGTCTGGCTTGGCCCCGGTTTTTTGCCGTCTGGCCACACGTTGGCGGTCTTGCGCCAGAAGTTGTCCACCATGCGGCCGGCGACTGCCTTGGCCTGCGCCAGATCAACGACGTCATTCTTTTTGAGCAGATACGTATCCGGCATCAAAAAGCCCTCAGCCGTGGCAAAGGGGATGCCGTAATGACGCAGAAAGTCCGGGTCGGTCACGACCTTGCGAAAGTCGTCAAAAACCACCAGCCCGGCTTCTTCCAGCACCTTGCCCGTCTGCCACCATGTGAGGCCTTCCGGCACGGTGACGCGGTACAGCACGGGGTGCCCGTTGACCAGCTCGTCCAGCACCTTTTCCGGCAGCCAGCCGGTATTGAGGGCGAATCTGCCAGCCTGGAGGCGGTTTTCCCATTTTTTATAGCGGGCCAGCAGGTCAAGTTTGCGGGCGTCGGTAACAACTCCCTGCTTGACCAGCCCTGCGCTTACCTGCGCCAGACGCGCCCCGGCGGGCACGTCAAAAAAGACATCGCGGCCTGGGGTTTCCGGTGCGGTGGTGAGGAAGGTGTGAGCCTCGTAAGCCACCCATCCTCCGCCAGCGAGGGCCAGCAAAAACAGCAGGCCCAGCGCGCGCAACAGTGTTTTCATGCGGGTCTCCGGTCTTGGGGCGCAAGCGAAAGAAAGGAAGAAAGAATGCGCACGGCGGCCTGCTGGTCAAGCACGGCCTTGCGTTTGCGCATTTTCAGACCGGCCTCGCGCAGGTCGGCCCAGGCTTCCTCGGAACTCAGCGCCTCAATCATAAAGAAAAAAGGCAGCGGCACCCGGCGCTTGAGGCGCTCGGTTACGTTGCGTATCTGGCGCGTGGTCATGGTTTCTTCCCCATCAAGAGTCAGGGGCAAACCTACCACCACCGCTTCCGCCCCGGCCTCGGCAATGCGCTCGGCAAGGGCGGCCAGAAAGGCCTTGCGGTCGGTAAAATCCTCAAGCCGCAAGGTAGCCAGCGGAAAGGCCAGCCGCCCATCAGGGTCGGATGCGGCAAGGCCCGTGCGGGCCAGACCGTAATCAACGGCAACGAATTTCACTGCAAGCCTCGTTGTGCGCGGCGCGTTTGCCAGCGGGTGCGGCCATCTCTAAGAAATGCATTCTCAAAGGCAAGGTGGTCTAAATGATGCCCAGCAGCGACAGCAGGCCAAGGGCGCTGCCGCTGACCAGCGGGCCAAGCACAAGCCCGAGCGCCCCGGTGAACAGCAACAACAAAAGAATGACAAATCCGTAACGCTCCACACTCAGGTAACGATATGCGGCGGTTGGGGGCAGAAAATAGGCCACAACCTTGCTGCCGTCCAGCGGAGGAATGGGCATCAGATTGAGCCAACCCAGCCCGAAATTAATGATTACGCCGGTCTGGATGGTCTTGAGCGCAAAGACGTAACTTGTGCTGTTCATCCATTCTTGCGGCGGAAAAACATGCAGCACCGCCCACAGCAGAATGCCAAAAAGCCCTGCCAGCAAAAAGTTTGTGAGCGGCCCGGCAAGAGCCACCAGCATCATGTCTTTTGCGGGATTGCGGAAGTAACGGGGATTGACTGGCACGGGCTTGGCCCAGCCGAACACAAAGGCCCCGGAAAGGCTGGTCAGCACAAAGGCCAACAGGCCCATGGGGTCAATATGGGGCAGGGGGTTCAGGGTCAGCCGCCCCATGAATTTTGCGGTCGGGTCGCCGCAACGGTAGGCCACCCATCCGTGGGCCACTTCATGCAGAATGATGCCCAGAAGAGCGGGTACAGCGGCTACGGCCAAGGTGCTCAGCACCTGGGAAAGGTCTAGGTTCAGCATATATTGCGGGTACCATTTTCCTCTTGGCGCGGCAAGGTCGGGCCTAGCCCGAGGAGGCTACCTTGCGCACCAGCAGATCGTCGTTGGGCCAGATGTGGCGGTCAGGAGTAAGCAACTGGCCGTTGCGGGCCACAAGGGCGGTTTCTTCGGCAAGGCCAAGGGCTGCAAGCAGCTGGCGCGAGGTCTTGGGCCGGGGCATGGAAAGGTATTTTTCTTCCGGTTGCACAAGGACGGTCACGCGCGCGCCCGTGTGTTCCGGCTTGACCACCTGAATGCGGGCGGCATGCGCGGCGGGGGCCGCTGCGGCCTCGGTTGCCTGGGTATCGGTAGCCGGGGTGGCGGTGTCAGTCATGCAATACTCCTAGAGGTATTCTTCGAGCAGCGCGCAGGTATGGCAAACCAGCGGCGCACAGGTTTTGATAAAAAGATTGTTCTGTTTGACGGCGGTCATGCCCTCGGGCGTGGTGAGGTCATGCCCCAGAACGCCCCGGCACTGCAAGCTGCCGTGAGCCTTGGCAAAAGCCTCGGTAAAGGCATCGCGCCGGGCGTAAAAGGCATCCTTTTGCGGGCGTGAACACGGGCCGCTCGGGCCGTGCAGCATGCCCAGCACCATGAGCGAGCCGGAAACGCAGCCGCACACTTCGGCCCGGCCCATGCCGGAGCCGAAGGCCGAGGCTATGCGCAAGGCTGTTTCTTCCGTCAGGCCAAGCCTGTCGGCAAAGTGGGCCAATACCTGCTGCGCGCAGATAATGCCCATATTGAAGTCTTCTTGCACTTCTTCAAGCTCAGGAGGGGTGCGCATGTTTTGTCCTTATGTGCAGAAGTAGTAAACAAGGGTCACAACCGTCATGCTGGCGGCGCGCAGCCCCTGATTGGCGAGGATAAGCCGCAGGGCCAGCGCCGGGCGGAAAAAACCCGCATAGGACGGCAGCTGGTGCCGTATGGCCCGCATGGGTGTGGAAAGGATATTGCCCACCATGAGGGCCAGCACCACATCGCGCGGCGAAAGCCCGCCCGTTTGCAGCACGCTGCCCGCTGCGCCGAGTGCCGCGCCAAGCTCCGCCGCCAGGTGCAGCACAATGATGCCCATGGCCTGCGGCTTCAAAAACGAGAGCCAGCCCATGTGATCGGCCAGCCATGCCTCTGCCAGGGCAAAATAGCCGTAGCGCTGCATGCAGAACATAAGCACATAAATGGGCGCCGTGAAGTATACCAGCTTGGGAAGACGCCGCAAAAAGCGCCGCCAGGCCTTGTTCAGGGCTTCTCGCCAGGATGTGCCCGCCTGCTTGATGTTCTGGCAGGCAATACAGCCCGGCGGTGGCGGCGGCAGCAGCCAGCGTGAAAGCACAACGGTAAAGCCCGTGCGCCCTGCGGCGGCAATAAATGTAAGCCCCACATATACAAGGGCAGGAGTGCCCAGTACCGGCCATGTGAGCAGAAAAATGGTGGGCGTGTGCACAAGATAGGCTGGCAGGCTGTTGAAGAGGTTTGCCAGCATAAGCTCGTTGCTGGATAGTTCGCCCAGATTATGGCTGTCAGAGAGCAGGCCGTTGGCGGCGGCGGGGGACACAAAGGCCAGCGAAAAACTCGCGCCCGCGACTTCGCGCAGGTGGGCGGTCTGGGCCAGGGGCGCGGCAAGCCGGGCCAGATGGCGCGTCCAGCGCAGGGCCTCCAGCAGGTTTGCCACAAGCAGGCCCACAGCCAGCCCCAGCAGCAGACGCAGCAAGGGCCAGCCCAGAGAATGCCAGAGGCTTGCGAGTGTGAGTGCGGTATCTGGGGTGGTTGCTGTCATGCTGGTGGGCTTGGCGCTGCCGGGAGCTGAAATGCGGAACAGTCAAGGGTTTGCGCGCCCTTGCGGCTACGTCCGCAAGGGCAAAAACAAGGATGTATCGTGGCTAGGGATTGTAGCCCGTGTCTGGGGGCAGATCCCTGCGGCCAGCTTCCGCGCGGGCCAGAACATCGCAACGTTCATTTTCGGGATGCCCGGCATGGCCCTTCAGCCAGCGCATGCGCACCTTGTGGGTGGCAAGCAGGGGCAGCAGGCGCTTCCACAGGTCAACATTGAGGGCGGGCTTTTTGTCGCTCTTGATCCAGCCCTTTTTCTGCCAGCCCCAGACCCAACGCTTTTCAATGCTGTCGCATACGTATTTTGAGTCGGAGTAGAGCTCGACTTCGCAGGGGTTTTGCAACTGGCTCAGAGCCTCCACAACCGCCAGAATTTCCATGCGGTTGTTGGTGGTCAGCTTGTAGCCGCCGGCAAATTCCTTGCGGTAGTCCTGATCGTCAAGTTTGAGTACGGCGGCCCAGCCGCCGGGGCCGGGATTGCCCAGACATGAGCCGTCAGTATGGATGGTCACTTTCTGCATTGTAGTCCTTTACGCGGGTTCCTGCCGAAGCTGTTCGGCGAGCGGCAACCATACACGGCAAAGCCTTGCTGGGCAATGCGCCTCTTGGGGCAGGGGTGGGCGGATTCCACCTGACAGAAAGATCCCTGGAATTGGAATACGGCAGAAGCGATGATGCGAGGGCGCAGGGGAGGGAATAAACCCCTCCCCCGTAAAATTTCGTGGCTTGAAACTGCTTTAGCCGGGTTCGTTGCCCGTGCGCATCAGACAGTGCAGCAGCACGTCCGCGCCTGCCGTGCAGTCTTCCCACGAGGTGTTTTCTACCTCGGCATGACTGCGCCCGCCCATGCTTGGCACAAATATCATGGCACCCGGCGCAACCTGGGCAATGTAGATCATGTCGTGCGAGGCTCCGGAGACCATGTCCAGGCAGGGCAGGCCAAGGTTTGTCGCAGCCTCGCGCACCATTTCGCGCAGGCGCTGGTCAAAGGGCACGCGCGAAACCTGCCAGATGCGTTCGTGCGTTGCCTTGCACCCCGCCAGTTGCGCGGCTTCGGCCAGCGCGGCCTCAATGCGTTGGCACACGGCATCCGTGGCGGCTTCGTCCCAGCCGCGCACATCAATGGTGAACTGCACATCCCCGGCAATGACGTTGCGCGAGTTGGGCGAGGCATGCACTTCGCCCACAGTGGCCACCACCTGACCCGAGTCGCGGGCAATCTCGAAAATGCGCGCCGCCATGAGCGAAAAGGCGTATATGGCGTCCTGCCTGCTGGTCATGGGCGTTGGCCCGGCATGGTTGGGCACGCCCTGCACGCGCACATTGTACCAGCGCAGGCACACAATGCCCTGCGGTATGCCGATGGGGATGCTTTTCTCTTCCAGCACAGGCCCTTGCTCTATGTGCAGTTCAAAGGCCGCATGCACAGGGCGGGGGAAATAACTGGAATCGCCCCGAAAGCCGATGCGTGTAAGTTCTTCGCCAAGGGTAAGGCCTTGCTGGTCTTTGAGGGCGTACATATCATGCTGTTCCAGTTTGCCAGCCCATACGCCGGAACCGGAGCAGCCGGGGGTGAAGCGGGAGCCTTCCTCATTTGTCCAGTCGGCCACCACCAGATCGCGTAGCAGGGTCACTCCCGCATCGCGCAGGGCGTTCACAACCTCCACGCCAGCCACAACGCCCAGCATGCCGTCAAAGCGCCCGCCGAGCGGCTGGGAATCGCCGTGAGAGCCTGTCATCACCGGGGGCAGGGTTCTGTCCCTGCCCGGCAGCACGGCAAAGATGTTGCCCATGCCGTCCACATGGATTTCGCAACCCAGTTCCTTCAGCCATGCGCTGAGTTGCTGCCGGGCGTCTTTGTCTGCATCGGACAGGGCCAGCCGGGTGACGCCGCCGCCCGCGGTTGCCCCGAATGCAGATATTGCTTCCATGCGGTTTTGCAGCCGCGCCTTGTCTACACGCACAGAGTTCATGCCTTCTCCCTTGGTTCTGGCTCTATTCATTCGGCGGGGGCACGGGCCGTCATGCCGTGGCCCAAGCTGCCCCCGCCAGCGGCGGATAAATCCTATGACATGCCGAATTTGTCGCGGAACAGCTTGCCGGTGCGCTCCATGTCCGAATCGGCCCATGTGCGGCGCATGCGGTTGAGAGTGGGCATGCCCAGATTGAATTCATTCAGCCAGTTGCGGGCAAAGATGCCTTTTTCCGTTTCTTCAAAAATTTGCTGGATGGCGTCTTCGTTGATGACGCGCGGGCCGGATGTACGTACGGCAAATTCGCAGGTGCGGCTGGCGCGGCGGGTGAGGTATTCTTCCACGCCCACTTCGTCGATATCGTCAATGATGGAGCGGATGGAGCGCACGGCTTTGGCATAGGCGAAAGAAGCCGGATAGCCGTTATCGGTCATGACCTTGTAGATGGAGCGCATGAGCTGGATGGCACCGCCGTAGAGCACCTGTTCTTCAAAATTGTCGCCCTCGGTTTCGTGCTGGAACGAGAGCTTGATGGTGCCCACGCGGGTGCTGCCCACGCCCTTGGCAATGGCAAGGGCCGTGGCGGCGGCATGGCCGCTGGCGTCCTGATCAACGGCCACCGCGCCGTAGATGCCGGAGCCTTCCTTGAACTTGCGGCGCACCACCGGGCCGGGGCCGTTGGGCACAAAGAGGATGACGTCCACATCCCTGGGCGGCTTGATGGTGCCGTAGAGGATGGCAAAACCGTGCGCAAAGCTGAGGGTCTGGCCGGGGCGCAGGTGGGCGTGGATGGAAGAATAGTACGCGGCGGGCTGGGCCGGGTCTTGCAGCAGGATATGGACGATATCCGCCTTTTTGACGGCCTCCTCGATGTCGTACACGGCAAAGCCGTCGGCCTCGGCGTCCTTCCAGCTGTTGTGCACTGTCCTGTCGCCAACGCCCACAATCACGTTGATGCCGCTGTCGCGCAGGCTTTTGCCCTGGGCCTTGCCCTGGCTGCCGTAACCGATGATGGCAATGGTCTTGCCGTGCAGCACGGAGATATCAACGTCTTCGTCCCTGTAAATTTCGCCAAACTGTGACATGGTATATCCTTATTGAAAAAGCGGGAGGCTAGAGGGCCACATCGCGGTTGCAGTCTTTGGAATAGATGTACGTGAGCCGTCCCCTGCCAGTGGCGTATACGGCCTGCGGGGTATAGGGGCCAAAGAAAATGAAGTCTTCCTTCTGCACCTGAATCCACTCGGCCCCCAGCAGATAGATGCCTTCGCCTTCCAGCAGGTAGGCCCCGTGCTCCTGCACATGGGTTTCCACAAAGGGGTGGCAGCCTGCGGGGTCAAAGCTGAGGGTGTGCATGTTCATGTCAAAGCCCAAGTGAGTGGGCAGCAGATCGCGGATAAACACGTTGGCCATGTCTTCGTAGATGCGTTCTTCCATTGTTGCGGTATTACCGAATACGACTTCGGCCTCGTGGCCGGGCAGGGCAATGTAGCGCTGCTTGTAGAGCAGAAAGCGCACAGGGGCATTGGTGGTGTTGGTAAATTCAAGGCCTTTGCCAGCGGGGGCAAACACGTAGCCGCCGGGGGCCAGCGTGTGCTTCTGCCCGCAGGTGGCGGCGGTCAGCGCGCCTTCGCCGTCCATGACATATAAAAATGCTTCCACCCCCGGCTCTTGCGCAAAGGGGGCAACGGTACCCCCGCCAGGCAGGGCGGTGCCCACATACTGCACAAAACTTGCGCCCAGCTTTGGGGAGGCAATGATGGACATGTTGCATCCCTCGATGCCGGGTATGACGTTGCGCACCCGACCTTCCGGCGGAATGACCGCATATTCGCCGGGCCGGATGACCGCCCGTGTTTTCAGCAAACCCTCTGGATAAGACATGTTTTCTCCTTGAGCAGATTTAGTTTCGTTTGCCCAGACCGGGCACAGCGCGCCGGTCCCCGCAACGGGCGTTCGCATGGGCGGACGCCGGAGCAATTGTTGATAAATTGCCCATAATGCTCAGTTCACCGTCTGGATGAACGAAGCCAGTTCCGGAGTGCCGGGCTTGGCAAAAAGCGCCTTGGGGGCCCCGGCCTCGTGAACCTTGCCCTGGTGCATGAACACCAGTTTATTGCCTACTTCGCGCGCAAAGCGCATTTCGTGCGTGACCATGATCAGGGTCATGCCTTCCGCCGCAAGCTTGCGCACGACCTCAAGCACCTCGCCCACCAGCTCGGGATCAAGGGCGGAGGTTATTTCGTCGCACAGCAGCATCTTGGGGCGCATGGCAAGCGCGCGGGCAATGGCCACCCGCTGCTGCTGTCCGCCGGACAACTGATCGGGAAAGGCGTTGAACTTGTCGGCAAGGCCCACCCGGGCGAGCATTTCTGCGGCAAGCTCCCGCACTTCGGCTTCCGGTTCTTTTTTGACGATGCGCGGGGCCAGCATGACGTTTTCCCCGGCCGTAAGGTGGGGAAAGAGGTTGAACTGCTGAAAGACCATGCCCACCTTGAGCCGCAGGGGGCGCAAGTCGTTTTCCAGCCCATGGACGCGGTCGCCGTCAATCTTCACAAAACCCGCGTCAAAGGTTTCCAGCCCGTTGAGAATGCGCAAAAACGTGCTCTTGCCGGATCCGCTTCGGCCAATGACGGCCACAACGTCGCCTTCTTCCACTGTGAGGTTGACCCCACGCAGCACCTTGGTTTCACCGAACTGCTTGTGCAGTTCATCAACGACGACCAGCGACATGGAGCCTCCTTTCGATGCAACGGGCAAAGGCCGACAGCGGATAGCACATGAGAAAATACCCCGCAGCCACAAGGCCGTACACCAGCAGCGGCCTGAAGGTCGCGTTGGCGATCATGGTTCCGGTTTTGGTTATTTCCACAAGGCCGATGATCGAGGCCACGGCTGTTCCTTTGACGACCTGTACTGAAAAGCCCACAGTCGGGGGGATGGCTATGCGCAAGGCCTGGGGTAGAATGACATGACGCAGCTGCTCGTAACGGTTCATGGCGAGGCACGCCGATGCCTCCCACTGACCCATTGGCAGCGCCTCAACGCATCCGCGCCAGATTTCAGCAAGGTACGCGCTGGTAAAGAACGTAAGGCCCAGCGTGGCGGCGGCCAGGGGCGAAATGTCCACCCCAAACAGGGCCAGCCCGAAAAAGATGAGAAAAAACTGCATAAGCAGCGGCGTATCCTGAAAAAACTCAATATACGTCATGGCCAGGGCGCGCATTTGGGCCTTGGGCGAAATGCGCACAAACAGCACAATGAGGCCCATGGCGCCGCCAAGAGCGAAAGCGATGGCAGAAAGGACGATTGTCCAGCCCGCGCCCGTAAGCAGATGGCGCACCATGTCCCAGATAGAGAAGCTGATCATGCGCGCCCCCTGCGGATGCAGTGTTTGCCAAAGGCATGCAGGCTCTTGCGCACGGCGATGGCCAGGGCAAGGTACATGAGCGTGCTGGCGAGGTAGACTTCAAAGGCGCGGAACGTGCGGCTCTGGATGAGGTTGGCCTCAAAGGTCAGCTCCTCGGCGGCGATCTGCGAGCATACCGAAGACCCCAGCATGACAATGACAATCTGGCTGCACAGGGCGGGCCACACGGTTTTGAGCGCCGGGCGCAGAATCACGTGGAACAGGCACTGCCAGCGGCTCATGGCCAGGGAGTCTGCGGCTTCAATCAGACCCTTGGGCACAGCCGCCACGCCAGCGCGGATGATCTCTGTCGAATACGCGCCAAGGTTGATGACCATTGCCAGTACGGAGGCTTCCCATCCGTTCAGCCGCACCCCAAGGGCGGGCAGGCCGAAGTATATGAAGTACAATTGCACAATAAAGGGCGTGTTGCGGACGCATTCGACATAGGCGGTAAAAAACGGGTGCAAGAAGGGCAACCGCCACTCGCGCGAAACCGCTCCCAAAATGCCCACGGCAAGGCCCACCGTGGCGCTGACCGCCGTGAGGGCCAGCGTCAGTGCTGCCCCCTGAACCAGCAATGGCCAGTTTGCCGCAATGGGCTCGAAGGTAAACTGATAGGCCATGGCTGTTCCCCTAACTGGAGGTCGCTCTAGGCGACCACCTCCATACGTCCTGGCTGCTGCGGCAAAGCCGCTATTTTGCAGCGTTGCGAGGTTGCCGTATCCGGATCTTGCCGTTATAACCTTGTGGTCTTACCGGTAAAGAGCTGGTAAGCACGTTGTTCCTCTCTATCCTGTTTGGCAAGCAACAGAAAATCTTTAAAAATCCTGTGGCAGGGAGGTGTGCAGCCATGTTTGCGCAATGGCTTCAAGCTGCCCGTCTTTCTTTGCCTGGGTGATGATGTCGTCCACAGCCTTTTGCAGTTCCGGCTCGTTTTTGTTCAGCCCGATATAGCAGGGCGAGTTCTTGATGAGGAATTTGACTTCCAGATGCTTGTACGGATTTTGTCCGTTGATGGAGGCTGCCACAACGTTGCCCGTGGCAACCATCTGCACCTGGCCGGAAAGGTAGGCGGCGATGGTCGAGCTGTTGTCTTCAAATCGGCGAATTTCTGTGGATGCGGGCGCAATCTTGGTCAGTTCCATGTCCTCAACCGCGCCACGGGTTACCGCAATGGTCTTGCCAGCCAGGTCTTCTGCCGTGGCGACCTTGAGATCGGCGGGGCCGAATACGCCGTTAAAGAAAGGCGCGTAGGCCACTGAAAAATCGATGGCTTTTTCGCGTTCGGCGTTCTTGCCCAGTGAGGAGATGACCAGATCAACCTTGCCTGTGGTAAGGTAGGGAATGCGGTTTGTGCTGGTTACCGGCACGAGCTTCAACTTGACGCCAAGGCTTTTCGCAATAAGCCGGGCAGTATCAATGTCGTAACCCACAGGCTGCATGTCGGCGCCCACAGAACCAAAGGGGGGAAAGTCCTGCGGAACAGCAATGGAGATAACGCCTGATTTTTTTATTGATTCAAGCGTGTTGTCCGTTTGTTGCGCGTAAAGGGATTGCGGCAGGGCTGCGCTCAGCAGCATGACGGCCAGGATGAAGCCAAGGCGGCTGAAAAAAAATTGCATGACGTCCCCCGAAAAAATGTTTGAGTAAACCCGGAATTATCCACAATTTGGTCAATTTCTGGTAAGACCGGTAAAAAATGATTGCTCGTTTTCTACAAATTTGTCAACATGGGTAAACGAAAAATATTACTTCTACAAATTGGTGGAAACTATGTGCGCTAAATTACAGGAAAAACTGGAAAAAAATACAAATATGTGGAAATCTAGCTCGGAAGAAGCCGCTGAAAGCATTTTGTCAATGATTTTAGATAATAACTGGCAAGAAGGGCATAAATTGCCCCCCCAGCGCGCGCTTGCGGAATCTTTGGGAGTCAGCCGCCCCACAGTGCGCGAGGCTCTGGTCATTCTGGAGACCATGGGCAAGGTGACCATTCAGCCCGGCAAGGGCGTGTTTTTGGTGACGCGCGCGCAGGAGAGCCTGCCTGTGGTGCCTGTCACGCGGTTTGACCGGTCATTTATTACGGGTAAGGAAACGCAGATTTTTCAGTTCAGACATGCCATAGAGCCGGCCATTGCCGCCCTGGTGGCCCTGAACGCCACGCAGGCCCAGATGGACGATATGGCAGCCATGCTGGACGACATGAAGCAGGCCAGTGTGCGCGGTGATGTGCAGCATTTTGCCCAACTGGATTTCGCCTTTCATACCCAGATGATTGAAGCGGCAAACAATCCGTTTTTTATTGAGGCCATGCGCCCTTTTTTTGATCTGTTTTCAGAAAGTCAGCGATTGCCTTTTTCCAATCAGGAAGGATTGGTGGACACCATGCGCGAACATGCGGCACTGCTGGAGCATCTGCGGTCGCGGAATTCGCACGGAGCGCGTCTGGCCATGGAAGAGCATGTTGTCGCCACTGCCGCCAGGGCAGGCGTGCGGATATCTTCCTGGTGAGGAGTGGGGCGAGCTTTGGCGGCGCGGGCGACAGCCGTGGAAAATCGCGGGTGAGTGGCGTTCCCCGCGCCAGGGCCAAAAAAAGGCGGCCCTGCGAAAGCAAGGCCGCCTCGTGACTGCATGCAGCTAGAATTAGGAATTTTTGAGCTGGGTTATGATGCGGGCCAGGTTCTGGGCCTGCGCCGCCAGCTCGGAAACAGCCTTGCTGGCTTCGCCCATTGCCTGTGATGTTTCAGACGCAATGGTATTGACGTGTTCCACCGAGCGGGCGATCTCTTCAGAAGAAGCGGACTGCTCCTCGCTGGCGGTTGCAATGCTGCGCACCTGATCTGCTGTCTGCTCCGCAAGGCTGAGGATTTCCGTAAGCGCGGCGCCGCATTGTTCGGCAAGATCGGCGGCAAGGTTTACCTTGCCAACCGCCTGATCCATGCGCCGCACACCTTCTTTGGAACTTTCCTGAATGGCCTGAATGGCCTTGCCCACATCCTGGGTGGAGGACATGGTCTTTTCTGCCAATTTGCGCACTTCGTCTGCCACAACCGCAAAGCCGCGGCCCGCCTCGCCAGCGCGCGCGGCTTCGATGGCTGCGTTCAGCGCCAGCAGGTTTGTCTGATCGGCGATATCCGAGATAACGGTCATAATTTCGTTGATGGCCTGTGCGTGGACAGAAAGAGTGTCCATGTTGGTTTTGAGGCCGATTGTTTCGGCCTGAACCTCGTCCATGGCTCGCCGACACTTTGTGGTTACATCATCGCCTTCCTTGGCCTTGCTCTGTGTGGATGCGGACAGGTTTGCACCGGCTCCGGCGTTCTTGGCAACTTCAATGACCGTGGCGTTCATTTCTTCCACTGCCGTGGCGGTGTCCGCAATGCGGTGGGCCTGCTGTTCTGCACCTTGCGAGGATTGCTCGATCTGGGCGGAAAGTTCTTCTGAGGCGGAGGCGATGACGTTAACCACGCCTTCAAGCTGGGTGGCGGCGTCGAGCAGGCCTTCCTTGCGGGCTGTTTCGGCGCGCGCGGTGGCTTCTTCGGCCACAATCTGGGCCTCATGGGCCTGTTCCGCAGCTTCCTGTGCCTTGCGGGATTCTTCCTTGGCATGGTCGATATGGCTCTTGAGGGCCGCCACCATGGCTACAATGGATTCGTACACGCCAGCCTTGGGGCTGCCATCGTCAATGTTGTAGTCGCCGTCCACAACCCGCAGGGCAATAGTGTTCAGCTCACCGGGGTCTTTGCCCAGCTGCTTGTGGGTGCCGCGCAGGATCACAACCGCTGTGGCGGTTCCCGCCAGGATAGAGGCCACCAGCAGGCAGATGACCAAAAGCTTGGCCGAGGCGTACAAGTCATCACAGCCCTTGCTGGCTGCCAGGCTGCCCTCTGTGTTTATGCGGACAAGATCTTCCAGGTAGGCAGCTGTTTTTTCAAAAATGGCCCTGGTCTGGCCACGGGTGAGGTCGCGCGCTTCTTCCATCTGCCCCTTGTTGGCAAGCATGATCACATCTTTTGAAGTATCCAGGTAGCTCTGCCATTCGCGCAGGAACCCTTCGTAGGTCTTCCTCTCTTGGGCTGAAGCAATGAGCGGTGCGTACTGCGACTTGTTCTTCTCAATATCTTTGAGCGTGGCCTCCATTCTGGCCTGATAGCGAGCCCTGTCCTGCGCTTCAGGACTGTTGGCGAGCTGTACCTGGGCAAGGCGAAAATCTGATGTGTTCACGTTGAGGTTCAAGACATATCTGGTGGAGGGGAGCCAGTTCTGATTAATATCTGTTGTTCCATCATTGATCTTTGACATTTGCACAAGGCTGAAAAGCCCAATGGCAATTGTCAAAGCCATTAAAAATCCTGCCATCAGAGATAACTTGACACTCAACTTCATGATACTTCTCCACTATAGTCTTGTTGGTTTGTAATGCTCGGTGTTATGGTTTATGTGAAATAAGGAGTTTGATTAGAACGCTGTGATTTGAATACGGGAAATTATTTCATCATTAGTGAGTTATCGGAAGTTGCTTTATTAAGTATAGATATACAGAAAATGAATATGATAATAAAAAAATGTATAATAAAGAAAAATTCATCTTGAATGGTAATGAAAGAAAGATTTATGCGATTTTATTATATAACAATAATATGATCGTCGTTAATTTTACGATATTACAGAGCAAAAATTTTTTTTTATCCCACAAAAAAAGCACAATAAAGTGGCTAAAAAATGCCATTCAAAATGACGTAAAATATATCATTGGGCTAAGAATTGTTTAAAATTTACAGCAAGCCAGGATAAACAGGAAATATAACTAAAATTAAAGTGTAATTATTTTGTATTGTTTATGTGAGAGCGCGGAAACAAAAAAGGCCGGAGCAATGCTCCGGCCTTTTGGGGGAATATTCCTTTACTGGCTTAGTAGCGATAATGGCTGGGCTTGTACGGCCCCTCGACCTTCACGCCGATATATTCGGCCTGCTCGGGGGTAAGCGTGGTAAGCTTGACGCCAAGACGGGCAAGATGCAGACGGGCCACTTCTTCGTCCAGTTCCTTGGGCAGGGTGTAGACCTTGTTTTCCAGAGGCTCGGAGGCGAGCTTGAGCTGGGCAAGGGTCTGGTTGGTAAAGCTGTTGGACATGACAAAGCTGGCGTGCCCGGTGGCGCAGCCAAGGTTAACCAGACGGCCCTCGGCCAGCACAATGATGCTGCGGCCAGACTTGAGCGTCCATTTGTCCACTTGCGGCTTGATGTTCAGGCAGGTGATGCCGGGGGTGTTCTCCAGGTAGGACATTTCGATTTCGCTGTCGAAATGGCCGATGTTGCACACAATGGCTTCGTCCTTCATGGCTTCCATGTGGGCGCCGGTGATGACATGGTAGTTGCCGGTGCAGGTCACATAGATATCGCCCTGGGCCAGGGCGTTCTCAACCGTGGTGACTTCAAAGCCTTCCATGGCGGCCTGAAGGGCGCAGATGGGGTCGATTTCCGTCACCAGCACGCGTGCGCCAAAGCCGCGCATGGACTGGGCGCAGCCCTTGCCCACATCGCCGTAGCCCACAACCACTACAACCTTGCCTGCCACCATGATGTCGGTGGCGCGCTTGATGCCGTCAGCCAGGGATTCGCGGCAGCCGTACAGGTTGTCGAACTTGGACTTGGTGACCGAGTCGTTGACGTTGATGGCCGGGAACAGCAGGGTTCCGGCGGCTTCAAGCTGGTAAAGGCGGTGAACGCCGGTGGTGGTTTCTTCCGAAACACCCTTTACCTTGGCTGCAACCTTGTGCCAATGCTGGGGATTTTCCTTCAAGCGCAGCTTGAGGCGGTCAAGAATGCACTGAAATTCCTTGTTGTCGGTGGGCTGGTCAAGGATGGAGGGGTCGTTTTCCGCTTCATATCCCTTGTGGATCAGCAGGGTGGCGTCGCCGCCGTCGTCCACGATAAGGTCGGGGCCGCTGCCGTCAGGCCATGTAAGGGCCATTTCCGTGCACCACCAGTAGTCTTCAAGGGTTTCGCCCTTCCAGGCAAAAACCTTGGCCATGCCGGTCTCCGCAATGGCGGCGGCGGCGTGATCCTGGGTGGAGAAGATGTTGCAGGAGGCCCAGCGGATGTCTGCGCCAAGGGCGTGCAGGGTCTTGATGAGCATGGCCGTCTGAATGGTCATGTGCAGGGAGCCGGTGACCTTGAGGCCCTTGAGGGGCTGGGTGGGGCCGTACTTTTTGATGCATTCCATGAGGCCGGGCGTTTCACGCTCGGAAAGCTGCATTTCCTTCTTGCCAAAGTCAGCCAGGGATATGTCGGCCACTTTGTAGTCAAGGGTCAGGTCAAGAGGCTTAATCATTGTTTTCTCCTATCCGCAATTTTGTTGTTGTCGGTAATATCTTGGAAAATATGGGCCGTTGGGCAGGGTTCTTAGCGGGCTTCGGCGCTGAGCAGGAGCATGGTCATGTTTCTGTTCACCTGCATGTGCTTGCAGTGCAAAACCGCAAAGCCAGCCGCAGCCAGATCAAGGCCAAGCTGCTGTTCGTCAAAGCCAAGCCAGCGGTCGCCGTAGCGGGAACGCATGGTTTCATCGGCATGGCGTTGAAAGTCGGCCACAAAGAGCCTGCCGCCCACGGCCATGATGCGCCGGATTTCGCGCAGGCCTTCAGCCGGGTCTGAAAGATGGTGCAGCACAAGGTTGATGCAGGCAAAATCCGCCTCATGGTCGCGTAGTGGCAGGTGGCTCAGTTCGCCAATGCGCAGTGAAACGCGGTTCTCGGCCAGATCCTCCGGCGTAAAGCGTCGGCGGCAGATTTCAAGCATGCGGGCGGAGCCGTCCACGCCAATGACGCCTTGCGCCTTGGGCAGCATGCGCGCGAGCACCGCGCCCGTGCCGCAGCCAAGGTCTACAGCCGTGCCGCAGCCGCCAGGCATGGCATCGCAAACGGCCTCGGCCAGGTCAAAACTGCCAAGAACCTCGCGGTTCAACTCGTCCCAGTCTTCCGCAATGGCGTTAAAGAACTGGCGGGTTTTAAGCGCGCGTTCTTCAAGGATCTGGGCGGCCATATTGAGGTCTGCCCGCATGGCGGCGTCCGGGTGGACAAAGGGCGTGATGGCGCGCAAGAAATCAAGCTCCTCGCCAGCGCGCGGCGTGGCATAAAAAACCCACAGGCCATCGCGTCGCGAGGTGAGCAGCCCTGCCTCGGTAAGGATCTTGAGGTGCCGCGAAACACGCGATTGCCCCATATCAAGGATGCTGACCAGCTCGTTGACCGAGAGTTCGTAATGCAGCAGAATATGGACCAGCCGCAGGCGAGTTTCGTCCGACAGAGCTTTGAAAAATAAAAGTGCCATTATCTGTCCAGGTTCAGTAAATCAAATTTGATTGATGTAAGTATCAATATATCAGCATATAGTCAATATGTTCACAACAGGCACAGCCAGAAGCCCGCGCCCAGCAACACCCGGATCCCAGCCAGAATCGGGATCGCTGCCTGTTTTTAAGGAACGATGATGGCCGTATTCCGCAAACGACAGAAAGACTCTCAGCCCGTGCACGCCATGGAGGTCATGGCCTCTGTGATGGCTGGGCTTGGCGCGGCCCCCGGCCAGGGGGAAACGCGGGCGCGTTTGCAACAGCTCTGGCTCAACTGGAGCATGGTCATGGGGCCTGATCTTGCCCCATTGGCGCGGCCCATGGGGCATCATCGGGATGTTCTGCTTATCGGGGCAGAGGATGCCATGCTGGCGCAAGAGCTGCACCTTATGGCGGGCGAAATGCTGGAGAGGGTCAATGCCTTTATGGAACAACCCTTTTTTAGCGCCATAAAGGTCAGCCTGCTCATGGGCAAGGCCGGGCTGGACAAGGCCGCAACGCGGAAAAAGGCAAATGAGGATAAGCCAGCGCCCCGGGTACAAGCACCAGAGCCTCTGTGCGCTGATGGAGTGTATCTGGAGGCAATGGATCCAACATCGCCGGTGGCGCGAGCCTACGCGCGCTTTATTCGGCGGCGACGCGCACGCTGAGCAGCCGACGGTCAGTCCGGCAGGGAGCCGCAACCGCAATGCGTGTTGCAAACAACGAGCGCTCCGGACAGAAAAAACAGCCCATGGGTACCCTTGCATTCCCCTTCCGGCTTTATTCGTGTCTGGTACGGCTTTCCATTTTCTTTAGGGTGAACCGCAAAAGAAAACATATCTTTTTTAAGTATACATATTGGCGTGTTATGAATTTTAACGGCACTTTGTGCATGCGATTTTGTTGTTCGCTTGCTGCGCTTTATTGACAACGCTTCTGGTGCGGTGCTAGTTTTCCCCAACGCTAACTGGGGATTTTTGTGGCCATTGTTTGGTGGTCTGAGCCTGCGGAGGGAATGAATGGACGTGCAGAAAACCATGGAAGACATTTGCCTGAAACAGGACAACGGCTGCGATTTTGCTTTTTGCGGTCGCCTTTTTTCGGAATGTTCCTGGTATGACGAATCGCTTGGCACACTTACCCGCCAAAAGCTGTATGTGACCGAAAGCAATGAACAGATCTATTACATTGTCCGTTCCAGCGGGCAGGAGCGCAGCCGTCACGCCTACAAGCTGTTCATGCGCGGCGATGTCTGCGTGATCCATAACGGCGTGACCGAAATGGCCCTCCAGTTTGACATGCTCATGCTGGCAGTGCGCGGCCTGTGCGGCCTTGATTCTGGCGCGACGCCTTCTCTTTCTATGGTTGAAGAGATGCTTAAGGCAGCCAATGCCTGATTTTTCCATATAGCCGCAGTCACCGTGTATGCGTTGGCGGCAGCAACCTCCACATGAAACGGCCCTCTTTGCGAGGGCTTTTTCATTTTCTGCAGCCTTCAACTTTTTGCAACCTGCTGGTCATATTCACTGCATGCCGCTTTTCAGGGCAGACAATCGTTGAAAGAGCCGGGCAAGTCCTTTATTCTGGCAAACAATACGAAGTATCTGAGTGGCGTCCGGCATGCTTTTCTGCGTGCCGCCAATCCAACAAGCCAGCGAGGCAGACATGAGCAATACTATTACGCCCGGCATGAACGGCACGGCAGAAACCACGGTTACCGAGGCCATGCTTGCAAGCACGGTGGGCAGTGGCAAGGTCAGCGTGTTTTCCACTGCCATGATGGTGGCCTGGATGGAAGGCACGGCCGTGGATGTGGCGCAGCCGCACCTGGAAGAAGGGCAGACGACCGTGGGAACCGGCATCAGCGTCAGCCATGTGGCAGCTACCCCTCTGGGAATGAAGGTGCGCTTTACCGCGGAAGTGACTGCGGTTTCCCCCAATGGCAAAGGTTTGAGTTTCAAGGTGGCTGCCTATGACGAAGCCGGGCTGATCGGCGAGGGCTCCCACGAACGCGTGGTTGTGAACAAGGATAAATTTGAGAGCAGAACCCGGGACAAGGCAAAAGCCTGATTAAGAACCCTCCGTGCGGAATTTCAGCGGCACTGGCATATGGGCTTTTGCGTAAAAACACAGTAAACTACTCTCGTCTATGCAACCCTTAAGGAGTAGTTATGGGCAATCTTACCTTTGTCGGCATATCGGGCAGTCTGCGCAAGGCTTCGCGCAATACCGGGCTTTTGCGGTGCTGCGCAGCGCATCTTCCTCAGGGTGTAAGCCTTGAAATTGCAGATATTTCCGCTCTGCCGTTCTACAATGCGGATATTGAAAAACCCGCTGTGGTGCAGCGCCTCATTGATCAGGTGAGCGCAGCGGACGGGCTGGTTCTGGCCTGCCCCGAATACAACTATTCTCTTGCTCCCGCGCTGAAAAACGCGTTGGACTGGCTCTCGCGCGAGCCCGACCTCGCGCCCCTTACAGGCAAAACCGCCTGCATCGTGGGTGCTGGCGGCGGCATGGGCACATCGCGGGCGCAGTACCATCTGCGTCAGGTGTGCGTGTATCTGAATTTGCATGTGCTGAACAAGCCTGAGCTTTTTTCCAACGCTTTCACACCTGCCTTTGCCGATAACGGCGATGTGCAGGACGAAGCCCTTGCGAGTCAGGCAACGGCCCTCATGCAGGCCATGACCGACTGGACGCAAAGGCTGAAGTAGCCCCCTGATCTGCCAGCCCCGTGGAAAGGCCGCTGTTTCGGCAGTGGCTTTCTGCGGGGCCGCTCGTTGGCGAGGAGTGGAAAATGGCTGCCTGTCAGGGAAAAGACGTACAGCGCTTGCGGTACCAGAACCACCGGTTTGAGCGTATGCCGGGCATGAGTCTGCTGCTGGACGCGTTTGCCCTGGTGGATTGCGGTGTGGCGGAGTCCATGGCGCTCCACGAGGAGCCGTCCGCCTGCGGGCCCGATTGCTGCCAATGCTGCATCCAGCCCATCCCGGCGACCCCACTGGAAATTCTGGCTTTGCGCCTTTACGCGGAGCTGGAGCTTCCCCCCGCCCGGCGGGAGGCGCTCAAAGCAACCTTTGCGCTATTCCACGGTAAGCGGGCAACTCTTGGGGATGCCTGTCCTTTCCTGCTGGAGAAGAGCTGCGGCGTTTATCCTGTGCGCCCCATTGCGTGCAGGCGCTATGTTGTTTTCAGCCAGCCGTGTAAAGCGGGAGAGGATGCCATCCAGACCCGGCCTGCTGATGTGCTGCATCCGCGCCAGGATACCATGCAGGCTGCCTTGCGGCTCACACTGCCCTGGTATCGGGAGCGGTACCTCCTGCCCGAACCCATTACGGCGGAAGAGGCACAGGCTTTCTTCCGCGATGTCACCACGGTCTTGCAGGCTGTGCCCTGGGCACAATACGCCTAGCCCCGCCGATTCAAACTGACCGACAAACCACGCCAGCTCAAACCCGCCAACCAGCTCAGGCTAGCCAGCCCCTCCGCGATCGGCTCCTGCGCCTGCGTGCATTTTTAACATCCGGATGGTCAGGGTTTTGACAGCTCAAGCTGGAGCAGGGGGCCGTTGTTCAGGCTCACAAAAAGGCCACGAGGCGCACTGACCGCCTGGCTCACCGGCACAGCCAGATATTCTCCGACCTTCCAGCCTTCAGCATTGAAAAGGATTCGTTCGCCTGCCAGCGCGGTCAGTATTTGCAGATAGGCAGAGCCTCCGGCGGCGTTGTCTGCGAGCATCTGCCGCTCCAGAAGATGTGATGCCGCCAGCTCTTGCAGGAATACGGGCATAAGCCTGCGCCAGTCCGTTTTGTTGAGACGCAAAACCGCAATGCGTTCAATTTTTGAAATATCCTGCCCGTGCAGCACCAGCCACAAATCGCTGAACGTGGTGGTGGCCGCTGTGGGCTGCGCGTTTGCCGGCGCCCCATTGGCGCGCACCAGCCACGCAGCGTCAATTCCCGCATCATGCACGGCCTGCGGTACGCCCAGCGTTACGGGCTTTTGCGCGGCCATGTCCGCAGGTGCTTCCAGCGCCGCCACAGCTGCGGAAGGCACGGGCGGAGCGCTGTATACACCGCCAAGGCCTAGCATCCAGGCCGCCCAGAGGTTGGGCCATGTCTCTGGCTGCGCGGGCAAGGCCTCATCCATTTGCACTGGAAAGACCGTCGCCGGAATGCTGCGCTGCACCACAGGCAGAGGCAGATTCGGTTCAATGGCCCGTTTGCGTGCGCCTGGCCGGTAGATTTCGCCAAGCAGGCCGAATCGCGGCGGCGCGTCCTTTGGTTGGGCGGCATCGCCCAGGGCCTGCAGCGTGTTGTAGCGCTCTTGCAATTGCAGCCCCAGGTGGAGCATGCCGCCGTTGGCGGCATTGGTCATGGTGTTGCGCCAGTTGGAGCTGCTGACAAGCATGACCAGCAGTGGGATGAGCAGTGCAGCCATGAGCGCCCTTTGAAACAGGCGCGCCAAGGCGTGTTCCACTGCTGGAAAGGCGTTCAGCAAGCCCCAGAGGGCAAAGCCGCAGGCATAGGCTGAAAAAAGGGTCAGGCCTGCAGGCAGTTTGCCAGTGGAGCTGATGGTCACATCGCTGAGGGCATGCAGCACTGTGAGCAGGGCTGAAAGCCCCAGATACGCGGCTATTGCCAAAACTGCCATCAGCAATCCGGAACGCGCCGCCCCTCTGGCAAGGGCCGGGCATTGCCCGCGCATGCCGCGCAGCACAAGCACCAGCAGCAGAACAGCCCACGGCCACAGCCCGTCAAAAAACCAAAAAGCCACCTTCCGCCATTCGTCAAAAGCTGCGGCAAGCTGGCGCAGCTGTACGTCAGTGCCAATATGGCGGGCCGCCCTGCGCACCTGATTGCCCGGAGCAAGAAAGGAAAACAGCAAAGCTCCGAAAACCCATAGCCACAGAACACCCATATGACGCAGGCGGGTGCGGGCGTTTTGTGCGGCATCGGGTTCCGTCTCTCTGCTCGTAAAGCGATCCGCAAGGGCCAGCAGAACAGCAACCGTGCATGCCGCCAAAGCCGCCAGCGCCGAATGCTCAAACACGCCCACGGTCAGTACACCCACAATGCTGGCCTGACGCCGGGCCTTGCGGGCCACGGCTGCCGGAGCGGCCCAGAGGCGGCAGAGCATCCACAGAAAAACAAGGGCCATGGCCTGCAAAAGGCCCATGGTGAGCGCATCTGTCAGCAGGTAGAAGTTGGGCAGGCTCTGATGACCGGCAAAAACCATCAGCACGCCCAGCAATCCACAAAAAGCAGCAGGGCCGCGCCGTATGTTTACCACCCGCGCAAGGCCGAACAGGCCAAGGCCGAACAACGCAGCCACGCCCGCGCATACAAGCCCGTACAAGGGGCGGATTTCCCCGGCTTTGCCCAGAAAAACCGCCAGAAAGTGGTATGTGTAGCGTCCGCTCCAGGTCAGCCATTCGCGGGCAACTTCATACAAGCCGCCGGGCAGATCAAAGGGAACCATGGCTCGGGTGACTTCATCAAAGTCATCCCCACGCGGGAACAGAAAGCCGAAGGCATAGGCAAAGGGCAGCAGCAGAGCCACAACCGCCACCCACCATCCCCAACCGGGAGCAGGCAAGGTAAAAGTATCCGTCTTAAATTCAGGGGCCGGGGATTTACCGCCGTGTGCGGGGCAGGAATCGGCAGGGTGCGCCATATGCTGACAGACCTTGTGTTTGCGCGGGAGGCCCCGTAACCGGAACCCCCCGCGCTGTATTTTGGGAATGTATGCTGGCCTTGCCAGAAACAGGAAGCCGAGCCTGCATGTGCAGGCCGCCTGATGACAAGGCTGTTATTTTACGTCAATAACGCGCACTTCGCCGCGCATTTCGTTGACCTTTTTGCGGAAGGTCTGGCGGCGGTCTTCACCATCCACCTGACCTGCCAGCCATTCAACCACGTGCATGACAGGGCGTTTGTCGCGCATGTTGATGAGGCAGCGGCCAATACCGATCTTGCACGAGGGGCAGCCCACAATTACGGGGCCGTCATTGCCCTGTTCAAAGGCTTCGCCAAGACGCGTCTGCTTGCGCGAGCGCAGCAGGTTGTAGATGTCGGGCGAGGTCATGGCGCCCATGCCCGATTCGCCGCAGCAGCCGGGGTTGAGCGTGATCTTGGCGCCGCTGAAGTCGCCCAGCGCCTTGATGATCTGCTTTTGCCCCTTGATCTTGTGCACATCGGCCCATTCGCAGTGGCATGCGCCGTGGTACAGCACCTTGGAGCCTTCCGGCAGGGGAGCCTTGAGCTTGTCCTTGTCCAGCAGGGGCAGGGTAAGCTGGCCCACATCGCGCAGGGTCAACTGCGGGAACTGTGCTTCCATGTGCAGGCGTTCAAGGCCGTCACGGCACGAGCCGCAGGCTGTGACCATATGCTTGCAGTCAAAGCCCAGTTTGGCAAGATTGCGCAGCATGGAGGCCAGATACTGCCGGTTCTGGGCCATGTTGTCTTCAAAGGCCGTATCCATGCCAGCAGCCAGCAAGGGGAAGCCGCAGCACATGTGCCGGGGCGGCACGGCTACGGCAAAGCTGGCCTTGAGCAGCAGCATGATGGACGAAACGCCGATGCGGTCATAGAACAGCGCGCCGCCGCAACCGGGGAAGTACAGGACGCAGGGCATGCCCGGCGTTGGCTCGGCAGGCGCAAAAATGGAACCCCTGTGCAGCTTGAGGGTTTCATACAGGTTCGTGTAGCCCATCTTGGGGCCGCGGCCGGAAAAGAGCGGACTCTTCAGGCGGCGTTTCCACATATCAGGCACGAAACCAAGAAACTTGTTCTGCATCTTTTGCCCGAGCGAGGCCATTTTGGCCGCCTTGGGCACACGGTGCTGAATGTCGCGCGAGAGCCACTCGAGGGCATGCCCCTTGATGGGGTGCCCGCCAGCGCCTTCGTGTTCCAGCAGGGCGCGCAGGGTAAGGGCCACCTCGCCCGAGGGAATCTTGACCGGGCAGTTGGCCATGCAGCGGCCACAGGCGGTGCAGTGCTCCACAATATCGCGCAGGGCCTTGTGCAGGCTCTCCTCGATGCGGCCCTTGTTGACCTGGCTGTAGTACACGGCCTCCAGCAACATGCCCAGCACCATGTTCTTGTTGCGGGGATGGTACTGCATGGAGCGCTCGGGATAGCACATGGAACAGACCTGCTTGCACTTGCCGCAGCGTGTGCAGACCTGAATGGAGGTGAGCAGGCTGATGAGCTTTTCCTTGTCGGGCAGGCCGCTTTCGCGAATATCACGGATCAGGCGGTTGAACGAGAAGGTAAAGGGGCGCACCGGCAGTTCACGGAAAACCAGCTTGGCCGGGTTCATCACATCGCGTGGGTCCACGCGCTCCTTGAAGGAGCGCAGGGCGTCCATCTTGTCCTTGCCGAAAAAGGCAATCTTGGTGATGCCGATGCCGTGCTCGCCCGAAACCTCGCCGCCCATCTCCTGGCACTCGGCCATGATGCGGGCTGCGGTTTCTTCCGCTTCTTCAAGCATGTGGGCATCGTTGGAGTTCACAGGGATGTTCACGTGGCAGTTGCCGTCGCCTGCGTGCATGTGGCTGGCAACCACAATGCGGCTGGCATCCATGTACTCCCTGATCTTGTCGATCTTTTTGGCAAGATGTGGGTATTTTTCCTTGAGCTTGGCAAGAAAATCTTCTGCGCGGGCGGCCAGTTCCATATCCGAAATTTCGGTGGCGGCAACATCGCCCGAGGCAGCCTTGGAGGCCTGCGAAAACTCGCGGTTAAAGTCCTTGTCTTCCATGGGGAAGCCCGGCAGACGCCCCACTTCCTGCAAGGCGTAACGGTAGGAGGCCGCCGTGCATTCCAGGTTGATCTGCTCGAGGAACAGCGCAAAGTCGGGGATGCGGTCCATGGGGATGACCACGTCCTCGTTCATCTTGAAGCCCGAGGTGCGCTTGGCGATGGCCGAGAGCCTGTGGCGGTCTTCCCAGAAGCGTTCGCCTTCCTTTTCATCAGCGGCAACGATGATGTCCACGTTGTCCTGCTGTTCCACAACGCTCACGATGTCGCCCACGCACTTGTCAAGCAGGTAGGGATCGTCGCCATCGACCTGAAGGATGATGACCGAAATGGGCGAGCCTTCGTATTTCTCGGACTTGCGCTTGTATTCGATGGCCTGCACGTACTTGGCGTTGAATTCTTCCATGGCCGACAGGTGGGCGTAGTCGCCTTCCTGCCGGATGCGGTTGCGCAGAGCCACCAGCTCGCGCACCACCACTGCGGCGGGGTGCATGGAGCGGCCAAAGAATTCAAGCACCATGACGCGGCTGTGCTTGGGCTTGGGGTGAACAATAAAGCAGGCTTCGGTAATGATGCCGTCCACGCCTTCTTTCTGCATGCCCGGCAGGCCGCCCAACACCTTGTTGGTCACGTCCTTGCCAAGGCCCGGCAAGCGGATTTCGTCGCCGCGCAGGTGCACCACGTTGCGCACGCCGCCGCTCACGTCCTTGACCACAAAGACGGCGGTTTCGTCAGGCAGGATCTTATGGCGGGGGTGGTTTTCACGCTCAACGGTGATGATTTCACCCGTGGGCGTGACCATGCGCCACCACAGCAGGTTATCCAGCGTTGTGCCGTATTCAAAGGCGCTGGGGCCGCCCGCGTTTTCAGAGATGTTGCCGCCGATGGTCGAGGCCTGCTTGGACGCAGGATCAACGGAAAACAGCGCGCCCTCGGCGTCCACCGCGTTGATGACAGCCTGGGTGATGGCCCCGGCCTGACAGGTGACTGTCATGGCTTCAAGGTCAACAGGCCCGATGCGCGTCAGCCGGGTGAGGCTGACAATAACCGTGCGCTTGCGTGCGGGCACTGCGCCGCCAGTCATGCCGGAGCCGCCGCCGCGCGGAATGAGCGCAAACTTCATATCGTTGGCGAGCTTTACAAGCTCGGCCACCTGCTCGGTATTGTCAGGCTCAACCACCAGCAGGGGCAGTTCCATGCGCAGGTCGGTGGCGTCTGTCGCCGATTCCACCATGGCGGCGGGATTGGTCAGAATGCATTCATCGGGCAAAACGCCGTGCAGGGCGTCCACCAGTTTGGCGCGAAAGGCGGTTTCGGCCTCGTGGGCCGACCAGAACATGGTGAGGCCTTCGCTGATGGCCGTGGCGTAATAGTGCGCCAGGGAGACCGATTCCTTGTCATAGCTTTCGCGCACGCTGGTGCGCACGGTTTCCGCATTGATAAAGGGGTTGTAGGCCACCAGAAAAAGTTCTTCGGCTATGGCGATGGCCAGGTTGCGCACAGATTCGGGCCATTCTGCAAAGTCATCAATGTTGATGCGCAGAATCCTGTTCACCACATAGTCGGGAGAAATGGAGATATGCGGACCCTTGTGGGGCATGACGTTCTACCTCGTAAAGCTCGATGAAGCTCTTGCGGCGTTGCCGCCGGTCAAATCCGTGAAGACAGGCGGGGCATGCTCAATCCACCCCCTGTTTTCCCGCGCATTGGCGAGCTGCCCAATAGCCGACCATGCCGAACCGAGGCCCACAGTGATGCGGGGTCGGGCGGCATGGCAGTTTGGAAAAAACTCGCGCTCTCGGCAGGCCGCAGGCCGCCGACACTGTTCAAACCCAACGGGCAAGCCGAAGGTCTGCAACGCGGGGGAAGCCTTTTCTCTACGTTCTATATTGATGGATGGCAAGTGCGCAGGGCATTGGCCCAAGCCCGCCATACACCATCCCGCCTGTCATAACAGGATTAGTAGTCTTTGACATTTGGCAAGCTGTAGATATTCTTCTGCCAGACGGGGCTTTTCTGGGCCTCCGGGTATTCATCTATGGAGTTATCCACATGCTTATCTTAAGTTTACAGCCAATTACGGATGTTTTTGACTGGCTGCACTCAGCCTGGGAGCGTGCAGCCACCCAGCGCCGCGTGGCCCTGTGCATCCTCTGGGTATATCTGCTCTCCCTGCTTGGCGTGGAACTCAAGCGCATGGGCATCCTGCCCCCGTGGCTGGCAGCGATTACGCCGCACAGCCATTTTTACGCCATCCATCTGGCCTTCACCCTGATTCTTGGGCTTGAGGTCATGAGCCTGATTCTGGCGATCCCCAGTTCCCTTTCGCAATCCATGGGCAAGCAGTTTGAGATACTTACCCTCATTTTGCTGCGCAACGCCTTTAAGGAACTGGCGCATCTGCCGGAGCCGGTCAGCGTGGTTGACGACCTGCTGCCGGTTATCAGCATTGCGGTTTCCGGGGCAGGGGCTCTGGCCGTGTATATGTGCCTTGGGCTATACAAGCGCATTGCACGGCAGCATCTGCATTTTATCGCCACGGCTGATCTGCGCATGCGCTACGTCATGAGCAAAAAAATGCTGGCACTTGCCCTGTTTATCATTTTTTTGTTCATAGGCTCCCGCGATTTCATGCATTTTGTGAAAACCGGCGAAGACCTCAAGTTCTTTGAAACTCTCTACACGGTGCTGATTTTTGCAGATATCGCCATGGTGCTCATTGCACAGCGGTATATGCCCGCCTTTCACGCTGTGTTCCGTAATTCGGGCTTTGTCATAGGCACCTTGCTCATGCGGCTGGCCCTTTCTGCAAGCCCCTTGTGGAGCCCCGCCATTGGCCTTTTTGCCGCGCTCTTTGTGCTGGCCGTGACCTGGGGCACCAATTACTTCACGCCGCTGCGGCATCAGGGCTACTGTGTGCGTGAGGTGGAATCCACTGATTAGAGTCTGCTTGCAGGGAAGTGCTGCACGGCGAAGCTGATTCACAGTGCAGGCCTTTTTTGTGGCGCAGAATTGTTCTGGTCGCCTTGCAGCACTGGACAGCGCAGGCAATCATAACTGGCAACGTGCGCACCCCGGTTGGTCAAATTAAGGCCAAAGCTGCACCATGCAGGTAAATAGGAACCCCCGATCATCGAAAGATGATCGGGGGTTCTTGCGTGATCGGTTCTACACCAAAGGCGGGGCATAGCGCCTCCGGCCTGAACAACCATTCCTATATTTCCCGTCTTTCAGCCCAACAAAATATGTAAAAATCAGGATAACGATGATAGGTCAGTGCGCCCGCACCAAGCCAAAAAAAATTGCTTTAATTTCCTCGATTGTTGGGAATACCATGTAAAACCCTAACCCCTTAAACTATAAGACATGAGGCCCAAAAATCCCGGTAACGCTCAAAAGGAGCCAGAGAAAAAAGAATGCGGGAATCAGCGCTGCAAGCAAAAAAAACACGCAAATGGGCACCTTGAACAATAAGGAAGTGCGGCCCTGCAACCTGAAAATGCACACATGCACCAGCAACAAACAGACAAACGAGAACGCAGCCCCCTGAACAGAAAGAATTACCGCACTGGCCGTACTGGGTGTCCAAGTATACAACGTTTCAAAGCCCATGAAAGCAGCGACCCACTGGGCACCTTCCGGCCACATTTCGTCTGCCCCGCTCAGAAGGAAGACGGTGACATAAAGCCAGACACTCTTTTGCAGTTTAAACAGTGGCAGAAAAATTATGACTCCAACTGCGCCAATTGTCTGAACAAAGTAACCATCGTCTCTGCAAAGCGCGAGCCATCCCAGATAGGTAAAGAGCAACGTGATGAAAACAGGCCAGTATTCTTTCCAGCCAGCCAGCATACCAGTTTCTATTTCCGCGCTTGTTGGGAACGCCATGTAAACCCTCAATAAGATAGCGACCTGCAACTGCCAGTACTGCTTTGCTGAAGTTCTCCAGCAGGCTCAAAAATACGAAACCAGGGAAAAACCGCTTGTGTTGCCCTAAAAGGCAGAAACCACTTCCAGCAGCAACAGGCTAAATCCCTTGGATAAAGGTACGTTACGGCCTTGTGTATGGCAATAAAATATCCATTTCTGCATAATCTGCAAGCCATGGCAAAGCCCCGGTCATCTACTGAACAATCCCAGAAAAGGTTCGGCCAGCTTTCCCCGGTAGAATACTGGGGAAAGCTGGCCGTTTAATCATCGCCATTGGGGCGTTTTAACTGGCTGTTGGAAGGGGAGAGCAGCCGGGTTTAGTAAGCGTGCTCGTCCTTGAGGTCATCGTGTGTCACAGGGGCGGAGAAGGTCTTGTACAGCCAGAACTGGTACGCAAGCACGATGGGCACCATGACCAGGGCCACGCCCAGCATGATCTTGAGCGTCAGCTGGCTCGAAGCGCCGTTAAAGGCCGTGACCGTGGCGGCAGGATCAATGGAAGATATGATCATGCCGGGGAACATGCCCGCAACGCCAAAGAAGGTAACGCCAAGAATGAACACGGCGCTGCACGCCCAGGCCAGCCACAGCTTGCCCGCACCCAGCATGACGCGCGCGCCCACAAGGCCCGCCAGCGCCAGCAAGGGCAACACAAACAGAACAGGCATGGCCAGAAAGTTTGCATACAGCTTGGTGTACATGGCGGTGAGAACCAGAAAGACCACCAGCAGCAACAGCATGACAGGCCACAGGAAGGTGGCCGATGCCACTGCGCGGGTTTGCAGGCTGCCTGTGCTCTTGATGGCCAGCCACAGGGAGCCGTGCAGCAGGAACATGCACAAAAAGAACACGCCGCCCGCAAGGCCGTAAATGTTCAGCAGGCCAAGCAGGTTGCCGTGGTACACGCCCTTGACGTCAATGGGAATGCCCATGAACAGGTTGGCGAAAGCCACGCCAAGCAGCACGCAGGGGATCAGGTTGGCAAGAAAATGCACTCCGTCCCACAGGGCGCGCCAGCTGTCGTGTTCCACCTTGTTGCGGAACTCGAAAGAAACTGCCCGGAAAATAAGGGCGAACAGCAGCAGAAGCAGCGGGGCGTACAGCGCGCTGAACATGACCGCATAGGCCTTGGGAAAAGCCGCAAAGGTCACGCCGCCAGCGGAAATAAGCCACACTTCGTTGCCGTCCCAGAAGGGACCGGCAGCATTGTACATGATGCGGCGCTCAGACTCGTTTTTGCCCAAGAAGGGCAGCAACGCGCCAAGGCCCAGATCAAAACCGTCCAGAATAAAGTACACGGCCCACAACAATGCCCACAGCACAAACCAGATGGTTTCCAACATGGCTATACCTCCTGGGCGTCAGGGCCCTTGATGGCGTATTTACGCAGCAAGTAAATGTCCAGAAGGCCAAGCAGGGAATACACCACTATGAACGCACCCAGCGAAATGGCGACATTCTCGGCTGGAACTGGCGAAACCGCGTCGGAAGTGCGCATGAGACCATAAACAATCCAGGGCTGGCGGCCAATTTCGGCCACTGCCCAACCCAGCATGATGGCAACGTAGGGCAGGGGGATGTTCCATACCAGCGCCTTGAGCAGCAGGGGGCAGGGTTCGTCCTTTTTACGTTGCAAAAAGGCGCCCACGGCCAGCAGCACAAAGATGCCAGCCATGGCGATCATGCCACGGAAGCTCAGGAAGGTAGGCATGACCGGGGGGCGGTCTTCCTTGGCAAAGTCCTTGAGGCCCTTCACTTCGGCGTTGGTGTCGCCGTAGGCAATCCAGCTCAGCAGGCCGGGAATGCCGATGGCCTGAACCTTGTTGCCTTCATTGGCTTCGTCAGGCCATGCCAGCAGGTAGAATGGCACGTTGCGCCCGGTTTCCCAGTGGGATTCCAGCGCGGCCAGCTTGGCAGGCTGCACCTGGGCCACAGTCTTGCCCTGCTGGTCGCCCGAAAGGCCCAGCAGCAAAACGAGAATCAGGGTGAAAGGCGCGGCCATCTTGAAGGAGGCCCTGAAAAAGTCCACCTGGCTCTTGCGCAGCAAATGCCAGGCCGAAACACCCAGCACAAAAAAGCCGCCCAGCGCCCACGATGCCAGCACCGTATGCGCGTACATGCCCCAGGCGTAGCCATTGGTCACCACCTGCCAGAAGTTGGCAAGCTCAGCGCGCCCGACGGTCTCATTGATGGTATAGCCCACCGGGTGCTGCATAAAGCCGTTGGCAAGAATAATCCACAGGGCGGAAAGGTTGCCCGCAAATGCCACAATGTAAATTGAGGCAAGATGCATTTTTTTGCCAACGCGGTTCCAGCCGAAGTGCCACACCGCAAGGAACGTGGATTCCAGAAAAAAGGCCACCGTGGCTTCAATAGCCAGCAGGGAGCCGAAAATATCGCCCACGTATTCCGAGTAGCGGGACCAGTTGGTGCCGAACTGGAACTCAAGCGTGATGCCCGTCACCACGCCCAGGGTAAAGTTGATGAGAAAAAGTTTTCCCCAAAATTTGGCTTGTTTTTTCCAGAATTCGTCACCGGTACGCACATAGCGGGTTTCCATCCAGGCGAGAATGACGGAAAGACCGAGCGTAAGCGGTACGAATATGAAATGGAAAAAAACGGCCACAGCGAATTGCAAACGCGAAAGCATTACAACGTCCATGTAGGCCCTCCTTGAATATCCTTCAGGCGAGATAGCTTTTTTCCCATCAAATGGCAAGTAGTTACGAATATCATTTTGCCCGTAAGAGCATGAATTCTGCGGGCTTGATGTTTTATCCCCCTTTTATATGAAGTATTGGATTGGAAGCGCCGTGCGCGCCTGCCTGCCAGTTTTACTGGGTGGAGGACGCGCGACTTTCTCTGCGTTGCCGCCAGCCGCGCAGAAAAATGCCGTAAAATTTAGCAAATCCCCCTTGAAATTTCAGCGGGGGATATTATTTTCAACTATATCTTTTTTCAGGAGGTTTGTCATGGCAGAGGCTGGTAAGAATTCCCGCCAATTCCGCGCTGAGGTGCGCAAAGTCCTGCATATCCTCACCAATTCGCTCTATACAAATCGCGAAATTTTTTTGAGGGAACTTGTTTCCAACGCCTCGGACGCGTTGGATAAATTGCGTTATCGCATGAACCGGGGCGAAAGCCCACGTCTTGCAGATATTCCCCTTGAAATCCGCATCAGCCTGGACAAGGACGCCAAGGTTCTGACCATTGCCGATACCGGCGTTGGCATGACCGCAGAAGAACTGGCTGAAAACCTAGGCACCATTGCCAGATCCGGCTCCGAGCAGTTCCTGGCCGATATTGCGGCTGAAAATGCCGCCAGCGGCAGCAACGCGGCAAAGCCCGAAGACGGAGAGGAGGGCGAAACCTCCGGTCCTGCGGATGCCGCCAATATTATCGGCCGTTTTGGCGTGGGCTTTTATTCCGTCTTTATGGTTGCCAGCAAGGTGGAAGTTACCTCGCGTCCGGCTTTTGGCGATGCTGCCGAAGCCAGCGTGTGGGTCAGCGACGGGCTTGGCACCTTTACCGTTGAACCCGCAACCGGGGATGAACCCGCGCGCGGCACGGTCATCAAGGCATGGCTCAAGGACGATGCCGCCGAATTTGCGGAGAAGTTCCGCGTTGAGTCGGTTATCCGCAAGCACTCGGCCTTTGTTCCCTTCCCAGTCCTCGTGGACGGCGAGCGGGTCAACACCCAGCCCGCCCTGTGGCGCGAGCCCAAGTTTTCGGTCACCAAGGAACAGTACGACTCCTTTTACAAAGCCCTGACCTATGACGCCAAGGAGCCGCTGGACACACTGCACCTTTCTGTGGATGCGCCTGTGCAGTTTAACGCCCTGCTGTTCACGCCCGATTCGGCGCAGGATTTCTTTGGTGCCGATCGCGAATTCTGGGGGCTTGATCTTTATGCCCGCCGCGTGCTCATCCAGCATCGCAACAAAGAGCTGGTGCCTGAATATCTGGCCTTCCTCAAAGGCGTGGTCGATACGGAAGACCTGCCCCTGAACATCTCGCGCGAGACGCTTCAGGAAAACGTGGTGCTGCGCAAGATCAATCAGGTGCTGGTCAAACAGACCCTGGGCCATCTTGAAAAGCTGGCAAAGGACGATGCGGAAAAATACAGCCGCTTCTGGAAGCTGCACGGCAAGGTTTTCAAACTGGGTTACCACGACTACGCCAATCGTGAACGCATCAGCGCCTTGCTGCGTTTCAATTCTTCGTCCCTCGCTGATGCGGAGGCGCTCACCAGCCTTGATGAATACATGGCCCGCGCTCCGGAAGGGCAAAAGACCATCTGGTATGTGGCTGCGCCCAACCGCGAGGCCGCCCGCCTCAATCCGCACATGGAGCGCTTCCGCCGCAAGGGCATTGAAGTGCTGTGGCTGTATGAGCCTGTGGACGAATTTGTCATGGACGGCCTTGCCAAGTACAAGGACTGGGAATTCAAGTCGGTGGAAACAGCGGCGGACGATGCCCTGAAAGACTTTGCAGACAAGGAGCAGCCGGAACACGAAGCTGCCGCGCCGCTCTCTGACGATGATTCGGCAAGCTTTGACGCTCTGCTTGCCAAGATGAAGGAAATCCTGGGCGACAAAGTAACGGACGTGCGTGTTTCGCACCGTCTGGCAGACAGCCCCGCAGTGCTGGTTTCGCCAGATGGCGGCTTGTCGTCCTCCATGGAAAAACTGCTCAAGGTCATGCAGAAGGATGACTCCATCCCTGTGAAGGTGCTGGAGGTCAACCGCGATCATCCTCTGCTGCGCAGTATGCTGCGCATGTTCAAGGCTGACGCGGACGACAGGATTCTGGCCGACATGACGGGCTGCCTGTTTGACTCCAGCCTGCTGCTGGACGGCTATCTCAAGGATCCTCAGGCATTGGCGGCCCGCACGGGCAAGCTGCTTGAAGAGGCTGCCGCCTGGTACACGGAAGTACGCAAGATATAGTTCTGGCCGGGATGCCGCAAAGGCATCCCCGTCAGTGAAATAGAGAAACGGCCCTTGTGTATGTTCACAGGGGCCGTTTCTTTTGCAATTTTCTGGCGAATGTGGGTTTAGTACACCACACTGTAGGACATGACCTCTGGGCGGTGGAAGAAAAATTCCACCCGTCGGTTCATGGCGCGGCTCTGTTCGTCAATGCCGGGCTTGAGGGGGCGCGTGTCGCCGTAACTCACGGCGCGCATGCGCGTGGGTTTGATGCCCTTCTCGGCAAGATAATGCACCATGGCCGATGCGCGCGCGCCGGAAAGTTCCCAGGCGGAGGCAAATGGCGGTCTGGCCTCGGTGGAGTCAGCGTGCCCGCGCACCACAAGGTAAAGATTGTATTCGTTCATGAGTTTCAGCACCGCTTCCAGCACCTTGGTGCCTTCGGGCAGCAGGTCAACGCCGCCGGGGCGGAACATGACGTCCGAATTGACGCGCAACTGTACGCCCACGTCATCCGCGCTGATGCCCGAGGAGTTTTGCGGCACGGCATCTGCCATGAGCATCTGCTTGATTTTTTGCGCGATGGCATAGTGCGACTTTTCAACTTCGTTGATTTTGAGGTCGCGCGCGTCAATTTTATCCGTGTTCTGGATGAACGGATTGTTTGATATGGGGGATGTGGAGCTGGAGTCAAAATTGCGCTCGCCGCTGAAGTACGCGGCAAGGCCCGCCTTGGTGTCGGGCGGCACCATGCTGAGGATCCACAACAGAAGGAAGAAGGCCATCATGGCCGTAACAAAGTCGGCATACGCCACTTTCCATGCGCCGCCGCCCATAGGCTTTCTCCTTCGTAGTATTCTGCGCCGGGCCTCGCGCTTTTGCAGACGGCATAAAAATCAGCCGTCCGCGCCCTTGATGCACAAACCATAGCAGGTTTTTACAGAAGGGCAAAATATCTGCGCCCGCACTCCCCGATCAGGGGGGCAGCCAGCCCGTCTGCCCCGGCTTAGCCGCTCTTGAGCCGTTCTTCCATTTCGGCAAACGAAGGACGGAAGGGGTAGGGTATGGCCCTGCGCCCATATTCCACGGCGATCAGCGGCGTTGATCCGCGAATGGCGGCAGCCACGGCTTCCTTGATGGCGTTAAAATAAAAATGTTCTTCGGCCACGTAGTTTTCAAGCTTTGCGCCCATGGGGCCAAAGAGGCCATAACAGGCAAGAATACCAAAAAACGTGCCGACAAGCGCTGCCGCGATGTAGTGACCAAGAACTTCCGGCGGTTCATTGATCTTGCCCATAGCCAAAACCACGCCCAGAACGCAGGCCACAATACCCATGCCCGGCAGTGATTCGGCCATGTGCGCCACTGCGTGGGCAGGCAAAATACCTTCTTCGCGCATGGTTTCGATATCCACATCCATGAGGCTGTCGATATCTGCGGGGTCGCCGGTGGTCAGGTACACGCGCAGCGTGTCGCCCACAAAGTTCACCAGCACGGCATCTTTGGAAATATTGGGATATTTGCTGAAAATCGGGCTGGATTCGGGTTTTTCAACGTCGCTTTCAATACTGATCACGCCCTCGCGGTGCATTTTGGAAAAGAGCGCGTACAGTAGGGCAAGGGTCTCAAGGTAGTGATTTTTGCTGGAACCAGGGTCGGCAAACAGGTGTTTGAGGCTTTTGACAACCAGGCCAAAGGTGTACTTGGTCTGCGAACCAAAAAAAGCTCCAAGGCCGCAACCCAGAATAATGATGAACTCGGCGGGCTGAAAAAGAACGCCCCATTCGCCATGGGCCATGGTGTAGCCCGTGCCGACTGAAGCCGCAACAATGACCAGTCCTATAAGTAAGTACATACTGCCGCCTGTTCGCTCTATGGCTTGCCGGAAAAAAAACCGGTAAAGCTCGTGTATGGCCCGGCTGGCGGAATTTTGACCACTCCGCTCTCCAATCGCGCCTTTAACAGCGCGTTCAGGCCTTCTTTAATGCTTAACGCCCGTCATGCTAATAGCTTTAGCCCATGACGCCGAAAAGGCAAGCCCCGGCAAAAATACCTTCACCCGTGAGCAGGGGCTGTTTGCCTTGCCGTTCGGGCCTTGCATGTGTTTTTGCCCGGGCCGCAGCCATGCTCGTCAGCGGCCCAGAATACCACGAACCAACCCTTCCGCGCCCTTTGCCGCGCCCTTGGTGTTGCTTCCGGCATCCTTACCCGTTTTCAGCAATGCGCCCGGCAGATTTTTTGCCATATCAAGGGCAAAACGCGGGTCAACACCATACGAAATGTCACTCAAAGGCCCCTTGGCCGTCACAGGAATCGTCAGCCCCATGGTTTTGATGTCCAGGGCGGCGTCCATATACTGTTTGGGCAGACTGATGCGCGCCTTGCCCGCAGCGTTGAGGGTGGCGGAGGTAACGGTGATGGGACTTGCGTTGATTTCGCCATCGCGGGCGGTAAAGGGCGCGCGGGCCAGATCAAAGCGGTCGGGCAGCGGCCCCCCCTTGCCGGTGAGCGCGGGGATACTCTTGGAAAGCTCCGCCATGGCCGGAACATGCAGGCGGCGTATCTCAAGCAGCCCGCGCCCGCCAAGACTCTGGCGAATATCGCTGGCGTCCGCGCACTTCATGGTTATATCCGCATCCAGCGAGGCCTGCCCGTCGGCCAGCCGACCCTTTCCAAGGGCAACCAGCAGTGGGCCAACCTCCACGTCGGCGGCTTGCGCCTTGAGAGCGCAAGTTTCAGTCGCCATATCCATGGAGCCGGTGGACTTGATAAGCCCGCCGCTGCCAAGGCTGGCGGTCAGGGAGGTCAGGGCGTAGCGTCCTTTTTCTCCCTTGATGGCCAGCGCAATGTCTTTTACCTGCAATCCGCCCTTGGTAATGCCCGCCACTTTGGCGCGGATGTCCAGCCCCGGCATGCGCCGTGCCGCTTCCGCATCCGGCTTGGCGCGTTTGTTGCCAGCGGCTGCGCCGTCGTGCCCCGCGGGCTTGGTTTCCGTAGCATTTTTGCCGGATTCTGCCTGGGGCAGATAGGGATCAAGATTGAGCATGCCGGTCTGCACGTCAGCAGTCACGAGCATGGGGGCGTTTTCTGGCAGGTCAAGGCGCAGACCGCCGCGCAGGGAAAGATCGTCGAGTTGCAGGAGCATCTGGCTGAGGTTCAGGGCATTGGCGGCATAGCGTACCATTGTTCTGAAGCGCAGATCGTCCTTGGCTGGGGGAGTCGCCAGTTTGTGGCCTGCCAGCGCGGCAAGTTTGTGGGGCGAGCCTTCCATCTCAAGAGCGCCGTTGAACGCCATGGGGGCCAGCCCGCCTTCGCCGGATGCGCTCACCCGCGCCTGGGGCGTGTTGAGCAAGGCCTTGCTCAACTGGAGGTGCAGATCGCTCAGCCGCAACGACCCTTCACAGGTAAATTGCAAAGGCCCGGCTTCCTTGGGCAGTGCTCCGGTGAGCGGGGTGACTGTCAGCGCGGTCTGACGGAAAAGCAGCTGAGGCGGCGCGTAGCGCAGGCGGGAAGAAAATGCCAGCGTACCAGAGATGCTGTTTGCACCAGGCGTGGCGGCGGGGACAGCAGACTCGGCGGCGCTGTCGCCAAAAATAAAGGCAAAGTCGCACTGCACCACGGCTTCTTGCCCGGTGCGCAGATTCTCTACAGAAAAGTTTACATCATCAACGCGCAGTGTTTTACCGTTTGCGCTTGTGTAGGTCACAACACCCTGACGCAGCACAAGGCGTTTCAGCTCAATGGGAAGGGCTGGCGGGGTCGAAGCGGCGGGCTTGGTTTCAGCGGCTGGCTTTTCCGCGTCGGGCTTGGCAGCGGCAACAGCCTTGCCTTCGCGGACTTCAATCATGGGGCTGTTCAGCCGTACCTCACGCACGACAACATTGCCCGTAAGCAGGGGGCTCAGCTCCAGTTGGGCCATGCCGCTTTTGACGGAGATGACCACGCCCTGCCCATCGCTGGCGCTGCCCCAGTGCGCCTGTCCAAAGTTGACGCCGGGGGGAAAAAAGGAAATTCCGGGCGGGCTGTCAAACGTCAAAGGCTGCCCGGTGGCTTTGGCCGTGGCATCGGCTATCTGCCGCACCACAAAGCCAGCGTCTACCCTGCTGAGCAGAACAGCCGCAGCCACTGCCAGAACAGTGGCGCTACCCAGAATCCATAAAAATACACGCTTCATTGAAACTCCGCAGGTATTTGCGGCCCTGGCGGCCGCGTAAACCGCCGTGCCCCTCAGGGCTGCGGCGGGTATTTGTATGACCACCATCTCCTTTATACGAAAAGCTGGCAAGCAGTGCAAGGCGAAGAACACACAGTGCAGCGTGGCAGCTCTGCACCTTGGGGGACTGCACGGGCGCATCGGTTGCGGTAGTTTCCCGCAATCCATATATTGCCGGAAAGATATTATAAAAGACACAGCACAGAACGGACATTGCCGCAGGGCAGGGAGGATTACCGCGCATGGCGGCCAGATCGGTTCACACAGCACAATCACGGCCGGGGCGCACTTTGCCTCCGGCTCTCATGATTCAGGGAACATGCTCAAACGCGGGCAAGAGTCTGATTACTGCGGCCGTCTGCCGTCTGCTGGCGCGCAGGGGGCTGCGGGTTGCGCCCTTCAAGGCGCAGAACATGGCGCTCAATTCCTTTGTAACCAGCGACGGCAAGGAAATGGGTCGCGCTCAGGTCTTGCAGGCCGCCGCCTGCGGCCTCGCGCCAGACGTGCGCATGAACCCGGTGCTGCTCAAGCCCACATCCAACGTGGGCTCTCAGGTTATTGTGCTGGGCGAAGCCGTGGGGCACATGCGCGTGGGCGAGTATCTCGCCTATAAACCGGAAGCCTGGAAGGCCGTGCGCCGTGCCTACCGCAGCCTGGCCGCAGAAATGGATGTCATGGTGCTTGAAGGGGCGGGCAGCCCGGCGGAAATCAACCTCAAGGCGCACGACATCGTAAATATGCGCATGGCCCGCTATGCCGGGGCGCACGTGGCCCTGGTGGCGGACATTGACCGTGGGGGGGCCTTTGCGGCCCTGGCGGGCACCATGTCCCTGCTCACCCGCGCGGAAAGAGGGCGGGTAGGGGGCTTTATTCTCAACAAGTTCCGGGGTGACGCCAGCCTGCTGGATCCCGCCCTGACCATGCTCCAGAAGCGCACGGGCAAGCCCTTTTGGGGTGTGGTGCCCATGCTGGAAAATCTGCGCCTGCCCGAAGAGGATTCCGTAAGCTTCAAGGAGGGGCTGACCCCTGGCCTGCGCATGGGGCAAACCTCTGGTGGCCCCGGCCTGCTGGATATTGTGGTGCCCGATCTGCCGCATTTGAGCAATGCCACGGATCTTGACGCCCTGCGGGACGAGCCGGGGGTGCAGCTGCGCATTGTGCGCCACGCCGATCAGTGGGGCGCGCCGCATGTGGTCATTCTGCCGGGCAGCCGCAATACAGTGGCTGATCTGCGCTTTTTGCGGCGCACCGGGCTTGCCGGGCTGGTACAGGAGTTTGCCCGCCAGTGCCTGGAGCGGAGCACTGGCGCACTGGTGGGCATCTGCGGGGGATTGCAGATGCTTGGAGCCGAAATAGCCGACCCTCTGCTGATTGAAGAAGGCGGATGCGAGCCGGGGCTTGGGCTGCTGCCCCTCAGTACAAGGCTGCTGGCAGCCAAGCGCCTGTGCCGCGCCGCTGGATGGGCGGATGCCTGTGTGACCGGGGCAGAACGCCAGGCCGTGACAGGCTATGAAATCCATCACGGCGAGACTTCCTCCTTGCACGGAGAATTGCCGGGTATGGCTGATAAATCAGCTGCGGGCGATGCCGCGTCTGCCGTCATGCGGGTCGTGATGAACGACTCCGAGGGCCAGCCCCTGGGCTGGGGGCGGTGCGATGCGCGGGGGTGCGCCCGCGTATGGGGCAGTTATCTGCACGGCCTTTTTGACGAGGATGCCTTTCGCCATGCATTTTTGCGCCGTCTGCGGCACGAGGCGGGTTTGCCGACCGCGCCGGAAACCGCCTACAGCCTCGGCCCCGAGCTGGACAGGCTGGCCGACGCCGTGGAAGCAGCGCTGGACATGCCAGCCATACTCAACCTGCTGCACCTGGCGTGAGCGGAAAAAATCATACTGTCGGTTTTTGAGACAGAGCGCTCCGGCGTATTCCCCTCCATTGGCTCAGCAGTACGCCAAGCACGATAAGCAAGGCCCCGCCATACTGCGCGGGAGGAAGCTTCTCGCCCAGCAGGGCGACGCCGAAGAGCAGGGCGAAAACGGGAATAAGGTTTGTGTAGGCGGCGGCGCGACCAGCAGAAAGGCGTTTAACGCCAAAATTGTACAGACCGTACCCCGCAAAGGTCACAATGCCGCCCAGATAGAACACGCAGGCCCAGGGAACCCATGCGGGAAAATCCCTGCCAAGGCTGATGAGCGTGTCTGATTCCGGCACCACAAGAGCCAGCAGACAAAAAAAGATCATGCCCACAAAGGCCTGGACAGCCGTGATGCACAGGGCGCTGTATACGGTTGAAAGATGGCGGGCCAGCACGGTATAGCCGGCGGCGCAGCACATGGCGATACCCTCAAGAATGTTGCCCAGCAAAGGATTGGCGGCTTTTTCATCCGGCACGGCGGCAAGGGTGAGCCACGTGACGCCGCAAACAGCCAGCAAAAAGCCCAGCCACATGCGCAGGCCCGCGTGTTCGCGCAGGGCTACAAAGGCTACTGCCGCCACCAGCAGGGGCAACAGGGATGTTATCATGCCCGCCTGCGAGGCCGTTGTCAGGCGCAGCGCGTTGGTTTCAAACAGAAAAAAGAGGCAGGGCTCGCACAGGGCCATAAGCGCCAGTGTTCCCAGATTGCCGTGTTCCTTGAGTTCGCGCCAGAGGCGCGGCCACAGGGGCAAAAAAACAATGCAGGCCACAAGCATGCGCCCGGCCATGGTTTGCAGGGGGGTCAGGGCGGTCAGGGCGATGCGCAGCACTACAAAGGTGGAGCCCCAAAAGGCCATGGCTGTCAGCAAAGCCGCGTGAGGCAATAAATTCCGGGCGGTGGGGGACATGAGGGTTTTCAGTTTCTCCAGAATGGTCGCAGATGATTTTTGCGGCAGCCTATGGTAAGAATGCCAATACTTCAAGGTATGAGGCCATCCGGCAGTCGCGCGGGGGTGCCTGCCTGTCCGGTTCAAGCTTGACTAAAGGCACTGTCCGCTGCCTGCGGGAGCAAGAAGCATGAGCATCAGAACCATCATCAAAACTTCCAATCTCGCGCAGTTGCTGCTTCTTTTGCTGCTTGGGCTTTGCCTGGTATCTCTGGGGCGTGGCCTGAATGAGGGCCGCAGGGTACTCGAAAACTACTACAGGTTCGATTCTCTTCTGGTGGATGTGGAAACCAATACCCGCCAGAGTTACGAAGAAGCTCATGCCTTTATTTTTACGGGTAATCCCGAGCGTTATGCCAAGTGGCAGATGCTGAATCAGGACCGCGTCCACGCGACGCAGGACGCCGCCGGGCACGAGGGAACCTTTGAACATATTGCCCGCACTCTCAATGTGACGGGAGGCCTGCAAGGGCAGGTTCAGGCGCTTCTTGCCCAGCGCAGGCACCTCGACAATCTGCTTGATACCGCCGTGAACATGGCTGTGGGCAATAGCGGGCCGCCCCTGTGGGACAGGGACGGGCTTGATCTGAAGGGCGCGCAGAGCTGGGTGGACAGGGTCAATCTGGACAGTGAGGCGCAGCAGGTTCTTTTCAGCGCGCAGGCCCTGCGCGAGGTGCAGTACCGCAGCTTTCTGGAGCAGGTGAGCAGGCAGGAGTCGCCGCTTGCCCAGATGGTCTGGGCCATGTTTTTTGCCTTGCTGGCCCTGGGGGCCAGCGCGGTTGCCAATATTTATATCTTTCAGAAGCGGGTCGCCATGCCGCTGGGCGAGGTCAGCCAGTATGCGGAAGGCGTGGCGGCGGGCGAGGATCCCGAACCCCTGAAGCTCAAATACCGGGACGAACTGGCCGTCATGTTCGCCTCCCTGCAACGCATGAAGGGAACGCTGTTTTCCCGTATCCGCGAACTGAAAGAGGCCGAAAGGCGTGCCCGCAAAAGCAAGCAGCAGGCCGTACTTGCCCGTGCGCAGGCCTTGTCGTCATTGGAACTCGCCCAAAGGGCCTCACACGTGCAGGAAGATTTTTTGCGCCGTATGAGCCACGAAATCCGCACCCCCCTCAATGCCATCATCGGCATGAGTTATCTGAGCCTGCAAGCGGGCCTCAGTGGCGTGCAGCGCGACTACCTTTCCCAGATCAACAAATCGGGCAGCCTGCTGCTGGACATGGTCAACAGGATTCTTGATTTTTCGAGTGCCAATGAGGGCTTGTTGCGCCGCGAAAATCGGGCATTTCAGGTGCCCCGCCTGCTGGAGCTGTTGCGGCAGAGCGTGGCGGGCAGCGCTCTCGAAAAACAGCTGGAACTGATTTTTACGCTGGATCCGGCTGTGCCGGTGGTTGTGGAAGGTGATGAGCGGCATCTGGAAGAGGTGTTGCGCATCCTGCTGGAGAATGCTGTCAAGTACACCCCCACGGGCTCCGTGGAGTGCAGTGTGCAGCTTGCCCACAGCGACCAGGAAGATGGCGGATGCCGTCTGCTCTTTGTGGTGGCCGACAGCGGCCCCGGTATGGATGCTGTTCTTAAGGACAAGCTTTTTGAACCCTTTGCCCTTGGCGATGAATCGCTGACGCGGTCAAACAGCGGCCTTGGCCTTGGGCTTGCGCTGGCGCGGCAACTGGTCAATCTCATGGGTGGCGAGCTTTCTGTGGCAAGCGCACCCGGCAAGGGGAGCCGTTTTTTCTTTGAATTGCCCTTCGGCTGGGTGCAACAGAACGAATCCATTACGGAAGCCGCCTCCGCGCAGGAAGAAGCCGCCGCTGTCGTGGACAGTGCCCTTGGCGTTGCGACCACGTCGCACCGCACAGTGCTTGTGGTGGAAGATAACGATATCAACGCCCAGATCGCCAGCGAGCTGCTGAGCCAGGCCGGGCTTGACGTGCGTGTGGCCTCCAACGGTCTTGCGGCTGTTGAGGAGGTACGCGGCGGCGGCGTTGACCTTGTGCTCATGGATGTGCAGATGCCCGTTATGGACGGGCTTCAAGCCACCATGCGCATTCGCGCGCTGGGTTTTTCACCTGCGGATCTGCCCATTCTCGCCATGACAGCCCATGCCGATGCCTCTTCCCGTCTGGAAGGCAAGAGCGTGGGCATGAACGACTATCTCACCAAGCCGGTTGATCCTGCCGCCCTGTATGCCGCCCTTGAAATGTGGCTGCCGGGCGGATTGCAGTCCAACCCGCTGACCGCGGATGCTGACCCGGATGACTTTTCTGACGCCGCAGACGTGGAAAACCGCGTTCAGGAGGACGAGGAGCGGCATTCGCTGGACGTTATGCGCGATCCTGCCCAAGCCTCTTCAGTTCCGGAGGGGCAGGCGGTCAATGTGGAGGCTGGCCTTGCAACCGTAGGCGGCAACCGCGAATTGTACAGGGAACTGCTGCTGCGTTTTGTGGACCACTACGGCGAAAGCGCCAGGGAACTGCGCGGCCTGCTTGCCTGCGGCGATCTGCGCGGCGCGGCCCGTCTGGCGCATACGGTAAAGGGCGTTGCCGCCAACCTTGGCGTGGAGCGGGTATGTCGCCTCACGCGGCACATGGAAAACTCCTTGCCCCTTATTCCGCCGAGTGAAGAACTGATGGACGAGTTTGAAGCGTGCATGAACGAGGTGCTGCTGCGCGTGCGCTGTCTTGAAGGTGATGGGAGCATGGCCACGGCAGGCACCATGCACCTTGAAGGTGAACACCGGGACAACCTGTTGGCCCTGCTCGCCGAGCTGCCCGAACTGATGGAAACGGACTGGGGCAATGCGGAAAGCGCCCTTGAACGGTTTATGCCTCTTGTGAACGGTACCCCCTACGCAGAAGACCTGACCGCCATCCTTGCCTCGGTAAAAGACTTTGACAATGCGGCCCTCCAGGGGCAGGCGGCAGCCCTGCAACGGCGTCTGCGCGGAGAAAATCTGTGAAGACCGTTTTCTGCCTTGACGACAAGATCACGTATCTGACCCTGCTCAAGGTGGCGGTGCGCTCGTTGCGCGCAGTGCAGGGCAAGGACGCCCCCTGCCTCTGCATCTACGCAGGGGAGGATCCGGCCTTGCTGGCAGAACTCGCGGCGGAAAACATACCTGTTGCGCGCTATACGCCGTGTCTTGACCCAAGCGGTTTCACGCCTCTGGGGCAGGCCTGCGCCGGATGCTTTCTCAAGCTTGAGCTGGCTCTTGTGCCCGAGCTTGCCCAGGACGACCGCGTGCTTTACTGTGATACGGATGTGCTTTTTTATCGCCCTCTGGACGAACTTTTTGCGCAGCATCCGGCCTATGTGGGCATGGCAAGGGAATACACCGCCCCATTTTATCACCAGCACCAGCAGCTTTTTTATGAATTCAGGGGCGAACGGTACACCGTTCCCATGCCTTTTCCCATCTGGACATATTCCAGCGGGGTGGCTCTGTTCAATCTGGAGCGGCTGCGCAAGCGTGACCTCATAGGGCACTTCATGGCTTTTTGCCGGGAAAATGAATCGCGCATCGGCAACCTTGATCAGTCGCTGGTGAATTATTTTTTTGGCAAGCGCATTACGCGGCTGGATGACTGCTGGAACAGCCCTCCCTATAGAGAGGAGTGCAGGGATGAAGCGCGGATTGTGCATTTTCACGGCCCCAAGCCGTGGGAATATAACCGAACCAACCTCACTGACCTGTGCATCAATCACTATGACTACATGCGGGGAATCTGGATGGAATACCTGAATCCCCGGGAGCGAGCGCTGGTGGAAAGCTGGGCCTAACCCGGCTCGAAAGGATTGTTTTTGTCACACACTCTGAAGTATTCTCCGCTCTGTCCGATAAGGTTGAAACCGGGGCCTGAACGCTCCCGTTAGCGGGGTCGATCCCGGCGCAGATTGAGCGGATTGCATATGACGGATTGCCGCAGAAGCGGTAATTCATGGGCGGAAAACGCCCACTTATACCATGGAGGCCATCCCATGACGGATACAATGGACGCGGCGCAAGCGACTCGGCAGGACGTGCTGCAAGGTTCCGGGCAGGAACATGAGGGCGATCTGCTCCAGCTGGTGACATTCCGCATTGGCGAAGAAGAGTTCGGGGTGGACATCCTTTCCGTTCAGGAAATCATCCGTCTCATGCAGATCACCATGGTGCCCCATGCCGCAGCCTTTATTGAAGGCGTCATCAATCTGCGCGGCAAGGTTATTCCGGTTGTCAACATGCGCACGCGCTTCAGCATGCCCGCCCTGGAGCACGATGGCAACACGCGCATTGTTGTGATGGAATTTAACCAGAAGATAGTGGGTTTTCTGGTGGACGGCGTGTCCGAAGTGCTGCGCATCCCCGCCTCCACTGTGGAGCCTGCGCCGCCGGTGGTTTGCGGCATCGGCTCCGAGTATATCCGGGGTGTGGGCAAGCTTGAAGACCGCCTGCTCATTCTGCTTGACCTCGACACGTTATTGAGCGACATGAACGCCGATGCGGGTTAGCATGGCGGCCAGGCGCGCACTACTGATTCCGTGCGGACGGCGGACTTTTTAAAGCCCGGCGTCCTGCGGTGTTTTGAGTGAACGACGCGCAGCCTGAAGCCTTCGCCAGCCGGAGCGGCACTGCCGCTACGGTTATGCCGCCGCAGCAGGAGGCCTTATGTCCATGCGTCTTTCCCGCTCCATTGTGGGTGAAGCTGAAGCCCGCGCCGTAAGCCGTGTTATAACTGAAGACGGCTACCTCGGCATGGGCAACGAAGTGCGTCTTTTTGAAGAAGAAGTCGCCCGCTACCTCGGCGTCAAGCCCAGTCAGGTTATTTCCGTAAATACAGGCACCGCGGCCCTGCATCTGGCTGTGGACGGCGTTGCCGCCCAGTGCCGCGTAGACGGCAAGCCGGAAGTTCTGGTTCCTTCCCTTACCTTTGTGGCGTCTTTTCAGGCCATTACAGCCGCAGGCTGCCAGCCTGTGGCCTGCGATGTGCTGCCTGAAACCGGCACCATCGACCTTGCCGATGCCGAACGCCGCCTGACCCCCCGCACCATTGCCATCATGCCCGTGCACTATGCCAGCAATCCCTGGCATATTGACGCCATATACGATTTTGCCCGTGCAAAGGGCTTACGCGTGGTGGAAGACGCCGCTCACGCCTTTGGCTGCAAAAGCAAGGGGCGCATGATCGGCAGTTTTGGCGACATGGTCTGCTTCAGCTTTGACGGCATCAAAAATATTACCTGCGGTGAAGGCGGCTGCCTGGTGGCCTTTGATGAGGCCGCCGGAAATTTGGCTTCTGACGCACGACTGCTTTCTGTAGCCAATGATGCAAAACAGCGTTTTGCCGGAGCGCGTTCGTGGGATCCCGATGTGACCCGTCAGGGCTGGCGCTATCACATGAGCAATATCATGGCCGCCATCGGGCGGGTGCAGCTTGGGCGGCTTGAATCGGAATTTATCCCGGCACGCCGCAAGCTTACAGCCATTTACGAACAGCGCCTCGCCAACGTGGAGGGCCTTGCCCTGCTGGTCACTGATCCGCAGGACTTTGTGGTGCGCCATATCATGCCCGTGCGTGTGCTGGGCGGCCGCAAGGATGCCGTTAAGGAATTTATGGCGGCACGCGACATCCCCACCGGCGTACATTACAAACCCAATCACCTGCTCAGCTGCTTTGGCGGAGGCGCGGAGTCGCTGCCCGTGACGGAACAGCTCTATGGCGAGCTGGTGACCCTGCCCCTGCACCCCGGCCTCAGCGTCGAAGATGTGGAGAGCGTGTGCGACGCGCTTGTTGCCGCACTCAAGTAGCGCTCGCCAGCGCGCGGGAGATTTGCCGTGGTTAGCGGCTGGCAGACTGTGCCAGGGTTCAGATGGCTGGCGGATCTGGTGCGCGGGCTTTTGGCCCGGCGCTGGGTGCGCTTTGGCATTGTGGGCGGCGCGGCTTCCGTAAGCTACTTTCTGCTGGGGCTGTTGTTTGTCAACGTGGCAGGTTTACCCACGCTGGCGGGCAACGCCCTGGCCTACGCGCTCAGTTTTATTGTTTCCTATCTTGGGCAATGCCTGTGGACGTTCCGCGCCGCGGATTCCGCCGCAGGCATTGCCAGCCACCGCACCATGCTGCCGCGCTTTGCGGCTACCCAGGCTGTGGGCCTGTGCTGCAATTCGGCCATTGTCTGGCTGCTGGTGCGGCTTGGTGTTCCTTATGCCTGGGCCATGCCTGTCGCTGTTCTGACCGTGCCTGTCATGGTTTATGCGCTGTGCAAGGTCTGGGTATTCAGAACGCAGGCTTCATTCGTTCCCGCCGGGGCAGGGCAAAGCCCGGCGCAACAGACATCCACGCCCCACACCGCGCGCAATGAGGATAAAGCATGAATGCCCCCGCAGTTTCGGTCATCATGAATTGCCTGAACAGTTCCCGCGATCTGCGCGAAGCCATGGACAGCCTCATGGCCCAGACGTTCACGGATTTTGAGGTTGTTTTTTGGGACAACTGCTCAACGGATGAAAGCCCCGCCATTGCCAAAAGCTATGGCGAAAAGGTGCGCTACTTCCGGGGAGAGAGCATTGTGCCTCTGGGCGAGGGGCGCAATCTGGCCCTGGCGCAGGCCCGGGGCCGGTATCTGGCCTTTCTTGACTGCGATGACGTGTGGCGGCCTGCCAAGCTGGAACGTCAGGTGGCCCTGTTTGAAGCCAACTCGCGTGTGGGCCTGGTGTGCACGGATACGGAAATTTTTGACGGCAAGCGTGTGTTCAAGAGGCTTTTTGCCGAAACGTCCCCTGCGCGAGGCATGGCCTTTGCCGCGTTGATGGAGCGACAGTGGATTTCCATGTCGTCCGCCATGGTCAGCCGCGAGGCGCTGGCAAGTCTTTCGGCTGACAAAACGCCGTCGGGCGAAGGCCGCAATGGTGGGTGGTTTGATCAGAGCCTCAACGTGTGCGAGGAGGCCGATGTTTTTTACCGCATCGCCCACGATTGGGAGCTGGATTATGTGGATGAGCCTCTGACCCTTTGGCGGGTGCATGGGGGCAACACGACTTTTCGCAAATTTGGCCAGTTCGCTGATGAAACATTGCGTATTCTTGAGAAGCACCGGGCTTTGTACCCTGGCTATGATCAGGAATATTCTGGTCTTGTCGCAATGATGACCCGCAGGGCGGGCTTTCAGAAAGCCGTGGCCCTGTGGCGCGAAGGGCACAACGCCGCCGCCCGTGAGGCCATAAAACCCTGGCGGTACAGCGGGCGTAAATTCAGGATTTTCTGGTGGGCAAGCTATCTGCCAGGAATTTTTTTTGACGTGGCCGCCCGTCTGTATTTCGCGCTGCCAGCCAATTTGCGACAATAACAGTAAGTTTTGTCTCGACTTTGATAGGGAAACATATTGTATTTTTTGCTGAAAAATTATATTCGCACTCAAAGGTCTTAGTGGGGGGAAAGAGGTAGCATTTCTGGGTCGCACGGAAGGGACTCGCTCTGCTCAAGCCCCCTAGCAACACATAACAGTTGAGGGTCTGTTATATGGCTTGGACACAAGTGTATGATCCGGTTGGCGGAGCAGTAGTTTCCGCCCTGCTGGCAGGTATTCCCCTGATCAGCCTTTTTTACATGCTGGCCGTGCGTCGTGCTAAGGGGCATTACGCCGCGGTTCTCGCTGTGGCTCTTTCTTTCATCCTGGCAGTCGCCGTGTGGGGCATGCCGGTTGGAACGGCCGTGGGCGCATTGACCTACGGCGCGGCCTTTGGCCTCTTCCCCATCATCTGGATCGTTATTACGGCGGTCTGGGTGTACAACATGACTGTGGAATCGGGCGAATTTGAATACATCAAAGAATCGCTCGCGCGTCTGACAGACGACCGTCGTCTGCAGGCCATCTTTATCGCCTTTGCCTTTGGTTCCTTCATTGAAGGCACCGCCGGCTTCGGCACCCCTGTGGCGATCACCGCCGCCATGCTGGTGGGCCTGGGCTTCCGCCCCCTGTACGCCGCTGGCATCTGTCTGATTGCCAACACCGCGCCTGTGGCCTTTGGCGCCATTGGTATCCCGATCATCGTCGGCGCCCAGGTTTCCGGCATTCCTGAAATGCACGTGAGCCAGATCGTGGGCCGTCAGCTGCCCTTCCTGTCCATCCTGGTGCCCCTGTGGCTCTGCGTGGTCATGTGCGGCTTCAAGCGCGCCATGGAAGTGCTGCCCGCCATCATCGTGGCTGGCGTGAGCTTCGCCGGTTCGCAGTTCCTGTTCTCCAACTACCACGGCGCCACCCTGCCCGATATCATGTCGGCTCTTATCACCATCGTTGCGATGGTGCTGTTGCTGCGCGTGTGGAAGCCCAAGACCGTGTGGCGCTTTGAGGGCGAAAAGGAAACCGTGCTGAGCGGCGCTGCCCCTTCAACTGGTATCGTGCTTCGCGCGTGGCTGCCTTACATCGTTCTGGCCGTCATGGTGTTCTTGTGGGGCCTGCCCCAGTTCAAGAACATGCTGAACGCCGTGCCCGGTTCGGTGCTCAAGTTCTCCTGGCCCGCTCTTGACGGCATGGTGCACAAGGCTGCTCCCATTCTGGCCGCCGGCAAGGATCCCAACTACCCCGCAGTGTTCGTGTTCAACTGGCTTTCCGCCGGTGGTACGGCCATTCTGCTGGCTGGTTTCTTCTCTGTGCCTTTCATGCCTGGTTATTCGTTTGGCAAGGCCGTCAGCTGCCTGTTCCGTACCGTTCACCAGCTGCGCTTCCCCATCCTGACCATCGCCATGATCCTGGGCCTGGCTTACCTCATGAACTTCTCCGGCATGAGCTCCACCCTGGGTATCGCCTTTACCCTGACTGGCCCGCTGTTCCCGCTCTTCTCGCCCCTTTTGGGCTGGTTGGGCGTGTTCCTGACCGGTTCGGACACCTCTTCAAACGCCCTGTTCTGCGGTATGCAGCGCTCCACGGCTGAAGTGGTGGGCATGGATCCGGCCCTGGCCGTTTCCGCCAACTCGTCCGGTGGTGTTACCGGTAAGATGATTTCGCCCCAGTCCATCAGTGTGGCAACCGCTGCCACCAACCTGGTTGGTCATGAAGGCGACCTCTTCCGGTTTACGCTTGGGCACAGCTTGGCCATGACTGGCTTTATCTGCGTGCTCACCTACCTGCAGTCCAACGTGCTGCATTGGATGCTGCCGTAAACTTGGTTTTCCTTCCGTAATATGGCGCCGCCCCGCAAGGGGCGGCGTTTTTGCGTTTATGGGCAGGGAGGCGTGTCTGCCAGGTAGGCTCGGCTGCATTCTTGGCCAGAGAGCCCGCAAACACTTATGGGCCGAGCATTCCGGGCTATCTTGCCAGCCAGCCTTGTCTGCTTTATGGTGCGCTGCAATGCTTGGAGGACTACATGGATTCGCAGCAGATAACGTTTTCTTCAATCGTCAAATCGCTGGGCCTTGTGTTCGGCGATATCGGCACAAGCCCCATATATACGCTGGCAGTCATATTCATGCTGACCGAGCGCACAGAAGACCATTTTATCGGCATTCTTTCGCTGATTATCTGGACTTTGCTGCTGCTTGTGACCGTGGGCTATGCGTGGCTGGCCATGAGCCTGAGCAAGGGCGGCGAGGGCGGCACCATAGTGCTGCTTTCCATTCTGCGCCCCTTGCTGCGCTCCGGCAGAAAGATCGGCTTTGCTTCCGTCATGGCCTTTGTGGGCGTTTCTCTGCTTATTGGCGACGGCGTTATTACGCCAGCCATTTCCATCCTCTCGGCTGTGGAAGGTCTGACGCTGGTGCCAGGCCTTGAGGATACCCCCAAGGTAGCGATTATTGCGGTTGCCCTGGTGTGTACGACAGTGCTTTTTGCCGTGCAGAGAAAGGGCAGTGGCGCAGTTTCCGGCGTATTCGGCCCGATCATGGCGATGTGGTTCGGTGTGCTGGCCGTGTCAGGCATCGCTTCCATCACGCAGGCCCCTCAGGTCATCAAGGCGCTGAACCCGATGTACGCCGTTGATTTTATGGTGCACAACGGCATTGCGAGCTTCTTTGTTCTTTCCGAGGTTATTTTGTGCGCCACAGGCGGTGAAGCCCTGTATGCCGACATGGGCCACATGGGGCGTAAGCCCATTATTGCTGCCTGGGGCATTGTTCTTGTGGCTTTGGTGTCCAGCTACATGGGCCAGACCTCGTTTCTGATACGCAATCCCGGGGCCGAGAACGTGCTGTTTGAACTGATTAACAGCCAGGCCCGTCACCTGTATGTTCCCTTCCTGATACTCAGCCTTCTGGCAACGGTCATTGCATCGCAGGCGCTCATCAGCGGGCTGTTTTCCATCATGTATCAGTGCATGGCCACCCATATCATGCCCCTGTTCAAAGTGGATTTCACCTCGCAGGAGCTGCACTCGCAGATTTACATAAACTCTGTAAACTGGGCTCTGTATCTGGCCGTGGTGTTTGCCATCTGCGGGTTTGGCGAGTCACACAAGCTGGCCGCCGCCTATGGGCTTGCCGTTACCGGCACCATGTCCATAACGGCCGTGTTCATGGTATGGATATTCCATTTGCAGGGGCGGCATTTCAATTCCGTTGTCGCGGCAATTGTTTGCGTGCTTGATTTCATCTATCTCTTTGCCAACTTTCACAAATTCCCGCACGGCGGGTACTGGTCCATCCTCATCTCGCTGATTCCGCTCACCATCATTCTGATCTATACGCGTGGGCAGCGGGCCGCCTACCAGCGCATGCGGCCCATGGGCAAGGAACTGTTTCTTGAAAAGTTTGCAGAGGAACGCGCCAGAGGTTGCGCCATACGCGGCACAGCCATATTTTTTCTGCGCAGTCTGGACAAGGTTTCGCCCTACATAGTCAAGACCATGTTCAGCAACGGCATTATTTATGAGCAAAACATCATGCTTTGCATCGGGCGCACCAATGAGCCCTTTGGCGTGACATGGCATTTTGATGATGACCCCGCTGAGGGTATTCGTGTATTCGAGGTTGCAGCAGGCTATATGGAAGTAGTTGATATCTACCATATATTGTCTGAGGCGGGCATCAAACCGCGCGTCATTTTTTATGGCGTGGAAGATATCCTCACCAGTTCGCCCCTGTGGCGCATTTACGCCATCATCAAAAAACTGGCGCCGTCGTTTGTGCAATTTTACAAAATGCCGGTGCACGCCGTGCACGGGGTTATCAGCCGCATAGATATGTAGCTGGGCGTTTCGCCCAAGCATGAGCACAAGGGAGGCCGTCATGCAGAAAAATCCATTGATTGGCAGCGGCCTGCTTGCCTTGTGCCTGATGGCAGGCTTCCTGGCTTGCGGATGCACCCCTCGTGAGCGGCCTCCCCTGACGTTTGATGATCAGCAGGCCCTGGCTGCCAACCAGCAGTGCCGGGCAGAAGCGACCCAGATGAATAATGAGTGGCGTGGAAACACCAACTACTTCCCCTGGCGGGCCTATTACGAAATGTGCATGAGGCGTTTTGAAATCAGTGATGCGGAAATGCGCAAGTTACGCCTGCCGTGAGCTGGCCTGCGGCAAGCTCGCCTTGCACGCAGCAAAGTCTGCGCTGCTGCACCAACTGACCGATGTGGTGAGAGGCAAAAAGTGTGGAGCTGGCTTGGCCTGTGAGCCGATTTTTTAGATTTTTGATAGCAGGGTGTACGCTGGCGCTGTCACGCTTAGGCGGGGCATTTATGGGCCAAATTGGGCGTAATGGCTGCGGAGTATGCTGCGATGCAAAAAAAAAGGGTGACTCAAGCGAGTCACCCTTTTTTTTGCATTTTCAAGTCTATTCGTCGCCCACTTTGAGGGCAGCTAAAAACGCTTCCTGCGGCAACTCGACGTTGCCCATGCGCTTCATGCGTTTTTTGCCTTCTTTCTGCTTTTCAAGCAGCTTGCGCTTACGTGTAATGTCACCGCCATAGCACTTGGCGGTCACGTCCTTGCGGAAGGCCGACACGGTTTCGCGGGCAATGATCTTCTGCCCGATGGCTGCCTGAATGGCCACCTGGAAAAGCTGGCGGGGAATGCTGCGCTTGAGCTTGAGGGCCAATCCGCGCCCGTAGGTGTACGCGCGGTCGCGGTGCACAATGACGGCAAGAGCGTCAACGGTTTCGCCATTGAGCATGATGTCGAGCCGCACAAGGTCAGATTCGCGGTAGTCCAGCGGATGGTAATCCATGGAGGCGTAGCCGCGTGTGGCAGATTTGAGCCGGTCGAAAAAGTCGTAAACAATTTCTGCGAACGGCAATTCATAGGTCACAACCACGCGGTTGGTGGCCAGATAGTGCAGGTTTTTCTGCATGCCGCGCTTTTCTTCGCACAGCTTCATGACGTTGCCCACGTAATCGTTGGGCACGTGAATGTCCATGTTCACATACGGCTCATAAAGCGCACGGATCTTGGTGGGATCTGGCAAATGGCTGGGGTTGTCGATCTGCAGGGTTTTGCCATCGTTTGTGTCCACCTTGTAGACCACGGAGGGCGCGGTGGCGATGAGGCTGACCTCAAATTCGCGCTCCAGCCGTTCCTGAATGATCTCCATGTGCAGCAGACCAAGAAAGCCGCAGCGGAAGCCAAACCCCAAAGCCTGAGAAGTTTCCGGCTCAAAGGAGAAGGCCGCGTCATTGAGTTGCAGCTTTTCAAGGGCGGTTTTCAGGTTTTCGTACTCGTCAGACTCTGTGGGGTACAGACCGCAGAAAACCATGGGCTTCACTTCGGTGAAGCCGGGAACCGGGGTTGAGGCTGGGTTTTCCACCAGTGTGATGGTGTCGCCAACGCGCGCATCCCCAAGCTCCTTGATGGAGCCGCACATAAAACCCACTTCGCCAGCGTGAAGCTCGTTCACATCCGTGGCTTCAGGGGAAAATACGCCAAGGCGCAGCACTTCATATTCCTTTCCGGTGCTCATCAGGCGGACCATGTCGTTGCGCTTGATGGTGCCGTCCATGATGCGGAACAGGATAACGACGCCCTGATAGCTGTCGTACCACGAATCGAAGATGAGCGCTTTGAGCGGGCCCGCCACATCGCCCTTTGGCGGGGGGAGCCTGTGCACAATGGCTTCAAGAACCGCGTCAACGCCCATGCCCGTTTTGGCGGAAACTGGCATGGCTTCGGAGCAGTCTAGGCCGATACTTTCTTCGATTTCAGCCTTCACGCGTTCAACTTCGGCGCTGGGCAGGTCGATTTTGTTGAGCACGGGGACGATTTCGTGGTCGTGATCCAAAGCAAGATAGACGTTGGCAAGCGTTTGCGCTTCCACGCCCTGAGTGGCGTCAACCACCAGCAGCGCACCCTCGCAGGCAGCCAGGGAGCGCGAAACCTCATAGTTGAAGTCCACGTGCCCAGGGGTATCAATGAGGTTCAGTTCGTACATCTGCCCGTTTTGGGCTTTGTACGGAATACGCACGGACTGGGCCTTGATGGTGATGCCACGCTCCCGTTCCAGGTCCATTTTGTCCAGATACTGCTGGCGCGCCTCCCGCTTGCTGACAACCTGGGTCAGCTCAAGAATGCGGTCGGCCAGGGTGGATTTGCCGTGGTCGATGTGGGCGATAATGCAAAAATTGCGGATATTTTCCTGATTGGGCATGGTCATGTCCTGGGAAACTGGATGGGTTGGCGGCGAATTTTCCGCGTTGAACCTGAATCAATATCCAAGATTTGCGCGGAAGTCTATTTTTGCAGGGCCTGAATTCTTGGCAGAATGCCGATTTCAGCCTGCACACCCGCATACCTTTTGGATGTCAGGATGGGCAGATGGAAATGCCGAGGAGGGAGGAGTGGCAGGCGCAACAGGCTGGTCGCATGAAATTCAAGAAAAAAGCAAAGCCGCAACAACGCGGAAATTTCCACGCTGCTGCGGCCCCACAAATCTGAAAATTGGTCGCTCAGCGGAGCTGGGCCAGTTGCAAGCGCACAACTGCGCGTTGCAGAGCGGCTTCAGCGCGGACAATGTCCACCTTTTCGTCATGGCTGGCAATGCGCTTTTCAGCGCGTTCCTTGGCTGCCATGGCGCGCGCGGTGTCAATGCTGTCCGCCAGCTCTGCCGATTCGGCCAGCACTGTGAGCACGTCGTTGTTCACATCGGCGAAACCGCCGGAGATGAAAACGTGCCCATCTTTGCCGTCAGCGCGGTAGCGCAGGCCGCCGATCTTCAGGGCAGAAAGCAGGGAAACGTGCTTGGGCAGCACGCCGAATTCGCCCTCAATTCCAGGGCAGACGGCCATTTCCACTTCGCCGCTGACCACGGTTTTGTCCGGCGTAACCACTTCAAGTTGCAGCGTGCCCATAGGTACTCCTTCGCTCCTGATATACGCAGATGGCCGGGTTCGGGTCGCGCCTCATGCAAGGCGCGACCCAGAACCTCAAAGCGTTGCGATTAACGCCTTACTTCTCTTCCTGCAGCTTGCGCTGTTCGTACTTGGCAACGGCCTGTTCAATGCCGCCCAGCATGTAGAAGTCGCCTTCCGCCATGTGGTCGTATGCGCCGTCCAGAATGCCCTTGAAGCCCTTGATGGTGTCTTCAAGCTTCACATACTGGCCAGGGGTGCCGGTGAAGGTTTCGGCCACGTGGAAGGGCTGCGAGAGGAAGCGCTGAATGCGGCGCGCACGCGCAACGGTCAGCTTGTCTTCGTCAGACAGTTCGTCCATGCCGAGGATGGCGATGATGTCCTGAAGTTCTTTGTACTTCTGGAGCACCATCTGCACACGACGGGCCACCATGTAGTGATCTTCGCCCACAACGTTGGGGTCGAGGATGCGCGAGGTGGAGTCGAGCGGGTCCACGGCGGGGTAGATGCCAAGTTCTGCGATCTGGCGGGAAAGCACGAGCGTTCCGTCCAAGTGCGAGAACGTGGTGGCCGGGGCCGGGTCGGTCAAGTCGTCAGCAGGGACGTAAACGGCCTGCACCGACGTGATCGAACCGTTGTTGGTCGAGGTGATGCGTTCCTGCAAGGCGCCAAGGTCAGTACCCAGGGTGGGCTGATAACCCACGGCCGAAGGCATGCGGCCAAGCAGAGCGGACACTTCGGAACCAGCCTGCGTGAAACGGAAGATGTTGTCGATGAAGAGCAACACGTCCTGATGTTCTTCGTCACGGAAGTATTCCGCGCACGCAAGGGCCGTAAGGGCCACGCGGGCACGGGCTCCCGGAGGTTCGTTCATCTGGCCGTACACAAGCGTGGCGCGTTCCAGAACGCCTGCGTCCTTGAGTTCGTGGTACAAGTCGTTGCCTTCACGGGTGCGTTCACCGACGCCCGCGAAAACCGACGAACCGCCGTGCTGCTTGGCGATGTTGTTGATCATCTCCATCAGAATAACGGTCTTGCCCACGCCGGCGCCGCCGAAGAGGCCCATCTTGCCGCCCTTGGGGAAGGGAACAAGCAGGTCAACGACCTTGATGCCGGTTTCAAGCAATTCCACCTTGGTGTTCAGATCCGTAAATTGCGGAGCCGGACGGTGGATGGGATAGTGTTTTTCAGCATTGACCGGACCCAGTTCGTCAACGGGGCGACCGATGACGTTCAGGATACGGCCAACGGCGGCCTTGCCAACAGGAACCATGATGGGGTTCCCGGTGTCGACCGCATCCATGCCGCGGACAAGGCCTTCAGTGGCGTCCATGGCGATGGTACGAACGACGTTGTCGCCCAGGTGCTGCGCAACCTCACAGATGAGGCTGGGAGCATCGCTATTGTTCGGGTTGGTTATCTCCAGGGCGGTGAAGATACTCGGCAGGTTGCCGTCGCTGAACTCTACGTCCACCACGGCGCCGATAACCTGAACGACTTTACCGATGTTTTTGCTCATGTTTGGCTCCTTAACCCTTCAGCGCTTCAGCGCCGCCGACGATGTCGATGAGGTCGCTGGTGATGGAAGCCTGCCGCGTCTTGTTGTAGAGCCGCGTCAGCATGTTGATCATCTCGTTGCAGTTACGGGTGGCGTTGTCCATGGCAGCCATGCGAGCTGCGTGCTCGCTGGCCGATGTGTCCAACATGCCACGGTAAACCTGCACCTTGACGTAGCGGGGCAGAAGCTCCGCCAACAGCTTTTCTTCCTGCGGCTCGTACACGTATTCGCAGCGGGGCGTTCCGGCCACTTCTGCCACTTCTTCAGCTTCCGGCGTTTGCAACGGCAGAAGGCGAAGGGTGCGGGGCGGCTGGCTGCCCATGGATACGAACTCACCGTAGATCAGCCACACTTCGTCGAATGCGAAGGTTTCGTAGCCGTGAATGACTTCCTGCGCCACAGAGCTGGCAAGAGCGAAGTCTATGCTCCCCATGCGGTCGCCATAGGCTGTGAAGATCGTGTGTCCGGCAGAACGTACGGCGTCGCGGCCTTTACGTCCCACACAGGCAAAGCTGATCTCCATTCCAGCCCCGGCTTTTTCGTTCGCCAGGCGCAGAGCGGTGGCGATGATATTGCCGTTAAAGCTGCCGCACAGGCCACGGTCGGATGTAACCAGCACAATGGCGCAGTGTTTCTTTTCCTCATGCTCTGCCAGCAGGGGGTGGGCATTGCCCTCCACCTTGCTCGACAGTTCGGCGAGCACGTCGCGGTATTTGGCCGCGTACGGCCTGAAGCGCTCGATGCGGGTCTGGGCGCCGCGCAGTTTCGCCGAAGCCACCATGTTCATGGCCTTGGTGATCTGCTTGGTCTTACCGACCCCCACGATCTTCATTTTTACGTCTTTGAGTGAAGGCATGCTTATCTCCCGTATGGAGGGGGCCCCTAGGCCTTCCAGCCCTGCTTGAAGGCGGTAATGGCCTCGGTGAGCGCTTTTTCCACAGCCTCGTCAATGACTTTCTTATCCTTAATGGCGTCAAGCACGTCCTTACGCGTATCACGCATAAAGGTGAGCATGTCGTCTTCAAACTTGCGGATCTGTTCCACCGGCACGTCATCCATGTGACCACGGGTAGCGGCGTAGATGGAGGCAACCTGCTCATGCGAGGGCATGGGCTTGTACTGGGGCTGCTTGAGCAGTTCCACCAAGCGTGCACCACGATCAAGCTTGGCCTTGGTGCCTTTGTCCAGATCAGAGCCGAACTGGGCAAAAGCCGCGAGTTCGCGATACTGGGCAAGGTCAAGACGCATGGTACCGGCGACCTGCTTCATGGCCTTGATCTGCGCTGCACCACCCACGCGGGAAACCGAAAGGCCCACGTTAATGGCCGGACGCACACCGGCGTTGAAGAGGTTGGGTTCCAGGTACACCTGACCGTCGGTGATGGAGATCACGTTGGTGGGGATGTACGCGGAAACGTCGCCCGCCTGGGTTTCAATGATGGGCAGAGCCGTCAAAGAACCGGCGCCAAGGCTGTCGTTCACCTTCGCGGCGCGTTCAAGCAAACGCGAGTGGAGGTAGAACACGTCGCCGGGGAAAGCTTCACGTCCCGGGGGGCGACGGAGCAGCAGCGACATCTGGCGATAAGCCACAGCCTGCTTGGAAAGGTCATCGTAAATGATGAGGGCGTGCTTGCCGTTGTTGCGGTAGAACTCGGCCATTGCGCAGCCGGTGTATGCCGCAATGTACTGCAAGGGCGCGGGATCGGACGCCGTGGCTGAAATGATGGTGGTGTATTCCATCGCGCCGTGACGGCGCAAGGTGTCGGCCACCAGAGCCACGGACGACTTCTTCTGGCCAATGGCCACGTAGAAGCAGTGGATGTCCGTTTCTTTCTGCGCCAGAATGGCATCAACGCAAACGGCGGTCTTACCAGTCTGGCGGTCGCCAATGATAAGTTCGCGCTGTCCGCGGCCAATGGGAGTCATGGCGTCAATGGCCTTGAGGCCGGTAGGCATGGGCTCATGCACGCTCTTACGCGCGATGATGCCGGGGGCCTTGATTTCCACCGGGCGCACTTCCGTGGCTTCGATGGGGCCAAGGCCGTCGATGGGCTCACCCAGGGGGTTGAGCACACGACCCATAACGCCGTCGCCCACAGGCACGGAGAAGATCTTGCCGGTACGTTTGACCGGGTCGCCTTCCTTGATGCCCACGTCCGAACCGAGCAGGGCCACGCCGACGTTGTCTTCTTCGAGGTTGAGCACCATGCCCATGATGCCGCCGGGGAATTCCAGCAGTTCCATGGACATCGCGTTCTTGACCCCGTAGACACGGGCGATACCGTCACCGACATAGAGTACGGTGCCAGTTTCGCTCATTTCGACGCGCTGCTCGTAGTTTTGGATTTGATCCTCAATGATCTTGCTTATCTCTTCCGCTTTGATCTGCATGTGCTATTCACCCCTCTTGAATGTCTCCCGAAGGATTCCCAACTGCGCGCGCAGACTTGCGTCCAGCACCCGGTCACCCATTTTGAGCACCATACCCCCTAGTATGTCTTTGTCCACGGCAAAGGTCAGCTCAATATCGGTGCCCGCTTTCTGTTGCAAGGTATCCTTGAGCTTAGACTTTTTGTCTGCGGAAAGTTGTACTGCGGTTATGCATTGGCCGCGGATGATACCCTTGGCCTCGTCCAGCAGTTTGCCGTACCACGCTGCGATTTCGCTTAGAAAGGCAAGCCTTTCCTTATCTGCCAGCAGAAAGCAGAAATTGCGCATGGTTTCGTCAGCCTTGAGCTTGGTCAGCAGTTTGTCGAGAACTGCCTTCTTTTCGCTTACGCCGATAACAGGGCTTTTCAGGGTAAGGTCAAGCCCAGGCGCGGCGGCAAGCATTTCACCAAGAGACGCCAGGCAATCGCCACGCGAGCTCAGGGCTGCATCCCCATCCTTTTTGCCAAGCGCAAAAATTGCGTTGGCATACCTGCGTGCAACCACGGTGTTAATCAATGGAGCACCACCTTGTTAAGGGAGTTGGCGATAAGCTTGTCGTGTTCGGCCGCATTGAGCTTGGAGCTCAGAGCTTTCTCGGCGGCGTTCACGATCTCATCGGCAATGGAGGCGCGCACTTCAGCAAAGATCGCGCGACCTTCATTTTCCGCCGTAAGGCGCGCCTGCTCCACAATCTGAGCGGCCTGGCGGTGAGCCTCTTCCACAATGCCCTGCTTGAGGGCTTCGGCCTGCTGGCGGCTCTCGGCCAAGATGGCCTCGCGTTCAGCATTAAGGTTGGCAATGCGGGTCTCTACCGAGGCCAGCTGCTCCTTGGCCGTCTTGCGACGTTCGTCAAGATCGTCCAGCGCATTCTTGATGCCTTCGCGGCGGTTCTTAAAGAAACGCTTGGCCAGCCCGCCAACGAAGTACCAGAGGATGCCGGCAAAAATTACGAAGTTGAGCACGCGCCAGCCGAAGTCGCCCCAACGCGGCGCTGCATGCCCTTCAGAAGCCATGGCTCCCGCAGGAATGACCACCAGCGCGGCAAAGGCAATAACGAGCGGCAGGATAAACCCCGCGTGTTTCCATCTGCTCAAAGCCCACCCCCTCTGTTCGATAATACCGATTCGAAAACAGTTCCCAATGAAGCCGCAACGCTCGCGTTGCGGAACGGCCCGCAAAGGCCTGAGTCAGCGCCGCTTGCTAGCCCTTGATGAGGCGGTCGGCCAGACGGGTGGAAAATTCACCCACCTGCTTGCGCAACGCAGCAAGGGTTTCCGCAGCCTGTGCCTGCAGCGAGGCGCGGGTTTCAGCCAGAATATCGCGGGCGCTTTGCTGAGCTTCGCCCACCAGCTTCTGCTGTTCGGCCGCGCCTGCGGCACGGCCAGCCTCACGGTTGCTGCCTGCGTCCTGACGGGCGCGGGCCAGTTCGGCCTCATAGTTGGTGAGCCGTTCGCCAGCCTGGTACTCGAAAGAGCCGGCTTCCTCGGCCATGTCATCCATGACGCCGTTGCGCTTTTTGATGATTTCGCGGATGGGGCGAATCAGGAGGATGTTGAGCACATAAATGGCGATAAAGAAGTTCGCCAGCTGAAAAAGAAGAGTGACGTTTAAGTCCAGCATGCCGCATCCTCCATATGAATTGCGGATTGAAGGAGTTGAAAATACATAAAGCCCTTGCAAGATATCTGCTCAGCCCTGTTATGTCAAAGGGTATTGGTGACAAATTTCGCAAACTCCGCAATTTTTTTTTCACAAGCTTTGTGCTCAAAGCTGCAGGGAGTGTAAAACAGTCTTTATGACCTTTGTTTTGGTCTACTGCATCAGCCCTGTGCTGTCTGTGCGTCAATATTGGCTGTTTAAACAAACAAATAAAGTGCTCGGCTGGATTTGGCAGTGCGTGAAGCAGAGAATTATGTAATAAAGTGTACAGTAGTTGCAGTACTGCAGTGAGCGGCGCGCGCTATTGAGTGAAAAGCGCTTGCGCCGAAAGACACAAACGAATGTTAAACCAGATTTAACAGGTCTGCATTATTAAAAAAGGGTATATCAAACCAGGAGCCAGTCCTGCTGCTCATACCCTGCCTGCAAGAGCCACTGGCCAGCCTCTTCTGCTGCACCGTGGGCCGTAAGGGCATTGAGAATGCGGCACTGCCCTGGCCTGGGCAGGGCGCTGCGCCCCCAAACTGGAACGCCTTTTACACTGTTGCCTATCTTTCTGGGGTCAATGTCAATGTAGGCAACCGGGCTTGGCCCCAGCGTCCACAAGGGGGCCAGCCGCTGCCGGGCCACCCGCCCGCCGCCGATTACCCAAACATGGGGATGGAAGGGATTGTGTTCCTCAAGCCAGTGGGCCAGCCACAGTGCCCGCAGTCTGTCGCAGGCGGCGCGCGCGTATCTGCTGTCTGCCCGGGTGGCGCGGGTGGGGGCGTCATTCCACACCAGCATTTCGTGCGGCAGCTTTTCCATTATCGCCCCGTGGTGCAGCCAGCGCAGCCAGATCTCCCAGTCTTCGGCGAAGTCGCCGTCGCGGTACGCGCCCCATTTGTCCACGCATTCCCTGCGAAACATGACCGATGGGTGACACAAGGGTGTATCCCGAAAACGTGCTCGGCTGATCTGGTCATGCGTGAGCAGGCTGTTCTGCCAGTCCACAAAGTGGGCAAAGCCGTGTGCGGTTGCGCGGTCACCACCAAAGGCCACGCACGTTGCGGACACGCTGAATTGTGGATTCTTAAAAAGATGCGCCGTCTGCGTGGCAATGCGCAAGGGATGCGCCGTATCGTCCGCATCCATGCGCGCTACAAACGAGCCGCGCGCCACGGCAAGGCCTGCGTTAAGCGCCGCCACAATGCCGCCGTGGGGAAGGTGCAGTGCCCGCAATCTGTGACCGCAACGGGCGGGATTTGCCCAGTATTCCAGAAGCTCGCAGGTGCCGTCGGTTGAACCGTCGTCAGCAACAATAATTTCAAATTCGGGCAAGGGGGCGTCAGGGGCGGGGCGCTGCCCGAGCAGGCTTTGCAGGGCTGCGCCCAGCGTGTGGGCCGCATTCCACGCTGGCAGCACCACAGATACAAGCGGGGCGGGCAACCGGGATGACATGCGATCTGTATCAGTCATTGAGGGCAAGCTGTGGGGGCAGGGTCACATGTGCGGTCATACCCTGGCGTGATCCTGCGGCTCCCGTTCCTGCCAGAGCTGCTCTATGTGCTGGCAGACAACAGGCATGGGCCGCGATGCGTCAACTATGTGGTGGGCGGCCTGTTCGTAAAGATGCCGCCGCTCGTCCAGAACCTGGCCGATTTCTTCAATGAGCCCCTTGCCAGTCAGCGAAGGGCGCTGGCTGTTGACGGGATTGCGGCCCAGTCTTTCTGCAAGGGTCTGCACGGGGGCGTCGAGAAAAACAACCATGCCGCGTTGCCGCATGAGAAGGCGATTCTCTTCCGCCAGCACCATGCCGCCCCCGGTGGAGACAACACAGCCAGCGGGGTGCGCGTCCGCCACTTCCTGCAAGGCCTGGCTTTCCCGGCTGCGGAAGCCGGGCCAGCCCTCCGCGGCCACAATCTGCTCTACGGTAAGGCCCGCACGGTGCAGCAAATGCTGATCGGTGTCGGCAAAGGGCAGGCCGAGGCTTCTGGCAAGCGCCTTGCCTATGGTGGTTTTGCCCGAAGCCCGCGCGCCTACCAAAAAGAGAATGCTCATGCCGCCTCCTTAAAGGATTCTGACGCCGTCTTCTTCGACCAGCACCGTGTATTCCCAGCGGATGCCGCCCCATTTGGGGTAGTAGAGCCCCGGCTCAACGGTCACAACCATGCCGGGTTCCAGAACGCCCTCAGCGCGGGGCGAAAGGCTGGGGGCTTCATGGGTTTCAAGGCCCACGCCGTGTCCGAGGCCATGTGTAAAGGCATTGGCAACACCAGCTTTTGCAAAAACATCGTGCGCCAGCGCATAGGCCGTGCGCATGGGCATGCCGGGGCGCATGCCCTCTATGGCCGCCGTCTGCGCCTGCCTGGTCAGATCGAGCGAGCGGCGGAATTCGTCAGTGGGCGCAGTGCCCACCCAGAAGGTCCGCGTCTGGTCAGAACAATAGTTTTCAACGCGGCAACCCACATCGACCAGAACCGGGCAGTTGTCTGTAACGGCATTCTGACCGGGGATGGCATGGGGCAGGGCGGCGTTTTTGCCCACGGCCACAATGTTGGCAAAGGCAAGTTCCGAAGCGCCATTTTCGCGAAAAAAGCGCTCGATGAGCCAGCTTATGTGGGCCTCAGTGCGCCCCGGCTCCAGCTGGCCCTCGACCCATTGCATCAGCTTGTGGTTGAGCGCAAAAGATTTTTCCAGCGCGGCAATTTCGCAGGGTTCCTTGATGCGGCGCAGGCGCTCGACCATGCCGTCAGCCGCCTCGCAATACAGGCCGGAGCCAGCGCCAGTCAGCTCGCGGGCAAAGGCCAGGCTGACGCCGTTGGCCTCAATGCCGATGCGGCTGCCGCAGCGCCGGAGCAACCGGTGCAGTTCGCGCGCCGCGCTGCCGCCGTATATGAAGATGCGTTCGCGATCCCAGATGCGGGAGGCGGCGTCGAGATAGCGACCGTCTGTTGCCAGCCAGTCGTGCCCATCAGACGTGATGACAAGCCTGCCTGCGCTTTCGTTAAACTGCGGATCATGCAGCTCGAAACCGGAAAGATAAAACCTGTTGGCAGCCTGGCTGATGAGCATGGCGTCAAGCCCGCGCAAGCGCATGGCGCGCCGGAGGTTTTCACGGCGGGAAGCGAAGATGTCACTCATAAAAATTCTCCTGCGGGCACTATACCCAGCGCGGGGCTGGCTGAAAAGGTTAAATTTAACGGAGTTGAACGGATTGGGGCATAGTGGGCAGCCGGGCCCGGAGAATGGACAATTGATACATTCCTTGTATACATTAGCAAAGAGGCTTGGAGTTGCGTGGTCAGTTGACCTAGAACCTAACTAGGACTATATTTATAGACATGTCACAAACATCTTCTTGCGAGCTTGATGTTCTCGATCTTGTGCCTTTTGGGCAGACCGGCAACGAAAGCCGCTTTTTTGCGTTGCGCCTTTCCCGCCCCGAGTGGACTCGGTGGCGGCCCGGGCAGTTTGTCATGATCCGCCCCCGAAATTTCGGGCTGGATATCCCTTGGGCGCGTCCCCTTGGCATCTGCCATATGACCTCCCGGCATATGATCTGCTTTTTTCAGGTGCGCGGTAAAGGTACGCGGCGCATGTCCGAGTTGCACCCTGGCGACAAGGTGCGCGTGTGGGGGCCGCTGGGCAACGGTTTTGCCGTTGAGCCGGATACCCCGACCCTGCTGCTGGCAGGCGGCATGGGCATAGTGCCCTTTGTGGGCTACGTGAGCGAGCATCCGAAGCCGTGGAACGTGTCCATGCTGTTTGGCCACCGCGAGCACATCAGCTGCTATCCTGTGGACAGCATCAACGAGCACGTGCCGCTGGACAGCCTGCGCGAAGCGGAATCCGGCGATCTGGACGACTTTATTTTTACCATTCAGGAGCGCATGAGCGAATACGCCGAGCAGAAGGGCCTTGTGCTTGCCTGCGGGCCTACGCCCTTTATGCGCACCGTGCAGAAATTTGCCGCCGAACTTGGCGTTCGCTGCCAGGTTTCGCTTGAAAACCGCATGGCCTGCGGCGTTGGCGCATGCCTCGGCTGCGTGACCAAAACCACAGAATCCTGGCCGGTTGAAGCAAAGCGCGAAGGGCTGGTGCAGGTGTGCAACCACGGCCCGGTATTCTGGTCGGATCAGGTAGAATTGTAGGTTTTGCCTGCGCTTCCTTGATTCCTGAAACGACATTAACGCCCGCATGCGGCATCCTTTGCGGCCATGGCGCGCCGCACCGGCGAACTGGCGGTCGCGCGGGTGCGCGCGGGCCTGTCTTGCCAGGCGAAGCCACGCACAAAATGCCGGATGCCGGCAATCTGGAGAAAGCGGCATGGATCTTTCCGTCACACTCAAGGGGCAGACGCACGATCTGACCCTTAAGAACCCTGTGCTCACGGCTTCAGGCACCTTCGGCTACGGGCTGGAGTTTGCCTCTTACGGCGATCTTGCCGCGCTTGGCGGTCTGGTGGCCAAGGGCCTTTCCCTGTTGCCGCGCCAGGGCAACCCCACGCCGCGTATTGTGGAAACCACCGCGGGCATGCTCAATGCCGTGGGTCTGCAAAATGACGGAGTCGAGGTTTTCTGCCAAGACAAGCTGCCTCGCCTGCCCTGGCAGGAAACAGCCGTTATCGCAAATATTTACGCCGGTTCGGTGGAGGAATTCGCCGAACTTGCCGCCCGCCTCAACGCTGAGGAAGGCGTTGCCGCCCTTGAGGTGAACGTCTCCTGCCCCAACGTCAAGGAAGGCGGCGTGCTGTTTGGACAGGATCCGGCGCTTGCCGCCCAGGTTACGGCTGCCGTGCGCCGCGCCGCGCCGGGCAAGCACGTGATGGTCAAGCTCTCGCCCAACGTGACGGATATCGCCCTTATGGCCCGCAGCGTTGAAGACGCGGGCGCGGACAGTATTTCGTGCATCAACACGCTGCTCGGCATGTCTGTTGATCTGAACAGCCGCAAGCCCTCGCTGGCCAACGTGGTGGGCGGGCTTTCCGGCCCTGCCATCAAGCCCGTGGCTCTGCGCTGCGTGTGGCAGGTGGCCCGCGCCGTGAACATCCCCGTTGTGGGTATTGGCGGTATTGTCACCGCCGAGGACGCGCTGGAATTTTTGCTGGTGGGTGCGCGCGCCGTGCAGGTTGGCACGGGCAACTTCATGCGGCCCGACTGCGCCTTTGCCCTGGCAGAGGAACTCCCCGCCCTGTGTGAAAAGCTGGGCATTGAAGACCTGGGCGCTTATTGCGGCAGCCTGGATTTGGACTAATCATGTCGCTTACCGTTATCCCCGCCCGCTCCAAGCAAGAGTTTGACCAATTTATGGATTTGCCCTGGAGCCTGTACGAACGTGGCTCCCTGTGGACGCCTGGCCTTAAGAGTCAGGATCGTGAACTGCTCACGCCCGGGGAACATCCCTTTTGGGAAAGCGCCCGCCGCGAACTCTTTCTTGTGCTGCGCGATGGCCGCGCCATTGGCCGCATAGCCGCCATTGTGGACGAAAAGTACAATGCCTATGCCAATGAAAAGTGCGGAGCCTTCGGCTTTTTTGAATGCGCCAACGATCCCGAGGCCGCCCACGCCCTGCTGGATGCGGCGTACGGCTGGCTGGCCGCGCAGGGCATGCGTTTTATGCGCGGGCCGCTGAATCCCTCGGCCAACTATACCTGCGGCCTGCTGGTGCACGGTTTTGACCTTGCGCCCACCATCATGATGCCCTGGAACCCGCCGTATTACGCAGAACTGCTTGAAACGTGGCATCTGCGCAAAGAGCAGGATCTTTTCGCCTACCAGATTGAGCGCTCGCGCCTTACGCCGCCGGAATGGCTCAGCGAGGAAGTGACGCGCCTCAAGGCCGAGGCGCGCTTTACCTGCCGCACCTCCAGCAAGGCCACACTGGCGGAAGATATCCGCGCCATGCTGGAGCTGTACAAGGTTTCCTGGGCCAAGAACTGGGGTTTTTCTCCCCTTTCTGACGGCGAGGCGGAGCAGCACGTCAAGGAACTCAAAAGCGTTCTGGATCCGGAATTTTTTGTGCTCTTTTTCCACAACGGCGAGCCCGCCGCAGGCATGGTGGCCCTGCCGGACATGGCCCCGCTCCTGCGTCGGCTCAACGGCAAGCTGGGCATCTCGGCCCTGTGGCACTGGTGGCAGTCCCGCGCAGAAATTCGCGGCGGCTACCGCATCATTCTTTTTGGTATTCGCGAAGAATTCCGACTCATGGGCCTGCCCTTGCTGCTGCTCGACTTCATGCTGGAAAAAGCGCGCCAGCACCCGCATTTTCAATGGGTTGAGGGTTCCTGGGTGCTGGAAGACAACACGCCCGTCAACGATCTGCTCGAAGATTTCTCGGGCCAGCTTACCAAGCGTTACCGACTCTATCGCAGGGAGATTCAGTCGTGACCATGACTGAAAGCGTCGTATATGCACCGCATCTGGCGGGTAAAAAAGTGCTGCTTACGGGCGGCACTGGTTTTGTGGGGCGGCATCTGCTGCCGCAACTGCTGGAAGCCGGAGCGCAGGTCACCTGCCTCACGCGGGCTGCCTCGCGTACTGGGCATCTGCCTGCGGGCGTGGACACCGTCCAGGCCGATCTGAGCACGGGCCAGGGGCTTGCAGAAGCCCTGCACGGCAAGGATGTGGTCATCCACATGGCGGCTCTGCTTTTTGGCCTTGGCTGGCAGGATTATCTGCGGGCCAACGTTCTTGCCGCCCGCAGCATGGCCAACGCCATTACAAGCCTTTCCCGAGAGGGAAACCTTGGGGCGGACTTTCGTTTTGTGCTTGTTTCAAGCCTCGCGGCAACAGGCCCCTGCGGCACGGCCCCCGGTGTGGACGATGCCACGCCGCCTGCGCCGGTTTCCGCCTACGGTTGGTCAAAAATGCTTACGGAGCAGGTGCTTGGGCGCGCTCTTGGGCAAAGCCTCGTAACCCTGCGCCCGCCCATCATTTATGGCTCGGGCGACAAGGGTCTGCTGCCGGTATTTCAGGGGGTCATGCGTGCCCGTGTGGCCGTGAGCCCCGGCGCGGGGCGCGAGTTCCCGGTCAGCGCCGTGCATGCGGACGACATGGCTCAGGCCGTGCTGTGCGCATGCAGGCCCGAAGCCTGCGGCGTGTATCATCTCAGTGACGGCGAGGCCTATACCATGTCCGGCTTTTGCCGGGTCATGGGCGCAGCGGTAGACAAGGCCCTTGGCCGCGCCCCCCGCAGCGTGCGCGTAGTGCGCATGCCTTTGCCCGTCATGGCTTGTACTGCCGGGCTGTCCACGGCCTTTGCTGTGGCTGCCGATGCCGTGTCCCGCCGCCTTTTGGGGCGTGGGCTGCGGCGCGCCCCGGCCTGGAATCTGGACAAATACCGTGAAGCCCGTCAGGCCGGGTGGCTGTGCGACAACAGCCGCATCTGCCGCGAACTGGGCTTTGCGCCGCGCGTGAGCCTTGAGGCAGGTATGACCGAAGCCGTCCACGGCTACCGCCGCGAGGGCTGGTTGTGAAGATCACCATACAGGAACTTTCCAAGGCATTTGGCGGACGGGACATTCTCAGCAACTTCTCGCTGGAAGTGGACCCCGGTGTGCGGCTGTGCGTTTGCGGGCCCAACGGTACGGGCAAGTCCACCTTGTTGCGCCTACTGGCCGGGGTGGAAAGCCCTGACGGCGGGCGGGTAATACTGCCGCGCGGCTGCCGCCTGGGTTTTGTGGAGCAGGAGCTTTCAGAGGCATCCCTCGAAACGCCGCTGCTGACCTATGTGCTGGACGTGCTGCACGACTGGAGCGACTTTTGGGCCGAGTGGGAAGAAGCCGCCGCCAGCAAGGACGAATCGCGCCTGACTTCCCTGATGCACCGTCAGGGCGAGCTTGAGGCTCTTTACGGCTACAATCCCGAGCATCGGGCCAAGGCCGTGCTTTCCGGTCTGGGCTTTGCCGAAAACAAGTGGAACCGCACCCTGCGCGAACTCTCCGGCGGCTGGCGCGAGCGCGCCAAGCTGGCCCGTGTGCTCACCGCCGGCGCCGACGTGCTGCTGCTGGACGAACCCACCAACCATCTCGATGTAGAAGCCGTGGAATGGCTGGAGTCCTTCCTTATGGACTTCAGCGGCGCGCTGGTATTTGTGGCCCATGACCGTGTGTTCATGGACAATGTCGGCACCCACGTTCTCTACCTTGGGCTGTCCAAGCCCGTGTTCCGCAAGGCTACCTACACCCAGTTTCTGACGCTTCAGGACGAATACAACGCCCAGCGTGAGCGTGAAGCCCGCGCCCTCAAGGAAGACCTTGACCGCAAGATGGCCTTTGTGGAGCGTTTTCGCGCCAAGGCCACCAAGGCCCGTCAGGCGGGTTCCCGGATGAAGATGGCTAAAAAGCTCGAGAAAGAGCTGGAAGATTACAGACCTGAACCCAAGCGCAAGGAGCTGAATTTCAGCTGGCCCGAAGCTCCACATTCAGAAAAGATTGTTCTGTCTGCAGCGGATCTGGAATTTCATTTTGGCGACGGCAAAACCATGTGGCCGCCCCTCACCCTGACCCTGTTCCGTGGGCAGCGGGTGGCGCTGGTGGGGCACAACGGCTGCGGCAAGTCCACCCTGCTCAAGCTGCTGGCCGGTACGCTGGAACGCTGCGGCGGCAATGTGGTTACGGCATCGCAAATGCGCATGGGCTACTATACCCAGCACCAGATGGACACCTTGCGGGGCGATACCACGGTGCTTGGCGAAATCCGCCGTCTTTCAGATCCGCGCACCACTGAAGAAGAGCTGATGAGTGTTCTCGGGCTCTTCATGCTGGGGCAGGACTATTTTGAACGGCAGGTGAGCGCTCTTTCGGGCGGCGAAAAAAGCCGCCTTGTGCTGGCAACGCTGTTTTTGAAACGCTGCAATTTTCTGCTGCTGGACGAACCCACCAACCACCTTGACCTCGAAAGCCGCGAAGCCCTGGTGAGCGCGCTGGAGAAGTTTAACGGCACCCTGCTCATGGTGGCGCATGACCGCTGGCTGCTCTCGCAGGTCGGGGCTGAAGCATGGGAACTCAATGAGAACGGCCTGACCGTATTCCCCGACTTTGCCTCGTATGACGAAAACCGTCGCGCCCGGCAGAACGGCTTGGGCGAAAACCTCCAGAGTGCCGTCAATGCAACGGGCAATAGTGCCCGGCAGACTGACGCGCCCGCCGCGCAGCCCTTGTCGCGCGATGAACAGAAGCGCATCAAGCGCGAGCAGGCCGACAGGCGCAATGCCTTGCACAAGGAGCTGAAACCCCTGCAAGGCCGTTACGAAGCGCTGGAAACAGAGCTTGCCGCGGTGCTTGACCAGCAAGCCCTTGTGGAGGGCCAGCTGGCCGACCCGGATGTGTACGCCGACCACGCCCGTTCCAGCGATCTGCTCAAGACATTTGAATCGTGCAAACAGCGTAGTGAAGCCATTTTTGAAGAAATGACCACGCTTGAAGAAGGCATGACAGCCGTGCGGGAAAAGTGGAACGTGGAGCAGGATTGACCGACAGGTTTTGCGGGCACCCCCCACAAAGGCGTTGCGTGGCTTAAGAGCTTGGTGCAATAGTACAAATACGTTTTCACCCAAAACTGCTCCAGGGCCGCGGCCCGGTGTGGAGAGTGGCATGCAACATATAGAAGTAGCTGCGGGCATCATCTGGCGGGGCAAGAGGTTTCTGGCCAGCCAGCGCCTTAGCGACAAGCCTCTTGAAGGATACTGGGAATTTCCCGGCGGCAAGCTTGAAGCTGGAGAAAGCCCGGAAGACGCCCTCAAACGGGAACTGGCTGAAGAGCTGGGCGTGGGCGTGCGTCAGGTCGTGTTCTGGAAAAGCCTTGATCATGAATATGTGGAGCGCGGCTTCAGCGTGCGGCTGTATTTTTTTCATGTCACCGAATTCGTGGGCGAACCCTGTGGCGAAGAAGGGCAGAACCTGCGCTGGGTTGAGCCGCAGGAGGCCTTTGCCCTCGGATTTTTGCCTGCTGATGCCGTAGTTCTTGAAGAACTCATCGCGAGGCAACCGAGCATTCCTTGATGATTAGCGCGATGTGCATCTTCTCGCTGTGAATATTTTTTGTTTCGGCCCGCTCTGGCGGGCTTTTTTTATGTCAGGCAAAATTATGGTGTACCTTGCGGTGGCAATCTTCGCCGCAAAAAGGTAACTTGAAATCAGTATTTACCGAAACAGCCATTGCTTACTGCTTTTTCCAAAAAATTCGGGAGAGGCCATGCGAATGCTGTCAGCGGAACGGCGGGCTACACTCTGCAAGCCCGGCCGCATCATTTTATCCCTTCCCAAACGCTGTTGGCGTGCGGCCTGGCATGTCGCTCAGGTGGCCTGCATTGACAGGCCCACACCCCGGGCAGGTGATCTATGCGTATAAAGCAGCTTTCCTTTATTGTGTGCGCCGCCATAGTCGGGCTGTTCGTGCTTATTTCCTACGTCACGTCCGAGCTTGTGGTGGTGCGCGGCGTGGATGCCATTGAGAGCAGCAGTTCCGCCGATAAAATGAAGCAGTTGCGCAACCATATTCACGCGCAGGAAACACAGCTAAGCCATATCGCAGTGGACTGGGCATGCTGGGATGACGCCTACCGGTTCATGCAGGACAATAATGATGAATTTGTCCGAACCAACCTGCGGCAGCAGATGCTGGCAAAGCTGAATCTGTCATCCATCGCCTATGTCAGCAGGAATGCGGCAAATGTTTACATGGTTGAAGAAGATGCCGACTGGCGCAAGCCCGAGCTGACAGCCGAGGCGCAGCGTCTTTACGCGCAACTGGTCAACAGGCTTGAGGGCAGCTCGGAAGAAGGCCTTGCAGGGATCATGATGATTGGCTCAGTGCCGCACATTGTTGCGGCCCAGAAAATACGCGATACGGCCATGCTGCTGCCCGCCAACGGCGTGGTTTTTATGACCCGCGCCATTGATGCGGATTTTATAAAGGATGTGGAACACGATACGCTGCTGCGCTTTACGGTGCTGCCGGTGGAAGCGTTCAACAGCCTGCCCGTTGCTGCGGATGATGTGAACTCCTTCAAAATAGTGCGCGAAGACGGCAGCATCAATTCATATTCGGTGATGCGCGATGTTTTTGATTGTGCGGCCTTTTGTCTGCGGCTCGTCACAGGCCGGGAAATTGCCCAGCTTGGCAAACGCATGTTTTTGCAGAATTTTATTCTGATTGTCGTCACCGGCATGGGAATGCTGATTGCATTCCTGGTGTTTACCGAAAAGCAGATACTCAGGCGCATTCTCTCCATGCAGCGGCAGGCGCAGCATATTGAAAAAAGCAGCGAACCACTGAAAAAGATTGATATTCAGGGCGATGACGAAATATTTGACCTTTCCCTGAAGATCAACAGCATGATCGACGCCCTGCAATCCAACGAAAAATTTTTGCAACAGACGCTGGATACGCTTCAGGCTGGCGTCATCACCATTGAACCGGGCAGCCTGAAAGTGCGCAGCATTAATGCGTTCGCGCAGCAGTTCATCGGCTTGCCCGCCGATGAAATTGTGGGCAGGCCCTGCCATGAATTTATCTGCCCCGGCGGGGTGGACCTCTGCCCCATGGGCCAGGGCAATCCCAAGGGCGAGTTGCTCGCAGGCCAGCTGACGTCTGTAGACGGCACCATGAAGACCATCGTCAAATCCGTGCGCGCCATTGAGATGAAGGGTGAAGAGATTTTTCTGGAATCGTTTGTGGACATAACGGATCTGGAAACAACACGTAAGGAACTGCAACGCTCAGAAGAGCGGTACAAGACCCTGTTCATGAACACCGGCACGGCAACGGCGGTTATCAGCAGCACCGGGCTGATTTTTTTGACAAATACGGAATTTTCCAATCTTGTGGGCATGCCGCCGGATGAGATTGAAGGAAAGCTCTTCATAGGCAGATTTCTGGGCAAGGGCGAAGGGCATTTGCCGCTGTCGTTCGGCTCTTCTGCAACACGGGGCAGTGAAAAATATGAAGCAGAAATCCGCAACAGCATGGGAAAAACCATCAATGTGCTGGTAACCCGGGCAAAAGTTCCAGAGAGCGGCCTGTCGGTCATTTCCCTGCTGGATATTTCGGAACGCTCGGCAATGGAGAGGGAGCTGGCCTACAGGGCCAACCATGATCTGCTCACAGGTCTTGCCAACAAGGCTCTGGTGGCAACGCGGCTCATGGCCGCCATGCAAAATGTGCATGAATCCGGGGGCATGGTCGGCTTGTTGCTCATCGACCTTGACCGCTTCAAGCAGGTAAACGACAGCTTCGGGCATTCGCTGGGCGACAAGCTCTTGCGGCAGGCTGCTGAGCGTCTGACATATCTGGCGCGGCAGGATGACTGCGTGGCCCGTACTGGCGGCGATGAATTTGTCATTGTTGTGGGCAAGGCGCAGGGGAAGATCCAGCTTGCGGCCCTGGCAAACAATGTGCTGCATTCGTTGAACCGCTGCTTTTACGTGGACGAATATTCCATCTATCTTAGCGCAAGTATTGGCATTGCCTGCTACCCCGGTGACGGCACTACAGTGGAAGCGCTGATGCAAAGCGCCGACCTTGCCATGTACAGAGCCAAGGCCAAGGGCAAGAACACGCATACGTTCTTTACAGAAGACCTCACGGTGGCGGCCAATGACCGGATGTCGCTGGAAACTGAGCTTTTTCGCGCCATGGACAGTGCCGCCTTTGAGGTGCACTACCAGCCCAAGATTGATATTGGCAACGGCGCAGTTGCCGGCTGCGAAGCCCTGGTGCGCTGGAAGCGCGCTGACGGCATGTGGATTCCTCCCTCTGTGTTTATCCCCCTGGCTGAAGAAACCGGCCTTGTGCGGCGGCTCGACATGTACGTGCTGCGCAAGGCATGTCGGCAGCAGCGAGAATGGAGGGAGCAGGGCCTGGGGAATGTCCATATGTCTGTGAACATGTCCGGGCGCAGCATCATTGCGGAAACATTTGTGGATGACGTGCTGGATGTGCTGGGCCGGGAAGACATGCGCCCCGAGCACCTGGGTATGGAAATCACCGAAACGGCCTTTATGTCCAATATGGCGGAGGCGTCGCGGGCCATTGCTGCATTGAGCGAGCAGGGGATACAGATATATCTGGATGACTTTGGAACCGGGTATTCATCGCTGTACTATCTGCATACCATGCCCATCGCCAGCCTGAAAATCGACAAGTCGTTCATTGACGCCATTAACGCGCCGCTCAATGCCTCCAACGAACTTGTCAAAACCGTGCTGACTCTCGCCTCCGGCCTTGGCATGGCAACTGTGGCCGAGGGGGTTGAAACGCGGGAGCAGCTTGATTTCCTGGCAGAAAATGGTTGCAGGATTATTCAGGGATATATCTTTTCGCAGGCGCTCAGCGGCAGCGATTTTGCAACCTATCTGAAAAGTTCCGCCGAAAGTATCGCGGAAGTAATGGCTTAGTTCCCCCCTTTTCAAGACCGTAAAAAGCCCCGCGGGAGTATCCTGCGGGGCTTTGGCATTTACAGCGGTATGTGCTTTCAGGCTCGGGCTAGCGCGCTCCCTTGGGGAAGAGCACAACGCCGACCGTTTTAAACACGATATTTATGTCCAGCAGAATGGACATGTTCTTGATGTAGTACAGGTCATATTCCAGTTTGCGGCGGGCATCGTCTTCTGACGCGCCGTAGGGATAACACACCTGCGCCCAGCCGGTGAGGCCCGGCTTAACCGTATGCCGCAGGCTGTAGTAGGGGATGGTTTCCTTGAGTTTGGTCACAAAGGCCATGCGCTCGGGGCGCGGGCCGATAAAGCTCATGTCACCCTTGAGGATGTTCCATATCTGGGGCAGCTCGTCTATGCGCACCTTGCGGATGAACTTGCCAAATTTGGTCACGCGGGCATCATGGGCGCTGGCCCACACGGCGCCGTTTTTTTCAGCATCGGCGCGCATGGAGCGGAACTTGTAGACCGTAAATTCCTTTTCAAAAAGGCCCACGCGATCCTGCTTGTAAATGACCGGGCCGGGCGATTCCAGCCGCACCACGATGGCGGTCAGCAGCATGATGGGCGCTGCAGGAATGAGCAGGAGCAATGAGATCAGCACGTCCAGCGCGCGCTTGAGCCTGCGCAAAGAGCCGCGCGTGTTCAGCGAAAAGCCTTCGGTCTGCAACAGCCACTCATCGGTGATCTGCGAAAGCGGCAGGCGCTGCACCACATGCTCGTAAAAACTGCGGATATCCACCACCATGCTGCCGCGCAGCTTTGCTTCCAGCAGATCATGGGCGATGTCGTCGTCAATGGGCGCATCGGGCAACAGCAGGATCATGGTTGCCTGTTTTTCTTTGGCAATGTCCAGAGCCATAAAGGGTGCGCCAAGGCAGGGCCCGGCATCCGGCCCCTGATCGCGCTCGCCCACATAGCCAAGAATCTCGGCCTTGGGCAGTCCCTCTGCCAGCAACTGGCGCACCTTGCCCGCGCGGTCCACCCCTACCAGCAAAATGCGCAGCGGGTGGGTGAGCCTTTCGGCGTTGAGGTGGTAAATCCAGCGCCAGCCCAGCGAAAAGGCCAGCGAAAGGGCAAAAAGCATGGCCACGGTTTCGCGGTCAAAACGCCAGTGCTGAAAGGCGTAGGAGGCGGTGGCCGAAGAAACAATGCCAAGCAGGCAGGCTACCAGCACACGCCCCACGGTTTCCTTGAAGTCCTCGTTGCCCACGCTGTACGCATCAAGGATGTAAAAAAAGAGCATGTAAAAGAAGATGGTAAAGAGCGTAGCGCCCGTATAGTCGTGGAAAATGCTCAGATCGGATTCGACCGTCAGAAAGCCGGAAATGCTGAGAGCCAGCAAAATACAGATCAGATCCAGAACCTGCAGCATGGCCATGCGGTATGTGCTTATCATAGGGTATCCTCAATGGCGGGCACGCGCATGTCTACAAGAATGCGTGCGGCCACTTTTTCGGCGTCAAATTCACTCAGGGCCAGTTCGCGCCCGGCCTGTCCCATGCGGGCAATGCTTTCAGGGCTGGTGATAAAGGATTCCATGGCGCCTGCCAGCGCCTGCGGGTCGCGTACCGGCACAAGATAGCCGTTGACGCCGTTGCGCACAACCTCGCGGCAGCCGGGGGCGTCCGTGACTACAGCGGGGCGGCCCATGCTCATTCCCTCCATAATGGAGGTCGGCGTTCCTTCGCGCCATGAGGGCAGCACAAGCACATGTGCCGCAGCCACATAGGGTCGCACATCGCGTGTTTCACCAAGATATTCTATGCAGCCCTGTTTCTGCCACGCATCCATCTGTTCCATGCTTACGCTGCCGAGGCCTTTTTCCGGCGGGCCGAGCACCTGAAAGCGGGCATCGGGGTACCGGGCCTTGAGCATGCGCGCGGCTTCGGCATATTCCGGCAAGCCCTTGGCTTCAAGCAGCCGCGCCACCAGCAGAAAAACGGGCGACCCGTTCAGGCGGCCATCGGCGGAATAGTCGGGAAAAGGGCTGGGGGCAAAGCGCCTGGTATCCACCCCTGTACCGCGCGCCGTGAGCACCCGCGCATTGCGCCCGAGAATGCCCGACTGACGGAAAACCTCTATGTCGTCCTGATTCTGAAAAAAAACGCCTTCCGCGCCCGAAAGCGCCACGTGGTACAACAGGCGGCCCAGACGGTTGACGCATTTCTTGAAGAAGGTGTCAGCCTCAAAGGCATAACCAAGGCCGGTGATGGTGGCGTAAACGTGGGGAACCCCCGCCGCCCTTGCCGCCATGCAGCCGTATATCACAGGCTTGATGGTGGAGGCGAAAAGCAGGTCTGGCTTTTCGTCCCTGAAAAGGCTGAACAGCTCCCGCGTGGTGCGCAGGTCGCTCAGGGGGTTCAGCCCCTTTCTGTCCAGCGAATAGTGGCGCAGGCGCGCACCTTGAGCGGCCAGTGCTGCTTCAGCATCGGCATCGCCTGGCGGGGCGCAGCAAACGACCTCGTGCCCGGCCTTGCGCATGTGCCGGATCAATACACTCCAGAAGTTGCTCATGGCTTTGGTCTGGTTGCCCAGAACAATGATCTTCATGCTCGGCGCTCTCCCTTGTTCGGCGCTTGCCCTGCGGGCTTGTGTCGCATGCGCAAGCCTATAGCACTACAACCGTGTTATGAAAAGGGGAGAAGCTTTTGCATATATAGGCGGCGCAGGCCGCCGCAGCTTTACAGTCGCGCTGCTACAGGGTAAACGAGGGATGGTTCTGCTGCCCGGGAGTATACCTTGGCGCAGGCCGGAAATCTGAAAACAGGACGCAAAAATGAGCGCGTATTCCGATCTTACCAAATCCATGACTGCCCAGCCTTCGCGTTGGCTTATCACCGGCGTTGCGGGCTTTATTGGCTCCAACCTGCTGGAACATCTGCTGAAACTTGGGCAGACCGTGGTTGGTCTGGACAACTTCCTTACCGGCTACCAGAAAAATCTGGACATGGTGCGCGACATCGTTGGCCCAGAAGCGTGGAGTCGGTTTACCTTCATCGAAGGCGATATTCGCGATATCGACACCTGCCACGCCGCCTGCAAGGGCGTGCAGCACGTTCTGCACGAAGCGGCCCTTGGTTCTGTGCCGCGTTCCATTGACGATCCGTTGTTGTCCAACAGCTGCAATATCACCGGCTATCTGCACATGCTTGTGGCCGCGCGCGATGCGGGCGTGAAAAGCTTTGTGTACGCCGCGTCTTCCTCCACCTACGGCGATTCACCCGAACTGCCCAAGGTGGAAGACAAGATCGGCAGCCCGCTTTCCCCTTATGCTGTCACCAAGTACGTGGACGAACTGTATGCGGATGTGTTTAACCGCTGCTATGGTTTCTCCAGCGTTGGTCTGCGGTATTTCAACGTGTTCGGCCAGCGCCAGGATCCTTACGGCGCGTATGCCGCCGTTATTCCCCAGTGGTTCGCCAGCCTCATCAAAAAGGAAACCGTTTTCGTGAACGGCGATGGCGAAACCAGCCGCGACTTCTGCTATATCGACAACGTGGTGCAGGCCAATCTGCTTGCCAGCTTTGCCCAGGGCGAAGCCACCAACAAGATTTACAACGTGGCCTTTGGCCAGCGCACCACCCTGAATGAGCTTTTTGACCTCATCAAGGAAGAAGTGGCCCGCCACAAGCCCGAAGTCATGAGTGCCGAATGCGTGCACTGTGACTTCCGCGCTGGTGATGTGCGGCACTCCCTTGCCGATATCGGCCGCGCAGAAAAGCTGCTGGGCTACGGCCCGCAGTTTGACGTGCGCCAGGGCCTGCGCCTCGCGGGCGACTGGTACGCAGCCAACCTGTAGCAGTCAACCGCATTCCAGAACTATGAAACCCCGCGCAAGCGGGGTTTTTTGCTGCCCTAGGCTGGATTTAATTTGAAAGCTGCGCAGGAGCGGTTGCCGCAAAAGATTGTTTAGGGGCTGTGTATACTTGTCCTTTTGTTCTCTGGCGCTGCCAGAGGGCAAAAGAACAATTATACGCAGTCTCTAATTGTCGCCCACGACAAAAGCGCCGGGATACATGGCGCGGAAAATATCAAGCTCTTGCTGCGCGCCGAAAGAATCGGGCCACGGCCCCACCTGCACATTCCACATGTTGTTGCTGCCGTAGATGAGGCGTCCGCGTTTGCCTGTCTGGGAAAGGATGTTGATGAGGTTGTCGGCGTTGACCCTGTCGGCAAATGCCCCCACCTGCACATAAAAAGCCCCGGTAAGGTCGCCGTCTTCCTTCATGCGCTCAACGCCGCCCATGCTCTGAATGCGCACCCGCGCCGTGCCGGGGCCGAGGATGTTCAGGCGGCTGGCCGCAGCGCGGGAGAGGTCAATGACGCGGTCGTCCACAAAAGGCCCACGGTCGTTGACGCGCACAATGATGGAGCGCCCGTTGCCCATGTGGGTGACGCGCACCTTGGTGCCCAGGGGCAGCAGCTTGTGGGCCGCCGTCATGGCGTACTGATTGTAGGTCTCGCCATTGGCCGTGGTTTTGCCGTGGAAACCAGGGCCGTACCACGAGGCCGTGCCTTCTTCCACAAAACCGTTGGCTGACTTGAGGGGATAGTAGGTCTTGCCGCGCACCGTATAAGGGCGGCTGCCGGGAACCCCGCCTTTGCGCCAGGAGCGTGAACCGCAGCCGCTCAAGAGCGCGGCGCAAAGCAGGGCAACAAGGAAAACAAGGAGAGGTCTGACCGTCATGCACATCCGCGCCCCTGACTGCTCAGGTAGGGCAGGCAGGGGAGTGTGTTCTTTTTGCCGCAGGCGGCGCACAGGCCGGAGCAGTCGGCCTCAGACGCGGCGGCGCATTCCAGTTCATGCAGCAGGGCAAGGCCTTCCTGTCCCAGACTGCCATGGTCGCGTGCGCGGGCAAGCAGGGCCAGTGCCGGGTTGCGGCGGCCAGCATTGAGAAAATCCCTGGCAGCCAGAAGGTAGAGGCGCTCCCTGTCGTTGCCGAAGAGCGAAGCCAGAAGGTGCTCGTAACCCGCACCAAAGACCTGGCGGGCAAAGTCTTCTTCTGTGGCAAGCCAGCGCGCCAGATGGGCGTTGTGCCGCTCGACCGCCAGATAGCTTGTGAGAAGCCGCAGCCCGTGGGCCAGAACGTGCATTATGCGCGAAAGTTCGCGGGAGGAGCTTTCAGATGTTTGACCGCCAAGGCCGCGCAAGGGGTTGTACATATCTGTCGTAACCCCGGGCCTGCGCGAAATCTGGATAAGTCGGTTGGCGTAGTGCTGGCCCTGAAAGGCGTCTTCCTTCAGCTTGGCGCATTCATGAAAGGCATAGCCGATGCACCAGTCAATGAGGGTTTCAAAAGCCTTCTGGGCATGAGCGCCCCCGGGCAGCACATTGTCCGCATGGCGGCGCAGGGCAGTGATCTGCGCCATTTCTGCGGTATTGCCGTTTTCATCGGCGGGTTCTTCCGGCAACGGCAGCTCCAGAGGCGGCATGCCTCCGGGGGCCATGGCCTCTATGCCGGGGCTGTTGCGGAAAAGGTGATGGGCCGTATCCTTGAGTCGCCAGAAAACACCCTTGCGCATGGCCTCGCCCAAAAGGTCGCGCAAGGCTGTGTAAGAAACGGCCCCGTCCACGTCAAAGCGGCGGCGTTGATCGGCCAGCAGGCTGTAAACGGTGCAATAGTCGCGCACCAGATCGCGCACGAGAAAATCGCGGTTGGCCAGCAGCCAGCGTCCGTTCACGCTTCGTCCTCCTGGAGCAGGGCACGGGCCACGGCTATGTCGTACAACAGCAGGGGGTCAGATTCGGCATTGCGTTCTTGCTGATACATGCGCGCGGCGCTGCGCACCACCGCCATGCTCAGCCAGGGGTGGCGCTCCCACACTTCGGGATGGTCGGCGCGCCAGAGGCGAAATTCAACCTCGCCGTCAGGCCCGCGGCGCACGTAGACGCGCGAAAGGGCATTGCCCGCCTGCGGGTGATAGTACAGTCCAAGTTCGTCTTTCATTATAATGATAACCCTTGCGAATATGGGCCATGCGAGGCCGTTGTTGGTGCGGCGCATCCGCACATTCCATTTTGATCATACGCGCAAGAAAGCACTTTGCCAAGGCTGTGCGGCAATGTTGTGAAAAATAGTACAATATTTAAGAAAAAAGTTGCTTTTTTACGTAAAAAAATGGCCGTGCGCCTCGCCTAAAGTAATGATTTTGGCATGCTGTGTTCACGTGCTTTGTGTCGCAAAGCCTTGATCGCCGGGTATTCTTGCGCCTTTTGCGTATATCATGCCGCCCCGGTTGTCATTACGTGGAAAATGGGCTAATCAGTGTTTTGACCGCGTTGCGGCCCGACGGTCGGTGGCCCTTGCACGTCCGTTATCCGCGATCCCTTGGGGCGTCCCGATTTTACGGGGCGGGCGCATGCAGGTTTTTACCTTCATGCGTGTGCTGGGGGGAGTATCCCCGCATGCACGGGCAGCGATTTCGCGCCTGTACCCCGGATTGCCGCACCGGATCGCCGCAGTTGACCGGCACGTCACGCGAGCGCGTGATACAAACAAACCATGTGGAGGTATGGCAATGGCGAAACATGCAACCCCCTTGTTGGACCAGCTTGAAAGCGGCCCTTGGCCGAGCTTTGTGTCCGACATCAAACAGGAGGCGGCCTCTCGGGCCCAGAATCCCAAGGGTCTTGATTATCAGATCCCTGTGGACTGCCCTGAAGACCTTCTGGGTGTGCTTGAGCTTTCCTACAACGAAATGGAAACACACTGGAAGCACGGCGGCATCGTGGGTGTGTTTGGTTACGGCGGCGGCGTTATCGGCCGTTACTGCGACCAGCCCGAAATGTTCCCCGGCGTGGCGCACTTCCACACCATGCGTGTGGCCCAGCCTTCCGGCAAGTACTATCACAGCAAGTTCCTGCGCGACCTGTGCGATATTTGGGATCTGCGTGGTTCCGGTCTGACCAACATGCACGGCTCCACCGGTGACATCGTGCTGCTCGGTACCCAGACTGCCCAGTTGGAAGAAATCTTCCACGAACTGACCCACAACATGAATGTTGACTTGGGTGGTTCCGGCTCCAACCTGCGTACGCCTGAATCCTGCCTTGGCCAGTCGCGCTGTGAATATGCCTGCTACAACACGCAGGACATGTGCTACACGCTGACCATGGACTATCAGGACGAACTGCACCGTCCCGCCTTCCCCTACAAGTTCAAGTTCAAGTTCGACGGTTGCCCCAACGGCTGCGTGTGCGCCATGGCGCGTTCCGACTTTGCCGTTGTCGGT
>JAEZYD010000052.1 GCA_023419375.1 Pseudomonadota bacterium
CACGTACTTGAGTACGCTGCGCTCAAAATCCCGGCGCTTCCTTTTCAGGCCGCAAAATGCGTATTTTGCAAATTCGCCCAACACCCGCACATCGCCTCCGCCTCCGCTCCGGCGAGTCTAAGGAAGGTGACACAACAACCATCTCTTGATGAAGGATATCCTTCTCTTACTCGTCATTTATCTGTTGAGTCATGGGTGAATGGAATTTGCCATTATCTTAGGCACCTTGTTGATACGTCCTGCAAAAGTCCGGTGAAAGGTTGCGCCGCAGTTATCCACTTACCATGATCGTTGGAAGGCCGCTGGATGGTAGTGACTAGAGAAAAGCAATTTTACACCATGCTTGAGCATAATGGGAATTGGGAGAGTTGGCTGAAACGACCTTCACACAAATTTGTGCATTCACTCAACATCAGCCAGCACTTCCGCTTACGGCGCGGCACGTCTAAGGAAGACGATCTCTCGGCCTTCTTTTTATGGCGAGCGATTTTTTTAACACGCGGGGATACTTAATTCTTAACGGGGACTGAGATAGTTGGCTGAAACGGACTCCACGCAAAGCGGAAGCGCACTTTGGCATTTACGCGGCGCGGAGGGAGATCACCTGACCGAGCGCAGCGAGGGAAGGAAGCTCCCGCAGCAGATGCCGCGTTGCCCTCGCCACACAGAGGTAATTGAAGATCCCTCTTTGGGGGTGCTTCGGGGGGGATGCAAGGGGGGCCGCGAAGGGGGCGCAGCCCCATAACCGGCCCCGCCTTGCTGCGCGCCGCACAGGCGTCCCAAACTCCGCCGGACGGCGGAATATCGCACCCAACGGGCAGCAAGATTTAAAGGTTGGTCTAACTGAAAGGCGGACCTCACGCCACGGTGGTGAAAGCGCGCTCGAGGATTCGGAATCCCATGCCCGAAGGGCGGAAAATACAATCATTCCAGTGTGAACCTAAATCTTCCTGCTACTCAGGCATCCAAAACTCCGCCGGACGACGGAATCCTGTGTCCGAGAGGCAGAAAACTTCTGTTTTTTACAAAACGTAAAAGAGGTGCGCCTACGCATCATTGCCTCACTTTACGGTGAGAAGAATCTTACGTGCCTCCTGAACTTGAAAAAACAAAGATTAGTTCCGCACCTCTTGTGACCTCCAGTGCACAGCGAAATCTTTGACGAATTTGCGCATGGACTATATGTTTAAATCAGCAGCGCCGGGTTGCAGTGGAATGGGCGAGCAAATTTCGTCATGCTGTGTGTACCCTCGCGAATCCATGACTATGCTGGAAGCAGGAGAATCCCATGAAGTTTACCTCAGTCAATTTGCTGGATGAACTGGCTAAGCCGGAATTCTCCTCTCTGCTTTCCGCTTTTCATGAGCGCCGCTTTCCCAAAAACAGCATGATTTTTACGCCCAGCTATGATGAAGAACTGGAAAATTCTCCAACGCCTGTTTCTCCAGCAGGGGAGCGGCTGACAGCTGGTAACTACGTGTTCATCGTGAGCAAGGGGCTTGTGCGCGTATATCTGGCCTATGGCGAAAAAGAATTTACCATCGCTTTTCTCAAACCGGGCGATGTGTACGTCAGCCACTCCAGCGCACAGGTGCAGGCTGTGGAAGATACCACCATCCTACTGGTGGACACGCCCACGTTTAATCAACGCATGATGTCCGTGCCGCAGTTTACCGTGACAGTTGTGCGTGTGCTTGGCGGTATCCTCAAAAATACGTTCAGTATTGTTGATGGCCTCGCTCTGCGCGATGTTTCTGCCCGCCTGGCCCGATATCTTGTTTCAGCCGCTCAGGAAAACGCCCCTGGCCAGGATGGCCGCCGCCGCGCCCGCTTGCAGCTCTCGGGCGAGATGCTGGCCCAAACCCTCGGGGCATCCCGCCAGACCATTTCCACCCTGCTGACCGACCTGACCCGCTCGGGCATTCTGCTCAAGGAGCAGCGCGGCGTATATTGCATTCTGGACGAAGGTCGCCTTCGCGAACTTCTGGACTAACCCACCACGATATTCACTTGCTGGGGCTTTTTGAATTCTTGATTTCAGACTTTTTCACTATTATTTTGACTGCATATTTAAAAATAGTTTAATAATTTAAGTATGTTAATTTGTTATAAATATCATTACCGCTCCTTTGTCGCGCATCTGACAGACGCTCTTGCCTGACTGTGATACCAGTATGACAAAGATAGCGGCGCAGACTTGGCGCGTCGTGTAACCTCAAGTTTTGTGGGGCAGTTATGGAAAGCAAAAAGCGCGACATCAATGACATGTCCATATGGGATGATGCCAAACGTATGCTGGCAAAGGCCAGAGCTGATGGCGTAGAAACTGCCTGGGACAGGCTGGATCAGCAAACGCCGCATTGCCGTTTTTGCGAGCTTGGCACCACCTGTCGCAACTGCGTCATGGGGCCGTGCCGCATCAGTGCCAAAGCCGAGCCCGGCGGGAAACTTTCTCGCGGTGTGTGCGGAGCAGACGCTGATGTGATTGTGGCCCGCAACTTTGGTCGCTTCATAGCAGGCGGCTCAGCCGGGCATTCGGATCATGGGCGTGACGTGATCGAGGCCTTGGAGGCAGTGGTGGAAGGCCGCGCCCCCGGCTATCAGATTCGGGACGAGGCCAAATTGCGCCGCATTGCCGCTGAACTGGGCGTTGCGACAGAAGGGCGTGAGGCTCTTGATGTGGCCGCCGATGTGGTGGATGCCTGCTACAGTGATTTTGGCAGCAGGCGCAAGGCTGTCAATTTTGTCTCCCGTGTTCCGGCCAAGCGCCGCGAGCTGTGGGAAAAACTCGACATCACTCCGCGCGGCGTTGACCGTGAAATTGCCGAAATGATGCACCGCACCCACATGGGTTGTGATAACGATGCGCCCAATACCATGCTGCATGCGGCGCGCTGCGCCCTGGCCGATGGCTGGGCAGGCTCCATGATCGCCACGGAATTGTGCGACGTGCTTTTCGGTACTCCCAAACCCAAGATGTCCACCGCCAACCTTGGCGTTATCAAAAAAGACACGGTCAACATACTGGTACACGGTCACAATCCGGTGGTGTCCGAGATGATTCTTGACGCAGCCCGTGACCCAGAAATGATCGAACTTGCCAAAAAGAACGGAGCCACCGGCATCACTGTGGCAGGGCTGTGTTGTACCGGCAACGAGCTGCTCATGCGCCAGGGCATCCCCATGGCGGGCAACCACTTGATGACGGAGCTGGCGATTGTGACCGGCGCTGTGGAAGTTGTGGTGGTGGACTACCAGTGCATCATGCCGAGCCTCGTGCAGGTGGCTGGCTGCTACCACACCCGCTTCATCGACACTGCCGCCAAGGCCCGCTTTACCGGGGCCATCCATTTTAATTTTCATCCCGAAAACGCTCGGGAAGAAGCCCGCAAGATCGTGCGCATGGCGGTGGATGCATTTTTGGAGCGCGACCCCAAGCGTGTGGAAATCCCCGGCGAACCTGTCAGCATCATGACCGGTTTTTCCAACGAGGCCATTCTTGAGGCTCTGGGCGGCTCGCTTGATCCTTTGCTGGATGCCGTCAAAGCTGGCACTGTGCGCGGATTTGTGGGCGTGGTTGGTTGCAACAACCCCAAGATCAAGCACGACTCGGCCAACGTGGGCCTCATGAAGGCACTTATCAAAAAAGATATTATGGTTCTGGCCACAGGCTGCGTCACCACTGCGGCGGGCAAGGCCGGGCTGTTGGTGCCCGAGGGCGCTTCCATGGCCGGGCCGGGGCTGCAAAGCCTGTGCGGCGCGCTGGGCATTCCGCCAGTGCTGCACCTCGGCAGCTGCGTGGACAACGCCCGTATTTTGCAGCTGTGCGCGCTGATCGCCAATGCTCTGGGCGTGGATATTTCCGATCTGCCAGTGGGCGCGTCCTCGCCGGAATGGTATTCTGAAAAAGCGGCGGCCATCGGCCTGTATGCGGTTGCCAGCGGCATTTACACGCATCTTGGCCTGCCGCCTAACATCCTTGGCTCGGAAAAGGTGACGGATATAGCCCTGAACGGTCTGGAACAGATTGTGGGCGCATCCTTTGTGGTGAATGACGATCCCGAAAAGGCGGCTGATCTGCTGGATGCGCGCATCCGTCAGAAGCGGCAGGGCCTTGGCCTGCAGCCTTAGGCAGTGTGTTTTGCAGGGCGGGTGGGCAGAGCCTGCCCGCTCTGCGCAAGGCGCAAGGATACGTACATAAACCACAGGAGGATTGCATGAAGATTGCCGTTTCTGGCAAGGGCGGCGTGGGCAAAACCTCCATCACCGCCTGGCTTGGTGATTATCTGGCGCGGCGCGGAGAAAAAGTCTGGCTTGTGGATGCAGACACGGCGCTTTCGCTCGGGCAGGCCTCTGGTCTGGCGCGGGCTGATCTGCCTGAGGCCCTCACCCAGCGCGCCGCATTGATTGAAGAGCGTATTCGCCCCGCTGGCAAGGGCGGCATGATGGATCTTGATCCGCATGTCAGCGATCTGCCAGAAGCTCTGTCAGCCCCCCTACCTGTTGTAAAGGAAGGGGCGAAAACAGCAGGAGACAAACGCCTGCTGGTCATGGGCCCCTTGACCAGCGCCGGGGGCGGCTGCGCTTGCGAAAGCAACGCCCTGCTCAAGGCCTTGCTGGCGCATCTGGTGCTCGACAGGCGTGAATGGGTGCTGGTGGATATGGAAGCCGGGGTGGAGCACTTGGGCCGGGGAACCGTGGCCCATGTGGATGCCTTGCTGGTGGTATCCGAGCCGAGTATGCGCTCGCTGGAAACAGCAGCGGAGGTTGCCCGTATGGCTGGCGATCTGGGCCTGCACCGTCAGGTGCTGGTGCTGAACAAGGCCACTCCCGATCAGGCAGCAGACCTGCCGCCTATTGCCGATCTGCCGCAACAGCGCATCAGCATGCCTGATCTTGAGCCGTTGAGGGCGCGCCAGTTGCGCTCTGGTTCTGTTTTGGGGCTGGGCAGTGAAACTGAAAAAATGTTGGACAGTTTTTGCGAAAGTCTGCTGCAAAAAATAGAAGGCGAATCCGACTAAGGAAGGTAGCGCAGTCTATGCCCGTCACGCGGCCCTGGCTCTGTCTGGCAGGGGATAACTGCGGAAGATTGGTGAGAGTTCAAGCTGTATAGTTCAGGCCCCGGTTATGCCGGGGCTTTTTGCGTGATGGAGCATGCAGAAAAAACGTTTGCTGCTGCCTTAGGTGTCCTGATTTTTTTGCCCGTTGTAGCGCAGCACAAAGTCCAGGCAGTCCGCACCAGAAAGCGGGCGGCTGAAATAATATCCCTGAAACGTATGGTAGCCTATGCCTGTAAAAACGCGCAACTGCTGCTCGTCTTCCACACCCTCCACCACAGTGGTTATGCGCAGGCTGCGGCTCAAATCCAGAATGCTGCGCACGATCTGTTCCTGCACGTTGCTGTTGAGGCTTTCCGTGAGGGATCGGTCAACCTTGACCGTGGTCACCGGGAAGGCGCGGATGTATCGCAGCGAGGTATGTCCCATGCCAAAATCATCAATGGCAAGGCGCACTCCAAGCACTCGCAGACGGGTAAGCAGATCAAGGGTGCGGGCGTCCGGCTCCAGAATGGAAGATTCCGTAATCTCCAGTTCAAGCTGGGTGGGTGTAAGGCCCAGACCGTGCAGCGTACCAAGTACCATCTGGGCAAAGTTGGCATTGCGCAACTGGCTGGGAGTGATATTGACGGCGATCACAAGGTCATGCGGAACTGTGGGCTGCCATGCTGCGCGCTGTTTGCAGGCCTCAAGCAGAACAAATTTGCCCAGCCGGTCAATGAGGTTTGTGTCCTCGGCAAGGGCAACAATAATGGGCGGGGCCACAGGGCCATATATGGGGTGATTCCACCGCAGCAGGGCTTCCACGCCTGCCACGCGCTTTGCCGTGTGGTCGCACTGGGGCTGAAATACAAGATAAAGCTGACCGTCATTGGCGTTTAGCGACCGCTCAAGGTCAGTGGCAAGCGTGTGGGCAAGGCGGCCCACTTCGCCGGGAATGTTCAGGCACCTGCGATTGTCGGGAGATCCCAAATCACAGCGGCTGGCAATTTGCAACAGGTTGTGCATAACCTGCTTGCCGTGCTTTTCGCGCACGGCATCAGAGAGAGCCACAAAGGGCAGATATATGAGGAAGCCCAGCCCAAGGTTTATCATCTGCAAAATGGAGCCGTTGATGCTGCCAGTGGCGACATAGCCGCTGAGCAGCGGGGGAATGGTCCAGGCAACACCCACTGTGGTATGGGGCACAAAGCCAATGATTGTTGCAAGGTAGGCCACTACGGTTTGTACCGTCGGCACCAGAAGAAAAGGAATGGCAAAAGCGGGGTTGAGCATCAGGGGAATGCCAAAAATAAGTGGCTCATTAACGTTGCACAGGGCCGGAACCAGCGCCAGCAGGCAGAGTTTCTTCATGCCCCAGTCGCGGCAGCGCACCAGAACGGCAAAGCACAGGGCCAGGGTGGAGCCTGAGCCGCCCATGCGCGTAAATGTATCGAAAAATATTTTTGTGAACACAAAAGGCGGCTCGTTGCCATACATTACGGCTTTGGCATTAACGAGGCCCGCAGGGGTGAGGATGTTCACATCCACCGAATTGAGCACGTTGGGGCCATGAGCGCCGAAAAACCAGAGCACTTGCGAAGTGAAGCTGTAGAGCAGGCCAAAGCCGAGGCCATTGCCGCTATGCTGAAAGGGCAGGGTAAGCAGCGTGCTTGTTGCTGCATGCAGGTCTGTTGCTCCCCATAGCGTCAGCAGAAAGCGGATAAACCCGAAAATCAGGATTGTTAGCATGGCCGCGGGCATAACAGTGACCACGTCGCGCACAACCGGGTCATGCCCGGCCATTTCTTCCGACAGATGAAAAATCCGGTACCGTGCCAGGCGCACAAATACGGCGCTGGCCGCCATGGCCACGCACATGGCAAGCAACAGGCCTCTGTCCATGGAAAAGCTGATGGTCCAGGAACTTGTTTCTTCCGGCGCAACAATGACAAAAAAGCAGGAGAGAACCACCAGCGAACTCAGCATGGGGCTGACTGCCGGGGCAGAGGGATTGGTCAGGTTGGCCCGCATGGCGCTGGCTCCGCCCAGTGCGCAGGCGAGTGCCAGGGCGGCTATGCCGAATGTGCCGGCCACAAGGGTGTCGCACGCGCGCATTCCCACGGGGCCAAGCAGGGCATCAACGGCATTTTGCGCGGATTCAAAGGGCAAATTGCGTAGCAGCAGGGTGAATGAGCCGATCATTATGAGCGGCAAAACAATAAACAGCCCTCGCCGTATGGCAAGAAAAAACGGCCTTCCGCTCAAATTATCAAGCAGGCACAAGAGGGATTGGGCTAATTGTTTGCTGTTCATATGCAGAGTGTCGCTTGCAAGTCCACCTTCTACGGCTCAGTGTGTACAGGCTGTGAGCCGTTTGCTCGAATTCGTGTCAAAGACCTCGTAAAGGCAACGGCATCAGGGGTTGCCGCGCCAGCCTGCAAGCTGTCTGCAAGTGCACCCGGCAGGAAGACCCATTTGAGTAATCCTGCCATGCATGTTGGATGACTTATTATCAAGTTGTGTAATATCAGGCTAAAAAACAATCAAGAGGTCAGGGATGTTAGCGGCAAAGATCGTACAATTTTCAGAAGAAGGGGAGGGGCAGACCGGCAGGTGGTTCAGGTGGTGATTGCACTTGTAGGCTTGAGAACAATAACGAGTGTGATCCCACCAATGGTTCACTATCTTCAACAACATGCGCAGAAAAAACGGCGGCCTACTTGAACCGTAAGCCGCCGTTTATACATTTCAAAAGGTTGAATTTCTGGTTTGTGAAAACCAGAGGCTACTTGCCCGGATGTATTTCAGTTATTTTGCTGCCCTGAATACCCAGGCCAGCCATCAGCCCCTTCTGGTTGAAGAAAAATGCGTACACACCAGAGCGAGCCGTGGTAGTGGTAAACGATCTGGCCATCCCCTCATCCACAATAACCACGCTGGGGCCGACACCTATCTCCCATCCGCCACTGCTTTTCAGATACTTCAGGTCGTCATCCGAAAGAAAAAACAGAGCATAGCCAAACTTCTGTATACCGGCCTGCAACCCGTAGGATGCTGCAACGCTACGATAGAAGCCCTTGGTTTTGCCCCCAACCCGCAGGGCGCCTTCGCCGAATTGGCCGCCAATGATAAGGCCGCCCTTGACGATATTGGGAAAGACAAGGATTCCCTTGGCCATGCTTCCCATTTTTTTTGCCGCAGGGCTTGAAGCGTATAACTGGTTTAACGCAGCAGTGACATCATAATTGATGGATGCCGCGCTGTCTGCCACGGATGGCGCGGGAAGAGCAACGACCACAAGTGCAAGCAGGGATAAAAAGATCATCAAACGCCGAAGAATTTTCCCGTTCATTGACCATTCCCCTCATTAATATGGCCTGAATACACCAGGCTTATAGAATCAGCGCTTGGAGCCCTGCTTGGAACCCTGCTTGGCGGCCTTCCGTACGGCGATATCAACAACCTCAAGATAGCTTATGCCCAGCGTATCCCCGACCTTAAGCTTTTTGAGGTTCTCAGGATTTTGCACCTTGACCACCACCACAGAACCGTTGGCGAGTTCAAGCTTGGCCAGCTCGTTGACTTTGTCCATGGCAAGTATCTTGGCCGTAAAGTTCGATTCTCTTACTCCCATGCCCTGCGGCTGGGATCCGGGTTTGGCCCTGACAACGGCCGTAGCCTGTTCGTCAGCCACAGAACCAGGCTCCGCCAACCATACTGTCAGTTCACGCCCGTAGGAAATATCGACCATATCTCCTTTCTTTACGCGCCGCAGATTAACGGCTTCCTTGCTCACATGAATAATAAACAGATCACCCTGAAGGCTGCTCAAGGTTACCTTGCGCGCTTTCAGATCAACAGCTTCAACCTTTGCCACCGTGCTCTCAACTTCTGAGCTCATCACCAGCGTTTCATTTGGCTGGGCAGAAGGTTGAGGGGCGTTTTTGCTGCAAGCCACCAAACATAGAGTCATAAGTCCCAGCACCAATCCAGAAAATACAATCTTCATGCCTTTCCCTCCCATGATTGACTTTTTCATTTGATTACAAACATTCTTTGACAAGAATAACGTACCTCTTGCCTAATATGGCGTCAATTCTATCTGGCTCGCGCCAAGATTAAAACAATGCGCATACCTGATAAACTGTGTATAAAAACTGCATGTTAGTGATAAAAATTGTGAGTCAGCCGTTAATAATGCTTCTACGAAACATTTATATCAGGCAGTTGAATACTCTGCGCTGCAACAATGAAGATAGAGGTGAGCTGTAAAAAAAGGTAGTCTTCTTGTATGTGCCGTTATTTTTGTCAGTATACTTTATTTATGTGATGCTATTCATAAAAAGTTAAAACCAATACGCATGTAGATGCATTAATCTGCGCCTGGATGCAAAAAAATTTACGAGATTACCACGGGTATCAGGAGGGATTATTTCAAGACTATATTTGATTCGATTTGTATTATGGCGTTTTATCAAGAACAAAAATAATGCTGATTAGAAAGACAGTGCCAAAAATCATGAACTGCGCGCCAAAAATCCAGAAAACGAGCGGCACCGTAAAATAAAAGGCGCGCATTCCCAAATAAAAATGGTTTGCGCCCATATTCAGATATTTTTCTGCAATGCTGCCAAACTGGTCTGCATTTTGCTGCCCGGATTCCGCGCCAAGCATAAAGGCCACATGCGTGTAGAGCCTGAGCGATGAGGCAAAGCAAAAAAAAGCCAGAAAAAAATTCAGCAAAAGGGCAAGTATCTTGAAGGCAAACATGCCCGGCTCCACAGAACCAAAAAAGTTCAGCGAGTGCCATGTGTGCCGGACATTTTCCCCATTGCCAGTAAGGGAGAGCACGCCCACGGCCAGCAGAACGCTTGTGGAGGCCATGAAGGTGGAGGCCATGGTGGCGTTGCGCAGAGTTTGTACGGCAAGAATGCCATTCTTTTTTTCAAGAATGGATGCCACCCACTGAACCCGCGCCGTCCGCGATATGCCGTGGATCGTGTAGCCGGGATTGGATGATTCCCTGAAACGTATATAAAGATTGTATGCGGCGTACAGCGCCACAGAAATACAGAAACAGAGCAGGTCAAAAGTATACATGCAGCCCCCGAGGGAGAGAAAGCTACTGCGGATGCCCCGTTAAACTGGCGGCAAATCCCGTTGCACGGATTTACGCCGCAAACAGTGCCACGGAGGCGGGCGAAGCGCGAAACAAGTTGTCTGGTGTGGCGGCAAAGCCCCGGTCTGCACTTGATGCCCGGCCGTGTTGGCATTGTCGGCTTGTTTGGTCTGCACCCACACTGACTGTATACTCCTGCATGTGTATCTGAAGCAACCGGCCAGCCAGCGGTTCCCTCATTGCCACGAACCCAACACGCCCGGCAAAGGGGGTGCAGTCGTGGCACTCTGCGTTTTAACTGTTCGCGGACGGGGGCGTTATGTTTTCCTCCAGACGGCGCACGCATTCAATGATGCCGCCCAGCTTGAAGGGCTTGGCCACAAAATCAAAAGCTCCCTTGCGGAACGATTCCTTCGCGGTGTCCAGCGTTGCAAATCCGGTAATGACCACAATCCGTGCTTGCGGCAGCAGCTCTCTTGCGCGTTCCAGAACCTGAAATCCATCCGCTCCTTCCATTTTAAGGTCTGTTATAATCACATCAAATTTCGATTCAGCCATGCGCTGCAATGCTGCTGCGCTGTCTGTGAACGTTTCAACTTCATAGCCAGACTTCTGAAACGCCGGTTTCAGGCGTTTGCAGACAATAGGCTCGTCATCAAGCACCAAAATGCGCAGTGCCATTGTTCTTTCCTCCCGTTGGCTCGGCAAGTTCAGCCGGGATTGTGGATTTGATAGCCTCCAGAAAGGCCTGAGCGTGCTTTTCAACCAGTTCATCGCTGTTCAGGCGGGCATCAAGCTGGCGGGCATAACCCACAAGGCCGCCAAGCATGTGCATACGAACCAGCATGCGCGTTACGGAGAGTTTTTTTATTCTGCCAACCACCAAGTCTCCATGCACTTCCACGCGAAAGTCAAACCTGTCAAGAACGTTCGCCACAAACCTGGCCCTGCGGGAACGGCGCACAAGTTCCGTAACGCCGCCAATAAAACGAAAGTAGATGTAATTGTCGTTGATCTGCTCGGAGATATAGGCGTCAATGGTATTAAAGTGGTAGCCCAGGCGCATGTTAACGTTCATGTAGTCGCGCAGCGCCACGGCAAGGTTGCGCCCCACGGCTTCCGGCCCAGCCATTGAGGCGGTGAACGTGCGGGTAAAGCTGGACATAAAACTGCCCAGATCGACCGGTACCGGGGCTGTGTCCCACATGCCGGAGATGCTCATTCCTTGCAAAAAGGCCAGCAGCGGCACAGAGGTTATTTCTTCCATATTCAGGCTTGGCGCTTCTGGCGGGCAGCTGGTTCCGCCGCCTGCATCAATGATGGTAAGGCCGAGAGGCGGGCCGTCCAGCAGTCGGCGTGCCGGAGCGTGGTGCAGGGCATCGTGCCGCTGGCTTAGCGCCACCAGTGCTTCAACGGCCTTTTCGTGAATATAGCGGGTTATATCGTGGTATGTTTTGCATGCCTGGGGTTTGAAATCGTCCGAATGCGGATCGACAAGATTGAGCGGCGTTATGTGCTTGAGCAGCCTGCGCAACAGTCTGTATTCATATGATTCTTCAAACATGTCAGATTCTGAACGCTCAAACCTGTCCAGCTCCGCAACGCGACCCCGGTAAACAACATTCTGCGTTGCATCTAGGGTTATTTCATCACCGTCATGCAGCAGAAGGGTGGCTTCTTCCGTATTGACCAGCGCGGGCACACGTTGCTCCCGGGCAATCGTGGCCATGTGCCCTGTGGGTGAACCCACGTCAGTAATAATACCGCAGGCCCGGCGCATGACGCGGGCATAGCGGGGGGAGGTGAACTTGGAAACAAGAATGCCGCCTTCGGGAAACTGGTCGAGATCCGTATTGTGGTCAACCAGCACAACCTTGCCTACCGCAACGCCGCGTTGCGCCACCAGGCCCTTGCCAGCAAAAATTATTTCCGCCTTTCTGGTGGCGTCCTGAACAGGAACAGGCAGCCCCGCATCGCCGCCTGACCGCAAGGGGCGCGATTGCAAGATATGGAGTTCACCACGGGAATCGAAAGTCCACTCCACATCTTGCGGGCGTTTGTAATAACGTTCAAGCGACATGCCAGCCCGGGCAAGCTGTTCCAGTTGGCTGTCGGTAAGACATGGAATATTTTGCAAATCTTCCGGCACGTCCTCCCATATAAGGTCCCCTCTTGCTGCGGGCACAAGTCTGCGCATTTTTCGCGCTATTGCCCGCGTGAGCGGTGGATAGGGCGGCGTGCGGCTCAAGTAGATGGTATCTGTGGCGGTTTCTCCTGCAACAACGGCAGCGCCCCCACCCCAGGTGGCGCTCACGATCATGGACTCGCACGCTGCGCTTGAAGTTTGCGTGCAGGTAAAAAGCACACCGCTGATGCGGCTGTCGGCCATGATCTGGCAACCCACAGCCATGGCCACTTCGTGTTCGTGGTATCCACGGTCGAGGCGGTAGCGCCATGCTTCCAGGGAATAGGTGCTGGCGACAACGGTTTTGTATGCTTCAACAACGCGGTCAGGTGGCACATTCAGCTCGGTTGCGTACTGTCCGGCAAAGCTGGAATCGCCGTCTTCGCCCCAGGCGCTGCTGCGCAGGGCGAGGCGCAAAGGGGGGGCAGAACATTTGCTCAACACATCAATCATGGCGTCAATCTGAGCTACAAGCCGCCAGGGAAGGGGCGAATCCATAATGCGCAACTGCATAAGGTCGGCCAGTTCGTGGAGTTTCTGATCAGTGCCGTCCCATTGCTCAATGCCATTTTGGGCCAGATCAAGAAGCCCGTTGTGCGACATGAAGGCAAAAAAGGCCGTGGTGGTGATGGCAAACCCATTGGGTGTTTGCAGGTGCAGGCGGTTGGAGATGTCGCCAAGCTGGGAGATTTTGCCGCCAACTTCATCTTCTGCTTCAATACCGATGTCCTGGAACGGCAGCACCATGCGGCTGCCTTCCGGATGGCGCCGACCTGCGATTTCCTCTTGCAGGATATGCTGGATGCGTTCAAAGGCCAGAAACAGGGCCGTATTTTTACTTTGTGTGAGCACGCTCATATCAGAAATGAGCTTGAAGACCTGGTCGTTCAGTTCGAAGGTAGCGTCTTCAATATATTTGCTGTCAAAGATGTATTCACCGCCAAGCTTGTCCCCCATGTCGGCCATGAGTTCAAGGATGCGGTTATTGCGCTCAAGAATGCTTTTGAATTTCTTGAACAGCAGGGCAAAGGTTATGCTTTGCTCGTTGCGCCAGCCTGACAACAGGTTGGCCATGCGCGCCATAATTCCCACGATCGTCCTCCGGCGGGGGGGCGTTGCCGCTCCCCCGTATCCGTTCGTGCGGCTAGAGCACGTTTACGACTGAATGCTTCTAATGTGCCCCGCCCCTGCTCTGGAAAACTATGCCAATGGCAAGGCCTCCCAAAATTGCTATCAGGGTGGACAATATGCCGTACAGCAGGCTGTTGTCCCTGGCCATATGATCTATCCATGCAGGCATGCCCACAAGTCTGACTGTCACCGGGGCTGAAACGCTACCTGCGATGCTGCCGTTGCGCAGGGCGAAAACCTCAAGCGTGTATGCACCGGGGGACATGCGCGAAGGAATGGGCATATTGGCGGTAAAACTGCCGTTGTCCGCCACGGTTATTCCCTGCGTGCTCTCGCGGTACAGGCCGTCCTGTTGCTTCAGTTTTATGAGTTCAGCGGGAATATCAAGGGTATCGCCCTTGTTCTCTTCTGCGGTTATTGCTTTACGCACGGCCTCAAGCCCCAGGTCTGCACCGCCCACATCCGCCAATGGGCGCGATGAAGCAACCAGAAAGACTGACGGCACATTGTGCACATGCACGGTGCCAAGGTTCATCCACAGCAAATCGAAAACTTTGCCCTTTTGCCTCAGGGCAAGGTCAGTTTTTTCGCCCGCAAACCGGACGGCAATGGCGCTGCCCTGTGGGGCCAGCCCTTCCACATGCAGCACTGTCCCTCTGTAGGAGGCAGAAATGTTGATGTCGGATGGTTTTTTCGTGAGGGTCACAGTCTCTGCCGCATGTGCGGCAAAGCTTGCAAGGCAAAGAGTTATGGTCAGGGCCGCAGCCGGAATAATGCGCAAGAGTGCCAGACCACGCATGATTAATGCCCTCCCGCGTATGCCAGCAATACATCTGGCCGGGCCAACAGGTCGTAGAGAATCTTGCCCATGACCACCAGCACAAGTGTTGCCAGCAGGATTTTAAGCTGGTCGGCCTTGAGTTTTTTGCCAATGCGCGTGCCGATCTGTGCGCCAAAAGATGAGCCTATGAGCAACAGCAGAGCCAGGATAAAATCTACCGTATGGTTTTCAATGGACTGCATGATGGTGACATTGACGCAGGTGAACAGAATCTGGAACAGGCTCGTGCCGACCACAACATGCATGGGCATGCGCAGCAGGTACACCATGACAGGTACCATGATGAAACCGCCGCCAACGCCCATGATGGCGGCAAGTATGCCAACCAGGGTACCTAACCCCAGAGGCATGAGCACTGAGAGGCGCACGCCGGAACGTACAAAATCCATTTGCCATGGCAGGTTGTGCAATCTCCGCTGGCATGGGGATTCGGCGCACTTGGCTGGTTTGGTGCATGCGCTGACCTTCGGGGTGCGCATGGATTGCAGACTTTCATAAAACATGTAACCGCCCACAAGGCCAAGCATGAGCACGTATGTGATATTTATGAGAAAATCTGCATTGCCCATCGCACGCAGCAGCTTGATGACGCGTACCCCTACGCAGCCGCCAGCCACACCGCCCGCCAGCAACAGGAATCCCATTTTGAAATCCACATTGCCCAGCCGAAAATGGGCCAGGGTGCCGGAGGTGGAGGCACCGATAATCTGGTTGGAGTCGGAAGCTGCGGCAACGGTCGGGGGGATGCCCAGCATGATGAGCAGCGGCGTCATAAAAAAGCCGCCGCCAACGCCAAAAATGCCAGAGAGCAGTCCAACTGTTCCGCCCAAACCCAGAATTGCCGCCATGTTTACGCTGTTCCCGGCAATGGGCAGGTACATATACAGCGGTATGTTCATACGTCAGCCTCGCTGTGTTGCATCAATGTTTTTGGGGAGTTACCGTTTCAACCCTGCAAGAAATCCTGTGACGAACAGACTTCAGTACTGAAAAACTGCGTTCGAATGAATGCATGTCTGTATGTTCAAGCTCGTGTATGAACAGGGTTATTCCATTATTTTGTATGAATGAGATAATTGATTCTTCATATCCTCCTTCTAATATGGTATATTCAACATGTATTCCTTCAGTTCTGGCATAGGCCACAAGCAATTCCAGCCGCTGGCGTGCCGGATTTGTGACCAGACACGACTTTTTGTGTACAAAGAGCACATGCAGCCGTGCCTGGATGCGTTTTGCCAGAGAGCACGCGTGAGCTATGGCTTCATGCTGGGGATGTAGCTGATCAACGGCCACTAAAATGCGTTCCATGCGCCACCTCGTGAGGGCACATAGGCAAATGTGGTGCCAAGGTGGGGCTGTAAAAAATATGCTTTAAAAAAAGCTGGTTATGTGATTTATGCCAATAATTTTCAAATTCGTTGTGTTCATTTTGAAAAGAATATAAAAAATGCTAGTGAAAAATGTTTCAAAATGAATAGAAGCTGGCGTGGAGCTTGCACACCATGCACTATTGCCATGGGAACTGGCGTGGAGGTTGGCGATGGACGAGGCGGAAGTGGGGAATATTGCAGACAGGCGGGGCTTTCAGCGTATGGTTGCGTCTTCCGGAGATTTTTTTCACTCCATCAAGGGGAAAATATTCATCCTTTTTGCCGTTACCTTCCTGTCCATCGGCGTTTTGGCGGGCCTGAACTACTGGAGCCTGTCCACAGTGAGCCAGCGGCTGTTGCTTGGCGAAAAATACGATGATTTGTTGAATAATATCCTTGAAGTGCGCAGGTACGAGAAAAATTATTTTTTCTACAATGACGCCAACAGCCTGAGTGAAGGCATTGTGTATCTTGAGCGCATAAACGACCTTGCCTGGGAGCTGGCCGCAGATATGGCCATGCTCGCCGGGAGCGAGCAGCAAAAAAAGTTCATGGACCTGCTTTACCAGTATGATCTGGCCATGCGAACCTTGGCAAAGGGGGGCGCGGCGGGGCAGCAGACGCTGCGCAATTTGGGGAAAGTGCTGACAGAAGCCGCAGATGACATCCGCAGGCAAAAGCGCGAGCGGGCGCACAAGGCTCTTAAGCAGACCCATATTATGCCGGTGGCTTTTTTGTCGATATTTCTGCTGCTAATGGCTCTGGTCATCAAGCTGATTTCGCAAGGGGTTTTGCGTCCGCTGGGCATGGTGGCGGCGGGTACGGCCCGCGTAGGGCGGGGCGATTTCAGCCCCATAGCAACAGGGGCCGAGCAGCTGAGCGAAATTGCAAATTTCATTCGCGCTTTCAACAGGATGTCGCACGAACTGGCCGTAAATCAGGAGCATCTGCTGCAAGCCCGCAAGATGGCCGCTCTTGGCACATTCACCGCCGGCATCGCGCATGAGTTGAACAATCCCATCAACAACGTGCTGTTGAGCGCCGAAGGGCTGCGCGAAGATTACAAGGAAAACATCGATGCCGATGGGCAGGAGATGATTGACGATATCATGCAGCAGGCGGAGCGTGCATCTGACATCGTGCGCAATTTGCTGGATTTTTCGCGCACCGGGCATCCTGCCTCAGAGGGGCTGTGCCCGGCAAAGGTTGTGGAGTCCATACTGAACCTGCTGAAAAACCAGGTGATACTTTCTGGGGTTGTGCTGCATGCTGATGTGCCTGAATCCCTGCCGGATATTTGCGGTGACCTGCGCAGCTTGCAGCAGATCTTCATGAATCTGCTGCTCAATGCCATTCAGGCCACGCCAAGGGGCGGAACGGTAAGCATATGCGCCCATGCGGCAGATGCGAACATGGTGGCATTTGATATCTGCGACACTGGCCCCGGCATACCGGAGTCCATTCAGGAACATATTTTTGAGCCTTTTTTTTCCACCAAGGAGGTTGGCAAGGGGACGGGCCTTGGCCTTGCCGTAACCTATGCGCTGGTGCACCGTTATGAAGGAGAGATCAGCGTGCGGAGCAGGCCGGGGCAGGGAGCCGTATTTACAGTTTTGCTGCCCCGCGTGGGTGGCAGCTTGCAGATTACTGAAGAGGAGTAACAGATGCCCTTGCGTGTCGCCATTGTTGACGATGAGCCTGTTGTCTGCAAACGCCTGAGCCAGGCCCTTGTGAAAGAAGGGTATGCCGTCGAGGCCTTTATGAGTGCCCGTTCTTTTCTGGAGGCCATGATTGAGCAGCCATTTGACGTTGTTTTTTCAGACATGCTGCTGCCGGATATGAACGGCCTTGAACTGTTGCCCAAAATCAAGGGCCTGAAGCCGGAAACCGAAGTCATCATTGTAACCGGGCACGGTACTATTTCTACCGCCATAGAGGCCATGCGCGAAGGGGCCTTTCATTATGTCACCAAGCCAGTGAATTTCACCGAGATTCGTACCCTTGCCCGCCATGCCCAGGAAAAAATCGCAATGCGTATGGAAAATATCCGTTTGCGAGAGGCCCTTCTGGGCACTACGGGGCTGTCTTCCATAGTGGGCAAAAGTCCGGCCATTCAGGAACTTTTTTCGCTTATCCGCAAGGTTGCGCCCGTTGACTGCAACGTGCTTGTTCAGGGCGACAGCGGGACAGGCAAGGCCCTTGTGGCCCTTGCCCTGCACCATCTGAGCCCGCGCCGCAACCAGCCTTTTGTTACTTTCAATTGCGGTGGTTTTACGGAAGAACTCATCAGCAGTGAACTTTTTGGCTATGAAAAAGGGGCCTTTACCGGGGCGGCAACAGGCAAGATCGGCCTGCTTGAGGCTGCATCAGGGGGTACGGTATTTTTGGACGAGGTGGGCGAGATGCCGCTGGCCATGCAGGTGCGGCTGCTGCATGTGCTTCAGGAAAGGCGAATCTTGCGGGTTGGCGGCACACGCACGGTGGATCTGGACATCCGCGTTATTGCCGCCACAAACCGGGACTTGAAGGCCGAGGTGGAAAAAGGGAATTTTCGCGAGGATCTGTTCTTCCGGCTCAATGTAGTCAGTACAACCTTGCCGCGCCTGATAGACCGACGCGAAGATATCCCGCTTCTGGTGCAGCATTTTATTGAAAAATACCGTCTGGCGTTTCGCAAACAGGTTTATGACCTGGATGAGCAGGCGCTTGCAGCGTTGATGGGCTATAGTTTCCCCGGCAATGTGCGCGAACTGGAAAATATTATTGAGCGAGCTGTAGCCCTTACCGACGGTGAAACCATTACCCCGGCTGACTTGCCTGAAGATATCCGGCGGCTGGAATTTGATACGCTTGAGGGTGGGGGGCTGCCCACGCTGGCGGAGATGGAGCGTCGCTATGTAATCAAAATTATGGAAAAAACAGGATATAATAAAAAGCTTGCGGCAGAGGTGCTGGGCATGCCCCGCACCACATTGTGGCGCAAGCTTAAGGAGTACGGCGTGGATTAGGGCACACCCCCTGCGGCGTCTATGTATCCATGTGCAGATTGATGATCCATATCTGCACGCAGCCCCGCATGTCAGCTACAAATAATGGCTTTGCGCGGCATGCGGGGCTGTGGTGCGGGTATCGGTCTAGAAGCTGAAAGACTGAGGCGGATTGCCACTGAAATCAAACAGGAAGGCCGTACCGTGATCAACGCTGAAAACCGTAAAGTCCGGGTTCTCCGCCGAGCCGTATATGGAACGCACAAGGCCGTTGTTTTCAATGATGCGCCGCTTGATCGCCATATCATCGTCCAGATTGGCCTGCCCTTTTACGCGCAGGGTTTCCATCTTGGGCGACATGCAGGCAAGTTCCAGCCGGGGGTCGCTCTGCAACTGGGCAAATGTTTCTTTTGAGCGCGCGGTGCAGAACCACAGGCGGCCATTTTCCGCAAACTGAAACTGGAAAGGCCGCACGCGGGCCGCGCCGGAATCAGAAGTGGCAAGAAAAACCGTGGTGTTGGCTGCAAGAAAATCAATAACCTTTTGCATGATGTTCTCCTTTTTATTCTATATCGAACTATTTTTTCACAAAAAAGCATCCAAAGCACAGCGCGTTGGATGCTTTTGCGGGTATCAGAATATGGTTTTCAGGCTGATGTTGCGCAGCACTCTTTCCAGCCCGGCAACAAGAGTTTCCCTGTCGGCTTGGGGCATGTCGCCCCACACGGCATCAAGCAGAGTCTGGGAAATGGCGTCAAAATCAGCCTTGGCGGCAAGAGCTTTGGCGGAAAGTGAAACCAGCGTAACCCGGGAATCTTCCTGCGAGGGAGATTTGGTTACGTAGCCAGCCTGCTCCAGTTTGCCGACCAGCGTAGTCACAGTGTTTTTTTGTTTGCCTATGGCTTCGGCAAGCGCGCTCATATGCATGGGGCCGCGCGTAAACAGGGCCTGTAAAATGGCCCCGTGAGAGGGGGCCATGCCGCCGTGCCCGCGCTTTTCAAGCTCGGCGACGATAAGGTTGTTGGCCTGTTCGCGCACCCGGCCTATGAGGGCAACAATGTGATCGGTCTTCATGTGGGGAAATTTATTTCGATATAGAACTAATGTCAAGTCTGTCATGATCTGCGCACAGCTGAAAAAGCAAAAATCCCCGGCATTGCCTGAGGGCACTGCCGGGGATGGCTGGGTATGGTGCGGCGCAATTATCTGCGCTCAGAGCAGCCCTGTGGTGGAGCTGTTTATTTGGATTGCAGCTTGAGGCCCGCTTCAAAATGGTTCAGCTTCATGGCCCGGCGAACCTTTTCAAGGGTTTTTGCGGCCTTGCCATAGGCCTTTTCCGTACCTTTCTTGAGCACGTCAATGACGAAAGGAATGTCCTGTTCGTATTGCTGCCTGCGGGTGCGGATGGGGCCGAGGATCTGCTGCATGACTTCGTTGAGGAACTTTTTTACCGCCACATCGCCAAGGCCGCCGCGCTGGTAGTGGGCCTTCATTTCGTCCAGGTTGGGGTAGGGCGAATTGAACTTGGCAAAGTCTTCCGGCACGGCAAAGGCGTCCAGGTAGGTGAACACGGTATTGCCTTCAATCTTGCCGGGGTCGGAAGCCTTGAGGTGGCCGGGGTCGGTAAACATGCTGAAAATCTTGTCGTGAACTTCCTTTTCGGAATCGCTCAGGTAAATGCAGTTGCCGATGGACTTGCTCATTTTGGCCTTGCCGTCAATGCCGGGCAGGCGCAGGCAGGCGGCGTTCTGTTCCAGCAGGATCTGCGGTTCCACCAGGGTTTCGCCGTAGGTGCTGTTAAACTTGCGCACGATTTCCACGGTCTGTTCCAGCATGGGCTTCTGGTCTTCGCCAACAGGCACGGCGGTGGCTTCAAAAGCCGTGATGTCTGCCGCCTGGCTGATGGGGTAGGTGAAGAATCCCACGGGAATGCTCTGCTCAAAATTTTTCTGGGCAATCTCTGCCTTGACCGTGGGGTTGCGCTGCAAACGCGACACCGTGACGAGGTTCATATAGTGGAAGCTCAGCTCGTAAAGCTGCGGCAACTGCGACTGGATGAAGATGGAGGACTTTTCCGGGTCAATGCCGCAGGCAAGGTAGTCCAGCGCCACTTCAAGGATGTTGTTGCGCACTTTTTCAGGATTGTCGGCATTGTCGGTCAGAGCCTGGGCATCGGCCAGCATGATGTAGATTTCATCAAATTTGCCAGAATTTTGCAGCAAAACGCGCTGCTTGAGCGATCCGGCGAAGTGTCCGATGTGCAGCTTTCCCGTGGGGCGATCCCCGGTCAGAATGATATTGCTCATAATGTTCTGCGTATGCCCTGGGCAAGGGCATCAGGAACGCAGCCTCCATGCGTGAATTTTTTGCTACAGAGCGGGCTTGCTCCATAAATATGCAACCGTGCCGCAATGTTTGCACATTTAGCAGGGCGTAGGTTTTTGCCTATACACCAAGCATGCGCAGGCCACAAGGGGCAAGGCCAGTTGGGGCGAGGCTTCGGCGCTTTAATTGGGAATTTATTCACTTGCGGGCTGCAGTGTGCGGGCGTATGGTCAGGGCGTCAGCAGCAGCTTGCAGCCTGCGTGCCGATATGTTTTTATTATTCTGTGATTCCATTGCGTTGTATGCATTTATTTAGAGTGTGTTCATGTAACGGGAGTGTGATCATGAAAAAGATGCTTTTTGCCGCAGCGCTGTGTTCACTGGTATTTGCCGGAACGGCTCTTGCGGGCGAACCGCAGCTCTACCCCAAGGATTCCCTGAAAACCTGGAACCGCGATAACGTGGCGGGCGGTCAGGGAACCTTGTTTGGCCAGTTCGGCTTTACCCGCAACGATGCCTCCAAGGACATGGTCATCAAGGAAATCGGCTGGATGACCCTGCAACCGGGCGCTTCCATTGGCATGCACAAGCATGAAAACAATGAAGACGCCTACATCATCGTTTCCGGCGAGGGCGTGTTCACCGACAGCGCGGGCAAGGAAACTCCGGTAAAAGGCGGCGACATCACCATCGCCCGTCCTGGCGATACCCATGCGCTTAAAAACAGCGGTAGCGTGCCGCTGGTATTTCTGGATGTGATCGGCCAGCGCTAACGCTTTGAGCTGTCAGGGCAAGGTGGCCCGATAAATATACCCCATCAGGCAAACAAAGCACGGCAGTCCGTACGCTGCTTCTTTGAAAACCTGATGGGGTTTTTATTTGGTGAAACGGATTGTATTCGCGGGGGCACTTTCAGGTTGTACCTTGCTATCATTCAGCCAGCAGCGCTATTCACTGGTTTTGTCCGTGGTCAGCAGAAATACCGCGCTGAGAACCAGCGCGCCGCCCATCCAGCCTGAGGCACTAAAGCTCTCGTTCCAGAACAGCCAGACCCAAAGGGTTCCCAGTACCGGCTCCAGATGGCAGGTGACGGCGGCCCGCACAAGGCTGATGCGTTTCAGCCCCTGCCCGTAGCAGATGTAGGCCATGTAGCAGGTGAGCAGCCCCAGGGCGAACAGCCAGCCCCATGTGCCCGGGGCGTGATCCACATGCACCGGGCCGCTGATGCCAAGGGCCGCCACACCGCCCAGCAGCATGAAGCCATAAATGCTGGCTGTGGAATAGCGGCGTTGCCACCAGCGGTAAAAGGGATAGTGCGTGGCGTAGCACAGGCCGGAGAGCAGGCCAAAACCAATGCCCGCAAGGGATGTTTCGCCCGGCAGGCTGCCGCCGGAAAAGCAGACCAGCGCCGTGCCGGAAAGGGCAATGAGCACGGCCAGCGCCTTGCGTCGTGTTATATGCTCGCCAAACAGAAAGCGCGAAAAAACAGCCACCCACACCGGGGCCGTATACAGCAGCACTACGGCGGTTGCGCCGCCGCTGAGCTTGATGGCCATTTGCATGGCCCCGAAAAACACCCCAACGCCCCAAGCGCCAAAGAGCATAAACGTCAGGGCATGGCGCAAGGGAATGCGCAGCCCCCCGGTCAGAGCGGCATGCGCCAGGAAAAAGGCGCAGCCTATGGCCGCCCGCCAAAAGGCCGTTTCAAGGGGCAATACACCCGCATGCTGGCAAAATTTGGAAACAACGCCCAGCAGCGACCACAACAGGGCCGCCAGCAAAATCCATACATAGCCGTTAAACATGTTCTGCCGCATGATATTGATGGAGGTACAGGGTGTTATTCAATGCCGAGCGCACGGCATACAAGCCCTGCAATCTGCGTCTGATCTGCGGGCAGCGGGGTGTTGTTAAACCCTTCGCCCGCCAGCCACAGGGGAACCCGGCGGGTGGCTTCGCTGTTGTCGTTGTGGCTGCCGTCATCGTCCATGCCGTGATCGCTGGTGACCAGCACCGCATAGCCTGCCGCCGTCCATTCCGGCAGCCAGCGGGCCAGCAGGCCATCGGCCCTGCGGGCGGCATCCCGGTATTCCTTGCTGTCTGCGCCATGCAAATGGCCCGCGTTGTCGATGCCCATGCTGTGCGCCAGCAGCAGATGCGGCTCATGACGCCGTCGCAGGCAGGCCGCATCGTGAAAAAGCTCATCGTCCGGGTAGGCATCGGTGCAGTAAAACAGGCCGTGGGCAATGGCCAGGGCCGCATCGTCCGTGATACGGTCGCGCCCCGGCTCATAGGGGGCCACGTTGCACAGTTCGCTCATCCAGTGGTAGGCAGCGGCGGCGGTGGTCAGGCCTGCGGCCTGCGCGCGGCTGAAAATGGAGGGCGCGGGGCAGAGGCGGGCATCATCATTATGCATAATGCCGCTTTGCGCCGGGCTCAGGCCTGTGAGCAGGGTGGCGTAAATGGGGCGGGAGAGCGGCGGCAGTTCGCCTTGCAACTCCGTATGGCGCGCCAGCCCCGCATCGGCGAGCGATTGCATGTAACTCATGCAGCGGCGGGCCGTGGCGGCGGCAAGGCCATCCAGCAGCACAAAGACCACGCGGGGCATCACCAGTCTCCCTTGCCTGCCGGGCGGGGGCCGAAGTCAAGGCCGGGGGCCTGCTCGCGCAGTTGGGCGGCGGTGAGCCCGCGCACTGCGTAATTGCGCGCCAGCCAAGCCAGAAAATCATAAATTTTTTTGTACAGGGCATCGGCGGCTTTTTGATCGGGGATATTGGGCGAGCCGCCGGGCAGCATTTCTGACGAATGCCAGAACAGGCTCAAAACCCGCCCGTCCCGCGCCATGTGCTGGCGTGCAGCCGCCCGCATGACGGCGGCGCTGTGCCATACCGGGTTGGGACTCAACGCTCCCCAAAAATGAAAGGAATCAGCCCAGGCCGCGCCTTTGGCGCACCCATGCCACAGACGGGCCAGCGTGCGCGAAAGCGGAATCTGCGTAACCGGCGATTCCAGCAGGCCGGGGGCGTCCTCAAGCCAGTACGGGTCGGAGGGCGCAAGGAAATGATCCGGCCCGTCATGGAAGATGCGCAGGGGGCACACCGAACTGTCAAAGGTGATGCCTTCCTCCGCCAGCAGGGGGCGCACTGTGGATTTGAGATCCCAGCGTCCCATGCGGAAGCTGGTCAGATCCGCCCCCTGAAATTCGCGTCCGGCATCAAGAAGGGTGCGCAGGCGCTGGCGCAGCAGTTCGCGCGGCAGGCGGTCTGTGCGGGTGGGCGGGCCCTGTTTTTGCGTGGCGGGCCGCGCCGTGGCGTCCTCAAGGGGCGGTGTGCTCCAGTGGTGCAGGTGCGCGGCAATTTCCGCATCGCAGTGGTCGCGCATCCAGGCCAGATGAGAGCAGGCCTCGGCATTGGCAAAAACCGTGTGCGCGCAAAACAGCGTGATCGGAAAGCCCAGTTCGCTGGTGAGGGGGGCAAGCCTGCGCAGCAGGGCCACATTGCGCACGCCGCAGCCTTGCGCCGCATAATTGCCGGAAAACAGCCCCTCTTCTTCCACATCAAGGCTCACAATCACGCGCAGGGCGGGTTTGTCTGCCTGATTATTGAAGCATGTATCGTTGGTGCAGTCAGTCATTCCTTAATTGTAAGCCCAAGCCGGGCACATGGCAATGCGGGGCGCGCGCAAGCCGCTCACCTGCGGGGCCTGCTTGGGCGGCATAAAATAATTGCTTGTATTTTAAATATATTATGCGGTGGTGGCTTGGGCGGCCTTGCAAAACCGGGCGGAATGCATACAATAATGCTTGCGGCAGTTCGGCTTTTGCGCCGCAACTTTCAGCCGTCCGGTTATCTGAAGGAGAAGCATGACCATCCCACAGCGCATCCTCTTTTTTATGGAGGATCTTTGTTATGGCGGTACGCAACGCCAGACTCTTGAACTGGCCCGCCGACTGGATCGAACTCGTTTTACGCCGGTCATGCTTACGCTCACTGGCCCCACTGATCTGGATGAAGCCGCGCGGGATGCGGGCATAGAGCTGCACCACATGGGGCATGACCGCAAGGTGCCGCCCCTGTTTTTTGCTGCCCTGTATTCAAAGCTGCGCAGGTTGCAGCCAGATGTCATCGTGCCCTGCACGGCCCTGCCCAATATCTGGGGGCGCATCTGGGGGCGGCTGGGCTGGCTTGGCGAGAAAAACAGCCCGCGCATTGTGGGAACCTGCCGTGGCGGCGGCGGCCCCAAGCGGCAGTATGAACGCTGGCTTTGGCGGCTTACGGATCACATGATCTGCAATTCCGAAGCATTGCATGAAATTTTGCTGCATTTTGGCTTGCCGCAATCCCGTTTGAGCTACATCCCCAACGGGGTGGATACGGAATTTTTTGCGCCGTCCGGAGCAGCGCCCTCGGCCCGAGCGCCCGAGATTGTTTGCGTGGCGCGCCTTGCGGGCGACAAGGATCACCTGACCCTCATGCGCGCCTTTGAGATTGTGCTGCAGCGCTACCCCTCGGCGCGTTTGCGCATTGTGGGTGATGGCCCGGAAGAGGCCAATCTGCATCAGTGGGCCGCGCAGCACGCCGCAGGAAACAGTGTGGACTTTATCCCCGGCGGGCTTGATATGCGCGGGCACTATGCCGCTGGGCGCATCTTTGCCCTTTCATCCGTGCGCGAAGGCCAGCCCAATGTGATTCTTGAAGCCATGGCCTGCGGCCTGCCTGTGTGCGCCACTTCGGTTGGCGGCATTCCCCGGCTGGTGGAGAACGGGCAGAACGGTCTGCTTTCGCATGCGGGCGATGTGGCGACCCTGGCGGAAAACTGCTGCCGTCTGCTTGAAGACGGCGCATTGTGCGATGCCATGGGGCAGGAAGGGCGGTTGCACGTGGAGCGGGATTTTTCCTTCACTGCCATGGTGGAGGCGCATCAGGCTGTTTTTGCTGGTTTGCGCCGCAACTGACGGCTGAACTTGTCAATCAGTCTTCTGCCCAAGTGCGGAAGGCGCAGGAATATATGGAATTAGATCAAAATCCACTGCGTGCATGCTCCAGGGCTGCACAGGCAACGCGGGCAATTCGGCTCAGGCGCGCGCGGTTGAAATATGCAGTTTTGTGTATTGCGGCGCTTTGCGTCTGCTTTTGCCTGATGACCGTGGGTGTATTTGCGGCCCTCGCTGCCGAAGTTCAAACCGCGCAGGACCAAAATTCCGCCTCCCAGACGGAACCGCGCGGCGAACAGAAAAATACGCCCCATCCTGCCGGAGACACTGCAACGCCACCGCAGCCTGCTGCCAACACCCCTGTGGAAGTGCGCGAACTCTGGACAGGCTCGCTCTATTCATCAACATACCGTGTGGGCGTGTGCGTTTCCGCTCAGGGCGCGGTGCGCGGCGTGGTGCACCTGCGTCTGTACAACGGCAAGGTTGACGTGTACCACATAGATGGAACGGTGCGTAACAATGATATTGAGGCCCACCATTCATCCGGGCATTCATTCAAGGGGCGTCTTGCTTCTGCCGATAAAGTCGAGGGCGTCATCAGCCTGAAGAACGGCATGAACATACGTCTGGAGGGCAAGCGCATTCACGATGCGCCGCTTGCGCCAGAAGACTGCGCCCCCTTGCCCCAATAAAATTTGCGCTGCGGGCGGGGCGTTATTGCGTCCTGCTCCGGCATGACTTGCCTGACATGCGTTTATAGCAAACCCTGCAGAGGGTTCATGTCCTTGCTGCCGACTGTTGATCCATCCAACAATAACATGAAGGAGTGCCTATGTTCTGGATATGGTTTTTACTGGCCACCTCCCAATGCGCTCTGTTGTATATTCTGGCCCGCAGGGGCGAAGGCATGCCCCGCCGTATTGAGGAAGAAGCCGAGGCCAACCGCGCCATACCTGAAGATAAATGGCCCTCTGTGGGCATGATTGTGCCCGTGGCCGGGCGCGACCCGCGTATGGAAGGCGCGTTGCGCAGCCTTTTGACCCAGGATTATCCCCGTTTCGTCCCTGTGCTCGTTACTGCGGAAGAAAATGAACCCGCCGCCGAGCTTGTGAGCAGACTCAAGCAGGATTTTCCCGCTCTGCGCCATGTGGTGGCAGGCACCGCCACGGGCTGCGGGCAAAAAAACCATAACAGCCTTCAGGGTATTGCCGCTCTGGGCGATGAAGTGGACGTCTACGTATTCTGCGACAGCACCCACATGGCGGAACCCGATTTTCTGCGGCATCTGGCAGCGCCCATGGCCAGGGGCGAGGCTTCGTTCAGCACCGGTTACCATGTGGTGGAACCTCGCGACGACCAGCCCGTAACGCTGGCCTATACGCTGTGCGTCATGCTTATGCGCTACCTGCAAGCCATGTCTGCCTTTACCCAGTTGTGGGGCGGCGCCATGGCCATGACCCGCGCGGCCTACGTAAAGTACGGCGTGGCGCAGTTGTGGCTTGAAAACGTGGTGGACGACTGCTCGCTCACGGCCCTGCTTCAGGTGCGCGGCGCAAAAGTGCGGCTCTGCCCCGGCGCATTGCTGCACACCGATGCCGTTAATCACTCCACGCCCGTCTGGCGGGCCTGGATGGACAGGCAGGTGCTCTTTCTCAAGTTTTGCATGCCCGGCCAGTGGAAGCTGCTGGGCCTGATGTGTGTTATGATGGCCCTGCCCATCGTGTGCGCGGCCCTGGCCTTTCTGGGTTGGATTGTAAACGTGGGCAGCGGCGCCGGGGTGCTGCTTGGCCTGTTCTGGCTGGCGGCGATGGTGAGCGCGCTGCATCTGTGGCGTGGTCTGCTTGCCAAGCCCGTGCCGCTGTGGCGCTGGTGCATGGCCTTTGCGGACGCCGTGCGCATGTTCACCTCTGTTTACTGGCAGAGCATAAAGTCGTGGGATATTGTCTGGCACGGCATAAAGTATGAAGTCGGCAAGGGCGGGGTAGTACTGCGCTCTGAACACAGCCAGGGAACGAAATAGTAATTTGAAACCACGCCTGATGAGGCGTGGTTTACTCAGTGCCTCTCTGCTTTTGCGCATGCGGTCCGTGACAGGGTATGAAAATAGAGGCTTTGACATACACCCAGAGTGGCGTGTACTATCATTTGCCCTTTTGTCTCGGACTGCATGCAATATATCTGGATGCAGCCCGGCAGCAGGATGCGGCAATGGCGTTGCGCATGTGCGCGGCATAAGCCACGGCTTTTTTTATCGTTTTTTGTCAGAGTAGTGATTGCGCCATGATTGCAATGTCAGACCTTATTCGCGTCAGCCTCAGACAGGTTGTGCGCCAGCGCGGCTTCGGGGTGATGCTTTCCATCGCCCTGGGCATCACGGCGTTTATCGTCCTGGCGGTGCTTGGCCGCGAAATCCGCTACAAGGTGGGGCAGGACATGGTGCTCATGGGTGGCGTCAACGTCATCCAGGTATACATGGATGACGCCCAGTACCCCGGCCAGCCCGACCGCGAGTTTTATCCTGAAACTGTGGAAGCCCTCTCCCAGTTGCCCGGCGTCAGCCTGGTGAGCAGAAACCTGCGCGATAACAAAAATTTCCCCATACGCGGCACCGGCGAGCGCACGCTGAATGTGGACTTTATCGGTATCGACCAGTATTTCGCCGAGGTCTACTCCATTGATCTTGTGGCCGGGCGGCTGCTCAATCAGGAGGATGTGGACTCTCACAGGCGCGTATGCCTGCTTGGCAGGGATGCGGCCAGAAATTTATTTGGCGGTCCGGAAGAAGCCATAGGCAAGCTGCTCTTTCTGGAGCAGGATGTTTTTGAAGTGGTGGGCGTTGTCAGCGGCGTCATGCTCGGCAGCTGGAGCCAGGGGGGCTTTTTGCCCTATACCACCATGGCCGACCGCAACTGGGGCCGGGGCAAGGTGCGCAGGCTCTTTATCCGGGCCATTGGCTGGGAAGACGTGCCGCCGCTTGTCAAAATTATTCCCCAGATGGTGCGCGAGCACCAGTCCGCCCCCTATATCGTGGTGCAGACGCAGGAAGATCAGCTCAAACGCATCAAAACCACCTTCATGTGGGTTGAAGCTCTGCTGTGGCTTGGTATTGCCGCATCGCTCATGCTGGGCGGTTTCGGCATCTGGTATGGCACGTTTGCCGCAGTTCGGGCCAGAACGCGCGAAGTGGGCCTTAAAAAGGCCATGGGCGGCTCGGATATAGACATCCTGGCGCAGTTCCTGGCCGAGGCTCTGTGCAAATCGGTTGCTGGCGGCATATTTGGCATTCTCATTGGCTGCGCGCTGGTTGAGATCGGTTCCCTATCGCTTGGAACGGGCGTTTCGTATTCTCTGCTATTCTTCAGCAGCTTGGGAAGCATCGTTTTTTCTGCCGTCATTGGCATAGCGGGCGGTCTGTTCCCTGCCATGCAGGCAAGCCGCATGGACGTGGTAACCGCTCTGCGATTCGAATAGTACACAATGCGCGGGTTGGCCCGCGTTCTTGCGGCTTTGCCGCATATGCACAAGGTGGATCATGGCACCCGTTATAGTCGCCAAAGATTTATATAAATGCTACGCCGGTTTTACACCGGTGCTGCGCGGCGTGAATTTTGAAGTTGTTCCTGGCGAGATGGTGGCCATCATGGGGCCTTCGGGCTGCGGCAAATCCACCATGCTGCACGTGCTGGGCATGCTGCACGCGCCCGATTCCGGCTCTTTGCAGATTCTCGGCAAGGATGTGCTGACGCTTGACCGTGAGCAGACCGCCAGTTTTCGCCGTGGCACCATGGGCTTTGTCATGCAGTCGAGCAACCTTTTTGACCACTCGACCGTGTTTGAAAATGTTGAATTTCCCCTGATATTTGAGAAAATTCCGCCAGAAGAGCGCTGGGAGCGGGTTATCCGCGCCCTTGAGCTTGTGCGCCTTTCCGCGCGCGTGCACTACCGCAGCAACCGTCTTTCGGGCGGCGAGCAGCAGCGCGTGGCCATTGCCCGCGCCATGGTCAACAATCCGCGAATCCTGCTGGCTGACGAACCCACGGGCGCGCTGGACGCTAAAACCAGCCGCCTTATCATGGATAATTTCCGTTCGCTCTGTCACACGGGCGGCGTTTCCATGGTCATGGTTACGCATGATCCCAAGATGGCCGAATTTTGCGACAGCATCTACACCCTTGAAGACGGCATTCTGCACTGCCGCCAGCGCAACCTGCCGCAGATGCCAGACACCATTTCGCACAATCTGCTTCAGGGGGTTGCCCCTGTGGTGCGCGGCGCCATGGTTGCCGAAAGCTTTCCCGAGGCCTCCGGTCAGTGCCTGATGGATGAGGCTCATCGCATGCACGCGGCGGGCCTGCTCACCCGTATTTACGCTATCCGCGATAACGGCCTGCTGGGCAATCCCGAGGGCTACGCCCTGCCGCTGGCTGTGCGGCGCATCGGCGCATTGCGTGTGCTTGCGGCCTGCCTGGGTATGCTCCGGCTCATGCGCGGTTCTTCCTCCCAATTGTGGGCGCTTTGGCGCAAACTGCCTGGGCGTGGCCGCTGGGGCAGCCGCTGGTGGGATCATCTGCGCGCATTTTGCGCCGGGGCCATGCTGGCGCGTTGGGGCCAGGAAGAAAAGATCGAATTTTTCTACGCAGCAGGGGCACACGGACCGGCAACGGCCAGCTGGGTTGCCTCGCGTCTGCTGCATGTGCCGTATGCTTTTGCCGTGCGCGCTCAGGATATGACTGAGCCCGGCCTCAACTGGGCCGCCAAGGGTGCGGATGCCGATTTTGTGCGCTGCGATACAGAAGCCACGCGCGATGCCATGCTGCAATTGCTGCCCGAGCTGAAAGACAAACTGCTCGTGCTGCGCGATCCCCTTACACTCACGCCGCCGGAGGATATGGAAGAGCAGATGCCCGTTCCCGCCGTGGGCGATGCCGCCAATGACGCGGATAAAGCTGCGGATTTCAACCTGCTGGCTGTGGGCACCATTGCGCGCCGCAAGGGATACGATCTGCTGCTTCGGGCATGCCGACTGCTGGCCGACAGAAATGTGAATTTTTCGCTAACCGTTGTGGGCCAGGGGCCGGAAAAGCTGCGCTTGCGCTGGCTTGTCTGGCGGCTTGGGCTTCGTGGTTCTGTGCAGTTTGCTGGGCAGATTCCCCATGAAAACATGGCGGATATGTACAACCGCGCGGATGTTTTTGTGGCTCCGGGCCGTAAGACCACCGGCGGAGATGCCGATGGCGTGCCTTCGGCCCTGGTGGAAGCCCTGGCCTTTGGCCTTGCGGTGGTTGCCAGCGATCTGCCGGGCCATGCGGAAGCCATTACTGACGGCGGCAATGGACGCCTTGTGCCGCAAGACAACGTGGGCGCGCTGGCGGACGTTCTGGAAGCTCTTGCCTCCCGTCCCGAAGAACGCAAGCGCCTTGGCGAGGCCGCCCGCAAGTCGGTAGTTACCCTTGTGGATACCGACCGCACTGAGGCCCGCCTGACCGAGCTGATCAAAAAAGCCTGCGGCAAGGCCTGAACCACGCCGGGAGAGCGTCATGAATTTTGACGGAGTACGCATACTGGTTGTGGGCGATGTGATGCTTGATCATTACATTGCAGGCCAGGTCAAAAGGATTTCTCCCGAGGCCCCTGTGCCTGTGGTTTCTGCGGCAAAACGCTGGTCTGTGCCGGGCGGTGCTGCCAACGTGGCGCGCAACCTTGTGCGTCTTGGCGTCGATGTGGCCGTTGCTGGCGTAGTGGGGCAGGATGCCGCAGCCAGCGACCTGCGCGCGGCGCTCGCGGCTGAGGGAATTGCAGACGGGCTCTCTGTTTCGTCCAGCCGCCGCACCACCTGCAAGACGCGCGTTCTTGCGCAGGGGCAGCAATTGCTGCGCCTTGACGAGGAAGTAAGCGCTCCCCTCGGTGCAGAAGAAGCCGAAGCTCTGAAAAAACAGGTTCTTTCCCTGTTATCGGGGCGGCATGCGGTTATTCTTTCTGACTACGCCAAAGGCGTATTGCTTGAATCGGCCAGTGGCTGCAATTTGTGCCAGATAATCATTGAAGAAGCCCGCCGTCTTGGCATCGCCGTGCTGGTTGATCCCAAGGGCAGCGACTGGCGGCGCTATGCCGGAGCCCACTGCGTTACCCCCAATGCCGGGGAATTTGACGCAGCCTGCGGGCTTGACGCTGGCGTAACACTCAGCAGACCCCGCCGCGAAACCCTTGCCGGGGAGCTGCGTACCCGCTACGGCATTGAGCGCCTGCTCATAACGCGTGGCCCAAAGGGCATGGCCCTGTTTAGCCCTGACGAAGCACCTGTTTACTGCCGCGCCGCCGTGCGCGAAGTGGCCGACGTTTCCGGCGCAGGCGATACCGCCATTGCCACTCTGGCAGCATGTGTGGGCAAAGGCCTGCCCTGGGCCGAAAGCATGCACCTTGCCAATGCGGCGGCAGGGGTCGCCGTGGGTAAAATGGGCACTGCGCCCGTGTCCATTGCAGAGCTTAACGAGGCGCTGCGTGAACAGGCCGACAATCCCAAGCTTTTTAACGTTCAGAATCTTGTGGAAAAAATTGAGGAATGGCGCAGAAAAAACGAAACTGTGGTTTTTACCAACGGTTGTTTTGACCTGCTGCATCCTGGTCACATTTCCCTTATCCGGCAGAGCGCCGCTCAGGGCGACCACCTGATTGTGGGGCTCAACAGCGATGCCTCTGTGCGCCGCCTTAAGGGGCCGACCCGTCCCATCCAGAACGAAAACAGCCGCGCCCTGCTGTTGGCTGCCCTGTCAGATGTGGACGCCATTGTGCTTTTTGACGAAGATACCCCTTTTGAACTCATCTCGGCCCTGCGCCCAGATGTGCTCGTGAAAGGCAGCGACTACACCATTGATAATGTGGTCGGGGCCGATGTCGTGCAGCAGGGGGGCGGCAGGGTCTATCTTGCCCGCCTGGTAGACGGTTGCAGCACTACGGGCATAGTGCGCAAGATCGACAACCAGCGGGATGTCACCTAACCAGGCAGCCGGAGTTTTCAGCCGTACATGCAACGCATTTTCGCAGCAGATATAGGTGGAACCAACGCAAGATTTGCCCTGTTCACAGAGTATGAGGGCAACCTCACGCTGATGTCGGCGGTTTGGGCAAAATCGGCTGATCTGGGCAATGCCCGCGATGTGCTGCAGGCCATGCAGCAGCTTTTACAATCTCCATTTTCTGCGGATGATTCCCTTGTCATTGCCCTTGCCGGGCCTGTGAAGGGCCTGCGCGGCAGACTCACCAACGGGCGGTTGCGTGTAGACCTTGATGGCGTCGCGCAACAGTACAACCTGGCCTGTTGCCTGCTGCTCAACGATTTCAGTGCGCAGGCCTTTGCCACGCTGACGCCCTGCGGCACAACCGCCGCAGTTGTGCGCAGCAGCCCCCGATCCTTTGACAGTTCCTGCGCAACCCGGGCCGTGCTTGGCGCTGGCACTGGCCTTGGCGCTGCCATGCTGGTGCGCTCGAGCGGGACTGGCTCTGCCGGAGGCTGGCTGGCCGTGCCTTCGGAGGCCGGGCATGCGGCCTTTGCATTTGTAGGTCCGGAAGAGCAGGATTATCAGGCTTTTTTAGCGCGCGAACTGGGACGCGATTATCCCACGGCGGAAAATGTGCTTTCCGGCGAGGGCCTTTCCGTACTGCACTACTATCTTTCCGGCCAGTTTTTTTACCCCCCGGCAGTGGGCGCAGAGGCCCTGTCGCACGAAACCCCCACGCTATTGTGGTATGCCAGATTCTGGGGCCGTTTTTGCCGCCAGTGGATACTGACCACCCTCTGCCGTGGCGGATTGTGGATTGCTGGCGGCATTGCCGCCAAAAATGTCCTGTGCGTGACGCATCCGGCCTTTCTGCAAGAGCTTGGCCTGGTTCCCGATATCGGCGGCATTGCGGCCTCTGTTCCCATTTATCTTATCACCGATGGCAACAGCGGCCTGTGGGGTGCGGCCTGCGCGGCTGTGGAGCATTTGTCCTGCCGAGTTCCCTGTGCTGAAAGAAATAGCTAGGTAATCGCGCCGCTGCGGACTGATGCAATTTGGGGTTACGCCTTGACGCTTTTCTGAAAGTTATTTATTTACCCGCACTGCGATGGTATGTTTTTATGAGCCTTGTGGGCGCACGCGCTCTAGCTGGACTGGAGCCGCCGAAAGGCCTTTTTTTTCTGCATGCGAACCATATTTCCGATAAGCAGCCATTGCGCACTGTTGTTCGCCAGGCAAAAGTCTTAGTCTTTTGGTTGAGTTTGGGCTTGACAGTAATCCGCGATAACAGTAATTTTTAGCAACACTGGAGGCTGGCATGGCTCAAACACAAACACGAATGACCCGGCAGCGGGCAGTTATTTTGGAAGAACTGCGCAAGCTCAAGAGCCATCCTACTGCGGATGAGCTGTACAGCATTGTGCGCGAGCGTTTGCCCCGAATAAGCCTGGGTACTGTGTATCGGAACCTGGATTTTCTGGCAGACAGCGGCGAGATCCGTCGTCTTGAAGCGGCCGGATCAACCAAACGTTTTGACGGTGATATTTCAAACCATCAGCATGTTCGATGCATTTATTGCGGCCGGGTTGGCGACGTTGAAGACGTCAAGCAGGCCCCCACAGTTGAAGGCATGCAGGCAATGGGTTTTGCGAGCATTTTGAGTTCGCGGGTGGAATACGACGGCGTGTGCGAAACCTGCGCGAGATCGCTTGAAATAACCCAGTAACTATTGTCCGAATGTTTTTCCGTGTGCGCGGCGGCTGCTTGTGAGATTTTGCTATTCGTATTATGCAAATAGCATCTTGAACCTGTTATAACCAAGGAGCTTGCGTCATGGCTGAAAACAGGGAAAGCCGGAAGGCTAAAGTCATAGAAGTACTGAACAAGGCGCGTGCCATGGAGCTGTTCGCCATCCATCAGTATATGAACCAGCACTACAATCTGGATGATATGGATTATGGCGAGCTTGCTGCCAACATGAAGCTTATCGCCATTGATGAAATGCGTCATGCCGAAAATTTTGCCGAACGCATCAAGGAACTGGGCGGCGAGCCCACTACCCAGAAGGACGGCAAGATTGTCACCGGGCAGGAAGTGACCGTTATCTATGAGGCCGACGCCAATCAGGAAGAAGCCACCATTGAAGCCTACAGCGGTTTTCTTGCCATCTGTAAGGATGCGGGCGACATTGTTTCAGCCCGTCTCTTTGAACGGATCATTGACGAAGAACAGGCCCACCTGACCTATTACGACAATATTGACGGGCATATCAAAAAACTTGGCGACACCTACCTTGCCAAGATTGCCGGTACGCCTTCCACCACCGGCCCGGCCACCAAGGGCTTTGTGACCGCAACCCCCGCCGCGGGCTAACAGGCGGAGCAGAGCATGGCTGAACCCAAGGATATGTGGCGTTGCCAGATGGTCAATTGCGGCTACGTTTACGACCCCGACCGGGGCGACAAACGCCACAAAATACCGGCTGGAACCCGTTTTGAAGACCTGCCTGAAGACTGGAAATGCCCTGTATGCGGGGCAACAAAAAAGAGCTTTCGCCCTTTGAGTGACGAAGGCTAGCCAGGAATCCAACACCCTTGTGGTGAGTTTTGAAAAGACCCGTTTCCTTGCGCTGCCAATGGCAGACAAGGAAACGGGTCTTTATTTTTTGCGCTGTGTTTTGAGAGTTTTTGAGCGGGATGGGGTTTACATGTCCTGAAGGCATTCCCCGCGAACGAGCAGGCGAACCTGACCGCTCACCAGCATGTTGCCGCTGGCTTTGTCCCTGCGGATGCTGATTTTTGAGTCACGCCCCGCAAAGCGCCCCTGCCGGAGAAGTATTTCCTGCGAGGGAGAAAATTTGTTGTGCCTATACAGATAAGCCCCTACCGGCCCAGCGGCGCTGCCAGTAGCCACGTCCTCCACCATGCCCGCATTGTCCCAGGTTCTGCCTTCCACCGCGTTGACGTCAAAAACAAAGGCGAATTTTGCGCCGATCTGCGCAAGCCGCGATTCGTAATCCGTCACAAGGATGCGGGCCTGCTCCAGGCCAGAGGCAAGGGGCACCAGCAGATAGGGCAGCCCAGTTGAAACTACTTCCAGGGGGAATCCGGCGGCAACATTGTGCGGCGTCAGATTCAGGGGCTGCAAATACGTCGTGTACGCTTCCGGCTCCGGGGCGCAGATGAATTCCGCAGGCCCCTGATCCATACAGCAGTCATAGGAATCGCCCTGCGCTGTGCAAAAAACAGAAACCTGCTTGCTGTTCAGGTTGAACAGAACGGTGCTGGCGGCCTTCTGAAAAAATTCGTGCTGCACAACCGCAGCAGCGCCCAGAACGGGATGCCCGGCGAAATCCAGTTCTTCCTCAACCGTAAAGATGCGCGCGTCAAAAATGGTATCGCCACGCTGGACGAGGAATATTGTTTCAAACTGCCTGAACTCCCGGGCAATTTGCTGCATGGTGGCTCGATCCGGAAAGGTTTTGGCAATAAAAACAGTCAGCCCATTGCCGGTCATGGGTTCTTTGCAAAACACATCCGCGTGGTAATACTGCATAGATGATCTCCTTGCCGGATGGTCAGATGGGCCGAGTATACGCACCGTAAAGCCTTGGTGAGGATACCCACGCGGCAGTTTGTGAGTGTCTGCCCCGGCGGGCGGGTTTTTATGCAGGAAATAACGGGCGGGCTACTAAATGCGGGCCACCGGGGCATACTGCCCTTCAACGGCGCGCAGCAGATCATCCGGCTTTAGGCGTAGCTGAACGCCGCGCTGGCCTGCGCTCACAAAGAGAGTTTCAAGCAGGATGGCGTTTTCGTCCACAAAAACCGGGTAGGCCTTCTTGGCCCCAAGGGGTGAGCAGCCGCCGCGCATATAGCCGGTGAGGGGGCGAACATCCTTGAGCGGAACCATTTCCACGTGCTTGTTGCCAGATGCGGCGGCCAGCGCCTTGAGGTCAAGCTCCGCAGCAGCGGGGATGCAGGCCATGAGCACGCCTGTTTTGTCGCCCTTGGCTACCAGGGTTTTGAACACGCAGGCAGGGTCAACGCCCAGATTGTGCGCCATGGTTACGGCTGACAGATCATTTTCGTCCACGTCAGCAGTGTGCAGTTCGTAGGGAATGCCCAGGCCTTCAAGAATTCGGGCGGCATTGGTTTTGGAAACTTTTGCGGCAGACATGGTTTGTCAGGATGCTCAGTGGAGCTTGAGCCACTTGGCGAGTTTATTGCGCAGGGTAGTCATGCTGAAGGGCTTGCCGATGTGGTCGTTCATACCCGCGTTGATGATTTCGGCGATATTGTCAGGCAGGGTCGCGGCGGTGAGGGCAATGATGGGCAGGGCTTTTTGCTCGTCATTTTCCGGCAGCAAGTTCCGCAGTTCGCGTGTGGCGGTCAGGCCGTCCATAACGGGCATGTTAACGTCCATCAGCACAATATCATATGGGGTTTCCATGGCCATGCGCAGGGCTTCCTTGCCGTTGGGCGCAACATCGCATTCAAAGCCCAGCTGGCGCAGCATGGCGCGCAATACTTCCACGTTGATTTCGTTGTCTTCCGCCACCAGAAGGCTGCACTCAGCCGCACCGTCCAGCGGCTCTGCCGTGGCGGCGGCCTGCTCCGGCGGGCAATATATATTGCGGGCAGCTGTGCAGGGAATGCTCAGGTGGAAGGTGGAACCCTTGCCCAGTTCGCTCTCGCACCATAGCGAGCCGTGCATGAGCTCCGCAATGCGCTTGCAGATGCTCAGCCCGAGGCCCGTGCCGCCGAAGCGGCGGCTGATGCTCGCATTGGCCTGGGTATAGGGATCAAAAAGGTGCTGCTGGTATTCTCGGCTGATGCCCATGCCCGTATCGGCAATTCTGAAGTGCAGGCTGTCTTTGTCGCCAGAAAGCTCGCGGTCAATTCGCAGGGTTATACGCCCCTCGGCGGTGAATTTGACGGCATTGTTCATGAGGTTGAGCAAAACCTGCTTGAGGCGCAGGCTGTCGCCCCAGAGTTTCAGCGGCACATCGTCGCCAAGCTTGCATTCATACTCAAGCCCCTTCTGCTCAATGGGGAAGCGCAGCGAGGTGTGGACGAATTCAAGCACGTCTTCCAGCGGATAGTTGGCGTCTTCCAGCACCATCTTGTTGGCTTCGATTTTGGAAAGATCCAGAATGTCGTTGATGATGGCCAGCAGGTTTGTAGCGGAAGTGCGGATTTTCTGCAGATAGTTTTTCTGCTCGTCGCTGGGATTGGATTGCAGGGCCAGATGGGTGAGGCCAATGATGCCGTTCATGGGCGTGCGGATTTCATGGCTCATGTGCGCCAGAAACTCGCTTTTGGCCTGCGAGGCCACCACGGCATCCTGCTTTTCGTGCTGGGTTTGCAGCAGATCAGTCACATCGCGCGAAATGCTGAGGCGGACTGTTTTGTCGTTGTCCCACTTGATGGCTTTGTCCACCACCGTATAGGTGCGCCTGGTGGTCTTGTTTTCATACGTCCACTGATAGGGCTCGCTGGATGCGGCAATAATGGCATTGGTGCAAAAGGGACAGGGCGTCTCCCGCCCCATGAACCTTTTGTAGCAGATGTTGGACAACGTGCCGTCTTTGCGCGGGTATGTTTCTTCAACACTGTTGTTGACAAAAAGAATCTTGTACGTCTCCATATCCACAATGCAGACAGGATCAGTGAAGGCGTCAAGAATATCGTGCAGTTGTCTGTGCTTGCGCTGCAACTGTCCGTAAAGACGAAAATGCGTCAGCGTAATGGCAAGGATGCTGCCCAAAAGGTAACAGAGGCTGGAGTCTTCTATGGACCATTGGCCGCGATAGCGGTGCCGCAAAAGGCAGATGCCGCCAAAAAGCTGGCCATCGTGGGCGATGGGCACACAGATTGCCGATTTGATTCCACGGGAGAGAAACAGGGCTTTTTGCGGGCCTTCGGGCATGGCCGAGGTATCGGCAACGCACAGGCTTTTGCCTTCCTCAAACACGCTCAGCACCGGCGACATGTCATTGAGCGTTGCCGCCGGCATATCTGCCGTGGCACTGCGAATGCTCGACCGCCAGACTACAGGGGCAGACCACTGCTCATCGTCGAATTCCACAAGAGACACCTGCTCACAGTGCAAGGATTCGCCAATACTGGCCATGGCTGCTCTGAGAAAAGGCTCTTTGCTGACGTGCAGAAGGGCTGAACTTGATATTTCCAATGCCAGCACCAGGGGATTGGCTAGATTGCCCTGATGCGGCTGTTGTGCGTCTGACATGTTTTGTTTCAACGGATGCTTTTGGTCTGAAAATTTAAAGATAGCCTATACGCGAATACCGCGAATTGTGTCAAGAAATGGCAAATTAGGTGAAAAACTCATGGAACTTGAGTGGATAGACAGTATCTGGCTGTAGTAGTTACTGCCACAGCCTTGCGAGGTGCAGCGCAAGGGCCTGTTCATCCTTCTGATCCTGAGTGCGCATGCTTGTCAAAAATTCCTGGGCCTGGGCGCACAAAGATTTCAGCGAACCTTGGTTATCCACAACTGTGTTGCAGGCGGCCATCTTGCGGTCTTGCGTCCATTGCCAGCCTTCAATAGCTTCCAGCTTGTCTTGCGACCAGCCGCGATTGGCTTCTATGCGCTGTGCACGCAGGGGCATGGCGCAACGCACCCCGACAATGTGCGGTTCTGGCGAAAAGCTGTTTTGCCAGCCTGTTTCAAAATACAGAGGCACCTCGGCCACGGCCAGCGGCACTCCCAGCGATTCCTGCTGTATCCAGAATGTTTCCAGCGCCTTGTGCGTCAGACTGTGCACCATGCTTTCCACCTCGCGGCGCAGCACGGGGTTGGCGCGCATGGCCTCAAGCAGTGCGGTTTTATCCACTGCGCCTGCTGAAGTGAGCAGGGCGCTGCCGCCGATCTGCCCGATCCATTGCGCAGCCTCCCCTCGGGGGGCGTACAGGGCGGCAACCGTGGCATCGGCGCTGAACACAGGCACGGCCATATCGGCGAGGCATTGGGAAAAGGCAGATTTGCCGCTGCCGGGATTGCCCGTTACCACCACGCGGCGCATGCGGCGGCAGCCCTGAAGTGCAGCCATGAGCATGTCGTCCGGCGGCGGGCAGGCAAAATTCATAAGATTGCCTGTGGCCGGGTGGATAAAGCTGATGCGCCATGCGTGCAGCATCTGGCGCGGGGCGAGGGCCTGCACGGCCTTGGGCGCATAGAGCCTGTCGCCAAGCAGGGGATGCCCAAGGTGGGTCATGTGCACGCGTATCTGATGCGTGCGCCCGGTGTGGATGCGCACGGCAAGCAAGGAGAAGCGCTTGTCCGGAGCTGTCCACAGGGTTTTCCACTCCGTATGGGCTGCGCGCCCGCCGCGCGATTCCGGCACAACGGCCATCTTCACCTTGGCTGTGGGGTGGCGGCCAATGGGTTCGCGGCATTCACCCGCTGCGGGCGGCCTGCCGCTCACAAGGGCCAGATATTCCTTGTGGACTTCCCTCTGGGCAAAGGCCTCGCTGAGTACAAGACGATCCTGCTCTGTCAGGGCCACCAGCAGGATGCCGCTCGTGTCCTTGTCCAGCCGGTGCACTATGCCTGGGCGCTGGCCTTCGATCCTGCCCAGTTGCGGGAACCGCCCCAGCAGGCGTTGCACCAGGGTCTGCTCCGGGCAGGAAGGGCAGGGGTGCACCGTGAGGCCCGCAGGCTTGTTGCACACCACCATGTGTTCGTCCTGCCAGAGTAGCTCAAGGTGGCCTTCCTCCGCCTGCAAGGTCGTGGAGGTCTCCGGCAGGCGTAGCGTGATTGTCTGCCCGGCCCGCATTTTAGCATTTACGCGGGTTTCCGGCAGGCCGTCCACCTGGCAGTGCCCGGCCTGAACAGCTTTTTGCAACGCTGCCCGCGACATCTCGGGGGCAGCCTGATGCAGCACGCGATCCAGTCGCTGCCCCGCATCCTCGCCTGTTGTAGTATGGCGCAGCTCTGTCACTGAAGGGTATCCGCCGGAGTACTCAACGTGCGGAGCCTGTCGGCAAACGTCGTTGTACGGTATAGGTTTTTCAGCTCGGCTCCGGGGGTGATGGAAGTGACAACGGCCCTGCCGATAACAAAACGGCCATCGGTGTCGCTGCCCTCAACCGTGCGCACGCCCCATACATTGTGGAAAATGGCGGGCCGGCCATTATACTTGCCCACATACAGCATGATATGCCCGCGCATGCCCACAAGGCTGAGGAAGGGAACGCCGTTGCGCAGAATCTGTTCTTCTTTTTCCGCGGTGGTCATGCCTTCAAGCATGTTGACCGCGCCGGTGCGCGCCTGTGCCACGGAGTTGCGCGGCAGCCAGATGCCAAAGGGCGTGAACAGCTCGCGCGTGAGGGCAGAGCAATCCCTGTCGCCAAACATGCCGCCCCAGCCGTAGGGCTGGCCAATCATGAAGTTGCCCACCTTGGCCACATTGCCAGGGGTCATGCGCAGGGGCCACGGAACGGCGTCTGCTGTGGTGAGCGACACCGGGGTCAGTTGAGCCATGCCGTCGGCGCCGCGTATGGGGGCAAGCAGTTCGATTGCTGCCTGGCCGCCGGAACCGGCGTCTGCAGGCGAAGAGTATCCGCCGCGCATGGGCAGCAATGCGCCGATGTTGGCAAGTATGGAACCCGCAGGCGTGACAAGGTTCACCCGGTCGCGCACCAGGGCCGCAAACGTGCTGTTGCGGTACATGTATTTGAATTCAGGGCTGACAGGGGCCAGATCTTCGTCCGCCACCCAGCCGCCAGCCACGGGGCATTCCACATAGTGCCAGCGGCCATCGCGGCTTGTGTGCGCGATAAGTACCGGCGTGCCCACGGGCAACAGGGAATACTGAAAATAATCAAAGGGATTGGACTTGGGATTTGGCGTGGGTTCGGAAAAACGCGCCTCATTGGTGGGCAGTTCGCGCAGGTTCGCGTTGCGCACGGTTATGGCCGCCTGGCTGCGCGAGGGGTAGGAACCCAGAGCCGCGTTGGCGCTCATGGCATCCCATTCCGACTGCGTCCAGCGTACATCGCCAATTTTGTAGCCGCGCGCCTTGTTGAACAGTACAGCTACATCACGCTTGCGGATGGAGGTCTTGGTCATTTCCCACGGGCCAAAGGTGATGCGCATAAATCTGGCCGCCTGGTTGGCCTGCTCGGCAGGAGAAACAAGAAGTTTGTCTTCTCCTGCGGCCTTGGCGTACACATCCAGATTCTGCGGGTATCGCCGGAGGTCTTCCAGGGTTCCCATCCACGTGGGCATGTCGCCATCGCGCGTGGGAATAACCTTGCCGCCGCATGCGGCCAACAAGGCAAAACAGGCGATAAGCAGGGGAAGGTGAAGACGAGATTTCATGAGGGCTGCTCCTTCCTTCAAATTTGCGCCGCCGCAAGCGGCAACTCCATACCTAGCACCTTGAACGCAGGTACGGCAACGGCTGATTTTACTGCCCTGTGTATGAACTGCTTGACAAATAAGGCTTGAGAGCCTTATTTAACTCCTCGTTGTCACCATCGTCTATCCGGTTAGGACGGCGGCCTCTCAAGCCGTTAAGACGGGTTCAAATCCCGTTGGTGACGCCAAATTCAAAGGCGCTTGCAGTTTGTAGCTGTAAGCGCCTTTTTTGTATGTAAAAATCTCCCCGCTAGTGGGTTCTGCACCAAAGACGGGGGCAAGCCCCTTCAACGGTGAGTTTTTTCGAGCTGGCTATGCCCATGCGATATGCATTAGCGACTGTCTTGTAGGAAATGCCTGCACTGTATTATTTGAAGATGTTGTGCTTGTGTAAGTGTGTAGTTGTTGTAACTGTTTATTGTTTAAAAAAATATAAAAGTAATATGGAAGTGCTGACTTTGTTGTTTGTGGAATTTCGTAAATGTATGATGCTTTTTGATGAGTTTAGAAATGTGAAATTGCATTTAATAGTAAATGGACAGTGCCATATTTTGCATCAGCATCGCAGGTAAACGTTCTTGTCAGTTTGCCTGGCTTAACACATGGGGGGGTATGGCTCACAAATTTTTTATTGAACACCGCGTAAGCCCATTAAAAATTTCAAAATGGCTTTCACTTTTTTCTTTTTCCCTTTGGTCGGAGAATAAAGTGTGCCACCTTTGCTTGGCATGCCCATCCTTTTCAGGGGACGCTTGATCTCAAGTTTGAGGTTGAGTCCCAAAAGGGGGACACCTCTTGCAATGGCATGCCCACCTCAATTTCCATTTGAAAGAATGCGACTTTAGTTTTACCCATATGTATGAGGGGCTATTAGCTGGTTCTGAAAATATTCAGGAATTTTTTTGTAAGAAATGACAGAACTTATATAATAGTTTTTTTATGAAAGAATTTTTTTTGGCGGCACCTTATTGCAGGCTAACTCCCGCTCACTATGAAACAGTACGCTTTTTGTTGCCCGATATTTATCCTTGTAGTGTGAGTGTTCAGCCCACTATTGCGCACTGCATTTGTGCGGCGCTTCCCGGCGGTCCACAGCAGCAACTACAATATCTTGTCAGTCAGACCTGCGCTGACGTCAATCACCTGTGCATAAACGAGGACTTGTACCCACATATGCTGGGAGACTCCAGCGCGGAACTTGAGAGGGCGGGGTTGTCTGTTCACCGTCGCAATGAGGCCGCAACTCAAATTTTTTGGGAATCACTCACACCGCAGCGGGCTGGTTTGGCTGCTTTTTTACCACCGGACAAGAGAGTGCGGCATTTGGTGGCTGAGCTGGGTGGGCTGTTTTTGGCTTTGCGCCCCCGGTTGCTCCTTAGCTGGCACCCTGTGGGCATACCCCCTCTGGATGCAGCGTTGTGGGCAGCTTTGTTAGTGGGGGTGCCGCGTATTCTGGTGCGCTTCAATTCTATCTCGCCTCTATCCGGGGCAGATGCATCGCGCATGCCGTCATGGCTTACGGATCAGGCGCGTTTTCTGGTACGGGAGGAACGGGTGCATTTATGCGCCAATGCCCATGCCGGCGCCAAAAGCATCGTACAGTGGCTTGATTTGGATGATAAAAAAATATCTATCATTCCAAATGGTTTTGATTCATGTCGGGCCACTTGCACCGCTGCGGAACAAGCATGTTTCCGAGCCGAGCATGGCATTCCAGCAGAAGCCCCCCTGCTGGCAGGAGTTTTCCGTCTAAATGAAGGGAAGAACATAGAGGATTTTTTTCGTATTGCACAAAATCTTGCGGCCCGTATTCCTGATCTTTACATACTCCACGCTGGTGGTGGCCCGGAGTCCTGCCGGTTTCATGAGCTGTTGAGGGCATCGGGATTAACAGAAAAAACACGGCATCTGGGGCCTGTTGGGCCGGGTACAGTGGATAGCATATTATCATGTGCGGATGTTTTGCTCGGCACCTCGGTGCAGGAGGGGCTTTCCAACGTGTGGCTGGAGGCCATGTTCCATGGCGCTGTCCCAGTGGTGGCAGATGCTGGGGATGCCTTGCGTGTCATCACCCATGGGAAATGTGGTTTTGTGCATGCACAGGGTGACGTGGCCGGGATGGCGGAATCCTTGTACATTCTTCTTACCAACGCTCCCGTACGTGCGCGCATGGCAGAGGCGGGACGGCAGCGCATCGTGCAAAACTACTCCCTCGCGACCTACGTTGCAACAATGCAACGGAAGATAAGAGAGAGCATGGGGTGCTAATGCAGAATGGTGCAAAATTTGCAAAACATTTTTGAAAGGAGTTTTGATATGCCCAAAGTAATACCCGTATGTCGTAGAATGTCCTTTCTTCCGTTGGTTATGGGAATGTTTTTTGCTCTGATTTTTTGCCTTCCTGAGGAGGCTCACGCAGGTTATCTTGACCCAGGTTCCGGTAGTGTTCTGGTGCAGGGACTCATTGCCGTGCTGGCCTTTTGGGGGCGTGTCGTGCAACGGATAAAGGCTTTTTTCGGCTTCGGAACCAAGCCGTAACCTAATCGGTCGGGACACATCAGAGGACAGTATGTTTGTAAATGTGCCGGGTTCCTTTCGTGATCCGTCGGGTCGGGTTTTTGACGCTGGCGATACTGTGCTGCGTACCATACAGCCCTGTTACCGGGAACACTGGGAACAGGCCACGGAGAGCGGCTTACTCTCGCAGCTGGTGGAAAAGGGATTTTTGTTGGAATTCAAGGAAGTCCCGCCAGTGGAAGGGGCCTGGAAATGCGTACAAGCGGTAAAGCTGCCCTTCATTTCCTATCCTTATGAATGGTCTTTTCCTCAATTGCGTGATGCGGCCCTCTTGACGTTGGAAATCCAACGTTGCGCTCTTAACTGCGGCATGACTCTGAAAGATGCCTCGGCCTACAACGTGCAGTTCCGTGGTAGTCGCCCGGTGTTCATTGATTTGCTTTCCTTTGAAAAGCGTCCAGACCTAGCGCCTTGGCAGGCGTACCGCCAGTTCTGTATGCATTTTCTTGCACCGCTGGCATTGCAAAGTTTTGAGCCTCGCCTTTCGCGTTTGAGTGCGCAATGGATTAACGGTATTCCGCTGGATGTGGCATGGGGCATGCTACCCGCCAGAGCGAAATTTTCAGTCGGATTGCAAATGCATGTCCACCTGCACGCCAAGGCAGAAAAACGCTTTGAGGATGGGCGCGTGGCCGCCCTCCGCACCCGTGAGGTTCGCGTCAGTACCCGGCAGCTGCTAGATGTGGTGGAATCTCTGGAGCGTACCATCAAGGCTCTGCCCTATGCCCAAATGGGGGGCGAATGGTCGGAATACTACTCCGACACAAACTATAGTAAGGCCGGTGCTGCGCATAAGGAGCGCCTTGTGGCAGAAGCGGCACGTAGCTTTGCCGGGTGCCTGGCCCACGATTTTGGTGCCAATACCGGGCGCTATAGCCGTTTGCTGGCGCCACATTTTGACGCGGTATTGGCTTCTGATTTGGATGCTGTAGCCGTGGCGCGGCATTATACGGCTCTGGCTTCCACGCCAGAAGACAGGCTGTCTTCTGTTCTTCCGCTGGTAGTAGATTTGGCAAATCCTTCACCGGCCATTGGTTGGGCCTGCCTGGAGCGGCAGAGCTTTGTGCAGCGCGGCTCTGCGGATATGGTGATCGCGCTGGCCTTAACGCACCACCTCTTTTTCGCCAGTGGCATCCCGTGGGCAGAGCAGGCGGCCTTTTTTGCCTCTCTGCTTAAGCCAGGCGGAGGATTGGCGGTGGAGTTTGTACCCCGTGGCGACAGTCAGGTTGAACGGTTGTTGGCGGCACGTGACGATGTTTTTACCGATTATACGCTGGAAGACTTCCGAGCGAACTTTGGAGTTTTTTTTCAGGAGAAAGCGTCCTACCGTATCATGGACTCGCAACGCGTGCTGCTGATACTGACCACAAAAAAGCAAGATGAATCATGACTGATAGTTTGAGCCAGCCGTGGATGACAATAGTCTTGGCCACACTAGCACCTACCGCCGCCTTTGTGGCCCTTAATCTCAGGTTCTTTACCTTGCGTCAGGCTGTTGCCTCGCTGGCGCTGGCGGCATCTGCGGCGGGCATATTGGGCGCGGGAGCGGCATTGCTATGCGGGTGGGTGTCACCTCTTTCTTTGTCCATGGCTGCAGCGGAACATGGCGTATCCGTGGCAGGCGGGTTGACAACGCTGCTGGCTTTAAGCCTGTATTTTATTTTGCACGAGCGTTTTTTTACTGAGGCAGTGCCCCGCACCTGCACCCGCCGTCTGATTATGGCCGTGCTTATGCTGGTGTTTGGGTTGAGTTCTGCATTGTACTCCCCGGCGGTGATCAATGGGGTCTTTATGCTCCTGCTGGTCAGCTCCTGCCTGGACGCCCTGCGTCAGCGTAAAGCACCCAAAGAGCCACTTTTTGCTCTGGCTTCTTTCCGTCAGCACTACACTCCGCGCTCAACACGTAATGTCACCCTGGCCCACAAGCCCAATGTGTACTTGCTACTGCTGGAGTCGTACCACTCAAGCGAGGCCCTGCAAACACTCTACGGCATCGACGACAGTGCTACAGACGCGATTTTTGCAAAGCATGGGTTCACCGACTATCCAGGAGTATACAGCAACGAACCCGCTACGGTGGCCTCGCTGCATACCCTGGTGGACGGAACGCTGCTTGGCAGCGTTCTTCACGCCAGGGGTAATGCCTTTATCTTCGATGTGCTGCGAGAAAATGGCTACAGTTGCGAGTTTTTTGACTCCAGCTTTTTTGTGTTCGGGCATTTGATCGCTGAGGGAGAGTATGCCGCCTTTGACATGCCTACCTATGTGCGTCTGCTCTATGCACTGGCTGGTCCCTTGTGGGCACAGTCGCGCTATTTGAGAAAAATAGTTAATAATTTTGACCCATTTGAAACGGAAATTAATTTTTCAGCCATGTTTAATGCCTTTCAGAAACGTCTGGCCCACAAGGTAAAAACGCCGCGCTGCTTTTGCATGCGTTTTGGGGCTTGCCATGTGGAAAATTCTCATCAGAGTTGGCTTGAGGATGCGAGTCAGTTTCAGAAGACGTACATAGAGTCTGTACGCAAGGGGCAGGGGCAGATTGCGCAGGTTGTGGAATCCATCATGCAGCACGATCCTGATGCCTTGGTGGTGGCCGTGGGCGATCATGGCTCCTTGCGGCACAGTAATGCCTGGAGGGGCGCTGGCGGAATGGACGACGTCTTGCGTAAGCGCTGTGTGAGCATGGCGACATTGGCGTTGGACCATTTTGGGGTACGCCTTGCCATCCGCTGGCCTGTGCCGCACAAAACCGCGGGTAAGGTCATCTCACATGTCAATATTTTCCGCTACGTGCTGGAGGCGCTGGGCGGAGGAAAAGATTTATTGGAGCATTTACAGCCGAATATTTCCCTACTTGAAGGGCAATATATGGTGGTGCGTGATGGCAAGCCAGTTGAACAGCTCCATGTGTACAACCCCAAGGAAGCCCTGCAACTTGTGCGGCAGCGTTTTGAAGCGGGGCAGGCTTCACTGGAGGATTGCCTTACTCTGGCTTATACCCTTGAACAGACAGATCCTTACTTTGTGCAGTCCGTGTTGCTCTGGGCGGACGCCACCTTTCCTGAAAACGCTGGCCTGCACGTTATGCTGGGAAAATTGCTCTGCGCTCAGGGCAGGGAGGAGGGGCTTGGGTATTTGGAACGCGCCCTTAACGTCTTGCCTCATGACAAAAATTTATTGGCGTATTATTGGCATGCCCTTTTGCGGTTTAAGCGTCCACAAGAGGTTGTGAACGACGTGCAGGATAGAGAGGCAACCCACTTGCCCCCCGATGTTTTATTTATCGTCATGGTAGCCTGCTGCCAGCTGGGACGCGAAGACGATGCATTGGCGTTTGCGGATACTTTTATAAACCAGCATAAAAATATACCCACAGCGTATTTTTATGAAGGACTTCTTCTGCATTGCCTCAAACGTCATGAGCAATCCTTTGCCCTGACGAAACAGGCCCTTGAACGTTTTTATTCTATAAAATCTGACTCCTTGCTCTGCCACCTGCGACGTGTGCACATGGTCAATGCTGTACTCACCAAGCGGTGGGGAGAGGCCATGGCCATTGGCAAGGTGCTGTGTGAGAGGTATAGCGAGGAAACATGGAACTGGTTGCTCTATTCCTTTGCCTCCGAGCAGCAAGGTAATGTAGCAGAAGCTTTTGAAATATTGTTCCAAGGGATGGAGCGGTGTTCCGCTAGTGATGTTATTGCGCGGCGCATGGGCTATCTGGCACGGGAATACCACCTGTCCGATGCCTCCCTGCAGCCCCTGGTGGTCGCATCTGGCGTGGAAATCGTATCCATGCAAGAGCTTTGCAAGACGCATGATGTCATTGACGTACAGTGGTACCGGACGCAAGTCAAAAATGCCAAAGGCCCAATCTTCCCGCATCGCCACTACCTTATGCACGGGCTGTATGAGGGGCTGGAAATAGTCCCCTGGTTTGACTCCTTTTATTATTTACTGACAGACAGTACGATATGGAAACTTGGCATAAATCCTTTTGTCCATTTTCTGCAATGCGGGCAATACGAAGGGCGACCTACATCAATCTATGGCGTTCCCACTGTGAAAAAAGGCTGAAGCGCATCAACTCCTTGTTTCTGCCGTTTTGGCATGGGGAGTCCAAGAAAGCATATGGCGCTATGGATTGACCAGCACCTTGATAGCATTTCTCCCCACCAACACTCGCAGCGTTGCAGGTTCACGGTAAAATCACACACGAATTATTCAGTCTTAACACTGCGTAATACATGGATTCTACGAATCGGAACGCGTTATAGGCATAGCTGGGAAAGTACCAGAGTACAGGTATGCCCATGCCCCGGCATGGCAATCCAGCGTGTCGGCTTGAAATGATGACAATTGTTTTGTGACAAGTCGTCGGTCAAAGCAAAGCGGTAACCGTGGTCTGTAGTGTGCATGGCTTCTTGAGCTATTAGTCTTCAGTATATCTTGCCGACGAGGCTGGGCAGGTCCGACGGAAACTGACTCCGCAAAATTCCACGTTGTATTGTCGCTACAGCAAGTGGCTTGACGCAGTGTATGTGTTTCAACGTGCCTTTATCAGTTTTGCATATATAAAATTATTGAATTTGTCGTGTAGGCGGGAGCGATTGATTTCAATGCCAGTTCCGTGCTGTCAGATGCTCGTCATCTGCCATGCATTAAGAATTTTGTGGTGTTCCCAACAGCAAGGGATTTTTTTATGTTCAATGGCAACTCATCTGCGGCAGAAGCTGTTTCGCAATAATTTCTGTAAATATTAGTCAATATGAACATTGATGAAAGGGAAAGTTGCTCCGTTAGGTAATCCTGGTGCTTTCGTTAAAGATAATACATATCCAATGGGACAATTTTTTATGACATTGCGTTGAGGATATAGTGGAACAGTGGATTTGTGGCATCGCCGGCCTGCATGTGCTGCTCTTTATATCGCACGGTGTTAAAATGAGCATTGGGATTATAGCCTTTGTCTGCGCCAAAGCGGACATAGTGCTCCAGAGGATCCATAATCAGAGGACCCCGCACATACTGGTTTATGTACCATTGGCGATCAAAGAGGCCAGAGGCTTTGATCTGCGGCAGGATACGCAAGAGAGATGTGCTGCGGGGATTTTCTTGCATTCGCGGAGCAAACGTGACCCCTGGGCGGGCCAGTACAAAGACCGTTCGGGGAATGCCCTGCTCCAAATTTATGGCTATCACAAGATGTAACCCGGCTGAGTGAGCGGCGGTTTTTACCTCTTCCAGATCGAAACGGTGCCTGTATTCTGAGGGGCGGCGCTCTGCCTCGGGTTTGTCCCAGTCGGCACTGTGCCATCGGTTATTGGGATAATCGTTGAAGCGCGCGTCGACTAGGTCAAAAATGAAGCACCCCCCGGCAGATACATGGGGGCAGAGGGTTTTCAGAAAGGTGGACAGCGAAAAATCAGGAATGAGGTAAAGACAGTTACTGGCCCAGAGTACGTCGATATCGTGCGGCACAAATCGCGTGTCCAGGTAGTCCGCCTGGTGCGCCGGAGCGTCCATTCCGTGGGTTGTCATATATTCGTTGGTCAGAGCTACGGCCTTGGCGTCATAATCACTGCCCCGCACCTGAGTATAGCCGTGCTGCGCCAGCCAGAGCAAGTTGCTGCCGCCGCCGCAACACAGTTCAAAAATATTTTTATCCCGTGTCATGTGGGCCACGACCCACTGGCTCATGATCTGCAGCTCATGTCTGTGTCGCCGCCCCAGGGCCGTGTTCAGGTACCACTGTTGTGCGCCGTGCTTTTCTGCCAATGCGGCATATTGCTCGACATCCATATCAATTTCTTCTGCCGAGGTTGGCAAATAGCCCTGGCTTTTTCCTGCAACGCCGTCAGCCAGCATTTTTTGCAGGTTGTTCAGGCTCAAGGGAGGTTGTTGCGTGTAGCAGCTTTCTGGGTAGAAACGGTGGTGGTGGTAGCGGTACCAGATGCCCGGCTCCAGCACCAGCCTGCCCAGCTCATTCTCAAGATGCACTCCGTCATCATACAGCACGCGCAGGCCTACTTCCTGTGCGGCCCTATGAGTGTCATCGTTATGTCTGTTGAAGGGGGCGATAAAGTAGCGCACGTTCTTATGTGGAAAAAGGCGGGCCATTTCCGCGAGCCCTTCCCGCATGTCCACCAGTTGCTCATCATAGCTCATGGCGCTGTAATCTGTATGATAGAGGCCATGTAAGGCCAGTTCATCAGGTATTGAATTGAGAAAGTCCACCAACGCGGGGTTGTCTTCAATCCTGTACGGCTCGGAAAGCTCCCGTATACGGGTGTTGGGCAATTGAGAAATGCTGCCTTGTCCGGCGTAGGAAACTGCCACCCCGTCCGTCATATGTTCCACATTACCCAGCCCACGCAACATGATGCCCTGCACCTGGGTGAATCCGTGGGCATGGAAAAGCGCACAGAACTGTTGAAAATGCGCCAAATTACTGTCCACCGCCACGTCATCGTTGCGAAAGAAAGGCTTCGTGTAAGGCAGCGTGGTATTCACGGGCTGAAGAGGAATAGTGGTGCTGTGCATCATAACGATGGTCCGTTGGTTAGTATATCATGGGATGCAGGGGAAAGCCTCCCGCCCTTACCAAACAGATAGTAGTGCAGCAAGGGGTTCATGTTGTCATGATTCTTTTGCAAGAAGTGTTTAGTATACTCCTTGGTGTTGAACCATGGATTCGGGTTGTAACCTTTGCCCGCCCCAAAAAGAATATAGTGCTCCAGAGGATCCATGACCTCCGGTCCACGAACATACTGCGCCCGATACCATGCATAGTCAAACAGGCCTGATTGGCGCAGCAAGGACACGTACACACACAATATATTTTGCCAGCTCTGAGCAGGAGGCAGCATGTCCTCCGATACGTTCTGGCATGCAGGGCGAGCATAAGAACACGCGCGGTGTTCCTGCACTGCCTCTTCCAGCAGTTCTTCCCACTGTGTTGCAACTGTGTCCAAAGTGTATTTTTCGCTTTCAACAAGAGCTTTTCCCCCCAATTTTCGGCGCAGCTCAGTGCTTGCCATGAGGGGGGCGAGGGTCTCGGCCAGGCTGATTGGTGTCATTTTCGGCGCCAGCCGGCCAAAGTCTGGCTGCACGATACTTTGCAGTGCCTCACAGTGAGCAAAGCCCACCACGGGCAGACTGTGCCGCAGGGCCTCTACCACTGTCATGGGAAAACCTTCGTAACGAGAGGGGTGGCACAAAACACTGGCCGTGCGCATTACCTCCGCCACCGTGCAGGTTTCACCCTTGAGCAGGGCATGATGGTGCAGCCCTTCTGAGTCAATGAGTTTTTGAAGGTCTTTTTGTTCGTCGTAAAAATCTCCCCCCCAGATATGCAACTGCCACTCGGGAAAGTACGGGTGCAGGAGGGCAAAGGCGCTGATCAGCAGAGAGTGCTGCTTGATGCTGTCGCGCAACCGGCCCACGGCTAACAAAATCTTGGGTGTTGTTGCTTCCCGCGTTGCCTGCGTATCAGCAAAGGGGGCCAATGGCGTGCCGTTGGGAATATGGCGGATACGAGCGCGCAGGCAGGGGGGATAGGACGCCGCGTAGCCTGGCAAGAGGCAGTGTATACGGTGGGCTGCGGCAAAAGCGGTGACGCGGTCTGGCTGGTTCCAGTTGACACCACCGGTGATGTGGGGGGCGGTCCTGTCTGAGAGCACGAGAGCCGTGGATGTGCCGTGTACCATGCCCGCATGGGAGAGCAAAACTGCGTCAGAGCCCAGACCCAGCAATACGTCCGGGGAGTGGGCGCACACCTGCCGCCGCAAGGCGTCCAAGCCAGAGCGGCTGGAGCGCAGTTGGATAAGATTGTATTCAAGGCGCACGGATGGGTGCAGCGGATAGAGCGGCGGCAAGGGATCCAGCCCGCTGGTGAAGATGATTACTTCATGTCCTCGGCGGGCAAAGGCGTTAGCCAGTTCCGAACCGGCTCGCTCAGTTCCGCCGCGCAGACGCGTCAAGGACCAGAGGGGCATGGCAATTTTCATGCGCCCCTCTGTAGCTCGTGCTGTGGCGGGGTAGTAGCCAGCGCGGCGCGCCTGCCCCACATCAGGTAATGCAATAGGGGGTTCAATGTGGGCGGACACTGCCGCATATATGTTTTCCGGTACCATGCCGTATCAAAGGCAGGGTTGGGGCAATATCCCTTGTCCGCGCCAAAGCGTAAAAAATGCTCCAGCGGGGGCATATACTCTGGCCCATGCACATAGATCTTTCGGTACCACTCGCTGTCAAACAGCCCCGATTTTTGCACGAGCCGCGTGTACACGGTAAACACCGTGTTCCAGCGTCCATAGGCTGTGAGTGGGGGCACCCGTGCAGGAGCTTTTGGCTGTACTGTTGCCGCCGTTTGATGGAGTAGTTTTTCCCACTGGGGGAGTACTCTTTCCGGGCTATATTGCCAGCTTTTTTTTAGGGCCGCCTTGCCCATGCTCCGCCGTAGTGCCGCATTGGCCATGATGGGCGAGAGCGTTGCCGCAAGGCATTGAGGGGTCATGTCTTCTGCCAGGGCGCCACACGAGCATTCCACAAGGCTGCGGGCTGCCGCACAGCCAGCAAAGGCCACTACGGGCAGGCTGTGGCGCAGGGCCTCCACACCTACCATGGGAAAACCCTCATAGCGTGAGGGGAGGCAAAAAATATGGGCTTGAGCATAGGCCATGTGAACGTCCTGAAGTTCACCGCAGAAAAAGACCCGCTCTGCCAGCCCGAGCTGGCGTGCCAGTGACTCCAGTCCGGCCTGTTCCCCGTAAGCATCCTTGCCATAAAAACATAACCGCCATTGCGGGAATGTATCCCGCAAAAGGGCAAAAGCCCGGATGAGAATGCTTTGTTGCTTGATGGAGTCTGCCAGACGTCCTACAGAGCAGATGGTGAAGGGGCCTGTTTCTTGCCTGTTTTCCGGTCCTTCGTAGGCTGGCAATGGGGTGGAGTTTGGGATGACTATGGCCTTAGACCGCAAAAAATGGGGCAGAGTCTGGCGGGCCCCTTCAGTGAGAAGATGTATCCTGTCGGCACCTGCCAACACACTCCATCTGTCAGGTCTATTCCAGCGCTCGTTTTCAATGACGGTGGCATCACTGTTTTCGGATAAAATTAGAGGAATGCCCGTACCGTGGGTCATGGCCGCAGCAAAAACAAGATGGGCGGAGGACTCAAAGCCCACCACCACCTGGGGCCTGTGTGCCAACAGCACACGGCGAGCTTCAGCCATGCCCGGCTGGTGGTGCAGAGATTTTTCGCCCAAAAATTCCAGCTTGATGGCCGGATGCAAAGGATAGACCGGGCGTCTGTCCCCGTGGTCGCGGGTAAAGATAATCAACTCGTGACCGCGCTCCGCAAGGGCGTTGGCAAGCTCCGCGCCCACGCGTTCCGTGCCTCCACGGATAACGCTAAGCATCCAAAGCAGTAGAGCGCATTTCATGGTATCCCTACATGTCCGAAGGGCTGGTCTCGCCGTACAGGATGTAATGAACCAGAGGGTTGAGGCCGTCTTCGTGGCGTCCCATGTGCTGCTGGCGGTACTGCGCACCGTTGAACGCGGGGTTTGGTTCATAGCCCTTGGCGGCTCCAAGGCGAAGATAGTGCTCTATCGGGGGCATAATTTCCTGGCGGCCTTTGCCATAGGTTTGACGGTACCACGCTACATCGAACAACCCCGAATCTTCAATAAGCTTGACGCATACGGTAATAAAACATGCCTCCATGGCAGGCAGGGTGTGCAGTTTCAGATCCGGGCCACCGGTTTCTTCCGGAGCGCAAGGATAATCCTCCGGGTTGCAGCCAGGCACTGGAAATACGTCAAGTGGAAGGCGCGGCATGCGTGGATAGCTGGAATGTATCTGCTCCAGAGATAGTAGCGCGTCAAGCCGCCGATGCAACATTGCTTCTGGGGACTCTTCTGGCTTTTTCTGCATGACAGTCATTCCTTTGCGGTTGGCGCAACGCAGCAGCAACGCCTCCCATTGTTGAAAAATTTTCCGTTGGTCAAAGCTCGTTGCCCGGTTACGGGCCGCCGTGCCCATGCGTTGGCGCAGGGCGGCGTCGTCAACCAGAATGCGCAGAGCTGCAACAAGGGATTCTGCCTGTGCCTCCTTTACAAGGATGCCTGTCTCGGGAGTGACGATTTCATTCACTCCGGGGCATTGGGCCATTCCCACCACAGGCAATGCCGCAGCAAACGCTTCCAACACCGCCGTGGGAAAGCCCTCCTGCATGGAAGGATGGCAAAAAAAGGCCGCATCCATCAATGCCGCATTTGTGTCGTTAGTGAGGCCCGGCAGGCTGATTTTTTTTTCTAGCCCGTAGAACAGCACCCATTTTTCCAGACGTGGTCGTTCAGGTCCATCGCCGTGGATGGTCAACATCCACTCAGGATGCTCTTGTGTCAGGAGAGCGAATGCTTCCAGCAGCAGCGCGTAATTTTTGCTGGCGATGAGACGCCCTATGCCCATGATGGTGGGGGGGCGATCTCGGTTCAGCGGAGGGTGCCGTGGAAGTTCTACGCTGTTGGGGATGACACTGACCCTCTGTTGCAGATACATCGGCAGAGACGCTTTGTAGGTATGCAGTAAAAGGTGAATGTTGTCCGCCCCGCTGAGAGCGGTCAACCTGTCCGCGCGGTTCCATCGCTCATTTTCCAATAATTGAGGATTTGTGCGCTCAGAAAGAAGCAGGGGAATCCCCGTGCCATGGAGGATCACCGTCCAGTCCAGCATGGCCTCCCATGAAAAAAAAGCCACACAGACATCCGGGTTCAGGCACGTAAGCAGTTCGCGTAGTTGGCGACGTGATGTCGCTGTGTCTACAAGGCGTGTGCGCACCAGACGAACGCGCGCGTCCAGTGGGAAGGCCGCCGCCCCCTCTCCGTCCTGCGCCAGAACCGTGACTTCATGTCCCTGCGCAGCAAGATAGGACGCCAGACCAGCCCCCAGCCGCTCTATGCCTCCCTTGCCGTGCAGCAGGCCGTGGAGGATTAATGCGATGCTTTTTCTGTCTGAGCAGTGTGTCATTGGTGCTTATTTGCGTTTAAAAATAAATATTGTATCAACATCATCACGCTCTGTTATGTCATGAATATTAAGTGCCATATTTGAAATTTAGGAAAAAGTTCGCCGTTAAAATTACCAAGACGTATTTTTTTAAAAAATACATATACTATATAGTTGCACTATTTTACTATATTACTGCGTATCTCTTTTAAAAAACCAGCAGCAAAATGAGGATACTTTTCAATGGCTTCATCCAATGCAGTAGAATCATCTGTTTTCAGTTGGTAGTTAAAAAGATCAGCGAAAACACCATTGGCAAACCATTGTAGCCGGCGCAAATATTTATTTGAAAAATGTGTATTCACAGCATCATAAAAAGCCAATTCCTTTATGCCATGTTTAAGGCGATGCTCAACGGTGTTGTCAAGCTCAACACTATAATAGACAGATGATTTGTGCCGTCGATAAACTCCCATAATCTCATTAATAAAGCCTATTTTCCCCATTTCAGCATGGAGAATATGCCAGTACCAATCGCCGGGAACAAGGTCAGAGCGGAACCATGCTGGCAGGCCGTCCCTGAAACGCCAGCGATACATAACGGAATTTGTCTGAATGATGTTGGTTTGGAGAAGATCCGCAAGATAGTAATGGGAACGCACTCCCCGTGGTAATAATTCCAGGGGAGGGTGAATCCGTTGTCGTTGCGTACCGTCTTCGTAAACCACCTGTACAGGGTGAAAACACAGACCGCAATCGGGATTTGCCGTTAAAAAATCTACTTGCTTTTGCAGTTTTTGTGGGTCCGTAAAGTAGTCATCGCCATCACATATTGCGGCAAAGGGGCTGCGACACGCATCAAAAAGCACCTGCACATTTTTGCCTCCGGGTTGGTAGGTGGGTAAAAATATGGGGTGGATGGACGCATGCTTTTGGGCGTATTCGTATATAATTTGCCGGGTATCGTCTGTGGATCTGTCGTCAACAATAATATGCTGCACAGGGAAGGCTGTTTGCTGCGCTAGTACGCTGTCCATGCAATCCGTAATAAAGGATGCATGATTTTGCGTGAGAGTGAGGACGCATGCATGGATTTCCGGGCGGATAACTTCCACGGAGGCGAATGAATCAATAAGAAGTTTGGGCGTCTGAGCTGGATAATGGATGGCGTGTGTGCGCACGTGAGAAAGGACATGTTTTTGTAAGTGGGGTGGTAACGTGTCAAAAAAGCGTTTGCAGGCATGGACAGATTGTACGTTGTCAGAGGGGGTATGCGGATGCCATACCGCATTGGCTGTAATGTGGTCGTTTATTAGATAACTACGGTCCAGGTGGGCGGCGGTGTCGGCGTCAAACGCACGCAGTGCTGCGGGGGGCAAAAAAGTCAGTTTTTCTCCAGCAGGGAAGCAGTCTTCCATTTGTTGCAGTATTCGTACCGCTTCGACATATTCCTTATTGGGCAACCATGTGCAGAGTGTTTGTGCAATCAGCACTGCGTCCCGGTTGGTCAGGGCCGTCAGTGCGGGGGGAGGGCATTCGTCTAAGAATAAGAATTGCATTTTTTTAAAAATATGTTCGAGACATAGCTGCATAGGAGTCTCTGCAGAAAGCTTATGCAAATGGGATGGGGGGCAAAAGCGCATAACGGTATCGCTGAATGTAGACCACCAGCCATTTTCATTCATATCTCGATGCGTGATGTCCTTGTCATCCTCGGGGAGACGGCTTTTGTAAATACCCTCCACTTCTTTGGAGCGTGGCTCCATAATCCATGCAATCTGCTTTTCTGCCCGGCTTAACCGGGGAAAGCGACGAGTATCAGCAAGGAGGCTCCATAGCTGGGCAAACGCTTCTATGGCCCAGAGGTGTTCGACAAAGAGGATTTCACGGGAATTGTCGAGCTTTTCCAAAAGCGTCAGATATTCCTCAGCCTTCTCTTTTGTGCGGACTATGGTCTTTTCGTCACCCAGGCTTCCTTGTTCTATTTGATATAAAGCCAAAAAAGTATCTGCAAATTGTTTTTGACAGAGGGGATGCGGCGTGAAGCTTTCCAGAAAAGGGTATTCTACTCCATGGTGTGCCAGAACTTCTCTGCTGTCATAGAAAAAACGCTGGTAATCCATTGAATAGTCTGTATATGGCACAATGATTATGGAAATGAGTGGGGATGATTGATTCATACTTTTATCTCGTAGGCTGATTAACGATATTATAATGATTGAATATAGCTCGTTTTATTCGTAATATCTACATTTATAGCTTTGTTTATTACATATGGTTTAAATCATTTTATACAAAAAAATTTAAATTGTGTAATTAAAAATTATATATTTAGTTAGTCTTGTGCATTTAAATATTTTCTACCGTGCCGATTTTTAGGGCAGGATTTCCCGCAAGACGACAAAAGTTGCGGCAGCCTTTGTATACAACGCTGGCGGGGGCGATAATGTTGTTGTCACCGATTCGTGCGCCCGGAAGAATAGTTGATCGTGCTGCAAGCAGATTGCGTGAGCCAACGCTGCAATTACCAAGCACCAGTGAGAAAGGGCCAATAAAGTTGTAGTCACCAACTGTTACGTCATGTGAAAGATTGACGGCACCATTAAGGTAATTTGCGTTGCCAAGATGAGCATCGCAAAATACTGTACTGTTGCGCTGAAATATGTTGGCCTCACCTAGAGTAGCCTCGGGATTGATATCTGCCAGGGGGTGGCATAGGGTGAAAAATACCGCACCACGCGATTTCATGGTTACATAGACATCTTCGCGCAACTGCGGTTTGCCTATGCCAATGACAAAAACATCTTTTTCTGTGATACTGTAATCGAGCGCATCGCCTAAAAACAGACTCTTCAATGATTTAAGGTCGGAACTATAGTTGCGCCATGAAAGAAAACCATGAAACGTGCAGTTCGTCTTCAAGTTGACATCTGCGGCACACATATCTTGAAAGAGCCAATAGCATTCGCGTGCAGCGCCTGAGTTGCCAATAATTATGAGGCGTTGCATGCTATCGTCCCCCGGTGAGCATAATGTTTTGCCCTGTGAGCCATGCGGCATCTTGTGAAAGCATAAAGGCTACCATGTGGGCGACGTCTTGCGGTTTGCCAAATCCCAGTGGATACAAAGCTTGTTCTTTCTCCAAAAATGTTTGCCCCAGTTGTTGCACTGTAGCATCCATCATTGGGCCTTGCACCAATCCAGGAGAGACGCAGTTCACGCGCACACCTCGGGGTGCGGCTTCTTTGGCAAGGCAGGTTGCGCCAGCAACCAGGGCTGCCTTGGCAGCTCCGTATACTCCTTGCCCAGGGTTGGGTGTAACGGCGGCAGCCGCTGCAATAAAGACAATTGCTGATCCGGCGCCTGCATTTGCCCGGCGGTCACAAAATGCTCCGCCCAGCATCAGGGGGGCATGACAGCAAAGGTCAAAAAGCTGATGCGCCCGCGTTATGTCATAGAGGGCTGATGGCGCATTCCATGTTGCCCCGGCGCTGCACACCAGGCCCTGCAATGGGCCGAACTGGCTGCACAGCCCTTTCAGCCATGCGGGTAGGGACTCCATGTCTTCCGTCATATCCCGCGGCGCAAGGTGCATGCGACAGGGATCGGCAGATGTCTCCCGCACTTGCTTCAGCCGTTCCGTATCGCGTCCATTCGCAATGACAGTAGCTCCGCGCTCAATGAGCAGCAGGGCAATGGCGCGCCCTATGCCGGAACTGGCCCCTGTAACAAGGATACGTTGTTCCGCAGTGAAGGTTGTCATGCCTCGAAACCGGGGATCAGCAGAGCAACATCGCGAATGCTGTGGAGAGCGTGCAGTTGGTCAAAGGTAATCGTGATGCCGAGTTTAACGTCAAAATAGGCAATCAGGGCCATCATGGCCATGGAATCCCACTCCTCAATATCTGCCAGAGACGAATCCAGCGCAATTTCAGAATCACTCTGAATAATGTCTTTAAAAATATCTATGAATTCATCATGTTGCATCTCTTTCTCCTTGAATATATCTGCGCCAATACTCTACTTGTGCTTCAGGCGATGCATAATCGGAATCCGGGGCTGGCACGCTCTGTACAGGAGTACAGGCGCAGTTTTTCGGCTCCCAGAGGCAAGAAGCCCATGTCAGGCCAATGCCGTAGCCGCAAAGCATGATTTTACGATGACCAGTGCTACCGTCTTCACCGAAGAGATCGCACAGGGCAGCCGGAATAGATGCAGATGAAAGGTTACCGTAGCGGCTAAAGGTCGCTGAGGGTGTTTTTTCCAGCGGCAGACCCGCCTTTCGTGCGATTTCGCTGATGATCTGCTTGTTGGCCTGGTGAAGAACAAAGTGGTCTATTTCAGCAATGTCCACGCCACTCTTCGTGAGGAAGTCGCGGATATGCTCCGGGATTACCCGAAGTGTGAAATTGAAAACTGCAGGCCCGTCCATATAGGTATCGCAAAGGCGCCAAGGGTATCCGTCAGCCCCCTGAATATCTTCAAAAAAAGCGCGGTTGTTTTCAAATTTATCCGAGAACGGAACCCGTGCCCGCCCACCCGGCTGAATAATATGGGAAAAACCAGCGCCATCGGTGCCGATGGAAAAAATCAGCGGAGAAGCATCGGTATCTTTAGTAATGAGCGTGGCGCAACCCGCATCGCCAAAAATGGGGGCCATGATCCTGTTGCGTTGGTCGCGTGGGCGGTATGGGGCGTCACCCACTAAGAGCAGAACTGAACTGCAACTGCCCGAAGCCACCATGGTTCCGGCCAGCCAGAGCCCGTATACATACCCCGCGCAACCTTGATTGACATCAAATGTGGCGCAGCTTTGCGGCAGGCCCAAGCGGTGCTGAAGGGCGCAGGCTGTTGCAGGTTGGTCAAAATCCGGTGATTGGGTAACAAAGATGAGCGCTTCGATGCGCTGCTTTTCTTCCGGGTGTGCAATAAAAAGTTCGTTTGCTGCAGCTTGGCAGAGATCTGAAGCTGTCTGACCAGGGTAGGCCACTCGCCGGCGATCAGTGCCAATCATGGATTTGGCGCGCTCAGCCTTTTTGGGGCTTTCTCCGTAGTATTGTAGTTCGTCCTCAATACGGATTTCCTGTTGTGGCACTGCAGTGTGGATAGCTGCAATGTGTACTCCCTTAAGTTGTGCGAACACGATTTTCTCCTGAGCTTTTGCGCGCTGGGGCCGAACGTGCTTGGTTAAACAGGGTGCTGCATGATTTGCAATGTGTAGACAACCTCATGGGAGCGAACTGTGCCATAGGGCCTTGGTCATGGACTTCAACTCAGTTTTTTTAACAGCCGAAACCTCGGGAGTACGGTGCTTTTGCAGTCGCCATTTATAAACAGGTAATAATCTCGGTTGACTATTTTGACAAATGTTAATCCCCAGGATGGGCCTTCGGTTGCAGTTCTCCTGGAATAATCCACAGGGTTTTGTCAGGGCAGCGGCTTGAGCAATATGTTTAGTCAGGCTGGCCAGCGATGGCCAAGGATTTGTGTTGTGATGGGGAAAGCCTCCTTTTTTCAACAAAACTACAGACCTTGCCATCGTCACAAATTTCACACTATCTAGCTTTCATTGTTTGAATTTTTACACATACTTTACGCAGGTCTTTCATGGTCAGCAAGGTATTCTTTTGGTATTCAGCGCGCTGCCTTGTGGAAGCAATGCAGAGGTCGATGTTGAATTTAGGGAGGGGCTTTGCCGCCAGCGATTCCATGAGCAAACATAAACTATAAATGGAACGAATCTTTTCTATAGAAATATGACGATGAAAAAGATAGTTGGTTTTCCCATGTGCCTTTTTTAATCGTGGAATTATGGAGCGTTTGGAGCTGCCTTTTCCCAGCCGTCAAGAGATGCAAAAGCTCCTGTGGAGCTTATCTTGCGTTTATACACAGTTTATTATCTTCCCTTGGCAAGGCCAATAAAATTTATTAGTAATAAATGGCTATGGGATAGTGAACTGTGCTTTGCCTGGCCGAATAGTTTTAGGCATGGGGTATTCTTTGCGCGGCATGTTATTTGCGGCTGCTTTTTTTTATTTTCTTTTGGCATTGTTACGTTTGCCGCCAAGGTTTTCAGGTTCCCACCCCCAACAGAGAGCTCTTGTTTATGCAAGACAAAATTTATGTCACTAAGTCCAGATTGCCCGATAAAGAATGTTTCTTTCGGCAATTGGAGAGCATTTTTCAGACAGCGTGGATAACAAACAATGGCTGTCACGTAATTAATCTGGAAAAAGCCCTTTGCGGTTATCTTAAAACTGATAATCTCCTTCTCTGCAACAACGGCACAACCGCGCTTATGCTGGCTTTGCAGTGCGCTGGCCTTGCAGGAAAAAAAATTGCAGTAACACCGTATACTTATGTCGCAACCCTTTCTGCTATTCTCTGGATGGGATGCACTCCGGTATTTGTGGATGTAGATCCTGAAACCATGTGTCTTTCTCCTGAAAAACTGCGCAAGTGCCTTCAGGATTCGCCTGATATTGCGGGCGTGCTCCCTGTGCATGTTTATGGTCTTGCCTGCGATGTGGAATCGCTTGGCAGCATCTGTCGCGAAAATGGTCTCACACTGATCTATGATGCAGCACAGGCTTTCGGCTCTCGTTATGCTGGCAAAAGTCTGTTGGACTACGGTGATTATTCGATTTGCAGCTTTCATGCCACAAAGCTTTTTCACACAGCCGAGGGGGGCTGCGTTGTTTCCCATTCTACAGCTGCCCATCAGGCTTTGTCGCGCGCTCGGGCGTTCGGCCATGAGGGCGATACCCACTATTGCCTGGGCATCAATGCAAAAATGAGCGAGCTCCATGCTGTAATGGGCCTCTCGCTTTTGCCGGGAACGGAAGAGGAAATTGCACTGCGCAAGCGTGTACACGCAGTTTATGATTCCCTGTTGTCGGGAGCAGGGCTGAGCTTCCCACCCCATTGTGCCAAGTTGGACTGGAACTACGCCTACTACCCGGTGTTACTGCCCGACGAAGACAGCCTTTTGCGGGTGCAGGGTGCGCTGGCCGCACAAGATATATACACTCGCCGGTACTTTTATCCTGCCCTGAACACGTTGCCCTATCTCAAGGCAGAGTGGCAGGTTTCGTGCCCCGTGGCGGAAAATCTTGCCAGCCGCGCTCTTTGTCTGCCCCTATACGGCGACCTAGAGGAAAAGCAGATCGTCAGGATTGCTGCCAGCCTGGGCAAAGCATTGGCTGATCCGCCGCAGGGCAAGGGGTAGAGATTGCCGGGAAGCGCTGCGGCATAACGTCAGGCAATCCTGGCCAGATGAGAAAACCAGCTGCGTCAGAAAGTATTGCACATGTCAAAATGGCGGCAGTTAGCGAGATCACTCTGGTAATAAGTTTGTCTTCTGGGCAAGCTTTTATTTTTTGGATTTCCCTTATAAGTATCGTTCTGTCTTCTGAGGGCATGGCATGGCGGCCCGATACGTGCTCGCAGTTTGCCAGGAAAATATTTTTTTGAAAATTTGCTTTTTTTAAAGGTAATGAGTGGCGCACGTTTTTGGGGGCTACACGCATCCTGAGTGATGGTGCCCAGTGGTTCAGCCCTCATAAGGCAAAATTGGCTTCTAGAAATAGCCACGCCCCCTGGAATATCTGCCAGAAGAAATTTAAAGTTTGTAGTCTGAATTTTCCCCCCTCTGCAAAAAAAGCGTATCCTGAGCCGAAGGCGTTTTTTCACTGCCCGACGCCCCCCCTATGCCGTTTCGACCGATCGCCCGCCGCACCGTCAGAGAATACTGGCTCGTGCCAGAGGTCTTACACATATAATCCCCAATCGTTGAGCGGGGATGCGTTGTCAATCAATGCGAGCCACTGGATAAACTGAGCAGTGCTCTCAGCCATGCGCGTGATGCAGGCCTTATAGCCCGGATTATTGCCAAAATCGCCTTAAAAAAACTGACCCCACCGGGAGACATCGGAACTTATCCACATGATAATAAGCTCGGGCGGGCAAAGCTCATCGCCTCCAGCACGCTAATGGTTTGTAAACAACGATTGAGCGCGCTCCTTGGGGCAGTGCATTGCCCGCCTTCACCTTGCCTCGGGCTTGCGGAATTGCGGAGTACAGGCCAGTGCTATATACTCCCGCTCTATGATTATTCTTGGCGACAGAGACATCAAGACGCTCCTTCTGGATCTGGCGCAACAGCGCGCAGTGGAAGACGTGCTCTCGCTGGCTGTTAAAAGCCTCGGCACCGCGCGCGATTCGGCTCTGGTGCGCATATGGCTTGTGGAGCCGGATACCGCCTGCCCCACATGCGCGGATAATTCAATCTGCGCGGGCCGGGGGCGATGCCTGCACCTCAAGGCCAGCTACGGCAAATCCCGCATTGACGGCAGGCTGTGGACAGAAACAGAACTGTCTGGATTTTATCGCTTTCCTCTTGGCAGCAGAAAGGTCGGAGCCATTGCTCTGACCAACAAACCGCTTGAGGTTGCCCGCATTGACGGCACGGAACCCTGGATTGCCGACCCGCAATGGATCGAGCGGGAGGGCATTGTCAGTTTTGCCGGGCAGCCCCTTGTTTGCCGGGGGGAAACCCTTGGCGTCATAGCGGTTTTTTCGCGCGGCATGCTGGAAGCGGGCACCCTTGAACTCTTGCGCATGGTTGCCGATCATATCGCCTACGCCATTGCCAATGCCCGTCTTTTTGAAATAGCCGATGCCAGCAACCAGAAAAAAGAGCTGGAAAACGCTCACCTGCGCGAGGAACTCTGCGAAGCGCGCAAGTTTACGGGCATAATCGGCGAAAGCGCCGCAATCAAAGAAATCCGCGAACAGATCCAGATTGTCGGCGATACGGAAGCAACCGTGCTCATCCAAGGCGATTCCGGCACGGGCAAAGAACTTGTCGCCCATGAGCTGCACAAGAACAGCAAAAGAAAAAATAGTCCGTTTATCAAGATAAACTGCGCCGCGATCCCCCAACACCTTTTTGAAAGCGAATTTTTTGGCCACGCCAAGGGGGCTTTCACCGGCGCAATCAATGACCATATGGGATTTTTTCAGCTCGCTGACGGCGGAACCCTTTTTCTTGATGAAATTGCCGAGATCCCGCTGGAGCTTCAAGGCAAGCTGTTGCGGGTCATACAGGATGGAGAATTTCGGCGGGTCGGCGAAGGCAAAAGCCGCCGCACAGATGTGCGGATCATAGCCGCCACCAATAAAAATCTGAAGCAGGCCATACAGAACAAAACATTCAGGGACGATCTTTATTACCGCCTGCAAGTCTTCCCCATCATCATGCCAAACCTTAACGAGCGGGAAGAAGACATCCCCCTGCTGGTGCGGCATTTCATCGGCATCTTTTGCAAAAAAAATGGCCGCTCTGCCTTTGACCTGTCGGAAGAACAGATGCTCAGGCTGCGGCGCTATAGCTGGCCGGGCAACATCAGGGAATTACAGAATTTCGTTGAACGGATGGTCATCACCGGGCGGCCAGAGCAGGCCCTGGCCTATCTTGCCCTTTGCGGGGCAGAGGATCAGGCGGAAAAAGCCTGCGCTGAGCCTGCTGGCGGCCCGCAAAGGATTTTGACGGAAAAGCAGATGCGGCACATGGAAAAAGCCAATCTGAAAGCCGCGCTGGAACGGACAAACTGGCTCATATACGGCAACCGGGGCGCTGCGGCCTTGTTGGGGATAAAACCAACAACCCTTATTTCCCGGCTCAAACGGTTTGATCTGTATAAGCTCCGCCCGACATCCATATCTTTCGACGAACCAAAGGATTTTTTCGGGGCCGACTAATTCACGCAGTTCTCCATGAAAAAAGGCGAAGTTCCGGCGGCAATGGCGTGCTCCGAAACTTCGCCTTTCACATCATCTGCCTGCAGTGCAGATCAGCTCAGGACGAGGTTAATGAGGGCTGTGGAGGAACGGCATTTCCTATCCCTCGCCCTCGGCCTGGCTTTGCTTTCCAGCCCCCTTGAGGCCGTACATGGTTGTACTGCCTGAGGACCAAAATTCCATCACTTCGCATTGCACCATTGAAGTCAGTATTTTTTTACTTCTCTGGGGCCTTTTTCAGGAAAAATATCCAGAAAATCTTTGAAGTAAAACTTGGTCTTGTTTTTCTCGCTGATGAAATCAACGATTTTTTGTTGATCCGGCGTCATGGTAACCTCATTGCCCAGGCCACCCCGCCTGAGGGAAGCAGGGTGGCCAAAGGCTGTTAGAACTTGAACTGCGTGCTCTGCCGCCAGGTGTAGTAGGCGGGATCACGGAAGTCGTCGATAAGGTGGTGGGTGAATTCAAGGCCGGTCAGCTTGAAGAAAGTTTCCCAGCCTATGCGTTCAGCCCAGTCGCCCAGTCGTTCATATTTGTTGGCGTTGGCCGCGTACACGTCCACGATATGTTTGATAGTCTTGGTCAGTGTGGGCCAGCGGGGCGGCTCGTTGGGGATGTAACCCACAACGACCTTGGAGAACTTGGGCATGCTGATGCGGTTGGAAACCTTGCCGCCAACCATGATGGCAACGCCGTCGCCCTCGGCATCCGAGATGGGCAGGGCGGGGCACATGGTGTAGCAGTTGCCGCAGTACATGCAGCGGTCTTCCTTGATGGCGATGGAATTCACCTTCTTGCCGTTATGCTCCACCTTGGTGGGGCGCACAGCGGCGGTGGGGCAGGCAGAAACCGCCAGCGGGATTTCGCAGAGCTGGTCGGCCCATTCGTGGTCGACCATGGGGGGCTTGCGGTGGATACCCACAAGGCCGATGTCCGAGCAGTGCACAGCGCCGCACATGTTAATGCAGCAGGCAAGCGCAATGCGCACCGGGGCGGGCATGCGCATGTCTTTAAATTCTTCAAACAGCGCGTCCATCACGGCCTTGACCGGGCCGGAGGCGTCGGTGGCGGGGGTGTGGCAGTGCAGCCAGCCCTGAGTGTGCACCATATTGCTGATGCCAGCGCCAGTGCCGCCCACGGGGAACTTGAACGAGCCGCCGTCAAACTTGCGGCTGTTCAGGTCGTCGCGCAGAGCTTCCATGGTGGCTTTATCTTCCACCATGAATTCAATGTTGCTGCGCGTTGTCCAGCGCAAATGGCCGCCGCAGTATTTGTCGGCAATATCGCACAGCTCGCGGATATGCGTGATGGACATGGTACGGGTGCCGCCAATGCGCACCGTGTAGCAGGTTTCGCCGCTTTCGGCCACATGCACGAGCACGCCGGGCTCCAGAATCTCGTGATAGAGCCATTTGCCAAAGTTTCTGGCAATTACCGGCGGAAAGAATTCATTATATTTGCGCGGGCCAATATCGCTGATACGGCCTTCCATCGGTTTTGCGGGATTGTACCCGGAAGAAATAAAAGCCATGTTCTTCCCCCCCCTTTGACTAGCGTTGATGGCGTTTGCGGTAAGCAGCAAGGTCACGGGTCCAGCCGCCAGGCACTTCTTCTTCCTTGAAGAAGATGTACGGGTTGGAACGCGGTTCCTTCACATGGTAGGCAGC
>JAEZYD010000067.1 GCA_023419375.1 Pseudomonadota bacterium
TCTCCACAGGGCTTTCTCTTCTTTTCTTTGGTCGGAAAACAAAGGCTGCCCTGGTGGGCATACCGGCTTTGCTTGGTATGCCCATTTTTTTGTCGAGGCGCTATGCCCCCGTCTTTGAGGTAGAGCCGTCAACGGCAAACAGTCTCACGATTTGCCGGATTTTGGCCTCAGAAATTTTTGAACGAATTGCATACTTGTTTTTCATTGGTATACCTAGCTTTGAAGCCAATCATGAATGGCTCAGCTAGGCAAGACCCTAGTTTTATAACGATCAGCGCCCGCATACAGCTTTTGACGGCCATCAGCCAATTAAAGTATGCTGTGTAAGAATCAGACCCGAAAGGCGGCATACGACAAACCAGGCTAGAGCTTACCAACGTCGCCAACCTGTCCAGAAATCGGACCACCTCAGAGTCTCCTATTACACGGGATGGTATAACCATGATCCATCGTTCAAAACTCGCAGGAATCACCATTTTCGTTACCTGCTTGCTGGTCATCTTGGGGTGGGCAAACACTTCTATCACTTTGGCCAAAGATATTGTGCCGGTTGGCAAAAAAATAGCTGTGGATGCCAAGGGGCATGACATCTATCAGGTGAACGCTAATGGGATCAAAATAGGATATAAGTTGATAGGTGCAGGCGAGCCACTGCTGTTGATTACTGGGCTTGGGGCAATCATGGAGAGGTGGGAGCCAGAGTTTATCGAAGAAGCATCAAAAAAATATCAGCTGATCCTCATGGACAACAGGGGAATGGGATATACTACGGATAATGGTCAACAGTTTACGTATCGTCTTTTTGCACAAGACGTTATTGCCCTGATGGATTCACTTGAAGTCAAAAAAACAAATGTACTTGGATATTCTCAGTCTAGTGTGACTACACAAAATTTACTTCTTTACTATCCTGAGCGCTTCAATAAAGCCATAATTCATGCCACTTCAACAGATGGGAGTGCAGTTGCAGCGGCTTTAAAGCAAATGACTTTACCTGACAATCCTACGATAAAGAAACAGCTTCAGGCAGCCATTGCGTGGAAGACTCCTTTGGAAAAAATGTCGCTGATCAAAAACCCAGTCATGCTGCTGGTTGGAACGGCGGATACGGTTGTGGGAACGAAGAGCTCAAAAATTCTTGCCAGCTTGATACCCGGAGCTTGGTTAGTTCAGTTCAAAGGTGGATCGCACCATTTGCAATATGAAGCCCCATCCGCCTTCACCCAGATTGTTTTGACCTTCTTGGCAATGGACGAGACGGTTCCTGCCAAGCAAAATCCATAACGTGGGGTAAGGTCATTTTGCCCCTCTTTAGCCACAGAATTTGATTTAAGTTGAATAAAGCTGATGCAAGTTGATACAACTACAGGTGGGAAAAATTAATTTTTGCAGCTTGTTGCCATTGATTTTGGCGTTTTCGTAAGGTGCGCCAATTTATGCTTTGGCTGGCTACGAACCTGTAGGGCAGGAATTTGAATCTCTTCGGGCCCACCAGAAAATGCAAGCCCTTACAGTTAATCACTGTAAGGGCTTTTTTTTGCGTTTGGTCACTTTTAGCCACATTTTAGGGGGCAACACCGAAGACGGGGGCAAGCTCTTTCTCTGGCCGCCTTTATATAAAGAGGCAGTACGGAATGATAAGGAAATGCAATGGCATATATCAGCAAATTACAGGCGTTTGAATGCCGGAAATAGTCGATACATGCACAGAGATTGAAAAATATGGAATGATAACAATACATAATATCAGGATAAACTGTTACTCATAAAAATTGCATAATCCGTAGATGCTAGACTTCGCCCCTGGATGCATCTATTGTAAAATACAAGATGTAATCAGATGCCACGAGGTGCGCAGCGCGCACGGCAGGCACCCTTACGCAGATTCCTCGTTTTTTATAACTGGGCTTGCGACGCAGGGGTGAATAGATGCAATCACTGCTACCTACTGTGAAACTGCAAAAGAGCAGTTTTCATCGTCCATATATCCTGCGCATTGCTGCAATGTGTCTGGTTATCATTTGCTGCGTCCTGTTGCTTGCTTCTGATGTCGGTTTTTCCACGCACCCGGCAAGCGCCGCCACGGCCAATGCGCAGGGCATAAAGCCGGAAATGCAACGGGGCATGCAAACGGGCATGCCGCAAACAGTAGAGCGCAAGGCCGTGCTCATTCTTTCAGGATCGCAATATGGTCTGCCTGTAACAGACAACATGGCTGCCGGAACAGTTGAAGTCCTCAGGAGAGAAGGCTTAAGTTTCAACGATATTTACGTTGAAATGCTCGATCTTGTCCGTAACAACAGCACATATTGGCGCTCCAGGCTTGCATCCGTGCTGCAGGAAAAGATTGCCCAGGCAGATATAGGCCTTGTGGTAGTGCAAAACCAGGCTGCACTGGAATTTTTTGCATATGAGTGCGCTGGCGTGGTGCCGTATGATGTGCCCGTGCTGGCAACCCAGATATCCAATCCTGCGGTATCGTGGCGTGGCAGGCCGCACTCTGTTTTGTATGTGGGCAGCCGCTGGGACATTGCCGGAACGCTCCGCTACGGTGTTGATATTTTTCCGCAAACGCGGCAGCTGGTTGTCGTTGCCGGAGCATACAAAAAGCAGTCCTTGTTCCATACTCAGGTGGTTTCGGCCCTGGCCGCATTGCCAGAAAATATCGTGATGGAGGATACTGCGGCATTGTCCTATGCGGAAATGCTGGAGCGGATTTCGTCATTGCCCCCAAATACCCTTGTCTTGCTTGGAGCCTATTACAAAGACAGCACCGGGCACAGTTTTGTTCCCGCCGAGGTGGCTGCTGATGTTGCCCGGCTGGCAAACGCGCCAGTGTTGGCGCTGTATGATGCGCATGTCCTCCAGGGGGCAACGGGCGGGTCTGTCGTAATGACCACAGAGGTCGGGCGGCAAGTAGGCAAAGTTGGTTTTGAGTTTCTGACCGGAATCCGCAAAATCGACAGTGACAACACCGATGCCACGGTGCCGCCGCAGCCCATGTTTGACTGGGTTCAGTTGCTGCGCTGGGGAGCCGACACCACCAAGCTACCGCTAGATGCCATAATATTGAACCGTCCGCGAACCATTTGGAGTGAATACCGCAATTCAGTAATTGCAGCAGCGGCAGCCATTGCCATTTTGGCAGCTTTGGCCATTGCCCTGGCAATGCAGAATCAAAAACGCAAAAGGGCGGAGCAGGCCACTGCCGCGCTGAATGATCAACTTGAGGAGCAGGTTGCCAGCCGTTCAGCCGAGCTTGCCGCGCGCACGGCAGTGTTGCAGACCATATACGACTGCGCCAGCTCTGGCATAGCGCTGATCGCCGACCGTAAAATCATTCGCGGCAACCGCAGAATGCACGAAATGTTTGGCTGGCCTGAGGGCGAGATGGTCGGCAAACCCGTGAGAACATGGTATATAGACAACGAGTCGTACCTTGATGCGGGCAAAATCTCTTACGCGCGGATATGGAACGGTGAAACCTATTGCAGGGAAGAAGAACTGGTGCGCCGCGATGGAACCCGCTTTTGGGCACGCATGACAGGCACGGCGGTTGATCCGGCTGACCCCTCCAAGGGAATAGTGTCTGTTATTGACGACATCACAAATGAACGCATGGCAATGGCCCAGATGGAGCAGTCCCGTGAGCAGGCCGAAGCTGCCAATGCCGCCAAGAGCGTTTTTCTGGCAAGCATGAGCCACGAAATCCGCACACCTTTGAACGCCATAATCGGGCTTGCCCACCTATTGCGGAAAAGAACGCAGGATAAGGATACAACGGAAAAGTTGGAGCGCGTTCAGGCATCAGGCAGGCATCTTCTCCGCCTTATCAATGATATCCTTGATTTTTCAAAGATTGAAGCCGGCAAGCTGGTTATTGTTGCCGAACCGATGGATATAAGGGCTATCTCCGACAATGTGGTGTCAATCATGGCAGAAAACGCTTCTGCCAAGGGCATACAACTGTACGTAGAGTCTGATCCTGTGCCCTGCGCGCTCAAGGGCGATGCCTTGCGTGTTACGCAGGCCCTGCTCAATCTGGTGGGCAATGCCATCAAGTTTACCCCTTCTGGCAGTGTTACCATCCGCACCCTGATGGACGCGGAAATGGAATCGCACGTGCGGCTACGCTTTGAGGTGACAGATACCGGCATAGGCTTTGCCGAGGCGCAACTGCCAAATCTGTTTGCTCCCTTTGAGCAGGCTGATTCTTCCATGTCCAAGCGCTTTGGCGGCACGGGTCTTGGTTTGGCCATTACCAGAAAACTGGCTGAACTCATGGGCGGGCAGGCTGGCGCCCATAGCACACTGGGGCAGGGCAGCACCTTTTGGTTTACGGCGGTTTTTGACAAGGTTGAAGGCGCCAGCCTTGTTAAGGCCAGGGAGCAGATCAAGGATGCCTGCAAGGAAATTTCAGTAAATTTTGCAGGCAGCCGTATTTTGCTTGTGGAAGATAATGAAATAAATATGATTGTTGCAACAGAAACACTGGCAGAGGCCCTGCTTGAAGTAGAGGTTGCGCGTGACGGGCTGGAGGCCCTCGCCAAGGTGCGCCAAACCAGCCCCGGCTATTATGCCCTGGTGTTGATGGATATGCAGATGCCCAATATGGACGGTCTGGAGGCGACACGCGAGCTTAGAAAGATGCCGTCCGCGCAGCATCTGCCCATCATTGCCATGACGGCCAATGCATTTAACGAAGATCGCGACCGCTGCTTTGCAGCGGGAATGAATGATTTTATTGCCAAGCCGGTGGAACCGGATCAAATGTTTGCAACTATTTTGCGCTGGCTGCGGCGGGGGCAAAATACAGGTTGATGTTGGCGCTTAACTGGTTGTATTGACCGTAATATCCTTGTATATTTACCTATTTTTTATAATCGGCACCATGCAGGAGAAGTACATGTTTAAAAAGAATTACGCCCTCGCGATGGCCGCAGGCATTGTTATTTTTGCTGCGGGTTTCTGGGCGGGCGGCAGAGACGCGGTGCTGTTTGAGGCGGGCCAGGCTGTTGCCGCTGTGCCCCCTGCCACCGAGGTGACCAAGACTGTGCTGTTTGAAGCCGAACGCTCCTGGGATGGAACGCCCTATGGCGCATACCCGGCCGGGAATGCGGACATCAAGATTGTAAAAATTGTGATCCCCCCCAATTCGCGTCTGGGCAGCCACACGCATCCAATGCCGAATATTGCCTATGTGCATGCGGGCGCGCTGACAGTAAAAAGCGAGGTGGATGGTCTGGAGCGGCAGTTGAAGCAGGGGGACTTTCTGGCGGAGATGGTCAATAAGCCGCACTATGGCTATACGGGCGATGAGGGCGTGGAGCTCTTGCTTGTTTACTGCGGGGTGACTGGGCAGGAGCTGTCTGTCAGCACAAAATAGCATCTTTCTTTAGGGCAATTCTTGTGAGGCGAGCCGGGATCTTTCCGGCCCGCCTTTTTTTATGGCGCACCCGCCTCCGCTATTTTTTGCTGTCCGACAGCCCCAGTTTTATGCTGGGCCGCCTCATGGGCGAGTCGCTCCATCAATTTTTGCATTCTTTGCGCAACATCCGCATTTTTAACAATTCCGTGGCGGCTCGCAATCCATGCGGGATCATTCCAGATCAGGCAAACCCCCTGGGGCGTTTCCACCGCCAGAATGCGCAGGGGCAGATCAAGGGCCGCCTCCGGGGCTTCAAGCATGAGGGCTGTGCCCACAGCCGGATTGCCAAAGGTGATCACGCGCGCGCCAGCCATATCAAGGCCTGCCTCAACGGCATTCTGCTTGTGATCCACTATGGAAAAAACAGGGATTTTCGCACTCTCGATGGCGCTCAGCAACCGCTTCCAGACAGTTTCAAGATCCTCTTGAGGGGCTGCCAGTACACGCTGCAAGCCATTATCAGGGGTGTTCATAGTTACTCCTGTTTGGGTGACAGGTTTATTATTTCTGCGCACAGGGTCGCCAGCATTCCCATCCGGTCAAGGTGTCAGGGGCTGCCGGGTGATGGTGCCAGGGTGTGGCGGGTCAGCGCCGCAGGCCGCAGGGCGCGGTCAATCAGAAAAGGGGGGTGGCAAAGCAGGTATGCTCAGGATGCTACGTAGGAATTCCAGAGCCGGATGGCGGCAGATTCGCTGACTGACCACTGCAAGGGGCAGTTGCCGCAGTCGCAGTAGAGGCGGAAGATATCGTGGGTTCTGCCTTCAGGTCTGGATGTTTGAAGCTTGGGGTAGTTGCCGCATTTTATACAGGGCCGGATCACGGGAAGGTTGTCTTTATTCATTGATAAAACATATCCCTTGGCAGAAAGGCCGTCAAAGATTTGTTGTAACCGAATAAATTAAGTTATGCATATTAATTAATCTATTTATTGTGGTGTTAAAATTATTCTTGCCCACGCCACCATATGGGGCGGGGGCAATCGCACTATCCCCCAAGTGCAGAACAGCGCCGCATCAATTCCGATTCTGCGCGGTTGCCGGAACATTTCTCCTTTTTTCTCTCATCCAGAATTTATTGAAGCCAGCAGCTCCTGCGAAAGGCTGAGGAGCCCTGTGGTCTTTTTATTTTTTGACAGCAAGTTTAGCGAATTACCTCTTACTGACCGAAATTTAAGGAGATCTCTCCTCAAATCTTCACCAATAATCACGGTTCCCAATATATCGTGTCACCGTTGCCCCCCTTCAATAGGTTGTTTACACAATAAAATACTAATTATCAGAAGCATTTTTGAATAATTGGCAGGAAGAGGGCAGGGAAGACGATTCAAATCTGGAGGCACAATGAAACAGTGGCAAAGGCATGCGGCGGTAATGGCTTTATTGGGGATCATAGGCAGCCCATGTGCTGCATCCGCCGGTAATGAAGGTAATGGCGAAGTTCAACTTTCTCCTCTGGAAATGGCAGCTTCCAAGGATACCATCGACCATATCACCCAGGTGGACATAGAACGGAAAACCGCCAGAAACCTCTGGGAAGCCCTGCGCGGCGTGGAAGGCGTGAATCTGCAAACTTCCGCAGGCCGCAATGAGGGAACCATCAGCATTCGTGGCTCCAACCGCTATCAGGTGGGCCTGTACATTGACGACATCCCCGTTGCAACAGCGTATCGCAACGAATGGGATGCCAACAACATCCTGACCTATGGGCTTGAATCCATCGAAGTCTCCAAGGGCTACAGCTCGCCCTTGCTGATCAGCAACAACAACCTTGCGGGTGCAGTGAACCTGCGTACGGCAAAACCCAAAAAAGAGTTTGAAGCCACCGCCAAATACATGAACTTTTTTGACCGCAACGTGCAGAATCAAGGTCAAATGGCTGCGGCAAGCGTGGGAACCAAGCAGGATCTCTACTACCTGAAGGGAACGTTCATATTCAATAACCAGAATTTCTTTACCTACCCGGCCAGCTTTGACTCCGCCCCCTATCAGCCGGGCAGCCGCGCGCGCAACTCGGACAATCAGACCCTCTCTGGCAACATCATTGGCGGCTGGACGCCCAATGACGATGTGGATGTTATGGTGGGCTACACGCGGCAGCATTTTCAGAAGGGCCAGCCCTTTGATGCCGCCCAGACCCGCACCGGCGACTCAACCACCTATCCTTACAAGCGCTTTTGGGAATGGCCGGAATACGAAACCAGCCGCGTGTACGCCAATGGCAATTTCAATCTCAGCAGCAAGGCGCACCTGAAGGCTGTTGCCTATTACGACTGGCATCAGGACACCTCAAAAAGCTACACCGACGTGTCCATGACCAAGCGGGATTCCGCAGACAAAACGTATGACCAATTCACCACCGGCGGTCAGTTGACGTTTGACTATACCTTCAACCCCGCCAACAAGATCGCCCTTTCCGCTGGTTATCGTCTTCTTTCACACAAAGAATACAATGACTACAGCGTGTTTGACGACACCGGCGTGAAGCCGAAGCTCAAGAAAAAGGCCGCTGATGTAGGTTCGCAGCTGGATGAACACATCACGGAAACCTACACGGATCTGGGCGCGGAATACACCCTCAAACCCGTGGACAAGCTCACTCTGGTTTTCGGCAGCAGCCTCAGCACCATGGTTCCGCAGACTCTTGAGAGCCGCGATCACACCACGGGCGACATGAATTCCTACAAGGACGGGCTGAGCGACCCCAAGACCCTGTTCAACTATCAGGTCGGGGCCTTCTATGACCTGACGGAACACCATGAGGTGTTCGCCACTTTTGCCAAGAAATCGCGTTTTGCCACCATGCGCGAGCGCTACATGCGCACGAACGGCACTCCGGCCAATCCCGATCTTAATCCCGAACAGGCCTATCATTACGAACTGGGCTACAAGGGTATTTTTGGCGACTGGCTCAAGCTCAACAGCAGCGTGTACTACAGCGATGTGACAGACCTGATCACCTCGCAGGGTACTTCTGGCAACATGTCGTTCACCAACCTGAACCGGGCCACCTTCTACGGTTACGAACTGGGCGCGGAAGCTGTGTTCAACCAGTATGTGAGCGTGGGGGCGGTGTTCAACTACATGCACTGGAACAACTGCACCAACGACGACAAGCTTACCCAGTTGCCCGAGCTCACAAGCACCCTGTACAGCGTCATCACGCCTGTGGAAGGGTTCTCAATTATTCCGCAGGTCAACATGAGCAGCGGCTTCTACTGGAACAGTGCCCCTTACGATACGTATTACCGCAAGGCACCCGGCTTCACTACCGTGGACCTCAAGGCCGTATACGATATCAACAAGAACTTTTCCGTGGAAGCTGGCGTGAAGAACATGTTTGATCAGGAATATGCGTACAGCGCCTATTATCCGGAGCCTGGCCGCAGCTTCTTCATGGGTGTTACCGCAACATTCTAATACATTAATCTTAATCGGGTGGGGCCGCCTGCGGGCGGCTCCACTTGGGGCAATAGTATGCAGATCCGCCATACATTTCTGTTTTGGGCAGCGCTTATGCTTGCGGCCTTTTTGCCTTGCACTGGAGCATGCGCGGCAGATGCCACGCCGCCTGCCGCCAGCAGCGATGCCAGAAGCGTCTATTGCCCGACGCCGCCCTCGGCCTTCACGCTCTATGCCTTTGCGCCGGAGTTGCTTGCGGCCTGGAACACCCCTCTGCGCGATTATGAAAAAAAATTTATTCCCCCCCAGTATCACGATCTGCCCATTCTGGGCGGCTGGTACGGGCAGGGATTTATTCCTGACAGGGAAATGCTGCTGGCAAGCGGCATCAAAAAGGCTTTTTACCTTTCCATGAGCATGCACGACCATTTGCCCATAGAGCAGACCCTCAGCGGTCTTGGCATGCAGGTATCCACCGCTCCGGGCGGCAGCATGAAGGATATGGCGGCCTGTTTTCTGACAATGGGACGGCTGTATAATCGCGAACAGCGCGGGCAGAGCCTTGCGGCCTATGCTGATGCAACGCTGAACCGGGTGGCGGCGGCCATGAAAAATCTGCCCTCGGATCGGCGCACGCGGGTGTATGTGGCGCTGGAGGCCAACGGGCTTGCCTCGGTTTGTAAGGATTCCCTGCGGTCTGAGGTGCTAGAAGCCGCAGGGGCGGACAGTGTGCACATGTGCCCGCCCGGCACGGAAAACGCCCAGCTCAAGGTCACCTTTGAGCAGGTCATGGCTTATAATCCGGATGTGGTGCTGGTATTCCACCCCAATCTTATGCGCCGCATACGTACAGACCCCCAATGGTCGGCCTTGCCAGCGGTGCAGGCGGGCAGGGTGTATTTTATCCCGCGTGGCCCCTTCAGCTGGATAGAGCGCCCCGCAACCTATATGCGGCTTATGGGCGTGCAATGGCTGGCAAATCTGCTGCATCCCGACCTGTACCCTGCGGATATCAAGGCTGAAAGCCGCCGATTCATGAAACTGTTTTTTAATCTGGATCTGAGCGATGCGCAGATAAACGAGCTTTTTGAACCTTATGGCACGTTCTGAAAAAATTTTGCTTTGGCTGGGGATGCTGCTGGTTGCCGCGGTGCTGCTCTCGCTGCACATGGGGCGCTACCCTCTGGACATGGGCGCGCTCTGCCGCGCGCTGGCCGATGCATGCTCTGGCAACGCGCTCAGCCCGGATCAAAAACAGATACTGTTTCTGTTTTTTAATCTGCGGCTGCCGCGCATTGTCACGGCCCTGCTGGTGGGCGCAAGCCTTGCGGTATCCGGCAGCGTGTATCAGGCCATGTTTCAGAATCCGCTTGTGTCTCCGGGGATTCTGGGGGTGCAGCACGGGGCGGCCTTTGGCGGGGCCGTGGGCATTCTGGCTTTTTCATCCATGGCGGCCACGCAGGTGCTGGCATTTGTTGGCGGCGCGTTGGGTGTGGGCCTTGCCCTGTTTTTTTCCATGCTTTACCCAAAGGCGCGTTTTCTTGCCCTGCTCATCGGCGGCATGGTCAGCAGCTCCTTTTTTGTGGCCCTGACCTCGCTTGTGCAGTACGTGGCAGACCCCAACAGGCAGTTGCCCGAAATTGTTTTCTGGCTCATGGGCTCGCTTTCGCGTGCAGAGCCGCGCCACCTTGCATGGGGTGGGCCGCTCATGCTCTGCGCGCTGGCCTTCATCTGCCTTAACGGCAAGGTCGTCAACGCGCTTTCCATGGGCGATGACGAGGCCATGGCCCTTGGCGTGAACAGCGTGCGCATGAAGATGCAACTGATTGCGGCGGCAACACTGGCGTGTTCGCTGACTGTTGTCATGGCGGGGGTCATCAACTGGGTTGGCCTTGTCATTCCGCACGTGATGCGTTTTATCTGCGGGCCGGACAATCGCCTTGGCCTGCTGAATTCCGCCTTGGGCGGCGCGCTTTTTATTCTGCTGACGGATTCCTTCATCCGCACAATCTGGACAGTGGAACTGCCGCTGGGCATCGCCACCTCGATCATCCTGCTGCCGCTGTTTGCCTTTAGCCTGTGGTACGACTGGAAGAGACGCTATGATTGAAGTGCGTGACCTCACCCTTGGCTACTTTGACGCCCCGCCTGTGCTGCAGCAGGTTTCTCTGCGTGTGGGCCGGGGAGAAGTGGTGAACGTGCTTGGCCCCAACGGTTGCGGCAAAACAACGCTGCTCCGGGCCATTCTGGGATTTTTGCCCGTGCCGCCCCGCAGCATTTTTCTGGAAGGCCGCCCGCAGGAAGAAATATCGCGGCGGGAGCTTGCGCACACACTGGCCTATGTGCCCCAGATGCATACGGGTGTTTTTGCCTATCAGGTGCTTGATGTGGTGCTTATGGGGCGCACTGCCCGCAGCCCCTGGCTCAGGTTTTCTGCCGATGATGTTGGCAGGGCCATGAACGCTCTGGAGCAGGTGCGCATGGCAGACTGCGCGCGCAAATCCTATCTGGAGCTATCCGGCGGGCAAAGGCAGCTTGTGCTTATTGCGCGGGCTTTGTGTCAGGGCTGCTCGGCCCTTGTCATGGATGAGCCAGTCACCGGGCTTGATTACGGCAACCAGTTTCATCTGCTGGAGCTGATTGGCGAGCTTTCCGGCTCCGGGCCGGCGATCATGCTGACCACCCACCACCCGGAGCAGGCGGTGTACCTGGGCGGGCGGGCCATACTGCTCAAGGCCGGGCACGTGGTTGCGGACGGCCCGGTTTCCACCACTGTCACCGCGCAGCAGATCAAGGAGCTGTACAACCTGCCCCCCAGGGCACAGCGCTGGATGCACCTTACAGAACCGGATGCGCCATGAGCAGGGAACCCGTAGCCGACAGGCAGACTTTTGCCGCTCCCTATCTTGAGGAGCCGCCCGTAAGGACGCACGCCAGAGGACCGTGGTTTTTTGCGGCCTCTTTTGCGGCGCATCTTGCCGTGCTGGGGATGATATGGTTTTTGGGCGGTCTGTTGCAGCCAGCGGGCAATGGTGATTTTGACGGGGTTGTGATTACCCTGACTTACGGCGAACCCGGTTCCGGCACAGCCGGAGAACCAGCCGGAGCTGGCGGCGGCAGTGCCCAGCCGGAACAGGATGCGGTTCCGCAGGGGAATGCGGCGGCACCTGTCGCAGAGACGGCAGTAGCTCAAGAAGAGGCAAGCCCAACACCCCAAAAGCAGGATAAATCCGCCGAACCCACAGTGGCGGATTCCCAATCCCCCCTTGCCATACCCCGGCTTGCCGAAAAAGCAGCGGCAAAAAAAACAGCCGATGCTTCGCCAAAGGAAAAGCCGCAGCCCCCCAATGTCGATAAACCCACAAAGGGCACATCCCGCAAGGAACAGAATGTTCAGCACCGGGAACAGGCAGGCAGCAATACGACAGCCAAAGTCGCCGACATGAAACCGACGGCCACGACTGTTGGCGCAAGTTCAGATGCAAATTCAGGCGCAGAGTCGGGCGCTGGCAGCGGCGCAAGCCAGAGCAAACTGCAAGGGCAGGGGCGCGGCAGCGGCAGCAGTGGTCAGGGCAATGGGGCCGCCAGCGATGGGCAGGGGGATGCCGGAGGCTACCTTAAGGGCAATTACGAATACATCAAAAAGCGCATCCGCAAATATCTGGAGTACAGCCCGCAAGCCAAGCGCATGGGTATTCAGGGGCTTGTGTATGTGGCTTTTACCATCACCAGGGACGGCTCGGCCCAAAATGTGGAACTGCGCACCAGCAGCGGTTTTGATTCGCTGGACGAATCGGCGCTGGAAGCCGTGCATCGGGCATCGCCCTTTGCGCCGCCGCCGCAGCCCGCCCGTGTGGTTGTTCCCATTCAGTTCAGCCTCAAATAGCAGAAAGCCCAGCCTGTGGGGCCGGGCGTTGCGAGCTATATTTTCCAGAACATGACGGCCAGCTTTGACTCCACCCTTTCCTGAATAATTCCATTACAGCAGAGGCTTGCCAGCTTTTTGCGCATTTCGGCTTTCAGACTGTCAGAAATTGTCATCATGCTGGTGAAATAATTGAGGTGCATCAGCTCCGCATCCTCAAAGGTCGTTTCGCTTTCCCACGCCCGGTCAAAGTATTCTACCTCAGGATAAAAACCCATCAGAAACAGCATGTTGAATGCGCAGAAGAAACTGCGGGCAATGCGGGCTTTCTGTTCATCCCAGTCGAGCAGGCTTTTGAGCTGATCCCTGACGGAATGGCGCATTTCCACGTGCGTGATCATGCAGCAGGCGCGGCTGGAGGCGGCAATCATCTTTTCCAGCGTTGCGCGGTTATTGACGGCTGGCGTGCGCGATGCCAGAACCAGATCGAATTGACCGCGCCAGGTCATGCTGTCGATGTCTGCCGCCTGCCAGTCCAGAACGCGAAAGTTGGCGTTGGAGCAATTGTCTTCAGCGGCATTGGCTTTTGCCAGCTCAATCATGCCGGGCGCAAGGTCAAAGCCCTCCACCCGGCCCACCAGAGGGGCCATTTCAAGGCTTTGCGCGCCGGGGCCGCAGCCGATATCCAGCACCCCGCTGTTGCGGTCAAGGCCAGCCTTGCGCGCAAGGTGTTCCATCAGGCGTTGGCGGTGCTCGTCCGCAGTTTTGCGACGAATGCGCTGGTTGAACGAGGGGGCGCGCTTGTTCCAGAAATCCAGCGCATCCTTGCGGTCTGGCTGATAATCGACCCAAAGCTGCTCAAAAGATTTAATATTCACTGAGCACCGCCGGGCAGCAGATTTACCTTGAGGCCTCCGCTGGCAAAAATGGCCTCGCAGTCGTTGTCTTTCAGGGCGCGGGCCACGCCTGCCGCGTTTTCCACCACCAGGCCGGAAAGCGAGGCAAAACCGTGCCGGAACAGCAGAGGATGCATGGGCGTGCTTGGCCCGACCATGAAAACCTTGGCCTTCCGGGTCAGTTCCAGCAGGCGGGTGATGGTTTTGTTGATAAACGTCGTGCCCGTGACAAAAACAATATCCTGCTCAGGCAGAATATATTCCGCTGCGGCGTCTGGCAGGTCTCCGGGCTGCGGATTGCGCTCAAGAATACACATGTCGCAGTGCTGGCGCAGCATGCGCAAACCGGGAAAATGCCCGATTACCGCAACCTTTTTGCCCGTGGCTTCTGCACGAAAAAAGTCAAAGGCATTGCCGGGCAGGCGGTTTACGCCGGGCTGAATGGGGCTTTCTGGCCCCAGGGCCAAGGTGTTGTTAGCGGCATTCAAGGCTGCAAGACCGATGGAGGCCTGATTGAAATCCCACAATTTGAGGCGTTCAGCCACCATGCGCAAGGGCTGACCGACAATTTCATATGGGGAGAGCGAGGGATCCTGCGCGCCCGGCATGGTCGGGAAATGCTGGGCCATGCCTACGCCCCCGGCGTCTGATTCCACCATCAGCCAGTGGTCGCCGTAAACAAAGGATTTGACCCGCTCCGTTGACGGAACCGAATCAATCAGTTCGTCATACAAAAGCCAGCGGTTATGCACGGCTGCCCCCAAGCGGACTGTAATATGCGCCGTTGAGGCATGCCTGGCAGTATGTTTTGCCATCTCGCACAACTTCTTTGCAATCCAGCACATCTTCGCCGCAGACGCAACAGGTTGCAATGCGCGCGGGCGGGCCGGGCAGGTCGCCTTCGGGCATGGTGATGCTCACAGGCTGGCAGGAAAAAATGTCGTTATCGGCGTAGCCTTCCCAAAAGGTGAGCTGGGCGGCTTTGTCCGCATGGTGGGGCGGCCTGTCTGAGGTGATGACGCTGACCCGCACGGCTTTGCCGGTTTTCAAATCAAGAAAGGACATAGCTGTTTTACCGTAGCTGTACATTTTGACCCGTCGGCGGCCCACGGTCACGCCAGTAACCACGTAGGAAGCATCTGCAACGCAGCGGTCAGTCTCCAGAAAAATGACTAGATCCCGCATGTCGTCATGCGGCGACATGCCAAGGGCTTCCAGCGCCATCAGGGTCATGCGGATGCCCAGAATCTGCCCGCTGCAAATGTGACCGTGATACTGTTCGGCCTTTTCAAGGTAGGGTTTTATATCTTGCATAGTTTTTATGTGTAAGAGTGTTTGTATGTTTAAATGTGTACATTTTATTATATGTCCGCATCTTGGTTGTCATGCTGGTAGCTGTTTCAATAAAAGCGTGAACATTAGGCAGTAGCAAGGGGGCTGGGGGAGGCGGGAGGGCAGAAAGGCCTCGGGGCAGTGCGGATGGAAAAGGCGCGGGGGCGGCGCTGCGAGCAATTGTGCGCTCGCTGACAAGCGCGCCCAAAATAGCGTGTTATGTGCCGCTGCGGGTATCCGAGCTGGAACTGTTGGCTTGTGTACTTGACACTGGGGTGCTAGTAGTAATGTATAGCATAACTCCAGAAAGGGGGACTCATTATGGCCCAGAATACGAGAGTTGATGACTACACCACCTGCCCGGCTTGTCAGGGCAACGGAAAAGACGATGCTGGCACAAAGTGTTTTGAGTGCAACGGAACAGGCAAAAAGCAACATGCCTGCACTGTTCCCGAAGGCCCCGAACATGAAGGCGTTTGCGACTAGCACAGCGCGGCTCCATTAACAAACATAACTTGCTTCCTGATCAAACCTGCACGACAGACAGAAATCAGGATGATACAAATGCTCGGCTTTCTCCTTGGCGGGGAAAGCCGAGCATTTTTTGGGGTGGGAGAGGTTGTGCGCAAATTCTTGATGGCAGCAGGAAGGCAGCTCAGAAATTTAAAAAGATTGATGGTTATTTTTAGATACATGGACCTTTGATTCATGACGCAGTAAAAGCGACGCTATTGCTATGTTTGAATACTCTTGATAGTTTTTCATAAGCTTTGATTCTTGCTTGAAAATCTGTAAAAATTGTTTGTAACTGTTTAGAAAACCAGTAAGTATAATGTATTTTATTGCTATGGTATTTTTGTCGCAGTATTATTCTGATGGGCAATATTTTTAATCGCATATTTAATTTTGCAAAATTATCTGAAGTATACACCGTATATTTGTTAACTTTAATAATAAGGCTGAATGGGCATGAAAAAGCATGTAGTTGATCCAAAATTCATAACTCTTGAGCGCCTTTTCCAGTCCATACCAATGGCTGTTGCGCTTGTTGGCAGGGGAGGGAGGTATATAGCCCTGAATGACGCATTGGCAAACATTGCTGGCGTTGGGGTAAGCGACCTTGTTGGGGCAAAGGTTAGTGACGTAAGCAAGGAAAGTGGGGAAAATTCTAAGCGTGATTTCGAGTATTTTGATGCGGACAAGGAGGTAGCCGACCATGAGCTTCGCATCAATGATTCAACATATCTTGTTTCTGTTCGCCCGGTGCGCGACGATGATGAGTGTGTCATTGGGGAAATAGTTGCATTGGCCGACATTACAAAGCACAAGGAAGTGGAACAAAAACTCCTTGAGGCGAATAAGAAACTTAAGCATCTCGCAAATTTTGATCCACTAACTAATGTACTCAATGCGCGTACATATTATCAGGTTTGTGATTCAGTGATAACTATTTTGAAAAGAAAATCTAAAGACTTTTCAGTGTTATTTATCGATCTGGATCATTTCAAAAAAATTAATGATACATATGGCCATCATGCTGGAGACTGCGTTCTTCAATCAGTTGCAGAAACGCTTCGTGACGAAACACGAAGCTGTGATGTTGTTGGGCGCGTTGGCGGTGAGGAATTTTCTGTTTTCCTGCCAGAATCAGGGCTTGAGAATGCCATGGCTATTGCCAATAAAATTCGTAAAAAAATCGAGCAAAAAGAAATTGTGTGTAATAACAAGACAATTAATATAACTGCAAGTATCGGTGTTGCACCAAAAATGAAACATCATAATTCCATATCTGATATTCAGAGGGATGCGGATCACGCTATGTATCATGCAAAAAAAGAAGGTAGAAACAGGATTTCGTACCTGAATAAACCTTGTTATATAGAAGAATAACGGCTTATAAGGACTGATATGTTACGCGATCTGAGCTAAATGCAAAAGTAGAGAATAGGTTTGGCGTGGTGCGCTTTTGACCTGATCACCTTCAATGAAGTTGATCCAGCGGCGTAAGTATGGCTTTCGCAATTTCGAAAACTACCGCCTGCGGGTGCGCTCATTGTGCTGCTGAAATGGCTGGAGAATTATTCCAAAACCTGTCGGAAAACTGCCTCTGGAGGGGCTTGCCCCCGTCTTTGGTGTAGAGCCGTCTTTGTAGAGCTGGGAAAGGCCTGAAGGTACTGAGCCTGGTAGATAGCAGGCCTCTGCGGAACAGCTCCTGCGCCCAGTAGAAAGCAATAAAAAAGGCGGAACCCGAAGGTTCCGCCTCAAAAGCACGGTGTAAACCGAACTTACTTCACTTCGACGGTGGCGCCGGCTTCGGTCAGCTGCTTCTTGGCATCTTCAGCTTCTTCCTTGGACACGCCTTCCTTCAGGGTAGCGGGGGCGCCGTCAACCTTTTCCTTGGCTTCCTTGAGGCCCAGGCTGGTCAGAGCGCGCACAACCTTGATGACGCCGATCTTGTTGGCGCCAGCTTCCTTCAGGATAACGTCGAACTCGGTCTTTTCTTCAGCGGCTTCAGCAGCGGCAGCGGGGGCAGCCATCATCATGGCGGCGGCAGGCGCAGCGGCGGAAACGCCGAACTTTTCTTCGAGTTCCTTGATGAACTCAGAAAGTTCGAGAACGGTCATATTGGAGATAAATTCAACAACTTCTTCTTTGGTAACGGCCATGATAAGTCTCCTGATCTTTGGCTTTAGTGCAAATAATTCGATGGTTGCTTGCTATGCGGCGTTGGATTTCTGATCTTCGATGCCCTTGAGGGCATAAAGCAGACCACGCACCACGTTGGCGAACAGCGAAACAAAGTTGGTGGGCACGGCGTTCATGGTGCCGAGCAACTGACCGAGGAGCTGTTCCCTTCCGGGCAGCTTGGCCAGTGCGTCAATCTGGGCGGCGGTCATAGCCTTGCCGTCCAGGCTGGCGCAGCGAAGCTCAAAGAGCTTGCTTTGCTTGGCAAAATCGCTGAGCGCCTTGGCCACCGCCACGGGGTCATCGAACCCAAAGGCTACGCCGCAGTTATCATGGAAATTATCCTTGATAGCGTTGTGCGTACCGTCGGTCAGAGCAATACGGGCAAGCGTGTTTTTAACGACGAGATATTCGCCGCCTGCATTACGCAGGGAAACGCGCAGGTTCGTCAGCTCTTCCACCGTCATGCCCTTGAAGTCCGTGATAACCGCAAAAGAAGCCTTTTCGGCGCGGGCCTTGACGGCTTCAATAATTACGGCTTTTCCAGACCTGTTCACGTGATACCTCTCACGTTCGGGGTTGCCAGGTGGAATGCCGAGCCAAAGAAGAAGTGTCTGGACAGGGTATTAAGAGCTTGCGCCCACCTGCCGTCTTCGACTCGAATTCCGTATCCTTAGACAGATTGTGGGCGCACTGACATACAGCGCGCCCACAGCCTTGAGAGCTTAGCCCTCAAGAAATTTTTTAACCTGAGCCATGTCGACCTTGAAGCCGGGGCCCATGGTGGTGGACACAGCCATGGAGAGCATGTAGCTGCCCTTGGCGGCGGAAGGCTTCAGGCGGTTCACGGCGTCAAGCAGGGCCTTGAGGTTGCCCAGAATCTTTTCGGGGCCAAAGGAGACCTTGCCAAGGGGAGCGTGCAGCACGCCAGCCTTGTCAACCTTGAAGTCCACGCGACCAGCCTTAAGTTCGGTAACGGCCTTGGTCACATCAAAGGTGACGGAGCCGGTCTTGGCGTTGGGCATAAGGCCACGGGGGCCAAGCACGCGACCGATCTGACCAACAAGAGCCATAACGTCGGGGGTAGCCACGGCGGCGTCAAAATCGAGGCAGCCTTCCTTGACCTTGGCGACCAGGTCTTCGGCACCCACAACGTCTGCACCGGCTTCGCGGGCTTCCGCCTGCTTTTCGCCCTTACAGAACACGGCCACGCGAACAGTCTTGCCAAGCCCGTGGGGCAGGGTCACAGCGCCGCGAACCATCTGGTCGGAATATTTGGGGTCAACGCCGAGGCGCACGGCCACGTCAACAGTTTCGTCAAATTTGGCAAAGGAAGCGCCAAGTGATTTGCTGACGGCGTCTTCAATGCTGAAGCGTTCCTGAAGGTTGCTACCTTCAAGCGCCTTGCGGAAATTCTTGCCATGTCTGGGCATGAGATAATCCTTTCGTTTTGCATCTCCTGCCGAACTTTGTCTTGCGCAAAGGCGGCAGTACAATTGATTTCAACGATGGCTGCATAGCGTTTAAAAGCAATCGCAGCCGTAAGACCAGTGTGCCGTATATGCAACGAGCGCCCAAGGGCGCTCACGGCTTTAAATGGGCCTTACTTAACGTCAATGCCCATGCTGCGAGCGGTACCAGCAATGGACTTCACCGCTGATTCAATGCTGGCAGCATTCAGATCGGGCAGCTTCAGCTTGGCGATTTCTTCAATCTGCGCCATGCTCAGGCTACCAACCTTGTTACGGTTGGGTTCGCCGGAACCCTTTTCGATCTTGGCGGCTTTCATGATCAGCACCGAGGCCGGGGGGGTCTTGGTGATGAAGGTGAAAGAGCGGTCGGCGTACACGGTGATGACCACAGGAATGATCGTGCCCTTCTGTTCCATGGTGCGGGCATTGAATTCCTTGCAGAAACCCATGATGTTCAGGCCGTGCTGACCGAGGGCAGGACCAACCGGCGGCGAGGGGTTAGCCGCGCCAGCGGGGATCTGCAGTTTGATTTTGGCAACTTCTTTCTTGGCCATTTGAGTTATCCTTCATCGCTGCTCGCGCAGTTCAAGGCAAAGCCCTGTCGCGCGGGGGCAAGTCATTAACCTTTGGATACCTGCACAAAATCCAGTTCCACAGGGGTCTGACGACCAAAAATGGAAACGGAAACGCGCAGTTTCCCCTTGTCGTAGTTGACGTCTTCCACAACGCCATTGAAGCCGCCAAACGGCCCTTCAATAACGCGTACTTCGTCGCCGCGGTCAAAGTTGAACTTGGGCCTTGGCGTTTCCTGGCGAGACTCCATCAGGGAGAGAATGCGCTGTGCTTCACTCTCACGCATTGGGGTAGGACGGTTTTTGCCGCCCACAAAGCCGGTGACCTTGGGGATGGACTGTACCAGATGCCAGGAAAGATCCGTCATGGTCATACGCACCATGACATACCCGGGATAGAACTTGCGCGTAGAGGTGCGCTGCTGTCCACCCTTGGTAGGTTCAATAACCTTTTCAGTGGGAACAACAACTTCCTCAATAAGCCCTTCATCCTGCCCGGTGCGGCGCAACTCGTTAATGGTCTTCTGCACACGCTGCTCGAAACCCGAGTAGGTGTGCACGATGTACCAGCGAGCCTTTTTGCAGAGCTCGGAAGTTTCGTCGATAACAGGGTCTTTCATATCGGCCTTCAGGACAATAGGGTCTTGATCAGGGAAGACAGACCAAAGTCCACCAGCCCCAGGATGACAGCCATCACGGCTACAAAGCCCAAAACGGCCAAGGTGGCTTTGCGCGTTTCCTGCAACGTAGGCCAGGTGACCTTGCGCAATTCGGCCTTGGCGTCCTCAACGTAGCGAGTAAACCGTACGACAGGGTTCGGGCCTTTGTCCGCCTTAAGGTCGGCAGCTTGAGCTTGTTTTTTTGCCATGGTGTAATCCGGAGATAAAAAATGGCAGGGCAGGAGGGATTCGAACCCCCAACATGCGGTTTTGGAGACCGCCGCTCTAGCCGTTAGAGCTACTGCCCTGCACACCGTCCGGGGGGCTTATCGCCCCCCGGCGGAAGTTTATTTTACCTGGTTTCGCGATGCACAGTGTGCTTCTTATCCCAGGGACAATACTTTTTCATTTCCAGCCGACCGGTAGTGTTTTTCTTGTTCTTCCGGGTGCTGTAGTTGCGGCGCTTGCACTCAGTGCAGGCCAGTATGATATTAACTCGCATATGCTACTCGATGATTTCGGTCACCACACCGGAGCCAACGGTGCGGCCGCCTTCGCGAATGGCGAAACGCAGGCCAGCTTCCATGGCGATGGGGGCGATGAGTTCAACGATGAACTGGGAGTTATCGCCAGGCATAACCATTTCCACGCCTTCGGGCAGGTTGATGATGCCGGTGATGTCAGTGGTACGGAAGTAGAACTGAGGACGGTAGCCAGAGAAGAACGGGGTATGACGGCCGCCTTCTTCCTTGGAGAGAACGTACACTTCAGCCTTGAACTTCTTGTGGGGCGTGATGCTCTTGGGAGCGGCAAGAACCTGGCCGCGTTCCACGTCGTCACGCTTGGTGCCGCGAAGCAGGGCGCCGATGTTGTCGCCAGCCTGACCCTGGTCAAGCAGCTTGCGGAACATTTCCACGCCGGTGCAGATGGTCTTCTGGGTGGGCTTGATACCCACGATTTCCACTTCGTCGCTGACCTTCAGAATACCGCGTTCCACACGACCGGTAACAACGGTACCACGGCCAGAGATGGAGAACACGTCTTCGATGGGCATCAGGAAGGGCTTGTCAATGTCGCGTTCCGGTTCGGGAATGAAGTCGTCGCAAGCCTGCAGAAGGTCAAGAATGCACTTGGCTTCGGGCGCGTCGGGGTTATCGCATTCCAGAGCCTTGAGGGCGGAACCGCGGATAACCGGAACGTCATCACCGGGGAAGTCGTAGCTGGAGAGCAGTTCGCGAACTTCGAGTTCCACGAGTTCCAGCAGTTCTTCGTCGTCAACCAGATCGCACTTGTTCAGGAACACCACGAGCTGGGGCACGCCGACCTGACGGGCAAGCAGGATGTGCTCACGGGTCTGGGGCATGGGGCCGTCAGTGGCGGCCACAACGATGATACCGCCGTCCATCTGGGCAGCGCCGGTGATCATGTTCTTGATGTAGTCGGCGTGGCCGGGGCAGTCAACGTGGGCGTAGTGACGGGTAGCGGTTTCGTATTCCACGTGTGCGGTGGAAATGGTGATGCCGCGTTCCTTTTCTTCGGGGGCCTTGTCGATTTCGTCATACGAAATGAACTTGCCCGAGCCCTTCAGGCCGGCGATCTTGGTGATGGCGGCGGTGAGGGTGGTCTTGCCATGGTCGATGTGGCCGATGGTGCCGATGTTTACATGGGGCTTTTTGCGTTCGAATTTTTCCTTGCCCATTGTACGTCTCCCTGGAGAAAAAAATGTTTGCGTTTTACCTGCGTTACTAAATTCGTTTTGAATTCGTAGAGCTGTAACGCCTGCTCCTCGCGTAACGGCTGCGGCAGTGGGAAGTTCCGTTGGGCGGCCCGCTATCCGCATTCAGTCCCTGGACACCAGGGAACGTGCATTGGCGGACAAGGTGACTGAGGGGGAGGCGGAATCAGGCAGGATTTTGGAGCGGGAAACGGGATTCGAACCCGCAACCCTCAGCTTGGAAGGCTGATGCTCTAGCCGTTGAGCTATTCCCGCACGCTACCGTAGTTCCCCGACAGGCGTCCTGTCTCCTACAGCCAAGGCAGTTTATTCAAACCAGCCACCAACCGTCCAGTATTTGGCGACGGAAAAGTGGTGGTGGAGGGGGGTGGATTTGAACCACCGAAGTCTTACGACGACAGATTTACAGTCTGTTCCCTTTGGCCACTCGGGAACCCCTCCACTCTTGCCGAAAAGTCGGAAAGTCCGATCTTCGTTCAGCTTCTTGTGGAGCTGGCGATGGGACTCGAACCCGCAACCTGCTGATTACAAATCAGCTGCTCTGCCAGTTGAGCTACGCCAGCGGCAACACAGCTTATTAGCGATTTTCAATTTGCTTTGCAAGCAAAATTTTCGCTTTGGCTCAAATTTTTTCAAATTATAGTGAGCCGTGCTGCTTTTTACCGTTTTTCGCGCCTTTGCGCGGAAACGATTTGGCCTTATAGCCCTTTCCTCGCCAATGTGCAACGGTTTAATTGGGCAATATCCCGTTTATTTTCAATTTTTTTAAAAATTCCCGTGGCAGCCAGCATTTCTTGTACGGCTTCTGCCTGATTTGCTCCGTGTTCCAGCAAAATCCAGCCGCCGTTTTGCAGAGCCAGCGCGGCTGCATCCACCGCTGCCTTAAGGTGGAGCAGGCCGTTATTTTCAGAGAACAGGGCGCTGTGCGGCTCGTTGTGCAGCACTTCATTCATGACCATGTGCCGCTCGGCATCAGCTATATACGGAGGGTTGCTCACAAGCAGTCGCAGCGATTCCGGCTTGAGCGGCGGGGTGAGCATGTCAGCCCGCAACGCCGTAATCCTGTTGCCCACACTGTGTCGTTCCGCGTTCTGCGCGGCAACGGCAATGGCATTGGGGCAGATATCCAGCAGAATACCGCTCCAGCCGGTGCGCTCAGCCGCCAGAGTGATGCCGATGCAGCCCGTGCCGGTGCCCAGGTCTGCAAAGTTGAGGCGCTCTTCCGGCAGAAGCTCCAGGGCATTGTCCACAATGAGTTCTGTTTCCGGTCTGGGAATGAGGGTGTGCGGCGTAACCGCAAAGTCGCGGCCATAAAATTCCTTGCGCCCGATGATCTGGGCCAGAGGTTGCCCTGTGGCCCGGCGGGCCACCAGCGCCAGAAAATCATTCTCCTCACTGGCCGTCAGCTCCCGCCCTGCCTCCAGAATGCAAAACAGGCGGGCGGAGCCGGAAGGATCGCCCTTGAGAGTCTCGCGCGCCAGCACTTCTGCGCAAAGGCGGGGACTGTCCACCCCCGCCTTTGTCAGTTGCTCTGTCGCGTCATCTATATGTTGCTTGAGTCGCACGAATGTCAGGCTCCGGCTTCTGCGGGGCGTTTGGGCTTTCTTGCTCCAACGGTTTTGCTTGTTCCCGCGCCTTTGGCAGCAACGCCAGTGGATTCTTCCACCTTGTTTTTGCCGCCCTTGCCCGTTGTGGAGCTGCCGCGCCCGCCCTTGGTTTCAAACACGATGGGCTGCAGCTCGTCATAATGGTGCACAGGGTGCACGGTGATGCGCTTGAGCAGTTCCTTGGGCACATCCTCAAGGTCTTTGACGTTCTGGTGCGGGATGACCACATGCTTGAGGCCGCGCGCCACGCCCGCCAGGATTTTCTCCTTGATGCCGCCCACAGGCAGCACCCGGCCCTGCAGGGTGATCTCGCCGGTCATGCACAGGTCTGCGCGCACACGCCGCCCGCTCAGGGCGGAGATGAGGGCCGTGGTCAGCGTAACGCCCGCCGAGGGGCCGTCCTTGGGCGTCGCGCCCGCAGGCACGTGCACATGCAGGTCGTATTGTGACACAAAGCCGGGGTCAACGCCAAGCTCTTCCGCACGACTGCGGATGTAGCTCAAAGCCGCCTGGGCGCTTTCCTTCATCACATCGCCAAGCTGTCCGGTGAGGGTGAGGCCGCCCTTGCCCTTCATGACAGTGGCTTCAACCGTGAGCACTTCGCCGCCGGCTGGCGTCCAGGCCAGGCCCAGAGCCATGCCGGGCATGAGCTTCTTTTCCTTTTCGTCTTCGATAAAGCGGGGCGCGCCCAGCAGCTTTTCCACATCGGCCACGTCAACCATAAAGGGCGGTTTTTTGCCCTCGGCCTTACGGCGGGCCAGTTTGCGGCAAATGGAGGAAAGCTCGCGTTCAAGGTTGCGCAGCCCGGCCTCGCGCGTGTATTCGCGGATGATCTTTTCCAGGGCTTCTTCCGTCAGTTCCACATCCTTGGGGGCAAGGCCGTTGTCTTCCACCTTCTTGGGCAGCAGATGCTTGCGCGCGATCTGGGCCTTTTCCTGCAAGGTGTACCCGGGCAGGGAAATGACTTCCATACGGTCGCGCAGGGCCGCCGGGATGGTTTCCAGATGGTTGGCCGTGCAAAGGAACATAACCTTTGAAAGATCAAAGGGCACGTTCAGGTAGTGGTCGCTGAAGGTGTAGTTCTGTTCCGGATCAAGCACTTCCAGCAGGGCGGACGAGGGATCGCCCCTGAAATCCGCGCCCAGCTTGTCCACTTCGTCCAGCACGATAACGGGGTTGCGCGTTCCGGCCTGCTTGAGGGCCTGAATGATGCGCCCCGGCATGGCGCCGATGTAGGTGCGCCGATGCCCGCGGATTTCCGCCTCATCATGCATGCCGCCCAGCGAGAGCCGCTGGAATTTGCGGCCCAGCGCCCGCGCAATGGAGCGCCCAAGCGAGGTTTTGCCCACGCCGGGAGGGCCCGCAAAGCAGAGGATCGGCCCCTTGGACTGCGGATTGAGTTTGCGTACGCTCAGAAATTCAAGGATGCGGTCCTTGATTTTGTCGAGCCCGCAGTGATCGTCGTCAAGAATTTCCTTGGCGTGGACAATATCCAGCCTGTCGCGCGAGAGCTTTTTCCACGGCAGTTCCACCAGCCAGTCAAGGTAGGTGCGCACCACGTTGGCCTCGGAAGAATCTGCGTGCATGCCCGAAAGGCGGCGCAGCTGCTTGTCGGCTTCCTTGCGCACGTCCTTGGGCAGGCCTGCTTTTTCAAGGGCCTGCTTGAGGTTTTCAAGGTCTTCCTCGCCGTCTTCGTCCTTGTCGCCCAGTTCGGTGCGGATAGCCTTGAGCTGCTCGCGCAAAAAGTAGTCCTTCTGCGCCTTGTCCATGCCCTCGCGGGCCGAACTCTGGATGCGCGCCTGCACGGTGGCGACTTCCACCTCGCGCTGCAACTGGGTGTTGACCAGCATGAGGCGGTCAATGGGATTTTCCGCCTCCAGAATGCGCTGGGCATCGGCGGTCTTCATGCGCATATTGGCGGCGATAAGGTCGGCCAGGCGGCCCGGATCGTCCACTCCCTGCAATACTGCAAGCACGTCGGGCGAGGAAAGGCCGCGCAGGGTCAGCACCTTTTCGCTCTGCTCGCGCACGGAGCGCAACAGAGCCTCCACCGTGGCGTCCACCACGGGGATTTGCTCGGGCAGGGTTTCAATGCGCGCTTCAAGGAAGGGTTCCACCTGACGGTAGCCCGTAACCCGTGCGCGGCTGACACCCTGCACAAGAATTTTCACCCGCGAATCGGGCATCTTGAGCATGCGCATGACCTGTACCACCGTGCCGACCTCGTAGAGGTCTTCCGGCTTGGGGTCTTCGGTGGCTTCTTCTTTTTGCGCGCACACAAGCAGGTGCCGTCCGTTTTTCAGCGCCGCGTCCACGGCCTGCACGGATTTGTCGCGCCCGATAAAGAGCGGCAGGATCATGTAGTTAAAGATAACCACGTCGCGCACGGGCAACACGGGCAGCGTGTCGGGAATGCTCTGCGCCGCCGTATTGATGCTGCCCTCGTGATCCAGCGTTTCAGGCGCGTTCAAATCCGCCTTGTCCGTTTCGCTGTCGATGGCAGGCTCTGCCTCGATGGGTTCTTCCTGATGCAGCAAAATGTCTTTTTCATTGATGTCAGCCATATATATTCTCCCCGACTGCTTTCGATTCAAATGCGTTGCGATTGCGTTATGCTGTAGCAGTCTCCATCAGTAACGATGACGTGATCCAGAAAGCGCAGCCCCATGCGGGGCGCCAGTCTTTGCAGTTCTTCTGTCAGCAGGCGGTCTTCCTGCGAAGGCCCCGGATTGCCGCCGGGGTGGTTGTGCACCAGAATTATGCCGCTTGCTTTGCGGAGCAGGGCCGCTTCAAGAACGTCTCTTGGGTAGATTGAAACCTCTGCAATGCCGCCTCTGCGCAGACGCTCCCAGGCCATGAGGCGGTTGCGCCTGTCTACCAGCGCCAGCCAGCACTCCTCGTGGGGGCTTGTGCCAAGCCGGGCCTGCGCCATGCGGGCCACGGCCTCCGGGGTTGCCAAAACTTCCTTTTGCCGCAGATCTGCTGCGGCGTAGCGCGCCCGTGTTTCGCCCAAAACCCGCCACAAGGCCAGCAATCCCGGCCCGAAACCGGGTACCTGCAAGAGTTCTTCGGGCCTTGCGTCCAGCGCCCCGCGAATGCTGCCAAACGTCTGTATCAGATCCTTGGCGAGGGGCTTTGTGTCCTTGCGGGTCAAGCCGTAACCCAGCAGCAGCTCCAGCACTTCATAATCCGCCACTGCTGTGGGTTCCAGTTCCAGTCTTTGCCGCAGCCGCTCACGATGCCCGAGGCTTGTGGGCGGGGTGGATGTTGGCTTTGCTGTCATAAAATAAGCAGTCTTGGAGGTTGCGCAAGGGGGCGGGCGGATAAAGGCGCATGCATTCCCGCAAATCCTTTGCCGTTTTTTACGTGAGCGAAAATGATAAATGCGGGCCGCAGTGAAATATGAGCTGCCCTAAAGGCACTTGCGCCGCTTGAGGCTGCTGCGGTGACCTTGCCCGGCGGGTTTGCGTCAGGCGCGGGTGCGGCCTGCGGCAAACAGGTCTGTCATGCGGGCCGCAAGATAGTCCAGGCTCTGGCTTGGCGATCTGCGGCCGCTTTTTACCTGCAACTCCGCATCCATAACAGTGGACATGCACTCCGCAAGCACGGCTGGGCCGAGCCGGGTTGCCAACTGTTTTTTGAAGGCGGCCTCGTTGGGATGGACGCGCACCTTTTCCCCTGCCCAAAGTTGCCAGAGCAGGCGCAACTCGCGCGCCAGCAGGGCCAGCAAAGAAAACAGCAGGCTGTCTCCGTCCTGGCTGCGCGAAAGTTCCTTCCACACGGCGGTGAGGTTGCCCGCCTCCATGTGCCGGATGCAGTCAAAGACATTGCACTCTGGATTCCACGAAGCCGTGGCGGTCATGGCCAGGGTAATGGTGCCCTGATCGGGAACCTGATCCGCCCCGTGAGGATCTGCCTGTGATTTTTCCCGGGCAGCATCCTGCGCGGTATTGCGCAGCAGTTGCAGCTTGATCAGTTCATTTTCAATGGCCAGGGCATCGGGTGGCACAGAGGCGCAGAACTGCTCCAGGGCGTCCTGCTCAAAGCGCAGCCCCATCTCGTGCGAGCGTTGCAGCACGTGCTTTTTGACCGCCCTTTCGTTCAGGCCGTCCTGCCGCCATATCCAGCCCTGCTGATCGGCAAAGGCCATGCAGCGCAGCTTGGCAATATGCGCGGGGATCTTGGGCTGACCTTTGTCCCAGGCCACTTCCATGCAGAAAAAGGGCCAGCACTGTTCCGAGGGGCGGGCCAGCGCATGCGAAACCTTTTTCCAGACCGCTGCGGGCCACAGGTTGGCCTGCCGCACCACGAGCACACGCGGCGCACCGAACAGGCCTTGCAGCGTAAGCTGCTCCCAGAAGCGCGGCGAGGGTTCCTCGTCGCCCCAGTAGACGTGCCTCTCCCATTGCCCGCTGGCGGGCGGAAAGGAAGAAAGCAGCTGCTCCATGCGCGCGCGCAGTAACTGCCCGTCAGGGCATACAAGAAAACTGAATCCGGGATGTGCCGCGCTCATGATGTTCCGTGGTTCTGAAAATTGATTAAAAAAAAGACTGCCGTAGCAGCCTTGGGATAAATCCCGCCCGGAATAAAACCCGCCTCGGAATAGATTCCGTAGATCCAGGTTTGTCATCGGGTAAAACTGCCAACGCAGGCAGTATAGGTACAAAAGGGGGAACGGGGAAGGGGTATACAGGCGGAAGGGGCGTTTTTCATCTGCGAAAAACAGCCCCTTCCACCATGATAATCAGTTAGTTGGCAACGATGTTGACCAGTTTGCCGGGAACCACCACCACCTTGCGTACGGTCAGCCCGTCAATGTGGCGCTGCACGGAGGAATCAGCCAGTGCGGCCTGTTCCATGGCGGCTTTGTCCGCCGCGGCGGGGATCTGCACCGTGCCGCGCAGCTTGCCGTTGACCTGAAGGGCCACGGTGAGCATGTCCTGAACCGTTGCGGCATCGTCCCACTTGGGCAGGAGTTCGCTGGCAAGCTGGCTGCCGTGCCCCAGGTGTTGCCAGAGTTCTTCGCAAACATGGGGCGTGATGGGCGAAAGCAACGTAAGCACGGAGGCCATGGCCGACGAGAATACGCGGCGGTCGCCTTCCGTGGCGCCGAGTTTTTCACGCGAAAGGTACATGGCGTTGACCAGTTCCATAACGGCGGCAATGGCTGTGTTGAACTGGAAGCGGTCGCCCATGTCTTCGCTGCATTTCTTGACCGTAAGGTGTTCGCGGCGGCGCAGGTCGCGGGCTTCTTCGCTCTGCGCATCCTCAGCCGTGGACTGGCAGGCCTTGAGGGGCAGCAGGCGGTCTTTTTCTTCATCAAAAAGACGCCACACGCGGCCAATAAAGCGCGACGCGCCTTCGATGCCAGAATCCGACCAGTCAAAATCGCGCTCGGCGGGCGCGGCAAAGAGGCAGAACAGGCGCACCGTGTCCGCGCCGTACTTGGCGATCATGTCGGAAGGCGCAACCACGTTGCCCTTGGATTTGGACATCTTGCTGCCGTCTTTCAGCACCATGCCCTGGGTGAGCAGATTGGCGAAAGGCTCGTTGAGCTCGGCAGGGAAAAAGCCCAGATCGCGCAACACCTTGGTGAAAAAGCGCGAGTAGAGCAGATGCAGGATGGCGTGCTCCACGCCGCCGATGTACTGGTCAACGGGCAGCCAGTACTTGAGGGCCTCCGCATCAAAGGGGCCGTCTTCCTTGCGGGCGCTGGTGTAGCGGGCGAAATACCACGAGGATTCCACGAAGGTATCCATGGTATCGGTTTCGCGCCGGGCGGTTCCGCCGCACTTGGGGCAGGTGCACGAGGCGAATTCCGGCGTTTCCGGCAGGGGAGAGCGCCCGTCTTCACGGATTTTCACATCCATGGGCAGCAGCACGGGCAGTTTTTCTTCCTTTTCAGGCACCACGCCGCACTTGTCGCAGTAAATAACGGGGATGGGCGCGCCCCAGTAGCGCTGGCGCGAAATGTTCCAGTCGCGCAGGCGGAACTGCGTGGTGGCCTTGCCCTTGCCTTCCTTTTCCAGCGCCTGCGCCACGGCCTTTTTGCCGTCTTCGTTGGCGGTGCCGTCAAAGGGGCCGGAATTGACCATGAAACCTTCAGCGGTGTACGCTTCGGTCATGGATTCAGGAACAATCTGCTCATCCTTGGGGCTGATGACCACGCGCACAGGCAGGCCGTATTTGCGGGCAAATTCAAAATCGCGCTGGTCGTGCGCGGGCACGCCCATAACCGCGCCAGTGCCGTAATCGGCCAGAACAAAATTGCCCAGCCACAGCGGCACGCGCTGCCCGGTAAAGGGATGCACGGCGTAGGCCCCGGTGAAGATGCCTTCTTTTTCCAGCGAATCGGACTGACGGTCGATGCGGTCCATATTGCGGATGCGATCCACAAAGGCGCGCACCTCGTCGGCCTTTTCGTAGCCTTCAATGAGCTTTTCCACCAGCGGATGCTCGGGGGCCAGGGTCATGAAAGTCACGCCAAAGAGCGTGTCGGGCCGCGTGGTGAACACGTCTATGCCTGTGACGCCTTCTGCCTTGAGGGCCGCGTTTTCCAGACCAAAAGTGATGGCCGCGCCCGTGGATTTGCCAATCCAGTTGCGCTGCATGGCGATAACGCGGTCGGGCCAGTCGCCTTCAAGGCTTTGCAGGTCTTGCAGCAGCTCATCGCCGTAGGCAGTGATCTTGAGGAACCACTGGGTCAGATCCTTCTGCTCCACGCGGCTGTCGCAGCGCCAGCAAAGGCCATCGACAACTTGCTCGTTGGCAAGAACCGTGTGGCACGAGGGGCACCAGTTCTGCGCCGCCTTTTTGCGGTACACGAGGCCTTTTTCCAGCAGGCGCAAAAAGAACATCTGCTCCCAGCGGTAGTACTCGGGGCGGCAGGTGGCGATTTCGCGATCCCAGTCATAGGAATAGCCAAGGCGCTTCAGTTGCGCCCGCATGTTGTCTATGTTGGCGTATGTCCACTTGGCGGGATGGGTATTGTTTTTGATGGCCGCGTTTTCCGCAGGCAGACCAAAGGCGTCCCAGCCCATGGGGTGCAATACGTTGAAGCCCAGCATGCGCTTGCTGCGCGCCACCACATCGCCAATGGCGTAGTTGCGCACATGGCCCATATGGATATTGCCCGAAGGATAGGGGAACATTTCAAGCACATAATATTTGGGCTTGTTGCTCTGGTGGGTGCAGGCAAAAGCGTTTTCGGCCTGCCAGCGAGACTGCCACTTTTCTTCGATAGCTTGCGGATTATAGCGTTCGTGCGTCATGGGGCTTTACCGGATTACTCGGATATGGTTGAAGGATCGGCAGCGGGCCGGGAGATTCCGCCGGTTTCCAGAGCCTTGGCCACGGCGTCAAGAATGCCGTTGATAAAGCTCTTGGCATTGCCTTCGCCAAACTGGCGGCTGAGTTCCAGCGCCTCGTTGATGGCAACCTTGGGCGGCACATCATTGCGGTACATGATTTCAAAAACGGCAAGGCGCAGCAGGGTCAGCTCAACGCGGCCCATGCGGTCTACGCGCCAGTTGCGGGAAAAGTTGGTGATGGCTGCGTCAAGCTCATCGCTCTTGCTCCACACGCCCGCCACCAGTTCCCAGGCAAAGCCCGAGGGATGGCTGGGCGGTTCCTGACCTTCCCAACGGGCAATGTAGTCGGGAGAAATGCGAAAGATGCGCCGCAGATCGTCAATATCGCGGGCCGGGGTGAAGGAAAGGCCGTACAGAACCTGAAAGGCCAGTTCGCGTTCGCCGCGGCGTGTGGCTGATTTGGCTTTTGCCATGGGTTACAACTGCTCCATAACGCGGATGGTTTCCAGCATGGCTGCCGCTGCTTCCACGCCCTTGTTGCCGCCCTTGGAACCTGCGCGTTCAATGGCCTGCTCAATGGTGTCGCAGGTCAGCAGGCCAAAGCCGATGGGAACGCCGGAATGCATCATGGCCTGGGCAATGCCCTTGCTGGCCTCGGCGCACACGTAGTCAAAGTGGGGGGTGCCGCCGCGAATAACCGCGCCAAGCGCCAACACGCCGTCATACTTGCCGGAATTGACCAGCTTCTGGCAGACCAAGGGCATTTCAAATGCGCCGGGAATGCGCACAATGGTGATGTTGGCGGTATCAAGACCGTGACGTTCCAGATAATCCTGCGCGCCGCCCACAAGGCGGTCTACGATAAAATCGTTGAAACGGGTGGCCACAATGGCGATCTTGAGGCCCTTGGCGTCCAACTGTCCGGCGATGGTGGTAACAGTGCTCATGGCAACTCCTTGGCGCGTTGGCGCAAGTGCCCGCGCGCTAACGCGTTTTTTGTAATATTTCTGTATGCGGAAATGTTCAGATAAAGCCGTTGCGCAAGAGCATCTCGCGGCTCAACCCGCTGGTCTGCGCGGCGGCAGTTTGCTCTGCCGCGCTCTTGCCGCCGGGGGCCCAGGCCCCCAAAAGGCTGCGCACATATTTGCCGATGAGGTCGGTTTCCATATTTACCTGTGTTCCCGGCCGCCAGTTGCGCATGGTGGTGCGCTTTTGCGTATCGGGAATGATGTTGACCTCAAGAAAATCAGGCCCGCAATCATTGATGGTAAGGCTGATGCCGTCAAGGGCCACGGAGCCCTTGGCGATGACCTCCACCCCGTATTCCTTGGGAAATGCAAGACGGCAGCACAGCGACTGCCCAGCGCCCGTAACGCTGCGCACCGTGGCAAGGCAATCCACATGCCCGCTCACCAGGTGCCCGCCAAGGCGGTCGCCCAGGGCCAGCGCCCGCTCCATGTTCACGCTGTCGCCGGTCTTGAGCCTGCCCAGCGTGGTGCGCGAGAGGGTCTCTGTGGAGGCATAAGCAGTGAACACGCCTTCGCCGTGGGTTTCCACCGAAAGGCATGCGCCGTTGACGGCAATGGATTCGCCATCGACTATGGAGGGCAGACTGAACAGGGGGCGCAGGGTGAACCTGCGTTCCGTGCCGGAGTCGCGCAAGGCGAGAACCTCGCCCTGGCCCTGGATAATGCCGGTGAACATGCCGCCCGCCTATGCCTTGGCGGCTTCAAGAGGCCGCAGGTGAATATGAATGTCTTCGCCGCACAGGTGCGTATTGCTCACGCGCATGCGCAGGGCGTCTTCCAGGCTCAGGGGTGCGCGGCCGGAAAAGAGCGGCAGAGCGTCTTCGTCACCCAGAATCATGGGCGCGAGGTGCAGGCGGAAGTCGTCCACAAGGCCTGCTTCCAGAAGGCTCAGGGCCAGATGCCCGCCGCCTTCGCAAAGCATGTAGGGGCAGTGCAGTTCTTCCCACACGGCGCGCAGCAGGTTGGGAAAGTCCGGCCCGCCGTGCATGGCGGGGCCAAGGGCCAGAACTCTTACGCCGATGTCGCGCAGGGCCTTGGCCGTGGTGGAGGCCGCCGCAGCGGGCGAAACCATAAAAACGGTCTGTTCCGGGCGGTCTTTCAGCAGGTGAAAATCCGCATCGGGCTGGGGCAGGCGTGAGGTAAGCACACAGGCCAGAGGCTGCGGCCCGGCATTTTCGCCCCGCACGGTAAGCTGCGGGTTGTCGGTGCGAAATGTGCCGCCGCCCACGAGAATAGCGCCGCCGCACAGGCCGATGCCCGCGCGCAGTTCCTGCACTTCTTTTCTGGATTTATCGCAGCTTATCCATTTGGACTGGCCCTTGCGGGTGGCGATGCGTCCGTCAAGGGTAGCGGCCATTTTCAGCATGACGTAGGGGCGCTTGTGCTGCTGCCAGATCAGAAAATCGGCCACAAGGTCGCGGCATTCCTGCTCGCAGACACCTTCAATAACTTCAATGCCGCTTTCGCGCAGCTGGCAAGCGCCGCCGCAGGCCACAGGATTGATATCCGCAAGGCCCACGACCACCTTTTTGATGCCCGCAGCCTTGATGGCCTCGGTGCAGGGGGGCGTTTTGCCCTGATGGCAGCACGGTTCAAGCGTGACAACCAGGGTGCATTCCGCCGGATTTATGCCGCGAGAAGCCGCATCCTTGATGCAGTCCACTTCTGCATGGTCCTCTCCGGCGGCGTGGTGCCAGCCACGAGCCACAATCTGCCCATCGCGCACCAGTACCGCCCCCACCGTGGGGTTGGGGCAGGCATGCCACCGACCTTTTTCTGCAAGGTCAATGGCTTCACGCATAAAGGGAACAAAATCCAGTTCAGACATGATAGTCTACTCCGGCTTGGGCGCTGATAACAGGCGGTGCAAAATCCAGCTTTTCCATAATGACCCCGGCTTCCTGGAGCATCTGCTCCGCAAGTTCGTCAGGGTAATATTCCGCATAATAAATGTGGCGTATGCCGCAATTTATCAACATCTTGCTGCACAGCACGCAAGGGTGCGTCGTGCAATAAATCTCTGCGCCGCTAATATTGATGCCATGCACGGCAGCCTGAATAATAACATTCTGCTCCGCATGCAGCCCCCGGCATATCTCGTGCCTCTGCCCCGAAGGAATGCCCAGCTGCGTGCGCAGGCATCCCACCTCAAGGCAGTGCGGAACCCCCGCCGGAGCCCCGTTGTATCCCGTGGCTAAAATGCGCTTGTCCTTAACCGCCACCGCACCCACCTTGCGCCGCGTACACGTGGAACGCCCGCTCACCAGGTACGTGATGTTCATAAAATATTCCGGCCACGGCATTCGCTGCATAACACACCCGTATGTTGATTGGTGGTAGTGTACAGGCGGCTGGTGAAAATGCCAAGTTGCCTGTCGGGCAATTTTGCCGTGATGCTGCGTCAGGCAGCGCTTGCGGTTCCGGTCGCGTACCAGAGCAATTTCGCCTTGAAATTGCTCTGACGGCTGCACCAGCAGACGTCCGCCACGGAAGCGTCAGCGCGGTTTATCCGCGCGGTTAAGCGCTGGAGTGGGCGTCTTGACCACAAAAAAAGCATACGCTCCCATCACCGCGCCCTTGCCTTCCTTGCCTGACGTCAAAATATCCGCGACAGGCAGGGCTGGGGCAATTTTGCCGTGATGCGGCGTCAGGCAGCGCTTGCGGTTCCGGTCGCGCCGCTGCATCGGCGGTGCCGTCTTGCTGTGAAACAGCAGTTTTTATCTGCCTGTCTGCGCAAGGCAAAGCCCCTGTTTTTCTCAAAACCGGGGCTTTGTCAAAGGGGGCGCAGCCCCTCTATGATTATATCTGGCGGTTTTTCCGGCACCAGACCCCAAGATAGCCTGGGGGCCGAGGCGTCAGAAAAACCGCCCGAAAATCAGCCCGTTACCAGGCAAATAGCGGGAACTGACGCGCAAATTCTTCAACGTTCTGGCTGATCTTTTCAAGAGCGGCGGCGTCCTCGCGCTTTTCAATGGCTTCCACGATGAACGCGCCCACGGTGCGCATGTCGTCTTCCTTCATGCCGCGCGTGGTCAGGGCAGCCGTGCCCAGGCGCACGCCAGAGGTCACAAAGGGAGAACGTGTTTCAAAGGGCACCGTGTTCTTGTTGACGGTAATGCCCGCCAGATCAAGAGCGTGTTCGGCGTCCTTGCCCGTGACGTCCTTGTTGGTCAGGTCAACCAGCATCAGGTGGTTGTCCGTACCGCCGGAAACGAGGTCGTACCCGGCATCCATAAGATACTTGGCGAGCACGGCGGCATTGGTCACCACGCGCTGCAGGTACGTTTTGAAGGCGGGGCGCAGAGCTTCGCCAAAAGCCACGGCCTTGGCCGCAATGACGTGCATGAGGGGGCCGCCCTGAATGCCGGGGAAAATCTGGCTGTTCAGGGTTTTGCCCATGTCTTCGGTAGAAAGAATCATGCCGCCGCGGGGGCCGCGCAGGGTTTTGTGCGTGGTCGTGGTGGTGATGTGGGCGTAAGAAAGCGGGCTCTGGTGCAGACCGGCAGCCACAAGGCCAGCGATGTGCGCCATATCCACCACCAGCTTGGCGCCGACTTCGTCAGCGATCTGGCGGAAGCGGGCAAAGTCGATGGCGCGGGGGTAGGCGCTTGCGCCGGCAACAATGGCGTTGGGCTTGTGCTCGCGGGCCAGGGCGGCGACTTCGTCATAATCGATGCGGCCCGTCTCGCGCTGCACGCCGTAAGAAACAATGTTGAACAGGCGGCCAGAAAAGTTCACCGGGCTGCCGTGGGTGAGGTGACCGCCGTGCGAAAGGTTCATGCCAAGAATGGTGTCGCCTGGCTTCAGAAATGCAAGGTAGGCGGCCATATTGGCCTGTGAGCCGGAGTGCGGCTGCACGTTCACGTATTCGCAGTTGAAAAGCTGCTTGGCGCGATCCTGAGCCAGGGTCTCGGCCATATCCACATATTCGCAACCGCCGTAGTAGCGCTTGCCGGGATAGCCTTCGGCGTACTTGTGGGTCAGCACGCTGCCCTGAGCTTCGCGAACGGCGCGGGAAACAAAGTTTTCAGAAGCGATGAGCTCGAGTTTGCTCATCTGACGGTCGGATTCAAGCGTGATGGCTCGCGCCAGTTCCGGGTCTTGCAGCAGGATTTCGTCCATGACGTCGCATCCTTTTGAAATGTTCTGCCCGCCACAACGGCGGGCAGATGGTAATCAAACGGGGAGGGCAGAGGCCGAGTAAAAACTGTCGGCTACTGTTGCCACTTCTTGAAGATCAAGCTGGCGTTTGTGCCGCCAAAACCGAAGGAGTTGCACATGGCGTATTCGCAGGCAATGTGCTTGGAGCCGTCGGCCATGTAATCAAGATCACATGCGGGATCGGGGTTATCCAGGTTAATGGTGCCGGGCAGCATTTCGTCATGCAGGGCAAGGGCCGTGAAGACGGATTCAATGCCGCCAGCCGCGCCGAGCAGGTGCCCGGTCATGGATTTTGTGGCCGAAATTTTGACATTCTTGGCATGCGCGCCAAAAACGGTCTTGATGGCCTTGGTTTCCGTGCTGTCGTTCAGCATGGTGGACGTGGCGTGGGCATTGATGTGACCAATGGCCGAAGCGTCAATGCCAGCTTCGCGCAGGGCGTTCTGCATGGCGCGGGCCATGCCTTCACCGTCGTCGCGGGGGGCGGTCATGTGGTAGGCATCGCCAGACGCGCCGTAACCCACCATTTCCGCATAAATTTTGGCGCCGCGCGCCTGCGCGGATTCCAGTGTTTCCAGCAGCAGCAGGCCAGCGCCTTCGCCGATGACAAAGCCATCGCGGTTGGCGTCAAAGGGCCGGGATGCGCGGGAAGGCTCATCGTTGAACTGGGTCGAGAGGGCCTTGAGAGCCGTAAACCCGGCCACGCCCAGAGGCGTAACCGTAGCTTCAACACCGCCGGAAATAACTGCGGTCGCGCGGCCCAGAACCATTTCGCTGTAGGCGGTGCCAAGAGCGTGGATGGCAGAGGCGCAGGCCGTGGTGGTGACGATGTTCGAGCCCTTGGCGCCGGTGAAGATGGATATCTGTCCCGGCCCCATGTTGGAAATCAGCATGGGGATCATGAAGGGCGAAATTTTGTGGGGGCCGGATTCCAGCAGCTTGGCGTGGTAGGTTTCGATGGTGTGCAGACCGCCCAGACCGATGCCGAGGATCACGCCCGTATCGTAGGCGTTGGCATCGGTGATTTCGTACTTGGCGTCTTCAAGCAGCATCTTGGCAGAGGCCACTGCAAACTGGGTGAAGCGATCCATGCGCCGAGCCTGCTTCATGGGCATATAGTCTTCGGCGACAAAGTTTTTCACTTCACCGGCAATGCGGGAATCGTAGGCGGAGGCGTCAAAAAGCGTGATGGGCGCGATGCCCGACTCGCCTGCGAGCAGTTTTTTCCAGGTGCTCTCAATATCATTGGCGAGGGGCGTAACGCCGCCTATGCCGGTGATTACTACGCGGGGACGGGTCATGCATGCTCCTTTGAGGCGGGGGGCAGACCCCCCCGCGCTGCATATACTATAACAAGCGCTGTTACTGCTTGTTTTCGATGTAGCTGATGGCATCCTGAACTTTCAGGATCTTCTGGGCGTCGTCGTCGGCAATTTCGATGTCGAATTCTTCTTCCATGGCCATGATCAGTTCGGTCAGGTCAAGGGAGTCGGCACCGAGGTCTTCCACAAAGGAAGCAGCGGGCTTCACTTCTTCAGCGGTCACGCCGAGCTGGTCAATGATGATTTTTGTAACTTTTTCAGTAACGTCAGACATGGTATCCTCCAGATAAATTAGTGGTCTGCTTTTAACCCCGGCCCTGACCGGGTGTCTTCCGTAGTAAATGCCTAGCAGTACATGCCGCCGTTCACTCCCAGCACCTGCCCGGTGATGTAGGCCGCTTTGTCCGAAGCAAGAAAAGCCACGGCCTCTGCCACATCTTCGGCGCTGCCCATGCGTCTGAGCGGGATGCTGTCTGTATAGCTCGCCCGCACGTCGTCATTGAGTGTCGCTGTCATGTCCGTTTCGATAAAGCCCGGCGTTACGGCGTTAACCGTAATCTGGCGGGCGGCCAGTTCTTTGGCGCAGGACTTGGTAAGCCCCAGCAGGGCGGCTTTGGCCGAAGCGTAGTTGGCCTGCCCCGCGTTGCCCATCTGCCCCACCACGGAAGAAATATTAACAATGCGCCCCTTGCGGGACTTGCTCATGATTTTTGCGGCTTCGCGCGTGCAGACGAACGCGCCGCGAAGGTTGACGGCAATTACGCGGTCGAAGTCTTCGTCCTTCATGCGTATCAGAACGCCGTCCTTGGTGATGCCGGCATTATTGACCAGCACCGCAAGATCAACCTTGTCTTTGATCTGGGTAGCGAAAAAATCGCTCACAGCTTCGCTGTTGCTGACATCAAGTGCAAAGGCCTGGGCCTTGCCGCCAGCGGCGCAGATGTCGGCAGCGACTTTTTCCGCTTCTTCGGGTTTGCTGACGTAGGTGAGAAATACCTGAAAGCCGTCACGGGCAAGGGTTTGGGCAATGGCCCGGCCAATGCCGCGCGAACCGCCGGTAACCAGGGCTGTCGGCAGTCCGGCTGCAGGGGAGGATTGCGCTGTGCTCATGCTTATATCGCCTTTGTCTGAGTCCTGTAAAAAAGGAGACCGTATCCCGTGGATCGCCTTTTTGCGTTAATTTTGCAGTGGCGCTGCCCGGCTTACGGCCTGGCCTGACTGAAATTCAGTATACATGGCGCGGTGCTGCGGGGCAATCCCGCAGGCGCATTGCCTCAAAAGCGTAACAATGCGGCGCCCCAGGTAAGGCCTGCGCCAAAAGCCGTCATAAGAACGCGGCTGCCGGGGCGGATGCGGCCTTGGGCACGAGCTTCGCTCAGTGCCAGGGGAATGGAGGCAGAAGATGTGTTGCCGTATTTTTCCACATTGGTGAACACGCGATCGCCTGTCAATTCAAGGCGGCTGCCCACGGCTTCAATAATGCGCATGTTTGCCTGATGCGGCACCAGCAGGTCCACATCTGCGCCCGAAAGGCCGTTGCGCGCAAGCACTTCCTCGCACACGTGCACCATGTTGCGCACTGCATGCTTGTATGTTTCGCGGCCCTGCATGGTGATGAAAAAGTCTTCACCAACAGGCTGGCCAAGGCCGTACTGGCAGCGGGTGCCGCCGCCGACCACGATAAGGTCGCGCTGCACGCCGTCGCTGTGGCAAACCACGTCTTCAACGCAAGACATGGCATTGTTGGAAGCGCTGCTCACAATGCAGGCCGTGGCCGCATCGCCAAAAAGCACGCATGTGGAACGGTCTGCCCAGTTTACGCGGCGGGTCAGCGCCTCTGTGCAGACAAAAAGAATTTTGGCGTCAGGATCCTGCGCCAGCAGGGCGCGGCATATGGAAAGCCCGTACAGAAAGCCCGAGCAGGCCGCGCTGATGTCAAAGGCCATGACCTTGCCCGCGCCTAGCTGCCCGGCAATGATGCAGGCCACGGAGGGAGAGAGCACGTCAGGGGTGCAGGTTGCGCCAACTATGTGGGTGAGCTCCCCTGCGTCCATCCCGGCTTCCACTAGCGCCTTGCGGGCGGCCTTGAGGCCGAGATCCGAGGCGTTTTCCGCATCGTCCAGCCTGTGCCGCTGCTTGATGCCGGTGCGGGAAACAATCCATTCGTCATTGGTGTCTACCACCTTGGCGAGATCGCTATTGGTCAGCACCGTATCCGGCACATAGGCGCTCAAGGCGAGCAGATGACAGAGTGGATTCATAGAAATACCGTGTGGTTATATAGCGCGGGAGAAACGTGTGAGTTCCTCGTTGGCAAGAATGGTTTCACCGAGGCGGCTACTTGTTCCCTTGCGTACAAAGGTTCCGCTCATCTTGATGGCGTTTGTCATGGCCTTGGCGCTGGAGCGCCCGTGGCAGACAATGGCCAGACCCTGGAGGCCCAGCAGGGGAGCGCCGCCGTATTCCGCATAGTCAATGGTGCTGGCAAAGCGTTTGAAAGCGCCTTTGGCCAGCATGCCGCCAATGGCGGGCAAGACGCCGGACGTAAACACCTTCTTGAGCATGCGCACCAGAGATGTAGCCAGCCCCTCGCTCATCTTGACGACCACGTTACCGACAAAGCCATCGCAGACAACCACGTCGATATTGCCGATAAAGATGTCGCGCCCTTCTGCATTGCCCGCAAAGTTGAGGTTCTGGGCCATTTTAAGCAGGTCGTAGGCTTCCTTGACCTGACTGTTGCCCTTGCCCTCTTCTTCGCCGATGCTGAGGATGCTCACACGCGGAGAGGCGTAGCCCAGCAGGTCACGGGCAAACGCATCGCCCATGAGGCCAAACTGGAACAGATGATAGGGGCGGCAATCCACATTTGCTCCCACATCAAGCACGACCACGGGATTTTTTTCCGTGGGCAGCAAGGTGGCAAGAGCAGGGCGCTCCACCCCAGGCAAACGCCCCATGATGAACATGCCGCAAGCCACCGTAGCGCCGGAATGCCCGGCGCTGACAACAGCATCCGCCGCGCCATCCTTGACCTGACGGCAGGCCACCTGGATGGACGCGTTTTTCTTGCGGCGCAGAATGTCCGAAGGCTTTTCGTTCATATGCACCACATCATCGGCTTGAACTATGTCGAAATGCACATCGGTAAGATCGAGCTTTTCGAGCTCGGCCTCCAGCTTGGGGGTGTCGCCCACAAGCTGGACATGCAGATCATAAAGCCTTGCAGCTTCTATAGCTCCCGGCACAACCACAGAGGGGCCAAAGTCCCCGCCCATGGCGTCCACGGCAATGATGGGGCGCTCGTTCATTATTCGTTTTCGCTTTTGGCGATCACCTGGCGGCCTTTGTAGGTGCCGCAGTTGGGGCACACGCTGTGCGGAACGGTGGGTTCGCCGCAGGAGCAGTAGATAACGGCAGGCACGGCCACACGATCATGGGAGCGGCGCATGCCCTTGCGGGAACGGGATTTCTTATTTTGCTGAACGGCCATGGTAGTCTCCTTTTCCTGTCTTGCGGAATGTTTGTGCGGGTTTGGGCGGCTTGGCGCGCATGCCCGCCCGCAAGACACAGCAGATTAGTAAAAAAAATTGTGATTGTCTAGTTTTTGTGCAGAGTGAGGCCGCGCAATGCCGCCATGCGGGGGTCGCCTTCTTCTTCCGTGCAGGCGCACATGCCTTCATTAAGATTAACCCCGCATCCGGCGCACAGGCCCTTGCAGTTATTGCGGCAAAGGGGTGTAGGGGGCAATGCCAGCATGAATTCTTCCCAGCAAATGGCGGCAAGATCCAGCATGGGGGCGTTGCGTTCAAACACGATGCGGCCTTCGGTCACGCCATCCATATCGGGCAGGGGGGCGTAATTTTCTTCTTCGTCTTCATCATCGCTGCCGCCAGGAAGACTCTCAAAATCTTCAAAGCGCGCGGTAATGGTCACTGTGGAATCTTCCGCGCAACGGCTGCAAGGCAGAACAACTTCTCCCTCAAGCGTGCCGCGCACAAGCCAACCGCCGTCCGTGGGCAAAACCAGGATGCGCGCGCACAGCGGTTTGCTCACGCGGCAGTCAAGGTGGAATTCCTCCATGGGTTCCTGCCAGATGGCGGGGTCGTCCAGAGTAAATTCCTTGCCCTCGGGGGAAAGGTCATTGAGAGAAATACGATAGTTCTGCATGTGATACCTCGAAAGTCGGACTTCATACCTTTGCTGGTCAATCATGTCAATACATATTGTCAGGCGGCGTCGCAAGCCCTTCTGCGGCGCAGACCAGGCGAGTTGCCTGGGCAAGGATTTTGTCGTTTTCCGGCCCGGTCAGGCGCGATCCCGTGAGGTAGAGGGCCACAGTCAGCGGTTTGTTTCTGTTCTTGCGGGCCTTGGCTGCTTGCCCGGAATTGCTCTGCGGCAACAGTACGCCCACATCGTTGGCGGTGCCGTTTTCTCCGCTGCCGCTTTTGTGCGCCGAGCGCCAGCCTTGGGGCGCTCCCGCGGGGATGCGTCCGGCCCCGGTTGCGCAGCCCAGCATCCAGTCCGTCATTTGTTTTTTGGCTGGCGCTTTCAGCAGATTGCCGCAAAGCAGACCGTTCAGGGTGCGGCACATGGCAAGGGGTGTTGTGGTGTCGCGCGCATCGCCGGGAAGGGCCGTGTTCAGTTCCACTTCCCAGCGGTCAAGGCGAAACGTAGTATCGCCAAAGCTGCGGGCAATGGAGGTCAATCCTTCAGGCCCGCCTAACTGGGCAAGCACAAGGTTGGCAGCAGTATTGTCGCTGTGCTGGAGCATGGCCGCGCACAATTCTGATACCGTCATGCCGTCTTCAAGGTGCTTTTCTGTAACGGGCGACCATGGCTGGATATCGTTTTTGGCAAAATGGATTCTCTGTTCAAGAATGCCCGGTTTGTCCCGCAAAACAGCTGCCGCAGCCAGCACTTTAAAGGTGCTGCACATGGGGAAGCGTTCGTCCCCACGGTACGACAACACGTTGCCCCCGTTGCTGACGCTGGCTGCCACGCCGAGTCTGCCGCCGCTTGACGCCTCAAGCTCGGCCAGCATTTTTTGCAGGTCTTTTGCGTTGATTTCGGGGCTGGCAGCGGCCAGTGCGCAATTGATGACAGGCGCGCTCATCGCGGCCCCCAATATGAGAACGGGCAGGGCGCAAAGACCGGCCAGAACAGCGCGGCGAGAGCAGCGGGAGCGTGAATTCATCAGCACACCTGTCAATTTATAAACGGGCGGCCCGTGTTGCGCATCAGCGCCCGCTGAGCAGCAGGGCGGAAGCCAGGCCCACAAACACGCAGCCCGCCACGCGCTGCATCATGATCTGCCCGCGCTTTGAACGGTTGAACCATACGGCTAGACGGCCCCCCAGGGCGGCCACTGTCCAGAAAACCACGATGGTAGCCAGCATGAAGAGGCCGCCGAGGCTCAGCACCTGCAAGGCCACGCTGCCGCGAGCGGGGTCGCAGAATTGCGGCAGAAAGGCCAGAAAAAAGAGTGAAACCTTGGGGTTGGTGACGTTCATCACTATTCCCCGGCGATAGAGCGTCATGTAGCCGGGGAAGTTGCTGCCGGTGCTGCTGGCGGCCCCGTCCGCCACATCGGTTGTGGATGCCCCGGCGCGGAATGAAAGCCAGGCAAGCCAGAGCAGATAGCCCGCGCCAGCTGCTTTGAGCAGGGTAAAGGCCAGAGCCGAGGTCTGAAAAATGGCGGCAACGCCCAGGGCAACTGCCGTGGTGTGTACGCACAGGCCCGTAACAAGCCCTAACGTGGTGATTATGCCAGCGCCAACACCAAAAAGAGCAGACTGGGTGAGCACAAAGATATTGTCCGGCCCGGGGGCAATGCCAAGCAACAGGGCGGCGGCAAAAAAAGCCATCATTGCGTCAGGTGTCAGCATGAAACACTCTCTCCATCAAGCAGAAATTGTAGTTTTTGGAGGCGTGGGCGGGATTTGACGGCCAGTTCAAGCCGTAGCGCGTCACCTTTGCAGCCGCAAGCCCGGCTGGCAAGCAGCCGGACGGGCCGACGCCCCTGCGTGTAGCGTGCCCCGCCGGGAACCTGCCCATTGTGCTGGCCCAGACGGCGCTCCATATTTGTGGTGATGCCGCAATACAGCGTGCCGTCAGCGCACTCCAGCAGGTAGACGAGCCACTGGCTATCATTCATGGCCGTAATCGCAGCGCGGCTCAGTCAAAGGCTCCGGCAAACCATGCCGTCAGCAGAAAGGAAACTGCCCAGTTGCCGATGCGCCATGTCCACGGATTGGGCAGGCGGCCCGTGCTGAACTGCCGCAGATCGCGCATAACGCCCATGACCGCGCCTATTATATGGAAGAAGACAAAGCCGATGCCCGCAAGAAAACCAAACTGGGCAAGGCAGACCATAAAGAGGGCAAAGGTCACGCTGGCTGCAAGGCAACCAGACTGATCGTTGCCGCCCATCCACACGCGGCCAAGGTTCATGCCGCCGAGCCCTCCGGCCTGGCCGAAGGTTCCACGGTAGAAAAATCTGCTGCGGTACTCCTGACGCCCCGACTCCGCCTGGCCTGAACCTGCGTCCGCTCCATCCCCAAAGGGGCCGAAGCCTGGGGCCGTATTCCACCCATTGCCCTGCGCTCTGGCATTGCCCTGCCCTGTTGTGTGCTGGCCGTCATTGCGCGGGCCTTCATGGTCGTGCAGAATTTCCACATCAACCACGCGCGGCGCGCCCGTCTTGCCCGCATCGCCCTCGGGCAGCGCAGCCTGTTCAGAAGTATCGGGTTGGTCGTGCCGAGGGCCGTTTGGGGGAACAGTCATGCAAAATCTCCTCAGAGCGCAATAAAAGGTCGGGCAAGCCCTGCGCCTGCTGTGTTTGTGCCTTCTGCCAGCTATGGCGTCAAGGGGCGGCTTGCCAACAGCCCGCGCTGGTACTACTGTCTGGCCGTGCAACTTCGGCGGCAAAGCCGGAATCAAAGGAGATGTTTATGAAAAAAATAGGTTCTGCAATCCTTTTGGCCGCAGCGCTGGCCCTGGGTTCTGGAATGGGTGCTGCAGTTCAGGCGGCTCCCGCCAAAAGCGCCGAGCAAACGCTGGATGAAGCGTGGACTGCGTATAATATCGGTCAATACAACAAGGTTGTGCAGATGGTGCAGCCTCTGGCCAGCGATGGCAATCCCCGCGCTCAGGTGCTGCTGGGCCGTTGCTACGAAAACGGCCTTGGCGTGACGCAGGATATGGAAACCGCTGCCAAGTGGTTTCGCATAGCTGCTGAGCAGAATTACGCCGAGGCGCAGGTGCAGTTGGGCTATCTGTATGAATTGGGTGCCGGGGTTCCCAAAAACGATACCGCCGTGGCCGATCTTATGAGCCGCGCTGCCTCTGCCGGCAATGCGGAAGCCCAGTTCAACCTTGCGCTTTATTACAGCCAGGGGCGGTATGGGTTTGCCAAAGATCCGGATCAGTCCTTTGTCTGGGCCAAGCGTTCTGCCGATCAAGGCTTTGCGCAGGCGCAACGTTACGTGGGCGCATGCTATGAATTTGGCGTAGGTGTGCCTGTAAATCCGTCGGAAGCCGCTGCGTGGTACAGCAAAGCAGCTGCCCAGGGGCTTGAAAAGGAAGGCAATATCTTTAACACCGAACGCGTGTACACCATGCCGTAACAGGTAACGCTTCTTTATTGCAAGACGATGCCCCCGAGTTATCCTGACCGGGGGCATCTTGTTTTTTTGAAAGCAATCACTGAACAGACGCTGCCCATTGCCATAAAGGTCAGAATCATTCATGTTGAGGTGTCCGTTAGCCTTGGCTCGTACGGGCATGAATGCGTTTTGCCCTATTGCATATCCGAAGCATGACGATAAAACTGAAAACTGCTCCTTTTTCAGCACGGGCGTCAGGTACCGGGAGGCACTATGAAGCTGGGTCTTTTGACGAAGATGTCGTTGTACATCCTTATTCCATCCATGCTTGGCCTGGCCCTTGTGGCAGGCATAAGTCATCGCATGTCCGAAGACGCATTGCGAAAGCAGACCCGCCAGGATATTGCGGCCATTCTGAAAGGGCAGGAGGTGGGCCTGAACGCGGTTTTTGTATCCATGAAGGAAGCCCTTGCCCAGATTGCAGAAAATCGCCGCCTTCGCCTCTTTCTTGAAGCTTATGCCAATGGCGCCCCCATTGACCACAACGATGAGCTTTTTCTCCACGCCCATGACGCTCTCAAGAACTTTACCGATGTGAACAGCAATATTGCCACATGCGGTCTTATTGCTCCTGACGGCAAAGTCATCATGCACAGCAAAAGGGGCGATACGCAGACGTTCAGCAGCACCATTGGCGAAGATTTTTCAAAGCGCGTCTACTTTATCAACGGCATGAAGGGACAGGTCAGCTCTATCGGGCTGGTCAGCGTGGCCACCAAAAAAATGACCACCATCATCGGCATGCCCGTTAAGGACAAAGGCAAGATCGTAGGCGTTATTTATGGGGGCACAGACAACGACAAGCTGGCCGAAGCCACCACAAACAAGGTTGATCTTGGTGATGTGGGCTTGGCCTTTGTTATCAATACGGAAGGCGTGATTGTACAGCACCCCGACCTGAAGCGCATCGGGCAGAAAGAAACAGGCTCGGCCTGGGTTGCGGAAGTTCTCAAAAACAAAAAGGGCCGCCTTGAATTTGTGAATGCCGAAGGGCTTGAAAAAATTCTGTATTATACAGATATGCCCGATGAAGGCTGGATATTGTGCCTGGAGCTGGACAAAACCCTTCTTTACGAGCCCATCAGCGACATGCTGGTTAATAACGTGCTGACGGCAGTGGCTTGCGCCCTTGTGGTAGGCATAGTCATCTTTTTAAGTGTGCGCAGTATCGTGCACCTGCTTGGCGGGCTTTCCGGCATTGCCGAGGCCATTGCTGGCGGCAGGCTCGAATGCTCCACGGAGGAGGAGCGGCTGCTGCGCACCTCTGAAAAAAGAGGCGACGAGTTCAGCGTGCTTTCATTTGGCATGGAGCGCATGATGGGCAATATCAAGCGCCTGCTGGGCGAAAGCGAGGAAAAAACCGCTGCTGCGCATAAGGCCACTGAAGAAGCCCGCCAGGCAACGGAGCGCGCAGAGCAGGCCGCCATTCAGGCGGAAAACGCGCGCAAAGAGGGCATGCTCGCTGCTGCGGGGCAGCTTGAAGGCGTGGCGGATATTCTTGCTTCGGCTTCGGCGCGGCTTTCCCAGCAGATAGGGCAGTCAGAAAAGGCTGCCTCCGAATCCGCGCAGCGCCTTACCGAAGCGGCCACAGCCATGAACCAGATGAACGCCACTGTGCAGGAAGTGGCCCGCAATGCTTCGGCTGCTTCGTCCACCTCCGAGGAGACGCGCAGCAGCGCTGAAAATGGTTCAAGCATTGTGCAGCAGTCCCTGCAAAGCATCGGGCAAGTGCGCGAGATTTCGCACGGGCTCAAAAGCGACATGGCGGAACTGAACGACCACGCTCAGGCCATTAACCGCATTATGAACGTGATCTCTGATATTGCCGACCAGACCAATCTTCTGGCCCTCAACGCCGCCATTGAGGCCGCACGCGCGGGCGATGCAGGGCGCGGTTTTGCCGTGGTGGCAGACGAAGTGCGCAAGCTGGCAGAAAAAACCATGGCTTCGACGCACGATGTGGGCAATGCCATCAAGGCCATCCAGACCAGTACGGCCAAGAGCGTGGATGTTATGGAAGTTGCCTTGCGGCAGGTGGAGGTTGCCTCCGATTTCGCCGGGCAGTCCGGCGAAGCGCTCACCCACATTGTCAACAGCGTGGAGCTTGCGGCAGATCAGGTGCGCGCCATTGCCACTGCCAGCGAGCAGCAGTCTGCCACCAGCGATGAGATCAACCAGACCATCGTGAAGATCAACGATATCTCCCTGCAGACCGCCAGGGCCATGGACGAAGCCGCTCAGGCCGTGACGGATCTTACGCGCCAGGCCAAGGCCCTGAGCGACCTGATTGCAGAAATGAAGCGGGGATAGCGCGTCCGGCATATTGTGAAAAGGGGCAGCCCGGCGGATTGTTGCCGGGCTGCCCCTTTATGCTTTTATCACAAGAAGGCTGGGCGGTCAGGCTGGCCGCCAGTCCTTGATGGCGATATCCACCGAGGCAATGCCGTTGTAGGTGTCTATGCGCGGGGTGTAGGCCACAAGAATATGCTTGTTGATGAGCGAGGCGGGCAGTTCGTCAGCCATGCGCCAGGCCTTTGCAGAAAGGGTAATACCGCTGGCGCCGTCTGTCAGGCGCAAAAGCACATGTTCCCTGCTGCGCCCAAGAAAAGAACGCTCCTTGACCAGCAACGGGGGCGACTGGAATACCGGCTCGGGATTGCCGGGGCCAAAGGGTTGCAACAGCTCAAGTTCCTTAAGAAAGTTGTGATCCCCTGCCAGCTTGAAGCCCAGCTCGCATTCCAGGGTGATGCTGGGAAGCAGCGGGTTGGGGCCAAGCACTTCTTCCGCCACAGCGTCGAACCGGGCGCGGAATTCCTCCAGCCTTTCCGGCGCAAGGCGCACCCCCGCCGCCTGACGGTGCCCGCCAAAGTTCAGCAGGCAGTCTGCCGTGCGGGTCAGACCGCCGTGCAGATCAAATTCGCGCACAGAGCGGCCCGAGCCTTTGAGGCTGCCCTGATCGTCGCACACAATGATGGTGGGGCGGTAGTAATCTTCCACAATGCGCGAGGCCACAATGCCCACGATGCCGGGGTGCCAGTCCTTGCCATAGAGCACAAGGCCTGCGCGGGGCCCGCGCGACAGTATGTCTGATGCCTGCGCCTTGGCTTCTGCGTAAATGCGTTCTTCTTCCTGACGGCGGGCCAGATTGAGTTCGTCCAGCTCCTGCGCCATGCCTGCGGCGGCAACGTGATCTTTTTCGCGCAGCAGGCGCAGGGCCAGCTCGCCCTTGCCCATGCGTCCGGCGGCGTTGATGCGCGGCGCAAGACGAAAAACCGCCTGCCCGGCGCTTAACGCCGCAGCGGCGTTCATGCCGCTGGCAACTTTCAAGGCCGCCATGCCGGGCCGTTCCGCCCGCGCAATGCGGGTAAGCCCGCCGCGTACGAGCACGCGGTTTTCTCCGGTGAGGGGCATGACGTCCGCCAAGGTGCCCAGCGCCACCAGATCAAGGCAGTCGCCCATGTTGTGCTTTTTACCCGTATGCGGGGCCAAGGCGGCGTTGACGCCGCCCATAAGGTAAAAGGCCACGCCCACGCCAGCAAGGTGCGGGTAGGGCAGGTCTTCTGCGGCGAGGATGCGGGGGTTGCAGATGGCGTGGGCAGGGGGCAGTTCTTCGGGCGGCAGGTGGTGGTCTGAAACAACCACGGTCATGCCAAGTTCCCGGGCGCGCCGCACTGCCTGCACGTCTGAAATGCCGCAGTCCACCGTAAGCAGCACGCCGCAGCCCTGGGCGGCCAGAGCCTCGATGTGCGGCACGTTGAGGCCGTAGCCCTCGCTGCGCCTGTCGGGGATATGCCAGTCCGCGTGGATGCCGTGGCTTTCAAGCACATCCAGCACCAAGGTGGCTGCGGTCACGCCGTCCACGTCATAATCGCCCCAAACTGCCAGCTTTTTTCCGGCCAGCAGTTCAGAAGCCAGCAGGCTGGATGCCTCGGGCAATTGGGGCCAGCGGTCAGGGGGCGTGAGCGAATCTAGCCGGGCGGACAAAAAGGCGTCCATGGCTTCCCTTTCGGAAAGGCCACGCCGCCAGAGAATCTCAAGAAGAAGGGGCGAGATGGAGAGAGCATCTGCCCATTGCCGGGGCGGCGTGGGGCAGATGTTTTGCACAGGCTCGCGGATCAGCCAGTTTTTCAATGCGTTAGCCCGCCGTTTTGGGTTTCTGCGCGGCCCCGTTTTGTGCGGCCTGAAGTGCGGCGCGTACCCCTTCTATGCGGTCGGCGGGTACGAGCTGTTTCTGAATAAGCCATGCCAGAAATTTGAGCGAGGTTTCGTGCCGGGGGGCCAGTTCAAGCGCTTTCAGCAGATAATCAACGCACTGGCCGATATCCTTGAGCTCAAGCAGCACGCGAGCCATATTCATGTACAGGTTTTCGTCAGTGGGCGAAAGTTCAAGGGCGCGCTGGTAGTATTCAAACGATTCCTGCAACATCTTGCTTTTGCGAAGATTGATGCCAAATTCATTGAACAGGTGCTTGTGCTCTGGCTCAAACGCGGCTTCAAGTTTTACCAGGCGTTGAAAAATGTCCTGCGCCTTGGCGTTGTCGCCCCGCTCAAGATAGGTCAGCCCTATGCCAAAGTTGGCCCGCACGTTTTCTTCATCCACCTTGAGGGCGCGCGTGTATTCAAATTCGGCGGCAAAGTTCTCGCCATTTTCGCGATGTTCGTCGCCGTTATCAATGCTGCGCTGGATCTCCTGCATTTTGGGGAAAACGGAGTTGAGGTAAAATTCCGGCTCGGGCGAGAATTTGGCAATAAGCTCGTCCAGAGTGATTTTGCGCTTGGGGCCGCTCGGCACATAGTTGGTATTGAGCGGCTGGCAGTCAATTTCCTTGCCGTGCTGCTCTATAAACCAGAAAGTTTTTTGCACGGTCTTGCGCGTGGTCGTGCCAGTACCCACCCTGCGGACTTCCTGTGTGGAGAAGACCCCGCGAACATCGGTTTTGGCGTTGCTGTGGGAATCGCCTTGCGCGTTTTTGGGCGTTTGACCGGCCATGCTCATCCTCAATGCTTCTTTATGTGTGCGCGGAGGCCATTTCCTCCGTAATCTGCCGGGCCATCGCCAGCGGGTCCGGCGCAGCCGTGATGGGCCTGCCCACAACCAGATAGTCAGCCCCTGCCGCAATGGCCAGAGCGGGCGTCATGACGCGGCGCTGGTCGCCAGCGGCGGAACCCGCAGGGCGAATCCCTGGGCAAAGGCAGCGCAGGCCGGGGCAACTGGCCTTGATGGCTGTAGCCTCATGCCCGGAGCAGACCACGCCGTCAAGCCCCCACGGCCCGGCCTGCCGGGCCAATGCCAGAGCAAAATCAGCAGGCGACGCTTCTATGCCGGGCATTTCACCGGGCGCAAAACTTGTAAGCACGGTCACGCCAAAAATCAGGGGGCGCTGCCCGGAAACCCCGGCTGCCGCCTCTGCCGCGGCGCGGCACATGCGCTCGCCGCCCTGGCAGTGCAGGGTCAGCATGTTTACCCCAGCCGCAGCCGCGGCTTTGACAGCCTGCGCCACTGTGTTGGGGATGTCGTAGAACTTCAGGTCAAGAAAAACGCTGAAGCCCATTGCGGACAGTTCTTCCAGCAGGCCGGGGCCAGCATGGGTGAACAGCTCCATGCCCACCTTGCACCAGGGAACCGTGCCGCGCAGTTTGCGCGCCAGCTCAAGGGCAAGCTGTTTTTCGGGCAAATCCAGAGCTACCGCCAGTTGCGGCCTGTGCTGCTGCGTAGGCATGTTGCTTCCTGTTCTGCTGCTCGCGGCCAGTAACCCGGCTGTACGAACAAAATATTCGGTTTAAGGTCTTTTGCCCCAATACACATGCCGTGTTGGGTGGGGGGCGTATCATTCTTGCTGGCGGTCTGCGGAGCAGCCCAGAGCAGAATCTGTCAGTACTGGCCAGCGCGCATCAGCCAGCGCGCATCAGCCAGAGCGCGCCAGCCAGAGCACATCAGCGGTTGAGAATCTCATCCAGCAGGTGCGGATTGCGCGCAGGTGCAAGCCCCGCCGCCACGTACACCGCCCGCAGGGTATCATAGGCCTGATCCAGATTGTCGTTTACAATGACAGAATCATACCAGCGGGCCTGAAGAATCTCTGACCTCGCGTTGACAAGGCGGCGCGCGATGGTCGGCTCGTCATCCAGCCCGCGCCCGCGCAAACGGTTTTCAAGCTCGTGCAGGCTGGGGGGCAGAATAAAGGCGAACGTGGCTTCTGAAAGGGAAAGCTTGAGCTGCGCCGCACCCTGCACGTCAATGTCAAAAAGCACATCCTGGCCCTGATGCAGTTTTTCCTTCACCGGGCCCAGCGGCGTACCATAAAAATTGCCGTGCACCTCGGCCCATTCTGCAAAATAGCCCTGCACGCGCCTTTGCTCGAATTCTTCGTGGCTCAGAAAAATATAATCCTCGCCGTCCACTTCGCCCTGACGCGGTTGCCGCGTCGTGCACGAAACCGAGTAGCCAATATGTGGAAATTCCGCCAGCAGGCGTTTGACCAGCGTGGTCTTGCCTGCGCCAGACGGTGCGCTCAGCACCAGTGCTATGCCTTCGCGGGGCATTAGTCCCCTTCCTCTTGCGCAAAGCGCTGACTGATTGTTTCCGGCTGGATGGAGGAAAGTATGACGTGGTTTGAGTCCGTCACCAGGATGGAGCGCGTTTTGCGTCCTTGGGTGGCGTCAATGAGTCTTCCCTCTGCCCGCGCGTCTTCACGAAGGCGTTTCATGGGCGAGGATGCAGGGCTGACAATGCCCACAACCCGGCCCGCCAGCACATAGTTGCCAAAACCAATGTTGATGAGACGTTCGCGAGGCATGTTTATTCCAGATTCTGAACCTGCTCGCGGCATTTTTCCAGTTCGTTTTTAAAATCAACCACCATGCGCGAAAGCTGCACATCCGGCAGTTTGTTGCCGCAGGTATTGATCTCGCGGAAGCACTCCTGCAAGGTAAAGTCGAGCCGCCGCCCGGCATCGCCGCCGGTTTGCAGCAGATCGTGCAGGCGCGCCAGATGCGTGTTGAGCCGCGTGAGCTCTTCGCTCACATCCAGCCGGTCCGCCAGAATGACGGATTCCTGCAAAAAGCGGCCTTCTTCCAGCTCCTGCCCGTTCTGGGACAGGGCTTCGCTCAGGCGTTCGCGCAGGGCATTGGCGCGTTCTTCCTTGATGTTGGGAGCGCGCTCGGCAATAAGGCCTGTCCATTCTTCCATGCGCAGAATTCGGGAGTGCATGTCGGTGGCAAGGGCACGGCCTTCGGCGGAGCGGGCCTCGTTCCAGTCTTCCAGCGCAAGGGCCAGACCTTCTTCAAGGCAACGGGCGGTATCTTCGTCCAGCTCCTCGCCGCTGTCGCCCCAGAGAGAAGGGATCTGCAGCAGTGCGTTGAAGTCGGGAACATAAGCCTCGCCGCGCGCATCAGCCAGTGCCTGCAAATTATCGAGCATGGCAGCGGCCTGCACCATGTCAAAACGCATGGCGGGGGTGTTGCCCGGCGCGTATTGCAAGACCAGGCTCACATCCACGCGCCCGCGCGAGGCATAGCGCCGCACCACTTTTTCAAGGCGCGGTTCAAGACTGCGTATAGAGAGAGGCAAACGCCACTTGAGGTCAAGATGGCGACTGTTGACGCTTTTAACCTCCCACTGCTGGGTGGTGTAGTCGTTTTCCACCAGGCAGCGGCCAAAGCCAGTCATGCTACGGAGCATAGCTTCCTTCCTGCTAAAGATATGCGTCAGTGTAGAGCAAGGGGCTTGCGAATGCAACAAATGCCCTTGGCCCGGCGCTGTTGGTATGCATTTTTTATTTTTAAAATCAGTGCATTATGCCTGCGATCCGCTGGAATTTCCGCTGCAGCCGCCGCAGCCGCCACCAGCGGCGCATGAGGGGGGCATGCCCTTGCCCATGGGGCGCACAGGGCCGGGCTTGTAGGGGAAAGCCCCGGTTTTCAGCGGGCTGGGCACGCACATCTGCTTTTCTGTGGCGGGGGAGTTGCACTTGGGGCAGGCGGGAACTTCGTCGCCAAAAACGAGATCTTCAAATTTATTGCCGCAGGCCGTGCAGACAAAATCGTACATGGGCATGATTATTCTCCTGATTCGTTGCCGGAATGAAACCCTTGCGGCGGCATACCGCAACGTGGGGGCGCTAGAATACTTACTGTTGAAAATGTTCTGAAGCTTGCGCAGGCCGCTGCGGCCAGAAAATGACCAGCCTCCCAGACCGCGCAATTGTGCGGGCCGGGTGGCGTCAGGGGCTTGCCCACATGCTTTGTGTGCATATATAAGTATATGTACGGTCAAGGCAAGGGCGGTGTTTTGCCGCCCGGCCGCCGCGCAACAACTGGTCGTTGCGACCACGTTAACGGGCTGCTCCCCGTTTGGAGGAACATATGAAAAAAATTCTGGTGCTGGCTGGCGACTATGTTGAGGATTATGAAATCATGGTGCCTTTCCAGATGTTGCAGATGCTGGGCTATGAAGTGCATGCAGTCTGCCCCGGGAAAAAGGCCGGCGAAAGCGTGCGCACGGCCATCCATGACTTTGAGGGCGACCAGACCTACTCTGAAAAACGCGGACACAACTTTGGCATCAACTACGATTTCGACAAAGTAAACACCGCTGACTACGCGGGCCTTGTCATTCCCGGTGGCCGCGCCCCGGAATACCTGCGTCTGAACCCCCGCATTCTGGAAATCGTGCGCGAATTCAACGACGCCAAAAAGCCCATTGCCGCCGTGTGCCACGGCCCGCAGATCCTTGTGACGGCTGGCGTGCTGAAAAATCGCAGCTGCACCGCCTACCCTGCGGTGAAGCCCGATGTGGTGGACGCCGGGGCCACCTGGTGCGACTTTAACGAAACTCTCACCAGCGCCACTGTGGACGGCAACCTTGTTTCCGCCCCCGCGTGGCCTGCCCATCCCGCCCTGATCGCCGAGTTTGTTAAACTGCTGGGCGCGAAGATCAGCATCTAGCCTGTTTGCAGGAGGCCTGTAAGGGGTCCCCGAAAGAGTACCACAGGTTTATACAGATAAAAGAAAAGGAGAGCCATGCTCTCCTTTTCTTTTATGCAGTGTACAGAGACACGGCGGCGCTGCATTTATTTTTGTTCCATCAGCTCCACTTCCAGTCCCTTTTCGGTAAGGGCCACGGGGCGCGCGGGCAACAGCCCGGCATCCGCGCCGGGGCGTTTGCCCTGCGCAGGCAGGCGGATGGAGCAGGCGGCGTAATATTCGTTCACGCCTTTCACGGAGTCTTTCTTGTTCTTGCCCGCAGATTCGGGCGTGGGCGCCGCTGGTGCGTCAGCGGATACATTTGCGGGTACGCCTGCGGAGTCCGCAAATGCCTGCGGATTGTCCGCAGCCACCAGCATGCGGGGTAGTTTGAGCTGCTCTGCCAGAAATGCCTGCTGTTTGCGGCTCACGGCTTCGCGCAGGCGGGCCGCGCGCTCAAGCTTGAGACTGTGGGGAATCTGCCCGTCAAAACGGTCTGCCGCCGTGCCGGGCCGCCGCGAATAGGGGAACACGTGGGCGTAGCTCATGGGCAGGCGGTCAATCAGCTCCAGCAACTGGCGCATGTCGTCTTCCGTCTCGCCGGGAAAGCCCGCGATGATATCTGCGCCAAGTCCCATGATGGGCCAGTGCGAGGCCAGCGCGTTCACGGCATGCTCCAGCATGGCGGGGGTGTAGTGCCCGCGCCCCATGCGTTTGAGCACCGCCTGACTGCCGTGCTGCAAAGAAATATGCAGGTGCGGGCAGAGCATGCGGCAGGCAAGCAGGGCGTCCAGCCCTTGCTGATCGAGCTGGCCGGGTTCCAGCGAGCTGATGCGCAGGCGGGCCTGCCCGGCAAATTCCGGGGCAAGGGCAGCGTCAAGCGTGCGCAGCAGATTCCAGAAGTCGCCCGTATCCGTGCCGCGTCCGTACTGGCCCAGATTGATGCCGGAAACCATGATCTCCGCATGGCCTGCCTGCAACAGACGGCGCGCCTCGGAAACAATTTCATCCACCGGGCGGCTGCGCGGTTTGCCGCGCGTAGAGGGAACAATGCAGTAGGTGCAGCGGTGGGCGCAGCCGTCCTGCACTTTCAGTACCGGGCGGGCGCGCTTGAAGGCGGAAATCTGAAATGGCGGAAAGGCCTGCTGATTTGCTTGCGCCTTGGCCTGTGCAGGAGTCGAGGCGGCAACGGTGCCCACAGGCGCGGTAGCCTCCAGCTCCCCGGCGGACGGGGTGATGCCCTCGCCGTCAAGGTCGGCCCACGGGCCATGCAGCAGACGGCTTTTTTCTTCCTGCGGCACCAGCAGATCCGGGGCGGCCCAAATGGCGCCGGGGCGCGGTTTGTAATCGGCAAACAGCCGCGCCGCGCAACCGGTGAGAATCAGACGCGAAGAGGGGGCCTCCCTGCGCAGGCGGAACACGGCATTGCGCGCGTCCCTCTCGCCCTTGGAGGTGATGGCGCAACTGTTGACGCACACCACATCCGCCTCGGCGGGGGCGCTGCATTCCACGCCGCCCTGGGCAAGCCAGGCTTCGCGCAGTGATTGGGTTTCGTACTGATTGACCTTGCAGCCGAACGTGACCAGATAAAATTTCCAGGCAGACATGGCGCAGATGTACGCAAAAGCGCTTGCCTTGACAAGCCAGGGGCGGCTAGGGTGCCTTCATGCCAATATTGCTGCTTTTTATTTTTTTGTGCTGTGCCCATGTCGCGCAGGCAGAAACGGCTATGTCATCCAGTGCGCCCTCCAATGCGCCCGCAAGCGGTGCCGCAGGGGCTGCCAAAGGCCTCATTGACGCCGCTGATCTGCCCGCCGGGCTTGATGATGCCGCGCGGGTGGATTTTTATTGCCTGCGGCGGGCCTACCCGCAGATCACCAACATGACGACGGACGCGCAGGGCCAGTGGCTGGTATTCAACGATGGCCGCCGCGTGCTGTATGACGCTGCGCCGGGAGCGGCCTCCTTGGCTGGTTCGCAGGAATCCGAGTGGGTAGTGAATGTGCGGGCGAGCATGGCTGAACCGTATCCTCTGGAGCCACAGCGGCCTGATACTCCTCTGGGTGTTTCGCCGGGGCGGCGGCGCTCCTATGATCTGCTGCAAGCCCTTTACGGCTCTACGCCCAAGGCTGTTGGGGGGCATCTGGTTCAAGCCCGCCTGCTGGGGCAGCATCTGCATCTTTCGCCCGCAGCGGCGCAAGCCATGAACAGGGCAAACGCCAATCTTGCACCGCAGGCCGCTCAGGAGCCTCGCCTGAAAACCCTGCTGAAAATGGACGGCGGGTTCGCCTGGCGGCGCATTGCGGGCGAGAACCGCCTGAGCCCCCACGCCTTCGGCATTGCCTTTGATATCAGCCCCGGCATTGCCACCTACTGGCGCTGGAGCAAACTGCGTCCGCATCCCTTGCAGCAAAGCTATCCTTCCGCCATTGTGGCAGCCTTTGAAAACGAGGGCTTCATCTGGGGCGGCAAATGGCACGAATATGACCTGATGCACTTTGAATACAGGCCGGAAATCATCTGCAAGGCCCGCGTGTGGCAGGGCTTGGAACCATTGCCCATACAGGAACTTTCACAGGAACCAGTACCGGAGTCAGCCCCGGACATTGCGCGGAAGCCCGCGCACAAGCCAGTGCGGAAGCCCGTGCAGAAGCCGGAAAAGGCCGAAACGTCGCCTTCAGAGCAGCAGCCCGACAGCCCTGCTGTAGAGGCAAAACCTGCTGGCGACGATGCTGCCGTTGCTCCATAACGCAGACAGAAAAAGTTTTTCCGCTCTTACAGCGTGCAGGCTGAGAATAAAAAGCTCCTTGAAAAAGGAGCTTTTTTGCGTTTCAGCTGTGCTGTGCTTGAAGGCGTGGAGCCGCGGATGGCTATTCGCTTCACGGGGTGCGGCGTGGTCATGCTAAGCCTCGGAGGCCACGCGCTCCACCTTGTTGCGGGTTTCCGGCATGGTCAGCCAGAGAAGGAGAAATGCCGCGGCCGCTATGGCGGCCAGGGTCAGAAATGCAGCGTCGTAGCCCGCAGCCTGCACCACCATCCCCGCCAGACCCGCACTGAGCGCAGCGCCCAGACCAAACACGGTGGAAAGAGCGCCAAGGCTGGCATTAAAGCGGCCCGTCCCCTGCGTGAGATCCTCAACCACCACCGGAAACAACACCCCAAAGATGCCCGCGCCGATGCCGTCAAGCAACTGCACCGTCACCAGCCAGTATGGGTTGTCGGACAACACATAAAGCAGACCGCGCAAAGGCAGAATCAGAAATCCCGCCATCAGCAGGGGCTTGCGGCCCCATTTGTCGGCCTTGAGGCCAGCCAGCAGGGCCACAGGCATCATGACCATCTGCGCGGCCACAATGCAGGCGGATGTGAGCGGCGTGGCCATTTGCAGGTTGACCAGCGACAGTTTCTGGCTCACCAGTGGCAGCATGGCCGCATTGGCCAGATGGAACAGGGCGCAGCAAACGCCAAAAAGCAGCAGAGGGCGGTTGGCGAGCAGTACCCGCGCCCCGGACGGTTGCTGATGCCTCTTTGTCGAGCCGGGGGCAAATCCGCGCGCCGCTTCATGGTCAATGGCCTGCGGCGAGACCATGCTGACAGAAATCACGCTGCCAAGCGTCATAACGGCCATCAGGTAGAACACTGCCGTCGGGCCGTACAGATAGGCGAAGCCGCCAGCCAGGAGCGCAGCGCAGGCATTGCCCGCGTGATTGAAAATTTCATTGCGCCCGGTGCGGCGTGTAAATGCTTTCGGGCCGGTGATGCCGAGGGAAATGGCTGCAATGGCCGGAGCAAATATGGAGCCAGCGGCGGCGCTGGCTGTTTGCGTCAGGGCCACTAAACCGAATGAACTGACCCACGGCAGCAGCAGGCAACTGCCGGTGACCAGCAGTGCTGCAACAACCAGAGCCGCCCGTTTTGCGGGTATCCGGTCGATCAGCGCCCCGGCTGGGGTCTGCGCCAGCAGTGCTGCAACTCCAGACAGGCTCATGACTAGCCCGATGGCCGCAGGCTCCCACTTGTGCACGGCCAGCAGGTAGATAGCCAGATAGGGGCCGAGCCCGTCACGCACATCGGCAAGGAAGAAATTAAGCCAGTCCAGAGAAAATTCGTTGCGGCGGTCTTTGCGGGGGAGGCTCAAATTAGTGCTCTCTGTTGGCCGTGATACGGACGCGCTGCGGCCACAAGCCGCAAACAGTCATTTGCTGGCGGAGTTCGCTTGTCTTGGGGAAGCGTTGAAAAATAGTCCACTGATTGCAAGCAATCTTGCTGTAACTGACAGGTTGCGCAGGGAGGGCATCCGCTTGCCGGGCATCAAATCAAAGCCACCCGGTGGCGGGTGGCTTTGATTGAGATATCCGTGAATGGGGTGGCTTACTCGCCTCGTGCGGCGGCTTCGTCCACAACCCAGATCAGTTCGCCAAATCCGGGGCGTACCTTTTGTGCGGGCAGGGTGGGTTCGGCCAGCAGGTTGAGCGCGCGTGAAAGCACATCGTGCTTTTCCTTGCCGGTCACGAGAAACATGCAGCAGCGGGCGTTGTTGATGACGGGCAGGGTGAGCGTGAGGCGGTCGGCCTTGCGTTCGGGCACGTACTGGTCAATGACAAGGCGCTTGCGCTCGGCAAGGGCGGGCGAATTGGGGAAGATGGAGCCGGTGTGGCCGTCTTCGCCCATGCCCAGCAGCATGAAGTCAAAGCGGGGCAGTTCCTGCGGGCCGAGGTTGAATTCGGCGCGGATCTGCTGCTCGTATTTGACGGCGGCTTCAACGGGATCTTCCTCGCCGCGCATGCGGAAAAAGTGAGTGGCGGGAACCATGCTCAGCAGTTCGCGGCGCGCAAGCCCGTAGTTGCTGTCAGGATGGTCAGGGCCAACGCAGCGTTCATCCACCCAGTAAAAGGTCATTTTGTCCCAGGGAAGACGGTCGGCCCAGTCTTTGCCCGCCAGCAGGCGGAAAAGCGGCGTGGGAGTCTGCCCGCCGGAGAGGGCGATCCTGAACACACCCCTGTCGGCAATGGCTTCTTCGCAGGCTGCCGCCAGAATGTGGGCGGCGCGTTCGGCCATAGCGGCAGGATCTTTATGGATATGCACCGTAAGGTGTATGGAACGGCTGAGGCCCGACATTTTGCGGCTCCTTGAGTTTATGTAGGCTGGCACGGGCGTTGTGGGCCCGCCAACCTCACCACTATGACACATTCGCCTGCGCGAGAAAAGGGCATAGTGGACAGGTGACTGTGAAAACTACTGAAATTCTTCCAGCAGATCAGGCGCTATGACAAAGTGCAGTATCTCTCCATTGGCGAGTCCCAGAGTTTTCCACGAAGCTTCACAGGTGAGCTTGCGCGCTGCCACAATGGATTTGCCAAGCGGGCTTGTGCCGTCAACTTCAATTGTCCATCTGCGTTCAAATGTATCACCTGGGAATGTGGGCTGCACTGCATTAAGAAAACGCTGCATCAGCTCCGTGCCGTCCGGCGCTAAAATTTTGACCGAAAGATCCACGTTGTTGACGGGGATCGTGCTGATGTTCTTGCTTTGCACGTCCACCACAACAAGAAGGGTCTTTCCGTCTGAAATCAAACCTGCGCTGGCAGTGCAGGCTTTGAGCGGAAGTGTATCTTCCATGCGTTTTTTTATCTTGGCGTTTTTGTCAAGAAGCAGTTGCCGTTGCGCGACCATGCGCTCCATCTGGAACTCGCGGAACTGGCGGACCAGCTCCTCGGCATTGACCATGTCGTCCAGCTTCCATCCCTCAGGGGTTTTGTCCATGCGCAGCAGCACTGAAAACTGTTTGTTCAGCACGGGGTGGCGAATCTGCGCGGCTATCAGCGCTGTATTCTCCGTGGGGTTCTGCAAGGTCATGGTTGTAAAAAACTGGGTGAAAAAGTTTGGCGGCAGAACATACAGGGGGGTTCTGAGGCGCACCAGTTCGTCAGTTTCTTCCTTGACGGGTTCTTCCTTGACGCGCGCCTGCTTGAGCAGACCAACCTGAACCATGTCGCTCAGATCGCGCAACTGGTTTGGCCCCTTTTTCAAAAAGGGGTAATGCTCTGCAATGGCCTTGGCCAAGGGCAGGGAAATGGCGTCAAAGTTTATGCATTGCGCCAGTTCTGTGGGTTTGGCCGGGTGCAGGGCGTCCTTTATCTGCGCAAAGGCAAATTCGGCAGTCTGTCTGAACTGGTAGTACCGCCAGCCGCTGAATCCGCCCACCGCCGCCAGAATCACAAGCAGCACCGCGGCCAGCGCCAGCAAGTGCTGGCGTATGAATGCCACAAGGGAGGCAATAAAGGGCAGGTTCATGGCGCTTTCCTCTCTGTGTCGGCAGCCTTGGCCTGAGATTTGTGGCCGCATTCCAGAACAGGCTCTGCGCGGCGCATGCGTCTGCGCCCGAGCCGCAAAGGCAGGGGCGTGACCGGGCGGGATTTTGCCATGTCGATACGGATAATGCCCCATGCTCCCATGGGCAGCCAGGGCAAAACCCTGTTGCAGCCGGAAAGGGCGCACGAGGCATTCCAGGTGCCCTGCGGCCCGGCAAGAACGCTTGCCCCGCTGATGCGGCCAGCCGAAAGGCTCCTGAGCGTCCGCCATATCTGCCACCAGCAGAAGGTGGGGCCGGGCCATGCGGTTTTGCGGCCGCCAAGCAGGTGGAGCATAAAGGGAAGCGAAGCCGAGTTCCAGAATGTGAGGGCAAGGCCTGCGGAGGTCACGCGCAGTGATTCGGCTATGGCCTTGCGCGTGCTTTCGGTGCTGGGCGAAGCAATGTGCAGCACAACCCAGTCAAATTCGTCATCATCAAAGGGCAGGTGATCGTCAACGGCGGCCAGCACTTCGGCGCGGTCAGCCATGCGGCTTGCCTCGGCCCGCAACTCGGGATCGTGCTCCGTGGCGGTCATGTCAAAGCCGTATTCCCACAACAGGGGCAACAGCTCGCCGCGTCCGCAGTTCACTTCAAGCAGGGTGCGGCCACGGCGAGGCCAGGGGGCAAGGCAGTGCTGCACAAGCTGCTTCTGCATATGCAGGGCATACTGCCCAGTGATATCCGACTGTCGGTCATCCATACCACGCCTCGCATTTGCCGTTAATCTTCTGCATATTCCACTATTTTGCAGCATCTGTAAATCAACAAAGCGCCTGATGCTGCGGTGTTGCCGTGGCGCCATGCCACAAACAAACCGCAACGCGGCTGCTTGCAAACAAGAGCCGCGTTGCGGTTGAAGGCCGGGCCATGCCGCCCGAATTGACGCTAAAAATTACAGCGCGGCAATGGCCTCGATTTCAACCTGCGCGCCAAGCGGCAGCTTGCTGACCTCAACGCAGGAACGCGCGGGGCAGGGTGCCGTGAAATACTTTTTGTACACTTCGTTAACAGCCGCAAAGTTGCCCATATCGGTGATGAATACGGTGGTTTTGACCACATTGGCGGCGGTCAGCCCCTGTGATTCCAGCAATGCCATAACGTTTTTGCAGGCCTGTTCCGCCTGAGCGCTCACATCGCCTTCCACCAGCTTGCCGATGGCGGGGTCAATGGGAATCTGACCGGAAAAGAAGAACATGTTGCCGGTCTTGATGCCCTGGCTGTAAGGGCCGACTGCCCCGGGGGCCTTGCTCGTGCTGATGACTTCCTTGCTCATGGCGCTTCCTTCTTCAAGATTGCTGGTAAGGGTTGAGGGTACTAGGCTGCCGGCCTGCTGCAAGGTTAGCCAAGGGCATAACCTGCCAGCGGTGGCGGCTGTGGACAACTTGGCACAGCCCCGCGCCGGAGTCAAAGTCCGGCAGTTCGTGGAGGGTGTTCGGGCTTGGTGCAGCGGCTCTGCTCCGTGCTTCGGCTACGGGGTCGGTTTTTTACCGTGAAAGTAGTTTGAAACCAGCGCGCCAGAAATATTCTGCCATACGCTGAACAGCGCGCCAGCAATGGCTGAAACCGGGGAAAAATGCGCCAGCGCGAGGGCCGTGGCCAGACCGGAGTTCTGAGTGCCGACCTCAAAGCAGAGAGCGCGGCAGCGGGGTTCATCAAATTTCCAGATGCGGCCCACGGCATAGCCAAAAGCCAAACCCAGCAGGTTGTGGCACACGACCACCAGAAATATGTCGGCGCTGGCGCGAAGGATGCTCTGGGCATTGATGGCCATGATGCCAGCCACCACAAGGCTGATGGTCAGCGCCGAAGCCGGGGGCAGAAAGGGGATGGCCCGCTCTGTAAGCCTGCCGCAGTAACGGTGCGCCGCAATGCCCAGAATAACCGGGATCACCACGATTTTGAGGATGGAAACGAACAGGGCCCCCATGTCTACAGGAACCCATACGCCGCCAAGCAGCCATGTGAGCACCGGCATGAGCACCAGTGCAACAACGGTTGTCAGCGAGGTGAGCGCCACGGAATACGGCACGTCGCCTCTGGCAATAAAGGTCAGCACATTGGAGGCGGTGCCGCCGGGGGCCGTGCCCACAAGAATGACGCCCATCGCCAGATCTGGCGGCAGGGCGAACAGATGGCACAGCGCAAAGGCCAGCAGCGGCATGCAGCCGAACTGGGCCAACAGGCCAAGCAGCAGGGCGCGCGGCTGGGAAAATACCAGGCTGAAATCCTTGAGGCGCAGGGTCATGCCCATGCCAAACATGATGCACCCCAGAAGCGGCGTAACGTGCGGGGCCACCCAGCGGAACAGCTCCGGCTTCCATAAAGCCAAAGCCGAGCATGTCAGAATAAGCACACCCATATACCGGGTAAGTGCATTGCCAGCGCGCAGTATGATACTCAACCCTTGTCTCCTGTTGCGCGGCTTTCTGCCGCGATGGTGTGAGGCGCATACTGGCAGAGAGAGTACCCGCTTGCAAGCGGGCAAGGCTTGCACTTGGCCTGGGCAAAAGGTATCGCTCAGGTACTTTCAGATGCAGATTTGACGCGGCGCGCCATGCGTTCTGCATCCTTCGAACAGTTTATTACCCAAGAGCAGCAGGAATGGCAGAACTTTCAAGCCTTATGCAAATTCAGCCTTTTGTGCAGGCCTACGTGCTTGCGGTTGCTTCCATTCTGGACGCGCCCGTCACCGTTGTTGACTGCAATCAGGTGCGCGTGGGCGGCACTGCGGAATACGAGTCGCTCATCAGCCAGAAGATCGCGCACAGTGCTTTTTTTGACAAAGTATTCAAGACCGGCAAACCGGCTTTTGTCAAAAACGTGCAGAAGGATCAGGCATGCAGCGTGTGCGCCAACCGCGAGAACTGCAACGAACTCGCCGACATGGCCTATCCCATATTTTTGAACAACAAGGTGGCTGGCGTTATCGGCATTGTTGCGTTTAACGAAGACGAGCGGGGGCGACTGCTGGGGAATCAGGAAAAGCTTCAGGAATTCCTCAAATATATGAGCATGCTGATTGAAAGCAAGCTTGTCACCCAGCAGCGTTCGCGCATTCTTGAACACCAGCTTGATGCGGTGGTAAGCGGTGAACGCAAACAGCTGGAAGAGACTCCCCTGCTGGGCAACAGCGCCGCCATTCGCGATATTCTGGCTCTGGTGCAGAAGATCGCAGCATCGGATTCCACCGTGCTTATCAGCGGCGAAAGCGGCACCGGCAAGGAGGTGCTGGCCCGCACGATCCATAGCATGAGCGGGCGCGGCAAACGGCTGATGACAGCTGTAAACTGCGGGGCTATTCCTGAAAATCTGGTGGAGAGCGAGCTGTTTGGCTACGAAGAAGGGGCGTTTACGGGCGCCAGAAAGGGCGGAAGCATGGGCAGGTTTGAACTGGCTCATGAAAGTACCCTGTTTCTGGACGAAGTGGGCGAGATGCCCTTGCCCGTGCAGGCCAAACTGTTGCGCGTGCTTCAGGATAAATGCGTGCAGCGGGTGGGCGGTTCTTCGTCAATCCCGGTGAACGTGCGCATTGTCTGCGCCAGCAATCGCAATTTGCAGGAAATGGTCGCTCAGGGAACCTTTCGCAACGACCTGTATTACCGCCTGAATGTCATTCCCATCCATATACCGCCCTTGCGTCAGCGGCGTGAGGATATCCCCGTTTTTATCGAGAGCTTTCTTGCCCGCTACCGGCGCGAGCTGCGCCGTGACATACGCGGGCTTGAGCCAGTGGCTTTTGACGCATTCATGGGCCATGACTGGCCGGGAAATGTGCGTGAATTGCGCAATATCATTGAGTATCTTGTTAACGTTGTTGAAGGCCCGCTGATACGGGCCAATGACTTGCCGCAGCATTTTTTTGCCAGACAGTCCGGAACAGCGCCTGCAACAACGCTCAAGGAAATGCTTGCAGCGCACGAAAAACAGCTTTTGGAACGCCTGATCGGCGTAGCTGCCAGCACGGAGCAAAAAAGGCTTCTGGCGCAGCGGCTGGGCATCAGCAGCGCCACATTGTACCGCAAACTGCAGGAATATAATCTGCTGCATTAGCTCCAAAAAAAGATCCTGCCTCGTCTTTTCAGATCTTTGGCATGCAGCAGAGACAGGATTTTCTCATATTTGAGAAATGTATTCCCAGATTTGAGAATACAGATAACACATTGAAATGCTATACGATTTAACTATGTTTGTTCAGGATGTTTTCAATTTTGCATCTGGCAGACCCTTGCCCCGGTGTGGAGTGAAGGCATTAAATGCTAGAGCCGCAAGGTCTGGGAGTGGGGATATGATTTTGGTATAAAATTTGATAGGGTGCTAACAGTTATACCCCCCCAGAGTATTGCCAAGTGCCAGCGACGCTGCCGCGCCTTAATAAAGGCCGGGATAAACCGTACACAGGAGTATTCTATGAAAAAGGGTTTGATTTCGCTGTTGGTTGCCGTGGTCATGCTGGCTGCTGGGCTGATCCAGATGCCCAGGGCGGCGGAGCTGAAAACATTTACCATTACCTCCGGCCCGCTTGGCGGCGATTTTTACGCCCTTGGCGGCGTGATTGGCGAAGCTGCGCGTTCGGTCATGCCCGGCACTACAGTGAGCGTCAACACAGGCGGCTCGGTGGAAAACCTGCTGAAGATTGATGCGGGCAAGGCTGATCTTGGCACAAGCATGATCAAGCTCTATCAGGAGAGCCTCAAGGCAGAGGGCGTGTTTGCCAACCGCAAGCCCGTGCAGAATGTAAAAATCATGATGTATGTGGCGCCCATGCCCATGAGCTTCTTTCTTGTGCGCGAGGATTCCCCCTACACCTCCATTGCGGATATTGCCCGCACCAAGCCCAAAATCCGCCTGCTGACCTCTAAAAAGGGTTCCTCGCCCGCTGTTGCGTCCGAAAACATGCTCAAGCAGTATGGTTTTTCGTTTGAAGACATCAAGGAATGGGGCGGCTCTGTGAGCTACGTTTCCTACGCGGAAGCCTCCTCCCTCATTCAGGATGGTCACGCGGACGCCTATGTGGGCCCCATTGTGTCGTCCATCAACGAGCTGATCACCACCGTCAAAATGAAGATGCTGCCCATTGATCAGGCGGTTCTCGACAAGCTGAGCAGCGATGGCTACATGACCTACACCATCAAGGCCGGACAGTATTACTTTATCACAAAGGATACGCCCCACATGGCCGAAACCGTGGTTTTGCCCGTGGGCGCCAACCTGCCGGACGATGCCGTGTACGCCCTGACCAAGGCGCTTTGCGAAAAGCCCGAGATGATCCGCAATGTGCACCAGACCTATTCGGTCTTTGATCCCAGCAAAAGCGCTGACCATATTGACGTGCAATACATTCACCCCGGTGCCCTGCGTTATTACAAGGAAAAGGGCTGGGTGAAGTAATGGCTTCTTCTGAACAAAAAGACGCCACAGGCGCGTCAACCAAGGTCAATCTGGCCCGCAGCGCGGTGGAAAAAGAACTTGCCGGCGAAGCCAGCAATGACTTTGGCGAAGTTGCGGGCCAGCAGGGTTTTGCCAGGCTTGTGCAATACCTCATATTTTTTGGCTGCCTGCTCTTTGCGGGCTACCACTGCGTCACCACGATTTTTGGCATGCCGGTGGCCTACGTGCATCGGCCCATCCACGTCATGTTTGCCGCATCGCTGGCCTTTCTGGTCTATCCTTCCAGCAAGAAGCGCGGGCCAGCGCCCCTTGATCTTGTGCTGGCGCTGGTGGCACTGGCGGCTTTTGCACTGCCAGCCATTCAGGCAGACCAGATTGCGGAACGTCTGGTCATGGTTGACGATCTGACCCTTGGCCAGACCATCAGCGGCATTACTGCCCTGGTGCTGGTTCTGGTGCTTATTCAGCGCGTTGTGGGCATGTCGTTGCTGGTGGTCTGCCTGCTGTTTCTGGCCTATGCGTTGTGGGGGAACCATATCCCCGGCATGCTCGCGCACAAAGGGTTTACGTGGAACGAAGTGGTGGATTATCTGGGGTTCGGGCTTGAGGGGCTGTATTCTTCAGCCATCGGAGTTTCAGCCACCTATATTGCCGCCTTCATTGTTTTTGGCACCTTTCTTGAGCGCTGCGGCGCGGGCGATGTGCTCATGGATCTTGGCCGTGCGCTGACAGGCCATTATCGCGGCGGCCCTGCAAAGATTGCTGTTATCACCAGTGCCTTTTTCGGCACCATTTCCGGCTCTGCTGCCGCCAATGTTTACGCCACGGGCGCGTTTACCATCCCCATGATGAAAAAGGCCGGGTACAAACCTGTGTTTGCCGGCGCAGTGGAGGCAGCGGCCTCCACCGGCGGGCAGATCATGCCCCCGGTCATGGGCGCAGCCGCATTCCTGATGGCGGACACGCTGGGCATACCCTACCTTGAGGTGTGCAAGGCGGCGGTGATCCCGGCCTTTCTGTACTTTTTTTCCATCCTTATGATGGTGGACTTTGAGGCTGCCAAGCTGGGTCTTTTGGGGGTTCCCAAGGAGGAACTGCCCCGCATGAAGGATGTTGTCAAAAGGCTCTATCTTCTGCTGCCCATTGTGGTGCTGCTTGCGATCATGATGAGCGGCTACACGCCCTTCAGGGCGGCGATAGCTGCCGCTGCGTCTGCCGTGCTGGTTTCGTGGGGCGATAAAAAATTTGCCATCGGGCCGCGCCGCTTTGTTGAAATACTTTCCACCGCCGGTCGGCGCATGATCCTGATTGCGGTTGCCTGCCTTGGCGCGGGTGTTGTTATCGGCGTTGTGTCGCTTACAGGCGTGGGGCTTAACCTCGCCTCGGTGGTTATTTCCATATCCGGCGGCAGTACCATAGTTGCGCTGATTCTGATCATGCTTGCCTCGCTCCTCATGGGCATGGGTACGCCCACCACCGTGGCCTATGTGCTTGTGGCTACTCTGGGGGTTCCCGCTCTGCGCGAGCTTGGCTTCAGCGTGCTTTCCTCGCATTTCTTCGTATTTTATTTCGGAGTGATCTCAATGGTTACTCCTCCGGTGGCCGTTGCCGCCTACGCTGGCGCGGAAGTGGCGGGCGCTTCCATGATGCGCACGGGCCTGATCGCCTCGCGCCTGTGCAGCGTGGCCTTTATTGTGCCGTTCTTCTTCATGTATGACCCGGCTCTGCTCATGCAGGGCGAGTGGCCGAACATCCTCCAGGTTTTTGTTACCGCCACCATCGGCACCGTTGCCCTGGCTGGCGGCATGGAACGCTGGTTTTTCCGCCCCATACCGCTGCCGGTGGCCCTGCTGCTGATTGTGGGCGCGTGTCTGCTGATTATCCCCGGTACCATCACAGATATGATTGGCCTTGGCATTGTGTTTGTTACCGGCGCATATTGTAAAATGAGCAGCAAGGCCGTGCAGGCCCGCGCTGTTGCCTGAGGCAGAGCATTAAAGGAGATTGAAGATGGGAAAGCTGATTTATCCTGAAGGTTCCTGGGTAGCGATTGTTACCCCCTTTACCGAAAATAACACCATTGACCTTGGTGTGATGCATGATCTTGTGGATTTTCACGCCGCCAACGGCACCAGCACCTTGCTTGTGCTGGGCTCCACCGGCGAACCCACAACCCTGACCATTGAAGAAAAAAAGACCGTCATCAAGGACATGGCCCGCTACTGCAAGGGCAAGATCCATGCGTTTTTTGGCGTGACCCACGGCGACACCGAAAAAACCATCGAGCTTGCGCGCTACGCGCAGGAGCAGGACGCGGACGGCATCGTTGTGGTGGTGCCGCCCTATCTGTGCCCGGATCAGGCCTCCGTGCTGGAGTACCTCATTGAGGTCTGCCTTTCTGTGGATATCAGCGTGGGCCTGTACAACAACCCCGCCAGAGTCGTGGCCAACGTCAACGCGGAAACAGTCATCACCCTGTTCAATTCCGTGCCCAATCTGGTGGCCGACAAGGAAGCCATGCCCAACGTGGGCCAGATTGCCACCATTCAGGAAGGCACCCACGGCGAACTGCCCATCCTGTGCTGCGATTCGCCCGCCTATGCCCTGACCCTGCCCGTGCTGGCCTTTGGCGGCGCGGGAACCGCCAACGTGACGGGCAATATTCATCCCCGCGCCATGGCTGAAATGTCCCGCCCCTGGAAGAATTTTGAAGACGTGCAGCGCACCCGCAGGATTTACAACGAACTGCTGCCCATCATGGAGGCCTGCTACGCAGCCACCAACCCTGTGGCGGTCAAGACCTTTGTGCGCCTGCTGGGTTTCCCCGTCGGTCACTGCAAGCGCCCCATGCGCGATGTAAGCCCCGAGATTCAGGAAGGCATGAAGTGGCTGATTGAAGAATTCGAGCTCAAAAAAATCTACAACCTCAAGTGATGCCCTGCAGTTACGCTCTGTAACTATCACGGCGAGCACCGAGGATTTCATGCAAGTAACAGAACTGACCCAGCCTAAATGGTACAAATTGCGCCTTGGCCCAGGCTCTGACCTGTTTCAGGGACTGCGGGATTTTTTTGAGGAGCAGAAGCTTGAGCGGGCCTTTATTCTTTCAAGCATTGGCTCCCTTGAAAAAATTATCTGCAACTACCCGGTAACCTGCACAACCATGCCGCCGCCGGTGAAATCCAAAACCATTGAAAAGTTCTTGGAAGTCAACGGCATCACAGGCGAAATGTGGCGCGAAAACAATCAGGTGCGCGTTCATCTGCACGGCTCTGTAACCCACGAGGGCGAAACGCTTTTTGGGGGCGGCATGGCCGATGGCGCCAAGGTGCTGGTTCAGGTGGAGATGGTAGTCATGGGACTGCTGGAACAATAAATTTCTGGAGAAAGATCATGCCTTTTCTTACCTTTACCTGCGAACACTGCAACAAGGTATCCCACCGTTTCCTGCGCCCCTCGCAGGTGCGCGGCACGGTTCTTTGCCCCCATTGCAAAAAGCCCATCACTTCGGGCGGCAAGTCTGCATCCGGTACGCCAGCGCCTGCCAGCGGCCAGCAGGTAACCTGCGCCAAACTGTAGGCGCATACACTCTTCATTTAATTGGGGCGCACCCTTCCGGCGCAATGGATTTGCCGGATATCCGCTGCGGGAAACCGCAGCGGCAGGGGGAGCGCGCCCCGAAAAACCATAATTTGGCGGATACCATGCAGGAGCATGAACTTGTCGTTATCGGTGCTGGCCCTGCCGGAACAAGCGCAGGCATATACGCCCGCAGGGCGGGCCTCAACGTGCTGCTGCTGGAAAGCGGTAATGGCGGCAGCCAGATATGCAATACGCTTGATGTGGAAAACTGGCCCGGCTTGCCCAACGTGAGCGGGCCGGAACTGGACAAATCCTTTCGCGAGCATGCCGGGCACCTGGGGTGCACCTTTGCCAAAGGCAACGTGCTCGGGCTGGAAGGGCAGGGCGACCGCCAGATTATCCACACCGCCAGGGGCGACTACGCAGCGCAGGCAGTCATCGTCGCCAGCGGCGCTACTCACCGGCGGCTTGGCTGCCCCGGTGAAGATACGCTGACCGGGGCGGGCGTGAGCTACTGCGCTGTGTGCGATGCGCCCTTTTATGAAGGCGAGGCCGTGGCCGTGGTGGGCGGCGGCAATACAGCGGTGGAAGAAGCCCTCTACCTGACCCGTTTTGCCAGCAAGGTGTATATTGTCCATCGGCGGGACGCCTTCAGGGCGGACAGCGTGCTTGCAGGCCGCGCCCTTGCCAATGACAAAATCATTCCGGTCTGGAACAGCGCCGTGGCGAGCATCAACGGCAGCGAGATGGTCGAAGGTCTGACCGTGCGTAACACGGTAAGCGGTAAATGCGCTGAGCTTGAAGTGGCAGGCGTGTTTGTATGCGTGGGCATTGAACCCAATGTGGCATTTCTTGACGCGCGCTTTCAGCGCACGGAGGGCGGCTGGCTGGCTACGGATGCCCACCTGCGCACATCTGTTCCGGGTGTTTTTGCAGCAGGCGACGTGCGCGACACGCCTTTGCGCCAGATTGTCACGGCGGCGGCAGACGGTGCGCTGGCTGCCATTTCCGCCTATCACTGGCTGCAATCCCGGTAGAGAAATTTTCAGCCCTTGCGGCCTGAGCGGCCTGCGGCTGTGCAGTAAAAATAATCGCCGTCTGCGTTACGGCAGATCGGCAAGGAGATTCCCATGCTTGCAATAGACAGAGACAGTTTTGAACAGGAAGTGCTGCAAAGCAGCGAGCCGGTGGTTGTGGAATTTTGGGGCGAACAGTGCTCCGTTTGCGTGGCCATGATGCCGGAAGTGGAAGAACTGGCAAAAAGTTTTGAGGGCCGGGTCAAGTTCTGCAAGATTCCCATTGCAGGAAGCCGCAGGCTTTGCATCGAGCTCAAGATCATGACCGTGCCCGTGTTCCTGTTCTACAAGAATGGAGAACTGGTAGACCGCGCTGCCAATCAGGATCTGAGCGTGGAAAATATCCGCGCCAAGGCGGAATCCCTGCTTAAATAGCCTTAAAGGGCGGCGCAACGGTGCTGGCTGATTTTATCCCTGATCGCAGGCAGACCAAGGACAATACAAACTGGCATGGGGCAGTTGCGCTTACTCACGGGGCGCACATGACCATGATGGATACTATGGATACCTACGCAAAATATCTCGAAATTCTGCGCGAAGAGCTGATCCCGGCCCAGGGCTGCACCGAACCCATCGCCATTGCCTTTGCCGGAGCGCTGGCCACAAAGGTTCTTGGAACCTTTCCCGATCGTCTGACGGTGGCCTGCAGCGGGAACATGATCAAGAACGCCAAGAGCGTTGTGGTGCCCAATTCCGGCGGGCAAAAGGGCATTGCCGTTGCCGCTGCGCTCGGCGCGGTGGGGGGCAACCCCGATTTGCAGTTGCAGGTGCTCACCCCGGTCACCCCAGCGGATGCAGAGCGCGCCCGGCAGCTTGCAGCGGCGGGATTCTGCACGGTGGAGCTGCTCAAGAGCATTGTTAACCTGCACATTCAGGTAACGGCGGTGGCTGGCAACAGCAGCGCCGTGGTGGAAATTGCCGAGGAGCACACCAACGTGGTGCGCGTTGAAAAGAACGGCAAGATTCTTGAGGGCGGGGAATACAAGCCTGATGTGCAGGGCCATGAAGAAAGCCGTGCCTTCATGAGCATCGCCGGGATTCTTGATTTTGCCGAAAACTGCAATATCGAAGATGTGCGCGATATTCTGGACAAGCAGATTCTGTGCAACAGCAATATTGCCGTTGAAGGTCTGAGCCACCAGTATTCCATGGGCGTTGGCCGCTCCCTGCTTGATTCGCGCGGCAGCGATGTGCGCACCCGGGCCACGGCGGTGGCTGCGGCTGGCTCCGATGCACGCATGGGCGGCAGCGATCTGCCGGTTATCATCAATTCCGGCAGCGGCAATCAGGGTATCACGGTTTCGCTGCCGGTCATTGAATACGCCCGCGACCTGGGCCTGCCGGACGAAAGGCTTTACCGGGCGCTGCTCATCAGCAACCTTGTGGCCATACACAACAAGTCGGGCATTGGCAGGCTCTCGGCCTACTGCGGGGCTGTCAGCGCAGCCTGCGGCAGCGGGGCCGCCATTACCTGGATGCACGGCGGCAGCTACCAGCAGATTGCCGACACCATCATCAACACTCTGGTCAATGTGTCGGGCATTGTGTGCGATGGCGCAAAAAGCTCGTGCGCGGCCAAGATTTCATCGGCAGTGGATGCCGCCATCACTGCCCACGATCTCTCCATGCAGGGCAAGGTGTTTCCCGCTGGCGAGGGTATTGTGAAGGGCGATGTGGAAGAAACCATCCGCAGTGTTTCCCGCTTGGCCCGCGAGGGCATGCGCGAAACAGATATTGAAGTGCTGCATATCATGATTGATTAGGCTGCGGGCCGGGGCCTGGTTCTGGGCCAGTGTCGGATCTACAGCCGTGCCGATTTTGCCGCGCCTGTCGGGTTTGAGCCTGGCAGGTGCGGTTGCTTTTGTGGCGGATGTCCGCCGGATTGCAGTTCTGCACAGGGCGCGCCTTTGCTGGAGCGCAAGGCCACTTGAAAAAGAATCCGCTAACGGATAGGCTCATATATTACACGAGCGCCCAGTGCATTGGCGAGTCTGGTGGGCCTGCGGGCCTTCCCGGTCTTACTGAAAGCTCCGCCCTGCACGGTGTGCGCGGCAAACCGCAAAAATCTGCGGCCTGCCCGGGGCAATCGTTTTATCCGCCTGACGGAGCTGCCGTTTTGGCGGCGCAAACCTTTGGCCTGCACGGCCGGGTTTGTCATCAATCCAGCGCGCCCATTTGGCGCGCGCTTCGCCCCGCGTTATCTCAAACGCCGCAGGGCCGGAAGCGTCACCAAATTTTGAGGAGCATCATGAGTAACGAACCGGACAAGATTATTTATTCCATGATCCGCGTCACCAAGCGTCATGGCCAGAAGGAAGTGCTGAAAGACATTTCTCTTTCGTACTTTTACGGGGCCAAAATCGGCGTGCTTGGTTTGAACGGCGCGGGTAAATCCAGCCTGCTGCGCATTCTGGCAGGCGTGGATCAGGCCTTTGACGGCAAAACCGTGCTGGCCCCGGGCTACACCATCGGCTATCTGGAACAGGAGCCGCTCAAGGACGAAACCCGCACCGTGCGCGAAGTGGTTGAAGACGGCGTGAGCGACCTCACCGCCATTGCCCGCGAATTTGAAGAAATCAACGCCAAGTTCGCCGAGCCCATGGAAGCGGACGAGATGGACGCCCTCATTGCCCGTCAGGCCGAAGTGCAGGAACTCATGGACGCCAAGAACGTCTGGGATCTGGATTCGCGCCTTGAAATGGCCATGGACGCCCTGCGTTGCCCCCCCGGCGACATGCCCGTTGCCCAGATTTCGGGCGGCGAGCGCCGCCGCGTGGCCCTGTGCCGCCTGCTGCTGGAATCGCCCGACATTCTGCTGCTTGACGAACCCACCAACCACCTTGACGCCGAGTCGGTGGCCTGGCTGGAACGCTTCCTCTCCACCTTCCCCGGTACGGTCATTGCCGTTACCCATGACCGCTACTTCCTCGACAACGTGGCGGGCTGGATTCTGGAACTGGACCGTGGTCGGGGCATTCCGTGGAAGGGCAACTATTCTTCGTGGCTGGAGCAGAAGCAGAAGCGCCTTGCCAACGAAGAAAGAACCGAAGCCGACCGCCAGAAGACCCTGCAACGCGAACTGGAGTGGGTGCGCATGTCGCCCAAGGGCCGTCACGCCAAGGGCAAGGCGCGCCTTAACGCCTACGAGGCCATGCTCTCGCACGAGAGTGAAAAGCGCGCGGCTGATCTGGAAATCTATATTCCGCCGGGACAGCGCCTGGGCAAGGTCGTCTTTGAGCTCGAGGGCGTCAGCAAGGGCATGGGCGAAAGGGAATTGATGGAAAACGTCAACGCCATCATCCCCCCCGGTGCCATTGTGGGCATTATCGGCCCCAACGGCGCGGGCAAGACCACCCTGTTCAAGATGCTTGTGGGGCAGGAAAAGCCCGATACAGGCACGCTCAAGGTGGGCGAAACCGTGCAGTTTGCCTATGTGGATCAGGGCCGCGAATCGCTCACGCCCGGCAAGACCGTGTATGAGATCATCAGTGACGGCGCAGAAACCATCAAGCTGGGCGGGCGCGAAGTCAACGCCCGCGCCTACTGCACGCGTTTCAACTTCCACGGGGCTGACCAGCAGAAGAAGGTGGACGTGCTTTCGGGCGGTGAACGCAACCGCGTACACCTGGCCTGCATGCTCAAGTCCGGCGCAAACGTGCTGCTGCTTGACGAACCCACCAACGATATTGACGTAAACACCATGCGCGCCCTTGAAGACGCGCTGGACAACTTTGCCGGTTGCGTGCTGGTCATCAGCCATGACCGCTGGTTCCTGGACCGCGTGGCCACGCACATCATGGCCTTTGAAGGCGATTCCAGCGTGGTGTTTTATGAAGGCAACTATACGGACTACGAAGAAGACCGTAAAAAGCGGCTCGGCAAGGATGCCGACACGCCGCACCGCATCAAGTACCGCAAACTGACGCGTTAGCCGCCCGCCGCCGCGCTGCATCTTGCGGCGCGGCGGCTTTGTATGCGGCGGTTTTCGCCGGAGGGCCAATGTCGTACACCGTCCTTTCTCCCCTGCGTTTTTTTCTTTCCGGTCTTGGCATTTGCCGCAAATCTGCCAGCGGGCGGCATGCGTTGCCTGCTCTGGCGCTGTGTTTATTGAGCGCTTTGTTCCCCCTCGGCGCGCAAGGCGCAGCCTTGCCCAATGCGCCAGCAGCGCCGCAGGCCGCGCGCCTCACGCCATCCGGCGGATTGCTTGAGGTGGAGCAGCAGGCGTCTGTGGTTTCCGCCGATGGCGCAAGTCAGGTGCGCGTGGTGCTGCCCGCCGGGGCCGAGAATTTTCAGGTCTCCATACCGGGGCACACCATCGTGCGTTGGGCCTTTTTGCCCCAGACGCTCGATCAGGGCGGCAATCTTGCCAAGCTGCGCGAGGAGCGTCAGCACGCGCTCATGACCCTTGCGGGCAAGCTTGATGCCGTAAAGGCCCAGCTGGCCCTGTGGGAAGGCGCGCCCGCCGAGGGCAGTTTTCAGGATCTGACCCAGCGCGAAAAGCGCATGGCCGAAGTGGTGCCGGGCTTGAGCTACGAAAAGGCCGAGCTGGAGCGCCGTCTGGCCCTGCTGAAGCAGGAGTTGCAGCAGTTGCCGCCAAGCCCAGAGCTGGGGCAGACAGTGCTGATCACCCTGCAAAAGCAGGTATCCGCAACCACGCTGCCTGTACGTTACAGTTATACGCTGCGCAATTGCGGCTGGCGTCCTGCCTATGTTTTTGACGTGCAGCCCGACAAGGGCAAGGGCGATGCCGTGAGCGTGCGCTTTATGGCCGAGGTTTGGCAGTTTTCCGGCATGGACTGGACAGACACGCGCCTGACGCTTGTTTCCCGTGGGCAAGGCCCGCGTGAGCCCATGCCTTTGCCGCACTGGGTGGTTGACTCGCAGCCTCAGCCCGTGGCCCAGCCCCTTGCCAAGGCGGCCCCGCGCATGCTGATGGCAGCGGATGCCGCCATGCCCGAAGCTGCCCCGGCCCCTGCCGCGCCAGTGGAGGCCGACACCAGCGGTATGTACGCTGCCTGGACGCCCGGAGAAAAGGGCTTGCCCGAAGGCCGCTCGCGCCTGCTGGTGTTGGCGGACGAATGGAAGGTTCCCTTGCAGTGGCTGGCGCGTCCCTCCGTGGGCGACAGCCGCGTGTGGCTCATGGCGCGCCATACCCTGCCCGAGGGGCAGGCCTGGCCTGACGGGCAGGCGGAATTCAGCGTGGACGGCCAGAGCGTCGGCATGGGGCAGTTCCGCCCCAAGGGCAACGAGGTTACGCTCTACTTTGGCGCGGACCCGCGCGTGCAGGTCAATGCCGTTGCCGATCTGCGTCAGCGCGGCGAAAAGGGCTTTATCGGCAAGAGCCGTACCTGGACATGGGGCTGGACGTATACCGTGCGCAACACCCGCGACAGGGCAGTGACCGTGCGTCTTGAGCGGCCCATGCCCATGCTGGTGGATCAGGGCGTTACCGTGACCTACCGCGACAAGCCGCAGGCCCAGCAGGATGCCAAGGAGCATCTGCTGTTCTGGAATGTTGATGCGCCTGCGGGCGGCAAGGCCGAGGTCAAGCATGAGCTGACCATCACCTCGCCTGTGGAGATTGAGTTGAATCCCGATGCACCCTAGGGGGGCGTCCATCAAAAATTACTAACGATAAAGGCCCGCGTAGCAATAACGCGGGCCTTTTACTCTGCAACAGGCTGTTGGTTGCTCTTGCCGCGCCCTTGGGCACAAGAACGGTTGTCTGCTAGAACATGGTGTTTCCGTTGGCAGATTGGGCTGGGACGTCCTGAATGATATCCCAGTGCTCCACAATCTTACCGTTCTTGACGCGGAAGATATCAAAAACTGCCTGCCCCCTGTCCGAAGGGGAATTGGTGGAATGGACCTGCAACCAGACCAGATCGCCAGACGTAGCCGTGCGCACTATGCGCGCTTTCGACTGCGGTGTTTCCTTAAAAAACTGGCTGAAGTAGTCCACAAAAGGCTTTTTGCCATCCGGAACTTCAGGGTTGTGCTGTTTGTAGTTTTCGCTGACAACCTCGGCAGCGCGGGCTACCTCATGTTTGTTGAAGAACTGTTCGTAAAAGTTGACGACCAGCTTGAGGTTGGCTTCTTCTGTCGCGAGGTCGCGGCGGGTATCCTGCGCCATGGCCTGCCCGCCGGTAAGTGCGGTCAGGGCAAGCAGAAACGTCATAATGATGCTGCGAAGCATGGTGTCTCCTGTTCGGGCTGTGGGTTAGTAGCCTACAGTGAAGCGTTTGCGCACGTGTTGCGGATGTTCCAGTTCATCAACAAATGCTATGGCATAGTCTTCAAAGGAAATACTTGAACCATTGGCATTGGTGAGCAGCTGGTCTTCACCCAGACGAAAAATTCCGGTGCGCTCACCATGGACGAACATGGCCGACGGTGAAAGGAAGGTCCATTCCAGATCGGTTGTTTCGCGCAGGAGTTGCAGAAATTTTGCTCCACCCGAAGCTTCCTTCATATATGCCTCCGGAAAATCGGGCTGATCCATCAATCGCTTGCCCGGCGCAACTTCAAGACTGCCAGCGCCGCCAACTACCATATACCGTGCAACGCTGGCGCTGCGCACGGCATTGATAAGCAGTTGCGGGTCGCTCGCAGAAAAATAGACTGCACTTGCAACAACGTCATGCCCGCGCAACAGATTGGGCAGGTTTTCCGAATCGTATACATCTCCTTTTACTGGTGAAACGCCTGGAAGCTGGGCGATTTTTTCCGGATGACGGGCAATGGCCGTGATCTGATGCCCACGACGGGAAAGCTCGGCAAGTATCTGTGAACCTGCATTTCCTGAAGCGCCAATGAGTGCGATTTTCATGATATTGTCCTTATGGTTTCTATTTGATACAAGGTCTGTATTCGAGACTAAGGTATACGTGAAAAAAGAAAGCACGCAAGAAGTCACGGCAAGAGTATCAGGTCATCAAAATGTGACCATGGGCAGCGGGGGAAATTATGAAAGAGACTGAATCGCAGGCAACCGAATTTGAACAGCCTTGTCCAATCCGGGATGTTCTTGACCGCATAGGCGACCAGTGGAGCCTGCTGATTCTTGAGGCGCTGGAAGGTAGAACCTTGCGGTTCAGCGAACTGCTCCGTGAACTTGGCGATATCTCCAAGCAGATGCTGTCAAAAACGCTCAAGCACCTCGAACAGGATGGGTACATTCAGAGAACCGTTTACCCGGAAGTGCCACCAAGGGTCGAATATAATCTGGATGATCTGGGAAAATCCTTTCTTGTGCCCATGAAGCAGTTGGTGACCTGGGCGGCAGTAAACCACCGGGCTATCTGCAATGCGCGGGCCATGCACACCGAAAAGAGCAAGCAAGGCTCTCCCTACGCACTTCGCTGAGGATTGATTCTGCTGGATTTTTTGCAAGAAGCCCTGAACCCTCACATTTTTTAGCGAATTGCTCCATTACTTCAGCAGGGGGCCGCCCATGCGGAGATTAATTTGTTCTTGACTAGCTACCTTCCGGTAGGTAGTAAGTCGGGGCAAGTATAGTGAGATTTTTGCTCACACAGAAATAATGAGCAGGTAAAACCGGGGGCAAATGATGCATGACAAGTCACCATCGATGAACAAAATCTGCAAGGTTGCGGTAGAGCACTTTGCAAGGCGTGGGTATGATGCCTCATCCTTGAATGACATTGCCGAGGAAGTCGGCATACGCAAGGCATCGCTTTATTCCCATATTTCAGGTAAAAATGAACTCTTTATGGTTGTATTTGCGGACGCTTTGAAAGCTGAAACAGAATTTGTGAATCAGTCATTCAGAGAAGAATCGTCACGTGATCTGCCTGGATTCAGATATTGCTCTGAACTGGCGGCGCGTTATAGCTCGTCAGCAGAATTACGCTTTTTATTGCGGGCCGCCTATTTTCCACCAGCCAGCCTGGGGGCGGATATTGATGCCGGATACGAGGAGTATCTGGGCAATATTTTTTCCGCCTTTGTGCAGAGGTTGTTGTGCGGCAAAACGCAGGTTGAAGGCCTGTTGGAAACCGAGGCAAATACGTTCGGGCATGCCTATATGGGTATTGTTGACAGCCTGCACGTCAAACTGATTTACACGGATGCTCAGGGCACAGACGTTCGATTGCGGGCGATGTTCCGCCTGCTTTCAGATTCTCTTAACCTGGCAGGATTACGGGATTGAAGAAAGATATGCTGAAAAGACAAAGCTCAAAACTTGGAACATCGCTGATTGTTCTTCTCGCATTGTTGACAGCGCTTGATGCCATGGCCATCGACATGTATCTGCCAGCTATGCCTGTTATTGCAGAGCACATGGCGGTTTCTGCGGGAAAAATTCAACTGACCCTTTCCGTTTTTCTTTGCGGTCTAGCCTTTGGTCAAGCCATTTATGGCCCATTGCTCGATAGTTTTGGCCGCCGCGCGCCTTTGCTCGCGGGGATAGGAATATTTGCAGTTGGTTCCATATTGGCAGCGCTTGCCCCCAGTTTACAGTGGTTGCTGGTTGCCAGATTTATTCAGGCCATTGGGGCGTCAGCGGGTCTTGTGACGCCCCGCGCCATTGTTACGGATATGTGCAGCGTCACCGAGTCCGCCTTGATATTTTCCATTTTGATGCAGGTAATGATGATCGCCCCCATTATGGCTCCCATCATCGGCAGTTTTTTGCTCGGGCATGGCGGGTGGCGTTTTGTGTTTGGAGCACTGGCCCTCATATCTGTTGCGGGGTTCATCTGGGGATGGAAGACGCTCCCAGACTCGTTGCCGCAAGCCAGTCGCGTGCCCTTCAATCTGCATGCAGTCATTACGGGATATGCCGATATTACGCGCTCGGCAGTTTTTATGGCGTATACTCTGGCTGGCGGGTGTGTGCTTGGATCGCTTTTTACGTATATCAGCAGCTCCGCCTTTGTGTTTACAGGGCATTTTTCGTTACCCCCCAGCCAGTTCAGTTATCTTTTTGCGGGAAATTCCGTGGCTCTGGTTTTGGGGGGGCAAATCAGTTCAATACTGCTTAAAAAGGCGTTTCGCGAGGAATCGATAATGTTCTTCGGCTTGGCTGCGCACACGTTTGCGGGTCTGGCCCTGCTGTTTTTTGTCATGGTTGGACAGCCCGATCTTTGGTCATACGCGGCGCTGATTGCTCTGGCTGTAGGAGCATTGGGAGCCGTATTCGGCAACATGACGGCCCTCACCATGAACAGCATCAAGGGGCAGGCTGGCATTGCGTCTTCCTTTATGGGCGCAGCGCAGTATCTTATTGCTGCGGTGATAGGGTACGCCGCAAGTATGCTGCCGCAAAATGCCATGCAGTTGCCGTTGGCAATCGTCATATGCGGTCTGTTGAGCTGCGCCATTTGTCTGTTTGCCCATTGCAAAGGCGCAAGCGCAGATCAAAAAATTATCAAAGAGCAATTAAATTGCTGACTCGCAGCAGGTTCATTTGTGGTGTTGGCGTCACCAGCCAAACCAAGGCCGCAGCGCAAGCCAGAGGGCAATGCTGGCAAGCGTCAGCCCTGCCAGACCTTCAATGAGCGGAATGCGTTTTTCCAGCGCCCGCTGCGCGCCGGGCAGGGATATGGCGGCAGCAAGGGCGGCGTCCCAGGCAAAGACCAGCAGAGTCATCCAAGCTCCGGCAAATGCCTGTTGCGGCAGGGTGGCGGTGGGGCCGAGGATGACGGTCATGAGCGTGAGATAAAAAACGGCGTTCTTGGGGTTGAGCAGGGCAGAGCCTAGCCCCGTGAGCAGTTGCCTGCCGGGAGAAAGGGGGCTTGCATGCCCGCTTGCGAGGCTGCCTGTCTGGTTATGCGAAGGTTGATTTGGCGCATGCTGGTCTGTGTTGGGCTGACTGTTGGCTGCCTCCCGGCTGGCCCGCAGCAGCAAAAAGCCCAGCCATGCCAGATAGGCCGCGCCTGCAAGCTCCAGCACCCGGTACAGGGCGGGCATTTGCCGCATGACCGACCAGCCGGAAACCGCCAGGCAGATATACAGGGCATTGCCCAGGGCGATGCCAAGGCAAATAAACAGCGAGCCGCGCAGCCGATGTCGAACGGCATGGCCAATAATGAGAAAAAAATCCGGGCCGGGGCTGAGCAGGGCCAGAAAGTGCGCCAGCGCAAGGGCAGGAAAAGCAGCGGGAATCAGTGTGGAAACAGACATGGGTGGCCTCCTTGCGGACAGCACACCCTATTTTTGTTTGCGCGTATTGTACGAATGTGACCGCCCCCGCTGATAGCAGCCAGGGGTGACGGAATAAAATTTTACAAACATGCGGTGAAAATGGCTTTGATCAACATAGCCAGCCGCAAGGGCCGCATCGGCAATGCTCTTGCCCTGTCGCAGCATGGCGCGGGCCTTTTCAAGCCGCAGGCAGTGCAGCCACGCCTTGGGCGGCAAGCCCGCCGTGCGGCGGAATGCACGCGAAAAGCTCTCGCGTCGCAGGCCAGCCCTGCGGGCCAACGATGTAACGGGCGCATGGTTTGTGGCAGGCGGGCCGTTTCCATCTGCCGCGGGTGTGCTGTCGGCGGTTAGCAGAATATTGGCGGCGGCAAGGGGATAATCCACCTTTTTGCCAGCATGTTCCGCGCTGTTGGCGAGGCAGCCGTATCCCCGTTGAAGCTGCGTAAAAAGGGTCGCAAAGCGCATTTCCGCATCGTCCGTACCGTTGCAAAAGGCCTCCATGGCGGCAATCCCCTGCTGAAAAAGTGCAGGGTCGCGCACAACGGGCATCGGTACTTCATACGCTTCGGCAATGCCCAGGGGGTGGCAGATGTTGCGCGCAAACCACGCCGCGTCAAAATAGGCCATAAGGTAGCTGCGCGCCTTGCCGTGCAGGGGATTGCAACTGTGCGGCAGGCCGGGGGCAATCAGGGCGATGTCGCCCTTGAGCGCCTTGTGCGCTTGCCCCATGAGCGTAAAGCACGTGCCGCCCTCAAGAATAAGGCCGAATGAAAAAGCCGAATGAAAATGCTCCGCATAGGGTTGGGTGCTTTTAAGCGTGGTGCGCACCTCAAGATACGGGTACTTGTCCGGCGAAATGAAGGTTTGCTGTGGGGCTGAAGGGCGGGGGGACATGGCTTTTCACCGTTTGCAGTTGCTGTGCCTGCAAGTGTAGCCACAGCCATACGGCATGGCAAGCGGGTGCCGCGCCGGGCAGACGGGCAGGGGGTCAGGCAAAAAGGCGCACGCGCACGGCAGCGCCACGGCGCAAACCGCCTCTGGACATATCATCGCTGCCGGGCATGGTTATCCAGCCGTCCATATCACGCAGCACGGCGGTTTTGCCAGTGCCAGCGGCAACGGGCCAGGCCGTTACGCGCCCATCGCCGCGCCGCAACATCACGGGGTAGTGGGTGGGGGCGTTTCCCTCCACAGGCAGGGCAAGGCCAAGACGCGCCAGTACAACTGGTTGCCGGTTCATATGCTGCGGCGAGGCCTGCTGGCCAGCCAGCCTTTGCAGCAGGGGAGCCAGAAAAACCTGCGCGGCCAGCGCAAGGCTGAGTGAATGCCCCGGCAAACCCCATACGGCTGTCTGCCCCACGCGCGCAAGCGTAAGCGGGCGGCCGCTGCTTACCCGCTGGTCATGCCCGCACACCTCGCAGCCCGGCAGCCCGGCTATGGCCTGAGCGCTGAAATCCCGTTTTCCGGCTGATGACCCGCCAATAACCACAACAACATCACAGGGCGTGGGGCCGCCGGGCAAGGCCGTGCGCAAGTGCTGGCCCAGAGCCTGCGCGTTGTCCGGCGCAGTGCCGAGGTGCAGGTAGTTTGCGCCCAGAGAGGCGGCCAGCCCCTCCAGAAGCAGGGCATTGGTATTGCTCTGGCAGGCGGCAATGCCGTTCTGCGGCTCAGAACCGCAAAATTCGTCGCCAGTGGAAAGCACACCCAACACCGGCTTGCGGTGCAGCGGCACCTCTTTAAAAAATTGCGCCAACAGGGCCATATGGTGCGCCCCAAGCCTTGTTCCCGCCTGCGCCAGCAGCGCGCCCTGAGGCATGTCCGCACCGGGCGCAAGGATATTTTCTCCCATTGCGCAGGGGGTGGAAACTGCCACCACTGGCGGAGCATCCCTTGAGTCAGCCAGCTGATCCCCCAGTGTCGCAAATTCCTGCATAAGCACGGCGTCAGCGCCTTCGGGCAATGTACTGCCCGTGTAGACCCGCCATGCCTCGCCTTTTTGCAGCGTGCCACCGCAGGGCCTGCCCATGCGGCTTTCGCCTGTCATGTGCAGCAACACCGGGGTTGCGGGACTTGCCCCGGCAACATCTGTCGCGCGTACCGCATAGCCATCGCGTGTGGAGCGGCGCGTGGAGGGGCAGGGAACGGGCGCGTGCATATCTGCGGCAAGCACCCTGCCGAGGGCAGCGCTTACGGATCCAGGCTCAGCCTGCAAGGGGCTTGCTTCGGCAATAAAGGCGGTAATATCCGCAGTTTCCCGCAGGCAAAAATACAGAGACACGCCTTGACCTCCCTTGTGGAATGCATGCCGGTGGCTGATTCTTTGTTTTCGTAATTATAGTAATTTACAATGAAATTGTAAATATTGTTATATTTTAGTGTGTTAAAAAAATATTTAATGTGGTGAAAAATAACACATGGACTTGACTGCACAAAGCGATTTACCTAAGCTTTGTTCACGCAAACAATAAAAACCATGAAGGTTGTCAGGTAATTGTTGCGCAGAGTCAGTTGGTTGCGCGATTTCAAATGTATTCCATGCGGCATCCCCCCCACCGCTTACGGCAACATCTGGCGCAGTGTAATTCTCTCCATCTGTTCTCAGGGTACAAGAAATCAGGCAGAATTGAAAAGAGCACATTGTTCATTGCGGGAATAATGTGAAAAAAAGAACAATTTTGTACCAGATCACAGTCTGGTGTCTCGGATCGGCCATGGCGCATGTTGCCATGAACTTTGGCGCACGCTGGCAGGCGTTGTGGATTGTCGGGAATTGCCGCCTCCGTGAAGACAGCGGCTCTGCATGGTAAAGGAAGGGGTGCTATGGCTTTGCTCAAAAACACAATTGCAGGCGATGTTCTGCCGCTGGCTTCTCCCCCGGCCACGGTGCGCAGTTACGATATTCTGACCTACAGCAACGGCAAGGTTGCGCCGTCCGTATTTTTGTCATGCCGGGAGCAGACGCTGACTATGCATGTCAACGGCGTGCCCTTTGTGCGCGTGGCCTGTTCGGGGCAGCATTTGCGCTACCTTGTGCCGGGATTTCTCTATTCCTGCGGTGTTATTGAAAGCCTGCATGATCTCGCCGGGGTGGACGTAACGCCCCTGTCTGCCGCCGCCTCCGGGGCAACGTCGCCCGACGGGGCAGAAGAAGTGCGGGTGGACGTGCTGCTGCGCGGGGCCTGCTGTAGCAAGGCGGCCGGTTCTACGGAGCAGGCCGCCCCCAGGCTCACCATCACCTCGGCCATGGGCTGGAACATTCCCCTGTCAGCCCGAAAACTGCGCCGCATGCCGCGCGCGGAAGTTCCCAGCTGGGATCCTCGGGTCATTCTGCGGGCGGCGCAGGAGCTGGAAGAACGCTCCGAAGTATTCCACCAGACAGGCGGCTGCCACAACGCAGCTCTGCTCAACAGGCAGGGTATGGTCTTTTATTGCCTTGATATTGGCCGCCACAACGCCATTGATACCCTTGTGGGCTACATGCTTGTGGAAGGTCTGAACCCCGCTGACCATATGATCATCAGCAGTGGGCGTATTGCTTCTGAAATAGCGCAAAAGGCCGTGCGCGCTGGCGTGCCGGTTTTTGCCTCCCTTTCTCGCGCCATGTCGCGCGCCGTGGATATGGCGCGCGCAACCGGGTTGACTCTGCTGGGCAATGTTAAGTCCGGCAGCATGCACATATATCATGAAAACGGGCAGCTTGTGCTGCCGTGATGCCGTTGTCGATCATGACAAGGAGCGCTGTATGGCTGATATGCTGAGCAAACTGAAACGTGCCGATGAAGATATGCTGCTCGAAAACCTTTCGCGCCGTGGATTCATCAAGGTAACTTCCTGCGCGGCCCTTGGGCTGGCCACGCTGCAAGCTTCCGAGGCTCTGGCCACCATGAAGGCCTCGCCACTGGTGATTATGGAAAAAGCAGCCGGCATGATCGTGGGCGACCCCACCCTGTGCGTGTGCTGTCAGCGGTGCGAGCTTGCCTGTACGGAGTTTAACGACGGCAAGGCCGACCCCAAGCTTGCGCGCATCAAGATAAGCCGCAACGCCATGTTTGGGCCGGAGGGCGGGCTGGAAAACACCACCAAGGGCATTTACGGCTCAGGTTCGCTGGTGATTCAGGATACCTGCAAGCAGTGTCCGCACCCGGTGCCCTGCGCCACGGCCTGCCCGCAAAATGCCATCATCGCCCAAAAGGGCACGGGCACGCGCATGGTGCTCAAAGACCGCTGCGTGGGTTGCCGCCTGTGCCAGAAGGCCTGCCCCTGGGGCGTGATGACCTTTGATGAAGAGCAGGGCAAGGCCGACAAGTGCTTTTTGTGCAACGGCGCGCCCAAGTGCGTGGATGCCTGCCCGGCAGCAGCCCTGCGCTATGTGCCGTGGAGCGACCGCACCCGCGAGGCCACCACGCGCGGTTCGTTCTCGCTTATGGTGCCCGACGACCGCCGCGCCGCCTGCAACGCCTGCCATGTGGAATCGCCCGGCGGGCCGCGTAACCTCAAATACGAGCAGTAGCGCGCACCCCTTGCACCTTGCAGAGCGAGGCGCAGCGGGCATTCACAGGAAGTACGCTCCATCAGCGAGCCGGAGGAATTTATGGCAAGGAAATTTGGCGGTTATCAGGGCAAGGGCCTGCGGGTCAATCTGAGTACGGGCCGCATCACTGTTGAAGACACCTATCAGTATCTTGATTTTATTGGCGGCACGGGCCTTGGCTACAAGGTTTTTTGGGACGAAGTCCCGCCCAAGACCAAGGCTTATGACGAAGCCAACAAGATAGTTTTTGCCGTGGGGCCGCTGGCCGGCACGGGCGCTTTGTGCAGCGGGCGTACCGCTGTTACCACCATCATGCCTGTTTCGTGGCCGCAGCACCTCATCGGTTCCGGTCACATGGGCGGCAACTTTGCCGAGCACCTGAAATACGCGGGCTATGATTTCCTCATTATTGAGGGCAAGGCCGAGCGCCCCGTGTGGTTGCATGTGCGCGACGGCAAGGCATGGCTCAAGGATGCCAGCCACGTGTGGGGCCAGGGCACCCGCCGCACCACCCGCGTTATCAGCGAAGAAGTGGGGGCTGACGGTACCGTTGCCGCCATCGGGCCTGCCGGTGAAAATCTGGTTCCCTATTCCGTGGTTGTCAACAGCCGCGCCCACACCGCAGGCTGCGGCATCGGGGCCGTCATGGGCTCCAAGATGCTCAAGGCCATTGCCCTTCAGGGCAGCCAGCCCGTGCACATCGCGGGCGACAAGGCCGACTGGGAAAAGCTCATCAACTACCACCGCACCATCATCGGCGCCAACAACCAGCACGTGGTTCCCAGCTTCCCCAGCCCGCTTTTTGAGTACTGGGATGCCGGTTCCCGCTGGGTGGGCGCGCCGGGCAAACGCTGGGGCGCATCCGAAGCCCCCGTTACCCTTACAAACGATGTGCGTTCGCTCAACCGCATTTCGTACCGCACCAACAATGCCGCCTATTTTCTGGGCGACAACGTGTGGCAGTACACCGTGCGCAACAACGGCTGTTTCTCCTGCCCCATCCGCTGCTATACAGTGATGAAGGACGAAGACACGGCGGCCAAGTTCGGCGTCAGCCCCATTCAGTTCAATACCTGCGTGGGCATGTTTGGCGGGCGCGAGTGGTTCCCCAAGCTTTCGCGCAAAAAGAGCGATCTGGCGCGTCAGGCCGGTTTTGTGGGCATTGAACTCATGGACGATCTGGGCGTGTGGGAAAACTACGGCCAGCTGTTCCGCGATTTCAGCAACATGTACGAAGACGGCATCTGGAAGCAGAAGCTCGGCGCGGACGAATACAAGTCCATCCCCTGGGATATGGTGGACGCCTGCAACCCTGAATTCATCAAGACTGCCGTGCACCGCATTGCCTACAAGGAAGGCGAGTTCGGCCAGCTTCTGGGCATGGGCACTGGCTACATGCTTGAAAAAATGGGCATCCCCGAAGAAAAGTGGAAGGACGACCACCGCACAGTCTACTGGAAGATGGGGCATCCCAAGCATCACGCCAACGAGGACGATGGTCAGGCCGGGTGCGTCATCAACACCCAGTACAACCGCGACCCCATGTGCCACTCCAACTGCAACTTTGTGCGCAGCGGCCTGCCCATTGACGTGCAAAAGCGCCTTGCCGAGCACTTCTGGGGTTCTGCCGACGCGGTGGACGCCATCGGCGACTACAAGCCCACCAACAAGTATAAGATGATCCGCGCCAAGTGGTCCATCGAGCGCAAGGAACTGCACGACATGCTTTCGTTCTGCAACTGGATGGGGCCGTGGATTTCCACCCCCAACAAGCAGGATGGCTACATGGGCGACAACAGCCTTGAGAGCAAATACTACCGCGTCCTCACTGGCCACAATCTGGACGTCAAGGAACTGGACCGTTGCGCCGAGCGCGCCTTTAACCTGCACCGCGCCTATACCGCGCGCCAGATGCAGACCACGGATATGCGCAAAAAGCACGACCAGTACCCCAACTGGCTGTTTGAAGACAAAAAGAACAAGGCTCCCTTCACCAAGGGCACCATCCGCATGGACAAGGCCGATATCGAAAAGAGCCTCGACCTGTTCTACGAAGTGCAGGGCTGGGATGTGAAATCCGGCCTGCCCGGCGCGAACCACTACCGTTCGCTGGGCCTCAATGACGTGGCCGATACCATGACCAAGGAAAAGCTGGTTCCCGGCGCGTAACCTTGGAGAGCCTATGAACGATCAGAATCAGGCCCAGAATCAGGCGAAAGCGACCGCCCCCGTCAAAGGGGGCGGCGCAGCCGCCCCGGAATCAGACCGGATCGGCGCAGCCGCCCAGGTGGAAGAGACCGAAGGCCGCCGACTGGTGGATCAGCGCAAGGCCGACAAGGTGTTGCTGGTGGAAACACTGGCCGACTTCAGCAGTGACGAACACCTTGTGACAGCCGATGAACTGCTGGCCGCATTTATGGAGCGCGCGGCGCTTGCGCCGCCCGTTACCGTTGCTCAGGTGCGACAGGAGCTGGAAGCTTTGCCCGACCCGCGTTTTGAAGGGCCGGATTCCCAGACCGTGGCCGCAGATATGGCCCGCATCAAGGCCATGGAAAAGGCCCAGCCCGGCTCGGCCCCTGACCCGGAAGTGCCGGGCCTGCGTAAAACCCGTCGTCTGCTGAGCCGCAGGCAGTTGCTGAGTTCGCTGCTGCATCCCGCTGAGGCACTGGCCGAGCAAGGAGCTGACCCGGCGCAGGCAAGTGAATCTGCACCCGCAGCGGAACCCGCAGAGGCCGCAACCGCTCCCCGCGTGGTGGAGCGCGAATACGCGGCGGCCCTGCTGGCCGAACTGCTGGCGGAAGATGAAGACGTGGCGGCTTTTACCGCATGGGACAGCAAGGAATACTATCATTACAAGCCGCAGATGAGCAGCCTGTATGCGGGTATTCTTTCCACGGCCAACAACAGGATGGTGCAGGTCGCCAGCGTGGTGCGCGACAGCTCGCGCGACTACCCCCGGCCTGTGCCCCTTGAGATATTTGAATACCCGCCTTTTCTTTTTGAGGCCGAAGCCTTGCAGCAGTGCCTGCGCGATATGGCGGAAACAGAGGAATACGCGGACATCAGTTTTACGGAAAGCTCCGTGGGCACGGTGTATCTGTATTCCACCCGCTACCTCGATGAGGATTACGCCGCCTTTCTGGCGGAAAAAGAGGACGTGGGGGCCATTGCCAGCCCATAGGCCGCAGGGGCGTGTTTACGGCGCCGCCTTGGCGGCTTGCCCCACGGCAGACATGGGGCATGAAATGATGCAATGCGCAAGCAGGGGAGGATCGCCATGCGGCGCAGACAGTTTTTGAAAATATTGGGCCTCGGCGGCGTGGCCGGAGCAGCGCTTCCCGGTGCTGCCGGGGCAGCCCCCTTTGCCTATGACGGCAGCCCCGATGCCGTGGGCGTACTGCACGATTCAGTGCGCTGCATCGGCTGTCGCAAGTGCGAGGAAGGCTGCCAGAAGGTCAATGCCGACGTGCTGCCGCCTCTGGAAAAGCCCGTTGACGACAGCTCGGTATTTGAGCAGACCCGCAGGCCGACCTTCAAGGCCTATACGGTGGTCAACAAATATCAGCCGGAAGGGCATGCCCCCGTGTTCCGCAAGTTGCAGTGCAATCACTGCCAGGAACCGGCCTGCGCTTCGGCCTGTTTTGTCAAAGCCTTTGTAAAAACAGAGGAAGGCCCGGTGGTGTACAACCCCAAGCTCTGCGTGGGGTGCCGCTACTGCATGATGGCCTGTCCTTTCTACGTGCCAGCCTACGACTACAACAACGCCTGGAACCCGCTGGTGTACAAATGCACCATGTGCGCCCCGCGCCTCAAGCAGGGGCTGTTGCCCGGCTGCGTGGAGGCTTGTCCCAAGGAGGCTCTGGTCTTTGGGCGGCGCAGCGACCTTGTCAAACTGGCCCGCCGCCGCATCATGGACAATCCCGGCATGTACGAAGACCACATCTATGGCGAGCACGAGATGGGCGGCACCAACTGGCTGTACCTCTCGCCCGTGCCGCATGCCGAACTGGGGCAGCCGGATGTGCCCGCTGTTTCCGCGCCGGAACTAACGCGCGGCATGCTTGGCTCCATTGCGGTCATTGCCGGTATATGGCCGGTGATTCTGGGCGGCGCGTACTCCATGAGCAAGCATTACAAAAAAATGGTGGAGCAGGCCCGTTGCGAGGGTGCGCAGCAGGCAAAAGGCCAGAGCTGCGCTGACGCTCATGCAGAAGACGGCGCGCAAGCCTGCGGCTGCAAGCCCGCTGACCATAATCCTGAAAAGGGCCAGGGAGGCGGACAATGCTGAAGCCTTCGGAACTGCTGAAAAACACGCTTGGCCTGCTCAAAACGCCGGGCAACATCATCACCGCCGTCATATTGTTCTGCGGAGCTGTGGCCACGGTCATGCGCTTTGGCTGGGGCATCGGCGCGGTTACAAATCTTGATGATTACTACCCCTGGGGCCTGTGGATCGGCTTTGACCTCTTGTGCGGCGTGGCCCTTGCTGCTGGCGGCTTTACGCTGGCGGCGGGCTATTACATCTTCGGCTTCAACAATCTGCGTTCTATGTGGCGGCCCGCGCTGACCACGGCCTTTTTCGGCTACGCCTTTGTTATTGCCGATCTGCTGTACGACGTGGGCCAGCCCTGGCGGCTGCCGTATCCTGTCTTTGTTTCGCAGGGCACCACATCGCTCCTTTTTACCGTGGGCGTGTGCGAGTTCTTTTACCTCTGCGTCATGGCGGTGCTGTGGTTTGTGATCCCCTGCGAGTGGCTGGGGTGGAAAAAACTGCGCGCCATGCTCATGAAGCTGATCATGCCACTGGTGGCGCTGGGCATCATCCTTTCTACCCTGCACCAGTCTTCGCTGGGCGGGCTGTATGTGATGGTTCCCTCCAAGATGCACCCCCTGTGGTATTCGTCATGGCTGCCCATGTATTTCTTTGTGTCGAGCCTCTACGCCGGACTTTCCATGGTGATCTTTGAAGGCACGCTGGCGCACGCGGGCATGCACAAGTACATGGATGAGAACCACGCCAGGAGCTTTGACGGCGTGAGCCTGAGCCTTGCGCGGGGCGCTTCGCTGGTGATGATGGGTTATTTTGTCATCAAGATCGGCGGCCTCACGCTCGACAATGGCTGGAAGCATGTGTTCAGCGGTTACGGCCTTTTGTGGCTGCTGGAAATGGCCCTGGTTATCGTGCCTGCCTTCATGTTTGCCGTGGGCGTGCGCGAGCGGCGTTACGGCATGATCCGCCTCGCGGCGGGGCTGTCTGTGTTCGGGGTCATGCTCAACCGCATGGACGTGAGCCTTGTGGCCTACAACTACAATCTGCCCACGCACCTCAAGTATTTTCCCTCGCTGGGCGAGATCACGCTTTCGCTGTTCATGCTGGTGGGCCTTGTGACGGTGTACCGCTTTGTGTGCGCCAAGATGCCCGTGTTGCGCGATCACCCTGACTACAAACCCGAAGCCTGACAGGGAGGACGCCATGCAAACGGTATTTTACTCGCTTTACGCATCCCTGATGTCCGGCACGGGCTGGATGTTTATTTTCATCTGCTTTGCCCTGTTCGGCCTGCTGGGCTTTTACCTCTTTCTGAACGGCAAGGATTAGGCTGGAGCACGTTATGACAACGCTGATATCCTTTCTTACTGGCTGGGGGCTGCTCATATCCCTGCTGGGGTGTCTGGCCGGGTGCGTGATGCGCCTGCGCCGGTGCAAGGCCAGCGGCTGCACTGCCGAGAATTTTGTGGCCCGCTGGCGCGCGCGCCTTGTGCCGCTTGATCTGCTGCGCGGGCAGTGGCCCTTGCGCGTGCTGGTCAACGACGCCATTTTCTGGCTGCTGTTTATGGCTCTGGTGGTGCTGCTGTTTGCCCCCGGCCATGCGGTGCTCATTGGGCGCGGCCTTGGTTTTGACTGGCCGGGCATGGCCTTTCGCTGGGCAGACGGCCTTGCTGTGCTGTTGACGCTTGGGGCGCTGGCCCTGCCATTGCGCCATCTGCTGCTGGCCGACCTGCGCGCCGCCGCCACCAAGGCGGATTGGCGGCTTATGGCCCTGTTGGTGCTGCTGCCGTTCACTGGCCTGCTTGCCCGCTCGGGCATACCGGGGTATGGATTCTGGCTCTTGCTGCACCTTGTTGCCGGGCATGTTTTTTTGTGGTGTGCGCCCCGTTGCCAGTTTGCACGGTTGCTGCGCTGATGGTTTTTCTGATCAAAGTCCCCAAGGGGGAGTTAATGCGAACCATATGTAGTACAGCCCTCGTTTCTGCTTGCGCCATGCGGTTTGTGGCTGCCAGCGCGTTGGTTGCTGCGGCGCTGTGTTTTTCTGCTGCTGGTGTTCAGGCTGCTTCCGCGCCTCTGGCGGGCAACACCATCTACCTTGGCGGTCAGCGCGCCAAGGAACTGAAGATGCCCGTGGTGGCCTTTGACCATGCGGCCCACGCCAAGGCCAACGCCTGTGCGAGCTGCCACGCGGCTAATCCCGGCGTGGAGAAAAACAGCGCGGGCCTGCCGGTCAATATTATGCAAACGCCTGTGTTCAGCGCCTTTGCGGGAGTAAATTCCAGCGATCCTGCTGCTCGCAAGGAGGCCTTTCATGCGGCCTGCGCCACATGCCACGCTCAAAAGGGCGCTGGCCCGTCCCTTGCGCAGTGCCGGGACTGTCACACCGTTGCCGATGCCGCAAAGCTGCCCGCGCAAAAGCCTTACAAGCCGCAGATGGACGCCTCCCTGCATCAGCGGCATCTGACCTCCGGCGCGTTTCCCGTAAAGGCGCAGCCCGGTCTGGCCCCCGGTGCAATCCTGGCGGAGAATGATCCCCAGCGTTGCGTGACCTGTCACCATGCCAAGGATTTTTCACCCACCTTGCCGCCCAATATCGATTCATGCCGGACCTGTCACGAAAGCGGCCCCGGCTCGGCCCTTGCCACCAAGGATGCCGCCTTTACGCCGCCGCCCCTGCGCGCCGCCGCGCACGAAGTGTGCATGAAGTGTCACGCCTCGCTGGCGGAGCAAAAGCTGCCGCACGGCCCTGTGGACTGCGCCACCTGTCATGACAAGGCGCGCTTTGAGGCCTTGCCCCGCTTTGAGGCCAGCCCCTCCATCATGACCATGGACAGACCCACGGGCGTGGTACTGACCGACAAGGTCACGCCGCCCCAGGTGCCGCTTTCGCCTCTGTACCCCCAGGGGCCCAAATGGCCTACGATCATGCCTGCCGTGCCTTTTGACCACGGCCTGCACGAAAGGGCGCTCAACTGCGTGGATTGTCACCACACCAGTGTCAAGCAGTCGTGCATCACCTGCCACACGCCCAGCGGCGACCCCAAGGGCAAGAATATTCCGCTGGCGCAGGCCATGCACTCTGTTACGTCCAAGAATTCCTGCGTGAACTGCCACACCAGCCTGACCACCTCCGCGCCGGAATGCGCGGGTTGCCATACGCCAAGGCCCGTGAGCAAGAGCGGCAGCAACTGCGCCTTCTGCCACCGCGCCGCCCCCGGCGTGAAGGGCACCATGGGGCTGATGCTGCCCAGCAATCTGCCTTCGCCTCAGGCCACCGCAGCGGCGACCACAACAGGCACGGCTGCCGCCAATGGAACCGTTGGGCTGGATGCCCCGGCCCTGCCGCAAAGCCTGCCTGCCCAGCAGGCCGCACAGCAGAACGCCAAGCTTGCGCCTTCGGCAATCCTGCTGCCAGTGGACGCTGCGGTGAAGGCTGCCAAGCAGTCTGCCGACGCATCGGAAGCAGCGCTTGCGGCTTCGGCCATCCTGTTGCCGCCATCGGATAAGAATCAGGATGCAAAGCCCGACCCGGCAGCCAACGCTGCTGCGGCCAAGGCCTTGCAACCTGCGGTAACGCCGCCTCCTGCTCAAAGCGCTCAACCCGCCGCTGAGGCGTCTGACGCGCCCAAGCTTGGGCCTGTCTCTGACGGTCTGCCCGAAAAGGTGCGCATAGAGCTCATGAGCAAGGAGTTCCGCCCTGTGGACTTTGCCCATGCGCAGCATCTGCAAAAGCTGCGGGCTGGCATTGGCCGCAAGGCCGCAGGCCTGCAAGGCATGCATGCCAAGGATGGTCTGGAGTGCGCAGCCTGCCACCATAACAGCCCGCGTCTTAAAGAGGGCATGACCCCGCCGCGCTGCGTTTCGTGCCATCCCGCAAACTTGCCCGCTGGCGTAACCACCATGCCGGACGGCAGGCCGCTGCTCAAGGCTGCCTACCACCAGCGCTGCATGGACTGCCACACCCGCATGAAGGTTGAAAAGCCCCGTGCAACGGATTGTCAGGCCTGCCACATCAAGCGTGACCCGGCGGAAGCTCCGGTCTGGTAAAAGGCTACGGCCCAATCATAAATGAAAGCATGGCGGCAAAGGGAGTACCTTTGCCGCCATGCTGTTTTATAAATTCCTGAGGCGAATGACCGTCTATCCGCCAAACTGGATCATGTGGAAGCGCCGCAGCATGCCTGGGGGAATTTCTGAAACCCAGTGCCCGGTGCTCACGGCCCAGAGGTACGCGGCAAAAAGCAGCACAAAGCAGCCAGCGGCAACTGTCCAGAAGGGCACGCGGCTGCGGGCTGCAGAAAGGTGGAGGCAGTTTTTTTGCGGGCAGGCTTCAATACAGGCGGTGCAACCAAGGCATTCCGGCGAATTGACGCGCGTTTTTTCGTGAACGGCGATTGCCGAAGGGCAGGCGCGCTGGCAGCGACGGCAGCTCGTACAGGTAGCCGCGTTGCGGCGTACCGCCACAGGGCTTGCCAAAGCCAGAATGCCCAAAAACGCCCCGTAAGGGCAGAGGAAACGACACCACGCATTGCGCGCCACCAGCGAGGCGGCCACAATGACGCCAACCACAATCAAGGTCGTGGTTGAAGCCCGCAAAAAGAAAAACAGCATGCTGGAATCGGCCACCATATTGAATGGCGCGCCCATGAAGGAGTCAATTTCGTCCACGTTCATGGCAAAAAAACTGAAATAACACAGCAATGCCAGAGGAATATACTTGATGGCCTGGAGCGCCAGCTCCAGCTTGCGCGGCGGGTTGCGGTTCAGACCCAGGCGCTCGCCAAGGCGGCCCAACAGGTTGGAGGCAAGGCCCACAGGGCAGATATAGCCGCAAAATCCCTTGCGGAACAGCAGGGCCATGAGGGCGATTGCCAAAAAGAGCGTCAGCCCGGCAGGGTGCACAACGTCCCACATGCCGGTTTCAAACAGGCGGCGTGCGGCCATGAGCTCACTGATGGGCAAAAAGCCTTCCACCGAAGGCGGCTTGGGCGTGAAGGTCTGGCTTTTTCCCGTGGCCCACTGCACGTAGAGGTAAAAATTCCAGCCCACCCAAACAAGAAAAATGGCGAACGCGCCCTGTATGCCGCGCCGCAGCTGGGTAGGGGTGATGTGGCGTTTGGGAGGTTGGGTTGCAAGGGGTGTATACGCTGGCGCTGTGGGCTGTGCATCCTTTTGCGCGGAATCGGCAGATTGGTTCATGGCAGAATATCCTTTCAGACTGTTCAGGTAAACAATTGCGCCACTGGTTGTGTCACCATTGCGTATGGCTGTCCATGACCGGCATCACATGCTGGCTGGCATCCAGCGGTCAAAGGGAGGGCATGCGGTATGCAGCAACAGGAATACGCGGGGCGAGCACACATAATATCCGCACGAATAAATGCATTGCGGGCCTTGTTTGGCCCGGCGCGCCGCCGTATGCGGGGCCTCCGCTGGCAGCTTGATTTTGAACGCCGCCTTGGGGTAGAATGCCGGGTTATTCATGCTGTGCCTGCGTGAATTCTTTACTTTCGCGGACAAATATCGCATTGTCTGGCGACACCGAAAACAGGCTCAGGAACCATCGCATGATTCAGGTAACCAATCTTGGCAAGCTCTACGGAAGTCACCTTGTGCTGCAAGAGATCAATATGCACGTGCACGAGGGGGAGATTTTCGGCATAGTGGGGCATTCCGGCGCGGGCAAGTCCACCTTGTTGCGCTGCCTTAACGGCCTGGAACCCTACCAGATGGGCAGTGTCAAAGTCATGGGCGTTGAAGTTGCCTCCCTTGAAGGCACGGCCCTGCGTATGCTGCAAAGCAAAATGGGCATGATTTTTCAGAATTTCAATCTCATGTCCCGTAAAAACGTGTTTGACAACGTGGCCTTTCCGCTTTCGCTGTGGGGCGTTGCCAAGCGTGAAGAACGTGTCATGGAACTGCTTGAGCTTGTGGGCCTTGCCGACAGGGCCAAGCAGCGTGTGCAGAGCCTGAGCGGCGGGCAAAAGCAGCGCGTGGGCATTGCCCGTGCACTGGCGCTTAATCCCCGCGTCCTGCTGTGCGACGAGGCCACCTCCGCTCTTGATCCCAAAACCACCTCGTCCATTCTGGATCTGCTGGAAGACATCAACAAGCGGCTGAACCTCACCATCATCATGGTCACGCACCAGATGGAAGTGGTCAAACGCCTCTGCCACAGCCTGCTCATGCTGGATGGCGGTAAAACCGTGGCCATGGGCAAGACGGAAAATCTCTTTCTGTCGCCCACCAAGGAAATGCAGGCCATGGTGGAGGACGAGTACACGCTGATTCCCGGCGGCACCAACATCCGCCTCATGTTCCCGCGCGAAATTTCGCAGCAGAGCGTCATCACGCAGATGGCGCGCACTTTGGGCATTGATTTTTCCATCGTTGGCGGCAAGCTCGAGCGCTACCTCGACGATGTTTTCGGCTTTCTTATCATCAACGTGCAGGACAAAGACCTGGACGCAGTGCTGCAGTATCTGAAAACGCAGAACCTGTTCTGGGAGATTCTGGCCTATTCTGAAAACCCGGGTGAACAAGCATGATTGAGAACATGAGCGGCCTTGCGGCCTACTACCCGCTGTGGGAGCGGTTTCTGGACAAGCTGCCGGAAATTATCACGGCAACGTGGGAAACGCTGGACATGGTGCTGCTCTCCACGCTGTTTTCGCTCATTTCGGGCTTTTTTCTGGCTATCCTCATGATCGTCACCAATCCCATCGGCCTCAAGCCCAACCGCTCGGTCTATCAGGCCGTGGATTTTGTGGTCAATCTGCTGCGTTCCTTCCCCTTTATCATTCTGCTTATCGCGCTCATTCCCTTTACCCGTTTTATGGTGGGCACCTCCATTGGCAGCGCGGCGGCCATAGTGCCGCTGACCATCGCGGCCGCCCCCTTTGTGGCGCGGCTTATCGAAACCTGCTTTCTTGAGGTGGACAGGGGCGTTATTGAGGCTGCGCGGTCTTTTGGGGCCAGCAACACGCAGATCATCTTTCGCGTGCTGATTCCTGAAGCCTTGCCTTCCATTGTGCTGAACGTGGCTGTTATAGCCATTACGCTGCTGGGGTATTCGGCCATGGCCGGAACCGTGGGCGGCGGCGGGCTGGGCGATCTGGCCGTCAAATACGGCTACAACCGCTTTCAGGTCGATATCATGGTGTATTCGGTCATTATTCTCTGCCTTCTCGTGCTGCTCATTCAGGGCGTCTGCAACTTCCTGTACAAGATTTTGCGGTAGGGCCTGCGGCGGCGTGTGAACTTTTTTACCCTTTACCCTTGCAGGAGCGCTTATGAAACGTCTGCTTTTGTCTCTGGCCATGGTTCTGGCGCTGGCCGCCCCCTCGTTCGCCGCTGAAGACATTGTTGTCGGCGTGACCCCCTTCCCGCATAAGGACATTATGCTGGCGGCCAAGCCCCTGCTTGCCAAGGAAGGCTACAACCTGGTCATCAAGGAATTTACCGACTACGTGCAGCCCAACATGGCGCTGGCCAGCAAGCAGCTGTTTGCCAACTTCTTCCAGCACGAACCCTACCTTGACAACATGAACAAGGAAAAGAAGCTTGACCTTGTTTCCATCGGCAAGGTGCATATCGAACCCCTGGGCGTGTATTCCAAGAAGATCAAAAAGCTTGCCGACCTCAAGAAGGGCAACAGCGTTTCCGTGCCCAACGATCCCACCAACGAAGCCCGCGCCCTGCGCCTGCTCGAAGCCAACGGCGTGATCACCATCAAGCCCGGCGCGCTCGTTACCGTGGCCGACATCACCAAGAACCCCCTTGGCCTCAAGTTCCACGAGCTTGACGCGGCCCAGCTGCCCCGCACCCTGGACGACGTGACCGCCTCGGTCATCAACACCAACTTTGCTGGCGAAGCCGGTCTGGTGCCCTCGCGTGACGCTCTTGTGATGGAAGGCAGCGAATCCCCCTACGCCAACATCATTGTTGTGCGCAATGAAGACAAGGACAGCCCCAAGGCCAAGGCCCTCATGAAGGCCGTGCAGTCGCCCGAAGTGAAGGAATACATCCAGAAGAACCTGGTTGAACGCGGCATCGTGCCCGTGTTCTAAATCCCGTTTTACGGTATAAATCAAGGCAGCCGCCTTACGGTTCCAGATGGAGCTGTAAGGCGGCTGCCTTTTTGTACGCTTGCCGCGCCGGGCGGTCAGGCAAAAAAAATGCTAGGGCAGGGGACGAACCTGCTTCAAGTCTTCGCGAGGGATGGTGTGGGTTTTGCCTGTGTCGTCCTCAAAGCTCACGGAATCGTTTTCGGGATTGATAACGGGCTTCTTGGTGCCGATGTAGATGGTGTAATCCTTGGTAACGGCAATGTACTTGGAGCCACAGGCGGTGAGCATAAAGGTGCTCATCATCAGGGCAAGGATCAGGGCGATTTTTTTCATGCGTAACATCCTCGGCTGTTGCAAAAAATATGGGGCCGTTGGCGGGCTCGTTCATGACGCGGTAAAGCGCATACACCCAATCGGAATGCTTGCCAATACGCAATACGCGCAGTATTTTACATGCCGTAAAATATTCATGCCGGAACGGCTTGCGGGTGGCCCAAGCTGCTATCGAACAAAAGGCGGAAAGGGCGGCGTTCAACGTGGTCAAGCTGAAGGAAACAGCGGGGAAAGTGCTGTTTGACGGCAGTGCGACAGCCAGAACTGAAGGCAGATATTTACGCTGACCCTTGCGGCTTTGTTACCTAAAGCGGCATCTGTAACTAAATAAAGGACTGCGCCTGATATGGGGTGCAGTCCTTTATTTATTGGGGGATCAGACACTAAACCGCTTTAAATCATTTATAATCTTATGCCCAGTTTTTCTTCCAGCTTGCGGCTGGCAATAACAATGACCGTTGTTACGGCAAGGGTAATGGCAATGTTCAGCAGCACAAAGGCAGCGGGCGACAGCTGCAAGGGCTTGTAAAGCCACATGAAGACCAGCAGTGGCGTGGGCAGGTGAAAAAGATAAAAGCGAAAGCCGTTGCGCTCAAACCATGCAAAAGGAGCAAACGACTGCACCAGCGGGTACAGCCCGGCTGTGAGCAAAAACAGATGGTACACCAGCAGGGCGCAGAGCAGGGACACGATCCATCCGCTCACAGGCGCGCCCGCATAGGGCCACAGCAAAACGATCAAAGCCGTGAGCCCAAGCCCCAGGGCCAGCGGGCGGGCGCGGCACAATGCATTGAGGGCCTCGTGATTTCTGAAAGCCACAATGCCCATGTAGTAGCAAAGAATGAACGAAGGCGCTTCCCACAGGCAATACCACTTGAGCCAGCCGCCATAGTTCTGCAAGCACAATGCGGCCACCAGGGCCACCATGCCGCCGGTAAGAGCCGTGTCGCGCCCCAGCTTTTGCAGCATCCACAGGGCGATAATCCAGAAAAGGGTGATCCAGAACAGCACCAGCAAGAACCACAGATGGTCTGTGAACAGGCCGAGCGCAACGGATTTCCACGTTTCAAGCAGGGTTGCGTCTGCCGGATGCCCAAACGCGGGGATGGAAAAGAGCGTGTAGAGCGGGGCTATCCAGAGCATGCCCACGCCAAACCAGGGCAGCAGGAGCCTGCGCCCCCTGTGCAGCGCGTGTTGCAGGGGGGTGCGCTTGCCGGCATCCCACGAGGCAGCAAACAGAAAGCCTGAGGCAAACATGAAACTCTGGATGATGGTAGAGCCGGAGATGGCCGTGAACAAGTCTGCCCAGGGCTGCGGGCTATCTGCATAGAGCTTCCAGAACGGAAAGGGCGTGGCGTAAAACATGACGCAGTGCATGACCACAACCAGAAACAGGCATTTGGTCTTCAGCAGGGCAATGTGGGGATAGTGCATTGGGGTCGGCCTTGGTGGAAGTATGCGAAATAGCACCCTGAACAATGGCCAACAATAGCGTGACCCGCCACGCAGGGCAAGCTGGTTGCTTCTGCGCGGCGGGCCGAAAACATCTGAATATGCGTTGGCAATAGGCCGGGGAAGGAACAGGGCTTAAGCCTTGGCCTCCGCAATCCAGTTGGCGACTTCACTTCCAGTGGGCACTCTGCCCGTGCATTTGATCTGGCCGTTGACCATCACCGCCGGGGTGGAGATGATGCGCGCCGCCATGATTTCTCTGAAATCAGATACCTTGATCACCGAAATTTCACCGCCTGCCTGTTCCGCAGCCTGACGCACCACGTTTTCCGCTTCCACGCAACGTGTGCAGCCGGGGCCGAATACCTTGATTTCCATTTATTTGCTCCTGAAAGTTATGCCAGGAATGACCCTGTCAGATTGAACAGCCAGCCCACCAGGGTGAACATAAGCAAAAGGTAGCCCACAAAAACGGCCAGCAGCTTGCCTGTCATGACCTGCCGCAGCATGAGCATTTCCGGCAGGCTGACCACAACCGTGCTCATGCAGAAGGCCAGAGTGGTGCCGATGGGCAAGCCCTTGGTCAGCAGGCTTTCCATAACCGGGATGATGCCTGTCACGCTGGAATACAGAGGGATGCCCAGCAGGACGGAAAGCGGCACAGACCACCATTCCCCGGCGCCAAGATGCTCGGCAAACCAGTTTTCCGGCACAAAGCCGTGCAGGGCCGCGCCAAGCCCCACGCCGATGATCACCCATTTCCACACGCGGCGAAAAATGGTGGAGGTCTCCGACCATGCAAAGTCGTGCCGTTGGCGCAGGGTAATCCGTGAGGGGCAGGCAGGGGCTGTACCCGTGCCGCTGGCTTCTTCCGTCTGCGCGGGCATGCTGGCCATGGCCTCAAGAATAAAGGGGTGCAGCCAGCGCTCGGCCTTGATGGCGTCCATGAGGCAGCCGCCAATGATGCCAGCGGTCATGCCCACAACCACATAGGCCACGGTGATCTTCCAGCCCAGCAGGCCCCACAGTAAAACCACGGCCAGCTCGTTGATGAGCGGCGAGGTGATGAGAAAGGACATGGTGATGCCCAGGGGAATACTGGCCGTGGTGAAGCCCAGAAACAGCGGAATGCTCGAGCAGGAACAAAAAGGCGTGACCGCGCCAAAGGCGGAGCCGAGAAAATAGCCTACGCCCTTTGCCTTGCCGCTCAGATAATCACGCACCCGCTCCACGTTGAGCCCGGCCCGCGCCCAGGCAATGGCATAAATGAGCGCCACCAGCAGAAGCAGAATTTTTGCCGTGTCGTAGAAGAAAAACTCCACGGATTCCGCAACGGGCGAACCGGGGGCAAAGCCTATGAGGCCCACAGCCAGCCAGTGCGCCGCAGGTTGAATGACCGAATAGGTCAACCACCACAGCGCGCCAAGGGTGGTGATCACCGCACCATAGCGGAGGTTCCAGCCGCCTGCCTCCGGCTTTTTGGGAGCCTGCACGGAGGTGTTTTTACAGCAGCATTGTTGTTGAAGAGGCGTGTTCATGGCAAGTGCCTATGTTTTAATATTTGTTGAATAGTTGATATGTTGAAGCAAAAAAACACTTCTCTCCCCTACAATTTTGGCAATACGCCTGGCGCTACACCGCTTGCCGCCCGGAACCTCTGGCACTCTCCGGGGTTGGCGGAGCAGCATTCGGACGTCAGATAGGCGATCACCTCAAGCATCAGGGGGATGCTGGCCTTGTAGCGCATAAAGCGGCCCTCCTTTTCAACTGTCACCAGGCCGCTGTGCACCACGGCCTTGAGGTGAAAGGAGAGGTTGGTGGAGGGAATATCCAGCTGACGGGCAATTTCGCCAGCCACCAGCCCCTGCGGAGCGTTTTTGACCAGCAGCCTGAACAGGTCGAGGCGTACCTCGGACGACAGGGCTTCAAAGATGCTGGCGGCAGTTTTGCTTTCCATGAAATGACATTTCAACATTAATTGATCTATGTCAAGGGGACGAAAAAAGCTGCGGCAAACAAAGGTTCGCCGCAGCTTTTAATGAATTGATGTATCGGGAGCAGTGGTGCGCCACGCGCGCCACTGGCAGCGGTGTTATGCTCTGCTAGGAACTGCTGTGCCCGTTGCCGTTCCCGTTGCTCATGGAGGCAATGGTTTCGCGCAGGTCGGCTGCCATTTGGGCCACCTCGCGGGCGGTGACGCCAAGCTCAGTCATGGCGTTGGAAATATCCAGCGCAATGGAATCAACCGTACCGATGTTGCCGTTGATTTCTTCAGAAGCGGCAGACTGCTTTTCAGCCGTGGTGGCGATTATGCCGATCATGTCGGCGGTCTGCATGACCTGGGTGACGATTTCCTGCAAGGCTTCCCCGGCCTGGGTCACAAGCTCCACACCCTGCTGCACGCTGGCGTCCGTTTCGTCCATCAGCGCAATATTGCTGTGGGCGCTGTCCTGAATGCCCTTGACGGCGGAGGAAACTTCCATGGTGGCCTGCATGGTTTTTTCCGCCAGTTTGCGCACTTCATCGGCAACCACGGCAAATCCCCGCCCTGCCTCGCCAGCGCGGGCGGCTTCAATGGCGGCGTTGAGGGCCAGCAGGTTTGTCTGGTCGGCAATATCGCTGATGATGCCAAGTATTTTGCCCACGTCCTGCGCTTTGCTGCCCAGATCGTGCAGGCCGGTGCTCATGGTTGTGGTGTGCTTGCGCACATCGGCTATGGCCTCAATGGACTGGTCGGTGATCTTCTGGCCGCTCTGGGCGCGTTGCCGGGCCTGATCTGCATTGCCGGAGGCATCGCCAGCGTTGCGCGCCACATCGACTATGGAGGCGTTCATGGCCTCAATGGCGGTGGCGGTTTCGCGTATTCTGTTTTGCTGGTTGGCCGTGCCCTCGCTGGTGTGGCCGATGCGTTCCAGCAACTGGTCGGATATCTGGGCAAGATGGGTGGCAATTTCGCCCGCGTTTTCCGCCACCCTGGCGACCATGGCGCCATTTTTTTCAATCTGGCGCTGATTTTTTCTGATTTCCGTAATGTCGTTCCAGAAAGTCACCGAACCCATGAGGGTATTATCCATGTCAAAAAAGGGCGTGGCAGTAACCGTGACGTAGCGCAGGTTGCCCTTTTCTGTTGGGAGTTCGCGCTCGGCCACAAACTTTTTGCGGTGCAGCACTGCGCGCACTGCGGTGGTTTCGCGGTTATCGTCATTCCACAGAAACTTGCCCGATGTCAGACCGAGAAAACTCTGGGGCTCTGCGGTTTTTTCCAGCAGATCGCACAGATGCTGGTTAAGCCAGAGAATCTTTTTGTCTGCGCCAATGATCAGGCAAGGGGCGGCAATGCCGTTGAGCACGCCTTCTGAAAATCCAAGCTTGTCTTTGAGTTGCGCAACCATCCTGCCAATGTCGGTGGAGAGCGTGGCAAGTTCGTCCTTGCCCTGCTGTTCAAACTCCACGGCAAGGTTGCCTGCGGCCACCTGCCCTGCATTGGCAACAAGCCGCGAAATCCGGCGAATGAGGAAATTGCGGATCGCCAGCACCGTAAAAGCAACCAGGGCCAGCAGGCCAACAGCCCCAATAATTGACGAGCGCAACAGCTGGTTTTCCATGGCGTTCCAGGCATTGGTGACATCAAGTTTCATCACCAGCTGGCCAATGATTGGTTCTGATTCGCCGTGGCAGTGATAGCACCTGCGCTGGTTGGCGATGGAAAAAACACTGCCCAGAATTTTTTTACCGTTCTGATCAATAAAAACGGCTTCCTCAATGGGCTGTTTGAGACCACGCAAATGCAGGTTCTCCAGTTCCTTGTCCGCTTCTACTGCGGCAAAATCCTTGCGCAGGGTGGTGTCGTCGGTGCTGTAGGTGATATTGCCCGTGTATGAGGTCATGTAGGCGGTAATATGCCCGAATTTACTTTTGATCTTGCTGAACTCGTCGGCAGTTCCCTTGTTGTCGCCCACGATCATGGGTTTTTCAATGCCCATGTAGATCAGCCCTGTTTCCATGTGCGCGCTGGAGCGGATTTCATCAGTCATGAGCTTTTTAACCCCCAAATATTCCAGGGACATTATGCAGCTTATGACGAGAAAAGTAATAGTAACAATGGACACAGTGATTTTGAAATTAAGCGATCTGGATAAAAGCATTGCTACCCCCGAGCTAGTGCGCGCCGGAAAAGATCAGTGGCTTGAATTTGAAATCCTGAATCCGCTCGGAATTATGGCATGCCGTGCAGGTTTCCACGGCAGGCTTTCTGCTGATGGATTGAGGGTCCTGATTTTCCGCATGCTCGCTGCCTGGCCCGTGGCAGGTCTCGCAACCAACATCGGCCAGCTCGGGCGTTGTTTCTATGCTTTTGAATCCACCCTTGTTATAGCCTGTAGTGTGGCATTCGTAACATTTTTGAAGCTCGTGTTCTTTAAGCTTTGGCTTCATTATGGCTACAGAATCCCATGAGTGGGCCTTTTTTGAATGCTTTATAAAAGAATTGTACTGTTCTTCATGGCATGGAGCGCAGTTTTTAGAGCCAATGTAAGTTCGTGAATTTTCTGCATTACCTGATTGAACAAAAAACAGCTGAACAAATACAAAGAACAAGGCTGGAAGAATACATTTTTTAGATAAATACAGCATCATCCCGTTCTCTTTGATGGTTGTTTTTGTCGTCAGCAATTTGCGCCCGTCGAGAGCTGAGGCGTTGTCACATCAAAAAACGTAAAACCATGGATCGTGGAGCCGTGCGGAAACCCTATATTCTTCGCAGGGCAATGCCGCAGTACCGCTGAGCCTTTCGGCATATTTTGTTAAATGATTATGCCTTGTTTTGAGTTTGTGCGTTTTTCTCATTTTCGCGGGGGAAGATCAGGCCAAAGCCGCGCCGTTGTCTGGACGCAATACAAACTCTATGATGTCATTTTTTGACGTTATTATACACATAATTTTGAATATTGCACTCACTGGTTAAGCAATGAATAAATTAAAAAACGATAATAGTATTATTTACAGGTTTGACGCCTAGGGTCAATTAACAATACTTTTTTAATAAGTATCGGCTGTTTTACGATAATTCCCACAAAATAGGCCTAGATTACAAAGGTTAACACAAAAAAATTTTAAAGTGAATATGCTCACGAAAATAGGAAAGATCATGTACTGTGCAACGATATATAGAAGTTGCAGTTTGATTAATTTTTTCATTCCAATATATGAGTTTTAGGTATAATTTTTATCGAATATTGCTGTTTGTTGTTGATAAATAAGAAAATGATTGTCAATTTTGTTCTTTTTTATGTGGCAGGTTGGAATCTCAAATCATGAGTGCGGGTGTGCGCATGCCCGCGCCAAGATCATGCTGGAGAAAACAATCTCTGCATCAATGTTGACAGGATAAATACAGTTTTCGAGGGCGGATAATGCAGGGGAATGGCAGGCAGCGCGGAACTTGCAATGGGCAGTATCTTAAAGGATTCAGGCGTTGAGAGGCAGAGCGGTGCACAGTTCGTCCACGCCAGCGAGTGTAACGGAGCTCAACGCAACGATTTGCTTTGTCCCCGCGCTTTGCAGAAAGCGCCGTGCGCGTTCCGTGTTGGCAGTTTCCATGTCTGTCTTGCTGATGACGCCAACAACTGTGCGGTTGAATATGCGGGCAAAGCCCGGCGGGAAGGCGGAGGTTGGGCGGGTTGCGTCCTGCACAAAAAGAATGGCCGCGCATTCCGTAGCCAGGGTGATGAGGGCGCAGTAAAAGCGGCGGTTTTCAAGAAATTCCGGCGGGGGAAAAACAAACTCTCCGGCGTATTCCACGGCCATGGTACGCCGCAGGTCCGGCACGGTGCAGCCCAGCAGGCGGGCGATGGTGCGTCTGCCCACCCCACGTTCGCCCATAAGCATAATACGGCGCACGGCAGGCCTATGACCGGGTGCAATCGGTCAGGGCGTAGTGGAGCACATCGCCAAAATAGCGCAGCACTTCACGCAGCCCGGCTTCGACGCTGGCCACATCGCCGGTGAGCAGCAGGGAGCCGCCAAACCTGTCCAGAAAGCCGATCTGCACATCGGCGGCCTTTGTGGCGATATCTGCGGCAATGATCACGCCTTCGCTGGGCGTGATGGTGAGTATGCCGATGGCGTCCGTAGCGCTCTCGTCAAGGCCGAGTTTGAGGGGAATGTCGCGCTGAGGGCTGGCGATAAGGTGCGCCAGAGTGATCTGCCTGCCCGGCACATACTCCTGTATGACGCGCTGTTTCGCTTCTTCCATGGTGCGGCTGCCTGTTTGCTTGAGGGAATGGGATGTTCGCGCGGGGAGCCTGGCCCCCCGCGCAAAGGGTCGCCCGAGGGCAACTTTTAGAACATTTCAACTTTGAAATGCTTCACATTTCAAAGTTCATCTGCTTCTAGAGCAACTGTTTTTTGAGATCGTCGCTGGGCGAGGGGATCACAATCTTGCTGACCACCGGGCCGCCGTCCGTCACGTTGGCCGCGCCTGCGTCCACAGACGATTGCACAGCGCTGACCTCGCCCGTCATGAGCACAAAGGCTTTGCCGCCCAGGCCAGCAGAAAGGCGCAGTTCCACAAGGTGCACATCGCCCGCCTTGGCTGCGGCATCCGCCGCCAGCACGCAGGAGGCCGCGGTATATGTTTCAATAATGCCGAGAGCGTTGATCTTTTCCCTGATAGCGGTGCCGTTCATGGCAGGGATAACGCTTTCGTGCACGTTGGGGATGATAAAGGAATCCACCACCAGATCCGCGCCCAGGTGCAACCCGGTCTGCACGGAGCTGGTCACGGCTCCGGTATCGCCGGTGATGACCACAAGATAACGGCCAGGGCAGGTGGGGCGGGAGATAACCAGCTCCACATTGGCGGCTTTGACCATTTCGTCCGCCGTCTGAATGCCCACGCCGATGCTGTTCAGTTCCACACAGCCTATAGTGCGTAATTTCATGCCGCTCACCTGTTGCTTCACGCCTTGATGGTTATGATGCCGTTCTCAACGGCAGTGACCACGCCGTCAATGCTGGCGTGTACGCGCGCGCCCATGGCCCCTTCGGGGATTTCACCGATGAGGTCGCCTGTTTTGACGTGATCGCCCGCATGCACCACGGCAAGAGCGGGCGCGCCTATGTGCTGGCGCAGGGGAATGCGCACTTCCGAAGGCGTGTAGTCGCCGGCAAAGTGCGGGTGCGCTTCATAACCCGCAAGGCCAAGCCTGCTTACAAGGCGGCTCGTGGGAATCCTGCGGTCATCGCGGAAACGCGAGGCCGCAAGGGGTTCGCCCCTGTTTTCCCACTTGACCCCGGCGGCCATGAGTTCCTTTTTGAGCTGCGCGTTCACTTCCCTGGGCGAAAGGCCCATGGGGCAGGCGAACTTTTCGCAGATGCCGCATTCGGAGCAGAGCAGGGCCTCGCGCGCAATGGGCGAATCCACGGCCTGCCCGTCAAGCACGCGCATAAGCCGATGCGGGTGCAGGCTGTGACCAAGCAGTTGCCGGGGGCAAAGATCGGTGCACTGCGAGCACTGACAGCATATGGTGTTGGTAAGGCGTTTGACCGTGTGCGGGTCCATGACCTTGCGGCACACCACGTTGTGGTCGGGCGGCAGCACAAGCAGGCCGCTGGTTGTCTTGGTGACGGGCTGATCCGTATCGGGCAGCACGCGGCCCATCATGGGGCCGCCGTCCACCACGCGGTATTCGTCAATGGTCGGCCCGCCCGCAAATTGCAGCACCTCGGCAACACGCGTACCCACAGGCACGCGCACCACCATGGGCTTGCGCACCTCGCACCCCACGGTGAGGTAGCGGTGGGTCACAGGTTTGCCGTCCAGCGCGTGGGCCACGTTGCAGAGCGATTCCACATTGCTCACCACCGCGCCGATCTGCAAAGGAATGCCGCGCTCGGGCACAATGCCGCCCAGCACTTCGTACACCATCACCTGCTCGTCGCCGGCGGGGTAGAAGTCGCCAAGTTCAAAGGCCTCGATGCGGCCCTTGCCAAGGCGGGCAACGCCCTCGCGCACACTCTGCATGGCATGGGCGTGTTTGCCCTTGAGGCAGATGATGCCGCGCCCGGCCCCTGTGCAATCCATCATGGCCTCGAGGCCGCGCACCAGAGTGTCCACCTGTGTTTCCATCAGATACGGATCGCTCATCAGCAGCGGTTCGCACGAAGCCCCGTTGACCAGCACCGTCTGCGCGGCGGCATCGGCCTTGACGTGCGTGGGCAGGCCTGCGCCGCCCGCACCTACCACGCCAGCCGCGCGAATGGCGTCAACAATTGGTTTTCCCATGATGTCCTCTCACTGGAATTATCGCAAAGCGGGCCGCCAGAGCATTTCACTCCTGAAATGTTCGCTTTGACAGGCCAAGCCTGCCTGCTCGCATTTCGTGGCAAGGATTTTCAGAAAAACCCTCGCAGAGCACTTACCCCATTTCTTTCGTAAACTGCCCTAACCGCGCCCGCCGCAATCGCACTGCCCGGTTTCAGGCTTTACTTGCACTTGGGCAGAATCATTTCCACTTCTTCATGGGGGCGGGGGATCACGTGCACGCTCACAAGTTCGCCCACGCGCGATGCAGCGGCAGCGCCCGCATCGGTGGCGGCCTTAACAGCGCCCACATCGCCGCGCACCATCACGGTCACCAGACCGGAACCCACCTGTTCGCGACCGATGAGGGTCACGTTGGCAGCCTTGACCATGGCATCGGCAGCTTCCACAGCGCCAACAAGACCACGGGTTTCAACCATGCCGAGAGCGTCAGTCATTATAGCCATTGTAATCTCCTTTTATGTTTGCGTATGCGCGGCAGAGGCTTAAGCGTGAAGGCTCTTGCCGATCACTGCCACGGTTTCCAGCGTCACCTTCCGCAGTTCGTCGGGGTCGGTGATGCCATAGTGCTGTTTGATGATGGCGGCCACGCCGATGAGCAGATCATCGCAGTGGTCGTCGTGCCCGTCATGCGGGTGCTGCGAGCATTCGCCGTGCGCGCAGTGCGCGGCGGCTTCGTCGTAGTTTATCTGGACGCCGCGTTTGCAAAGTTCATCGCGCGCGCCGGGGGTCAGAATCTTAGCGGAGTCCATCACAAGCTTGTTGCCGTGGATGAACTGATCAAGATTATCAATGGTTATCAGCGTTTTTCCCATATGTGCCTCGTTCGTTCCGCAGGCGCGGGTTATTGTTGGGCGTCATTGGCGCTGCGCCGCGCCGTGCCCGCCAGCGCGCTGACCACTTCCGGGTCGGGCTGGGGAATGACCACCATACGCATCAGGTTGTTGCCCAGCACGTCAGCGGCTGCGGCTGCGGCCTCACGCACGGCGGCCACATCGCCTGTCAGCACAAAGTATGATTTGCCGCCAATGCCCTGGCCAAGAACCATGCGCATCAGCGACACCGCCGCCTGCTTGACGGCCTTGTCTGCCGCGATGACGCTGTCCGCCGCATTGCGGCATTCAACAACGCCCAGGGCCGCGCCGCCGATTTCGGCAGGCATGCGCCGCAGAACATTGAGTACCTGGCTGGACACATTGGAAACAACATAGCTGCCCGCAAGGCGCGCTTCCGTTGCTCTGGCGGCATGCACCGAGGCGTCTACCGCCTCTCTGTCTCCCCCCACAAGGATGAGAAAGCGCCCTGCGCACACAACGGAAGCGCGCACCAGCGTGACCGGAGCGGCCTTGAGCATGATATCGGCCAGCTCCGCCCCAGCGGCTATGCTGCGGCTGTCCACAATGCCCAGCGTGTCCATGAGCTATTCGCTCTCCGGGCTTTTGCCCATCATTTCTTCCTGATCCAGAATGCCCACAATGGCTGCATCAACAGGGGATTCCTGATTGTACAGAGCCTTGCGGGCCGGGCTGCCGGTGGTGATAAGCACGCGCTCGCCAATACCGGCTCCCACGCAGTCCACCGCCACAAAACTTTCGGCCAGCCTGTTGTGGGCGAGGTCAAGGCGCTGTACCACCATGAGCTTGAGCCCGTTGAGGGAATCTTCCTTTCGCGTGGCCCATACGTTACCGACGACAATGCCTATCAGCATGCGACACCTACAGATCTTTCAAAATGGTCATGTTGTGTTCCGCCGCCGCATCCTGCGCCAGCGGTGTAACAACGGCCCCTTGGGGAGCACGCAAAGTGCGCGCGCCCGTTGCGGCGGCCTCGGCCACATGGTTTGCGGTTATAAGACAATCGCGCGTGCGCGACGCTTCCGGCGCGGCCTCGGTGAGTTCTGTCAGGCCAAAGGCCGCGAGCCGCGCTTCATACTCTTCATACAGGCGCAAAAGCGCGTCCGGGGCCGTGGCGGCGTGTGCGCGGTAGGCAAAGCCAAGGGTACGCACCTGCTTGCCCTGCAAGAGCAGGTCAAGCACTTCGCGCTGGGCAAGGCTTGAGCCGCGCCCCAGCGCCAGATCCGCCATATCCGAGCAGGTTAGCTCCGGCAGGATGTAGAGGGCCGGTTCCTGCCCGGCGCTCTGCCCCTGAAAGCACACCTGCATGGCGCTGCCGAGGCACTTTTCCACCTGACGGGCGAGGGCTTCGTCCCTGGGGGCCAGCACCTGAGCCACGGAGGCGGGCTTGGCATCAAGCTGATCCAGCACGGCCCGCACCACGGCGGTAATAAGTGTGTTCAGTTCCACGGGCATAAGCCGCGCTCCTATAATCATTTAAGGCTTTGAATTCTATTCGTAAAAGCAAAATGCTCTAGTCAGTGCAGTTGAGGGCTATGCCCAGCGGCGTCACCAGAAAAGGATTGGCGGGCTTGAATGTGGGCACGCCGGTGTCCTTCTGGATGATGGATTCCATATCCGCGAGGCAGCAGGTGCCGCCCACGAGGTACAGGGCCGAAACCTTGCGCCCCTGAATGTGCTTCTTGACGATGGCCGCCATCTTTTCAATCACGGGGCGCACTACGGGCAAAAGTTCCTTGTGGCGGCTCGCGTCCTTTTTCAGGTCTTCAGCTTCGTCAAAAGGAATGTCGTAATTGCCCGACAGCACAAGCGAAACGTGCGTTCCACCCGTGGGTTCGTCCGCCACGTACACAACCTTGCCGTCCTGCAACAGGGCAATGCCGGTGGTGCCGCCGCCGATATCCACGATGGCGCCGTCGCGCACCTGCAAAACGCTGTTGGCCGCAGTGGGTTCGTCAAGCAGGGCGGTGACGCGGTAGCCAGCGGCCTCCGCCACATGGCGGTGGGTTGCGCAGTCGCGCTCGCTGGTGCCGGGCGGAACGGCAATGGCGGCATTTTCAAGCTTGCGGCCAAGGCGTTCTTCCAGCTCTTCGGTCAGCTCGCGCACAATGCGCGCGCCGCCCGCGTAGTCCACCACCAGACCGTCACGCACCACCTGGGCAAAGCGCATGGCACAGGCCACAGGCTCGCGTTTGGCATTGACCACAACCACCACAATGTACGCGGTGCCAAGGTCCACGCCCACATAGAGGGGTTCCGTGGGGCTGACCTTGCGGGGATTTTCCCGGCACTGGTCAAGCGTGGCGATGAGTTTATCCGCTGCGGCAAAGTCCATATCAGCCCCTTGAGCGCCGCACGATGACGCCGGTGACGCCGGGCTTCCAGCCTGCGCTGTTGCCTTCGTCCGCATCAATGTGCATGGCAAGTTTGAAGGAGTCGCTTACGCGCACCAGCACGTCTTCAAGAATCATGGGCCGTTCCGTATCAAGACGCACGGCGACCTTGTCCTTGTCCTTGAGGCCGAAACGCTCGGCGTCATCGGTGTGCATGTGGATGTGGCGGGCGGCAACAATCACGCCCGATTCCAGGCCCACAATGCCCGTGGTGGATGCAAGCACAATGCCTGGGGTGTCCTTGGTGTCGCCGCTCTGGCGCACCGGAGGATTGATGCCCAGAATGCGGGCATCGGTCTTGGAAAGCTCGATCTGCGAAACGCTGCGGGCGGGGCCGAGAACGGCCACCTTGTCCATGACGCCCTTGGGGCCGATCAGCCGCACGCGTTCAACGCACAAAAATTGTCCCGGCTGCGAGAGCGGCCTTTCGGGTCGCAGGGCCTCACCGTACAGCGACAGCGCATCTTCGACGCTCAGATGGACGTGACGGGCGGAAATTTCCACCGGGATAGGCCCGGCGTTCATGGTTTCTTCCCTGTCGCTGCTGGCGCACTGCTCTGTCAGCACCTTGCGCACAACATCTGTCACAATGTCCTTGATCGCTTGTTCGTTCATCTTGGCTCCAGCATGCAACGGCTGCGCATTGGGCAACCGCCTTGTAAATACGCGGGAATCGGGCCGCAGGCTCAAATTCCTTTGGCGGGCGTTTTTTATGGGCAACGCCGCGCCGTTTCCGTAGAGGCGTTCCGCCTGTGGCTCCCCCGGCGCTGCTCGCGTGCAGCGCGCTGCCCGTCAGTGTGCGCCGGGGGGCCAGATACGGCAAAGACTAGGCTTCGCGCTTGGGCAGAATCATTTCCACTTCGCTGTGGGGGCGGGGGATCACGTGCACGCTCACGAGTTCGCCCACCTTTTTGGCAGCTGCGGCACCGGCGTCAGTGGCGGCCTTAACAGCGCCCACATCGCCGCGCACCATAACGGTGACAAGGCCGGAACCCACCTGGCTGCGGCCAATAAGGGTTACGTTGGCGGCTTTCACCATGGCATCGGCGGCTTCAATGGCGCCCACAAGACCACGGGTTTCGATCATGCCCAGAGCGTTGGCGGAAGCGGTCATAGCTATTCTCCTTGCGTTATTTGCGTATGTTGTTGTGCCCCTGAGCGGGTCATGCCGTTGGGGGCATTCCGCAATAACGGGCTGTTACGGTTACATTGGGCGGGCGCAGGCCAGCCCGGTGCAGCTGCTAAAGAACCTTCTTCAGCTCGGCCACAATCAGTTCGGTGACGGCGTTGATGTCGATGTTGCCAGCGCCCGCTGCCGGAGCAGACGTGCCATGACCGCTGCCGGAGCAGCAGGAGGCGGCAGGGGCGGCATGGCTGGCCGCGCCGTGGCCGGAGCAGCAGCACTGGGAGTTGAGGTCATAGGCCACGCGGCGAATGTTGATCAGGTTCATGGGCGTGACGTTGTCGGAAGTGGCGCTGCCGCCAACGGCACCGCAGCCCAGGGTGAACGAGGGGAACAGCCCGGTGCTGAGGCCCACCGCGCCCTGCGTGGCGGGCGTGTTGACCATGATGCGCGAAACAGGCTTTTTGAGGCCGAATTCGCGGATGATTTCTTCGTTGTTGGAGTGGATGGCAAGGGTGTGGCCCGCGCCGCAGTTGTGCAGCAGAGCAGTGCACAGTTCGCAGGCTTCATGCCAGTCCTCCACCACGTAAAAGCCGAGCAGGGCCGTGAGCTTTTCTTTGGAGAAAGGATACTTGTGGCCAACGCCCTTTTCGTCCGAAACAAGCAGGCGCGTACCCTGGGGCACGTCGATGCCGGCGATGCGGGCAATGGTCTGGGCGTCGCGGCCCACAATGGCGGGGTTCATGCTGCCATTGCCGCGTTCCATGACGTTCTTGACCTTTTCCAGCTTTTCACCCTGGAGGAAGTAGGCTCCCTGGGCTTCCAGCGTGGCGCGCACCTTGGCGGCGATGCAGGATTCGGTGACAATGGACTGCTCGGAGGCGCAGATGGTGCCGTTGTCGAAAGTTTTGCTGCTCATGATCTTGGTCACGGCGCTTTCGATATCGGCGGTGCGTTCAATGAAGGCGGGCGTGTTGCCAGCGCCCACGCCCAGTGCGGGCGTGCCGGAGCTGTACGCGGCCTTGACCATGCCGGGGCCGCCCGTGGCAAGGATGAGATCGCATATCTTCATCAGTTCGTTGGTGCCTTCAATGGTGGGAATGGTGATGCAGCTCACCAGATCGGGCGACACGTTGCAGCTGCGCAGCGCTCCCTGAATGATTTCCACCGTCTTGGCAATGCACTTGCGGGCGCTGGGGTGCGGCGTAAACACAATGGCGTTGCCCGACTTGAGCGAGATGAGCGACTTGTAGATGGTGGTGGACGTGGGGTTGGTGGAGGGCACAATACCCGCGATCACACCCACGGGCACGGCCACTTCCACAACCTTGGTCTCGTTGTTGGTGGAAAGAATGCCCACGGTCTTCATGTCGCGAATGCAGGCATAGACCTTTTCGCTGGCAAGCAGGTTCTTGGTCTTTTTGTCCTGCGGCTTGCCAAAGCCGGTTTCTTCCGCAGCCATTGCGCCCAGCGTTTCAGCCTGGGCAGCGGTGGCTTCGGAAACGGCCTTGATCACGGCGTCCACACGCTCCTGGCTCATCTGTGCGAATTCCGGCTGCGCCTTGCGCGCAGCGCGAACCAGTGCGCGCACCTCCTGAATGGAGAGCAAATCCTTATCGACCATTTCTTACTCCTTTTCCTTCAGAGCCGCCCGGCAAATGGCGTCTATCAGCGTTTTCTTGTCGGAGGAGACAATCTGCCCGCGCGTGAGCGGAACCTGAAGGTCTCTGGCCAACTGCCGAAGTTTGTTTATGCTCATGCCCGAGAGCTTTTCCTTGCTCGGGGGCGCGGCCTGCGTGGCGGGCTTCGCCTTGTCGGCGGGGTCAGTCATGCTTGTCTGGCCTTCCTGTGCGGCCTCTGCCGGGGCCGCCGCCTCAATCTCAATGCTGCGCGGTTGCAACAGCAAAATATGTTCAAGCTCCGCATCGGGGCGGGGGATGACATGCCGCGAAACGCACTCCGCGCCTTCAATGCGCGCAATGGAGGCCGCTGCTGCGTCCACGGAGGACTGCACGGCAGCCACTTCGCCCGCAATGGTGATGGTCACAAGCCCGCCGGAAGCAAGGGACTTTTCGAGCAGGCGCACGTCTGCCGCCTTGAGCATGGCGTCGGCAGCCTCAATGGCTCCTATCAAGCCCCTCGTTTCCACAAGTCCTAATGCCAGCATGCTTTTTCTCCTTCACTGCGCAAGGGCGCGGCGCGGGTTTGTCTAAATCTGTCTGCTCTAATGCCTGATGGTCTTCACATCGAGGTCATAGCCACGCAAAATGCTTTCCATGGTCGCCATATCCCGGTCATCAAGCACAGGGTTGTCCTTGATGGGATATTCCATGTCGAGCTGGGCGTACTTGCCGACGCCCATTTTGTGGTAGGGGAGCAGATCAACACCCTTCAGGTTTTTCATACCTTTGTAATTATACAGAAATTTTCCTACGGCGTGCATTTCTTCCGCATCGTCGTTGTATCCCTTCAGCAGGGGCATGCGGATACGCACGTTGCTGCCGTTTTCAAGCAGCCAGCTCAGGTTCGCCAGTATGGTCTCGTTGCGCACGCCCGTGAGGGCATAGTGCTTTTCCGGATTCATGTGCTTGATGTCGAAGAGGAAGAGATCAACCACTTCGGCAAGCTGGCGCACCACTTCGGGGCGGGCATAGCCGCACGTTTCCATGGCGGTGTTGATGCCCCTGTGCTTGCAGGCCAGGAGCAGGTTTGCCACGGCTTCCGGCTGGAGCATGGGTTCGCCGCCGCCAACGGTAACGCCCCCGCCGGAGCTCTGGTAAAAGGGCCAGTCCTGTTCCACCACTTCCAGCAGTTCAGAAATCCCTTTGCATTCGCCCGCGATGGCCAGCGCCCCCTGAGGGCAGGCCTTGACGCAGCGCCCGCAGGCGATGCAGTCAAGCTCCCTGTTGACGGTATGCTGCCCTTGCTCTCCTGCGAGCGCATGAATACCTGAGGGGCAGACGGGCACGCACGCGCCGCAGGAGATGCAAAGGTCTTTTTTGTACAGCACATCACAGCGCCGACGTTGGCTTTCGGGGTTTGAGCACCATTTGCAGCGAAGGGCGCAGCCCTTGAAGAAAACGATGGTGCGGATGCCCGGACCGTCATACATATTGTATTTCTGTATGTTGAAAACGATGGCTTTTCTTTCGATCACGGTGCTTCCCCTGCCGTATGCCGTTACGCTTGCGTGTTGCCGTCAGTACCGGGCGGCCTAGAAGTGGCGCAGCACGGTTCTGCTGATGATTTCGTCCTGAACGTCCTTGCACAGCTCGATGAAGAAGGCGCTGTAGCCAGCCACGCGCACAACCAGATCGCGGAAGTCCTTGGGGTTCTTCTGCGCGTCAAGCAGGGTCTGGTTATCCAGGTAGTTGAACTGCATTTCGCCGTTGCCCAGGATGCTGGCCGTGCGAATGAGGGTGATGACGCCCTGTTCGCCTTCGGGGGTATCCAGCAGACCGGACATGAGCTTGAAGTTGTGCACCATGCCGATGTTCATGTTGTCGTTGGACATCTTGGACACGCTCTTGATGATGGCGGTGGGGCCTTTGACGTCCGCGCCCTGGGTGGGGCTGATGCCGTCGGAAAGGGGCTGCCATGCGCTGCGGCCGTTGGCGGATGCGCCAAGCAGCTGGCCGAAGGGCGTGTTGTTGGAGATGGACAGGGTGCCGTGGCTCAGAATGGAGTAGAGCGTGCGGTACTTGCGGTGCTCCTGCTCGGTGAACGACACGAGGTCTGCGGCGATGTCGTCGGCGTAGTCGTCGTCGTTGCCGTACTTGGGCGCGGCAAGGCAGTCGGCCAGCACGGCGTCGTAGCCCTTGAAGTCGGCCTTGAGGGCTTCGTTCATGTATTCGAGCGTGTACTTCTTGTCTTCGTACACAAGCTTCTTGATGGCGGCCATGGAGTCCACATAGGTGGCAAGACCGCTCCAGACCACGCCGGGGCCGAAGTTGTACATGGCGCCGCCGGAGGCCACGTCGCAGCCGTGTTCCATGCAGCCTTCGTACATGATGGACATGAGCGGCTTGGGCGCAAAGTCGCGGTGCACGCGCTGGGAAATGACCGTGGCAACGCTGGACCACTTGGTGATGTAGCGGATCTGCTCCTTCACCGCGGCCTCGAACTTTTCGTAGGTGTCAAACTGGCTCAGGTCGCCGGAGTCGGGGCAGACCTGCTTGCCGTACCACAGCGGCACGCCGTGGTTGAGCACCAGTTCGATGCAGATGGGCCACTGGGTGTAGGCAGTGGAGGTCCACTGATAGAGGCGGCCCGATTTCTGCGGTTCCACGCAGCCCATGAGGCAGTAGTCGCGGGCGTCTTCGATGCTCACGCCCTTGGCCAGCATCATCTTGATGTGGGTGTCGTCAAAGTGCACGGCGGGGAAGCCCATGCCCGAGCGGATGACGGCCACGATTTTTTTGAGGTATTCCTGCGGCGAGGAATTGTGCACGCGGGTTGCCAGCGAGGGCTGGTAAATACGCACGTGGCGCACGGCGTCCATGAGCAGGTAGGTCAGCTCGTTGGTGGCGTCGCGGCCTTCGCGGGTAACGCCGCCCACGCACATGTTCACAAAGGGCTGGTACCCGGCAAAGAACTTGGAGCTGCCTTCGCTGGTGAGCCACATCATTTCAGACATCTTGATGAGCATGCAGCCAGCGAGATCAAAGGCTTCGCAGGGGGTCATGCGGCCAGCTTCTATGTCGGCCTTGTAGAGGGGGTACATGTACTGGTCAACGCGGCCAATGGACATGCCTGTCTGGTTTTCTTCAACCACCAGCAGTGATTCCACGGTCCACACGGCCTGAATGGCTTCCCAGAAGGTGGTGGGAGCGTGGGCGGGAACGCGGGCGTTGACCTCGGAAATCTTGAGCAGCTCGGCCTTGCGCTTGGGATCGTGTTCTTTTTCCGCAAGCTGGGCGGCGTATTCCGACATGCGCTTGGCATAGCACATGACGCCTTCGGTGGTTTCGATAACCGACTTGTAGAAGTAGATTTTGTCGATATCTTCGGGATTGGCGTAATCCAGGTGGGTCAGGTGTTCCTGCGCTTCATGCTGAATGTCCAGCATGCCCTTTTTCATCAGGATGACGTCATAGCCGGGGTTGGAGTCCCCGCCGCCGTTGAGGGCGTGGTACGAGCAGTCGGACACGTAGGATTCGCCCGAAAGTTCCCACAGGCCAGCTTCGCGGTACTGGGCCTCGCAGTATTCGTCCACGGACTTGCCTTCCCAGTAGGGGAAGATTTCTTCGCGCAGAACCTTCTTGTCTTCTTCAGCAAGATGGAAGGGGTCCTGCGGGCGGGAGCCGATGGTGTCCAGCTCGTCGCGCAGCCAGCGCCAGGAAATATCGGGCGAGAACGCGCCAGCGCGCGGCGCGCCGTTGGGTGCGCCCACGATGAGTTCGTTATCCTGAATGACCAGGGGCGCGGTTTCGCAGCAGTAGCGGAAAGCCTTGGCGCGCAGCAGAATGCGCGGCATGCCGGGGTTTTCGCTGTCAATCTTGGTAATGGCGCGCGCACGGTGAATGGTGATGCGCGGCATCTGCAAAAGATAGTTGGTCTTGAGCTTGAGATGACGCTCGGTAGGGCCGTCAGGCACGTTGACGCCGTCAGACACGCCAGCCTTGGGGCCGGAATGCTGCGCGGGGGCAGTGGGCGTGAGGGTAACAGCCGAACCGGAAGACGTGGCAAATATCTTGCGCAGCGTTTCGCGCTCTTCGGGCGTCAGGCTTTTGGTGACTTCTGCTATCTTTTGAGTAAAATCATGAAGATCCACGTTGATTCCTCCATGGGTTGCGATGGCGGCTCCGGCTTTAACCGGGGCTTGTTCCGCATCACCTGTTCAATTCATTGAGAGCCTTGCGCAAAACGCGCCGCAGTGCGTCTGAAACGGGGTCGGCATGGTCGCTCTGCTGTTCCCTGAACGAGAAACCGCGAACGCCGTAACCTACCTTGCGCCGATAAATGAGATTCATTGGTGAAATGTTGTCGGAGCTGAAGCCGTGCCCGGCCAGACCGCTGCCCTGCGTCATGGAAGGGAAAAGGTCGGTGGTGAGGCCCATGCCGCCAAAAGCGGCGGGCGTGTTGACCAGCATGCGGGCCACGGGCTTTTTGAGCGCGAACTGCTGGATGATTTCTTCATCCTGACTGTGAATGGTCATGGTTTGGGCGTGACCCTCGCGCAGCAGAAGTTCGAGGCATTTTTCGCAGGCATGCCGCCAGTCCGGTTCAACATAATAGGCAAGCACAGGGGCCAGCAGTTCCCTGATAAAGGGATCGGCGGGGTCCACGTAGCGGCGTTCGACCAGCAGCACGCGCGTGCCCTGCGGCACGGCAATGCCCGCCTTTTCGGCCAGCACTGTTGCCGATTGCCCCAGCATGGCGCGGTTGCGGCGGCCATTGGAGTGAAACATGGTTTCGCTCAGGGCCTGGGCCTGCGCCTCGTTGATAAAACAGGCCCCGCCCGCCTCAAATGCCCGGCGCGCCTGCGGCTCGATCTTGCCGTCCACAATGACGCACTGCTCGGCAGAGGGGGCCAGACCGTTGTCAAAGCTCTTGCTGGCAAGGATGTCGTCCACGGCCTTGCAAATGTCGGCAGTGGCTTCAATAAAGGCCGGGCCGTTGCCCATGCCGCCGTAGATGAAGGGCTTGCCGCTGTGGCGCGCCGCCTCAAGCATGCTGTCCCTGCCGGTTACCAGAACCAGAGCCACAAGACGGTGGCGCATGAGTTCTTCAATGCCGCTGTCGGCGACCATGGTCAGGCAGGTTACAGAACCCTCGGGCAGGCCGTGGGCCTGACCGGCGGCAGACATGGCCGCCACCACGCGGCTGGTGCATTCCACGGCGTGCTGGTGGGGGCAAACCACAATGGAATTGCCCGCCTTGACCGCCGCAAGCACGTTGCAGATAGTGGTGGAAACCGGGTTGGTGCAGGGGCTGAGGGCGGCTATAACGCCCACGGGCACACCCACTTCAAACACGTTTTGCGCGGCATCGACGCTCTGGGGCAGCCTGCCCACGCAGCGCATGCCACGCACGCTCTGGATGACGCGGCGGCAGGCAAAAAGGTTTTTGGCCATTTTGTCCTGCCACACGCCGCATCCGGTTTCTTCGTGGCTCATGACGGCAAGCGACTGGGCCTCAGCGGCGGCGGCTTCAGCCATGGCTTCCACCACCGTGTCCAGTGATTCCTGAGGCATGGCGGAAAGCCGCGTCTGAGCGTCAGCCGCGTTTTCAGCAAGGATGCGAGCCTGCTGGATGGAAATAAGATCCTTGTCGCCGATCATGTTTCCTCCGATGAACCCGGTCAGCTCAGGGCGTAGCGCCTTACAAGCCGGACAAGACGACGGTGGGGCGTGGGGATCACAGCGGAGCTGTAAACAGTAGCGCCCATATTGTTCACGGCCTTGATGCCGGCGGCCACGGCGGCCTGCACAGCGGCCACATCACCCTGCACAAGGGCGGAGCAGTAACCGGAGGCCACGTTTTCGTAGCCGATCAGTTCCACGTCGGCGGCCTTGATCATGGCGTCCGCGCCTTCCATAAGAAAGACGATGCCAAAGGTTTCAATCATACCCAGGGCGCGCAGGCCGGGGTCGTCTTCCTGTATTTCGTCCAGCGTATGCGCACGGACGATGCCGCTCATGCCGCGCGCGGGGCGGGGCATGACGTTGGTGGCCGTAAGCTTGCCCACAGAGGCGGCAGCAGCGGCGCCAGCGTCAACAGAGGCCTTAACTGCGGCCACATCGCCCCGAACCATGATGGTAACGAGCGTGGAGCCAACGTTTTCGTAGCCGACAAGATCGACATCTGCGGCTTTGAGCATGCTGTCCGCGCCGTAAATGGACGGAACCATGCCAAGAGTTTCAATCAGGCCAAGGGCTTCTTCACCTGTATACTGCATACAACTCACCTCGTGGGGACCCGTGTTCGTGTCCGGGCATAGCCGGGCGGAGCAAATCTCCTAGTTCCTTTCTAGCCGTTCCCCTATAGGGAAAAGTCAAGCCATATCCCGATTTTTTTCGTCTTGTGTGTGAAATTTGTTGCAGCCCTTGCGGTGTGCGGATTTTTGCCCCTTACATGGCTGTTTTTTGATTTTTCCGCCTGCTGAGCGGCTATGCGAGCACGTGGCGACTGCGGAGCGCGCTGGGGGATCTGCGCCATTTTTGCGTTTAATTACGGGCCTGTCGCAAAAATGTCTGCATTTTGCGGCCAAGGGCGGAGACCTTCCCTAAAACTGGAACCTTGGGCCAGATTTGGGGGAAGCCATGCGCAAACAGATGGTTCAGATGGCATGAGCGACTTACGGGTGGGTGCAATGAGAGGGAGAGGCTTTTCGGCTATTACAGGCATTTGGGGGCAGGGGAGGACAAAGAATGAAGACAGTGTGAGCGGGGGCAGGGCGGGGAGACATTGCCCCCGGTGAATCTCGTGGAAAATTCCAGCAGGGATTGTAGTTGCGGGAATAGTGCGGGTATCCGGTCTGGGATCAGCAATTGGTCTGCCCGCTGATCATTTGCCTTTATCTTCAGTACCATCATCCGGCACGGAGGTGGTCACAAGGCCCACGTCCTTGATGCCAGCGCCGCGCACCCTGTCCATTACGCTCATAACCATGCCGTAGGGAACATCCTTGTCGGCCCGCACAAAGAGCTGCCGACCGCTGTCCTTTACCCGCGCGCCCAGATCATCCGGCAGATTGTCCATGTTTGTTTCCTGCTCGTTGAGAAACAGCGCGCCGCCATTTTTGACCGTCAGGATAACGTGGTCGTCATCCGTGGGCAGCACTTCGGATGTCTCCACCCTGGGCAGGGCCACATCAAGCCCTTCGGTCATCATGGGGGCAGTGACCATAAAGATGATCAGCAAGACCAGCATCACGTCCACAAAGGGCGTGACGTTGATATCGGCAACAAAATCGTCGTCAGCGGAAGGTTCGGCCATGACTAGCGCTCCTCTGAAAAGGCTATTCCGTCAGCGTGTTGCGGGGCTTCGTGTTGCAGGCGGTTGAGCATCTGGCCTGCAAAGTTGATGCATACGCCCTCGATGTGGGCCAGTTTGGCGCGAAACACGTTGTAACCACACACGGCGGGTATGGCCACAAACAGGCCGACAGCGGTGGCGATGAGCGCTTCGGCAATGCCGGGCGCGACCGTTGCCAGCGAAACGCTCTTCATCTGGGCAATGGCGGTGAAGGAATGCATGATGCCCCACACCGTGCCGAACAGGCCGATAAAGGGGGCGGTGTTGGCCGCGGTGGCAAGCAGGGCCAGGGATGATTTGAGAACGGCGATTTCTTCCGCTACGGCAAAGTGCAGGGCCCTGCGTACATTGTCGTTCAAAAGGCGGTCAACATCGCCCGTGCGGGAGATACGGTTGAATTCGCGGATGGCGCGGCGCGCAATGCCAAAAAGGGGAGACTGCCTGTCTGTTGCCAGCATCGGCAGCGCCCGGTTCAGCTCCCCGGCCTCGTCAAACGCTGCCAGCCCCGCCTGCGTGCGCTGTTGGGCTGTGCGCAGCAACAGCCATTTGCTGCACATATAGGCCCAGCTTGCTACAGACATGCACAAGAGCAGCGCCAGCACGCACTTGGAAACAAATGTCGCCTGCAACACCGCCTGAATCATGGAATCCATTATACCCCCCCCAAAAAAAAGAATATGAAATTGAAATTCAAAACTATCGTGTGGTAGTACGCCCCGCAATCTTTGTCAACATGGCAGCGCTAAATTCAAGCAAAACAGTATAATGTTTAGCATGTTATCTGTTGATGCTGAAATCGACGGGGAATGCCATTGAAAAGCCTTCTGCCCTTCAACCTTGGCTTCATTGGCTGCAAGCTCGTCACTGGCCTTATACACGCTGTCGATATTCTTCTTCAGCGTGGCAAGGTCAAGCTTCTCCTGCATGGAAACGGAAGCAGGGTTCACATGAAGCTTGCGGGCTATCTTCAGGAACTCCCCTGTAAAGAAGTCCATTGCCGTCTTCAGTTCCCCAAGGGTTTGGGCCGATGCCTTAACGGCTTCAGCTTCCCCGCTGGTGATTGCCTTTTCTGCAAAGCCCTGCATGCCTTTGGTGTCCATGCCGTAGCGTTGCACAAGGTCGTCAGTGGTTGAAGAAAGCGATTCCAGCACTTCAGCAGGGGCTTGCTTGGTGGTTCCTGATTCAACTGTTTCTTGAACATGCTTCAGGAAGTCGAAGCCGTGTTCACTATGCAGGATGTCCCGACCTGTCACCCGGCCTGTGGTGCTGCCACGGGCAAGGATGTTCAAGGCATCATCAAGGTTGGCGGCTTTGCCGTCTCCTATGAGGTCTTTCAGGGTGCCGGGGTTTATCAAGCTGTCGGGCCTGAAGCTGTCCTTTGTGGCCTCGGTAGCCCATAAGGCGATCTTGCGAGTAGCCCAGCCGCTTCATGTCTTCGACCTCTCCCATGATGGCGCTTGCGGCGTCCTGGGCATAGGCCACGCGGTCTGAGGGAATCTTGGTATCCCGGCCGCCTAGCGGTGAAGTGAGGTCACGCTTCTGAGCAAGGATGTTTTCAATATTCTGGGCCTTCTGCTGTTCCAGGAGGTTTGCATTCTGGCTTTCCACGTCCTTGCTGTGGCGGGCTATGATGCCGTCAAGCAAGCGGGAAGTGGGGTGGTAGAAGTTTTGGGCAAGTTCAAGGGTGTCGCCGTATTTGTCTAACCCTTGCTGCTGCATATACTGCTTACGTTGCTCTTGCGCCCAAGCCATGACCTTTTGCGGGTCACGCTCGTTTTTAATTTCGCTGGTGCTATAGGCATCCTCAAGCGAACCTGCAAACTGGCTGGCGTTGTTCTTGAGTATTTCGCCTTCAATGGCTTTCTTCACATGGGGCGAGAAGTTAAGAACATCAGGGTCAGCAAGCGCGGCCTGCCGGAATGCCTCAATGTTCTTTGTCATCTCTGGGTTTTCTGCGGCAAAGCGTTCGCCCGATGCGTGGTCTTCCAGTATCTTTCGGTCAATACGGGCTTCCCATGCTTTGTCTAAGGCTTTGTCGTAAGGGCGCAAGGCCTCTGCAAGACGCCCTGCATCTGTGCCAACAAAAGGGTCTCTATCAATGCGGTTGGGCTGCACTGGTATGTATGTGTGTACGCTGCTGCCGCCTTGCATGGCTGGCCTGAAGTTTACAACGCTCTCTAGCTTCTCCCGTATTGTTCGGGGTTCCTTGTTCCTGTTGTCCATGTGGTTCTGTCCTCTCTCATGCGGTGGTTAAAGGTGGATATTTCAAGCCCTCGGCCCATGATGAAGAAAGCCCCGCCTGCGTGGTCTTCATAACCAGCACAAGCGGGGCAGCATGAGGGAGGGAGATATGGGAAAATGGGATTTGTGGACTATGGGTTTTTATTGTTTATTAATTATGGATGATGATTTCTTTAGAGAACCTAAAGTAAATAGTCCATAATGATAAAACATAAAGAAAGAAACTTAATGAATATATTTAATCAATAAAACATTAAAATAAACTTTATGTATTTAGATAAAGGGAGAAAGCTTTAGGGGAGTCTTTAAGTATTTTTCTTAGGGGAGCTTTAGAGTAATCTTTAGTTTCCCCCCTACCCCCCAAAGGGAAACCGAAAGAAGCCCCCTAGCCTCCCTCCGGTTGCAGCAGTTCACAAACCGCCGTCTTTTCTCCTATATTGTCACCTAATTCCAACTAGCTAATTTCATTATCTTTTCAAGATATTTGAATCTGCATTTCAATCTGTATAACTAACTGAATTTATTCATTTATCATTAGACTAGAAATCCATAGGAGCTATCCATATGGAGGGTCTTACCCCGTAGGGGAAAAGCTGAAGGTTTACGCTTGATGGTCTAAAGAGTGGTGATTGGTTGGCTGTGAATAAGCTGAGGAATGGGCGGGGAAAGACTTGCTCTTTCTCCGATAGGTGCAACTTAATTCCAATATACTGAAAATATTGAATTAGTTCATGGTTGAAGCCTCAGGGCAGAAAGCACGGCAAGCCGCTGCTTCTTCCGCCTAGTGGAGGGTAATTCCAATAGCCTAAATTTGCAGGAGAAAACCGCTTGGAAAACTTGCGGCGGCTTTGGGCACTCTCTCTATGATGCAAGGTAATTCGGAGTGGCTTCTTCCGATTGATGCAAGGTAATTGCTAATAGGCTGAAATTGTTGAAAAGCCCTGTTCTGGGGCCTTTGCCGCTCTGGCCTGAATTTGGCGGCTCTTCTTCCGATAGGTGGAACCTATTTGCTAACTTGCTTGAATTATTCAAAATAGGCTGTTTGCCAACTTTGCCGCCCTGGCCTCAAGTGGGGCGCTCTTCTTCCGATTGATGGGCCATAATTCCAATATGCTGAAATTGTTGAAATAAGCTCCTTTGCGGTTGGTTTAGCCCCGGCGCATGCTAGCGGCTCCTCTTCCTATATTGGAACCTAATTCCAAAGCCCCGGTTTCCGCCATCTTCCGGCCCCAGCCAGCGGGGCTTTTTGCTGTCTTTTGCGGGTCAAAAGGGGTTAAGGCTGGCAATGGGTCGGGGCTGTGGATTTCGTGCGGAATTTGGGGGGAAAGCGGGGGGGATATGCCGTGCGCCTTTGTAATTTTGTAATCATAAATGTTCAGTTTAATAATTTGTTGCAATACCTAAAGCATAGCTGGGCTTTTTAGCATTTTCATCAAAAATAAAGATATTACCTAGATAAGCCTTTATTGTTCTATATGTAGTTGTATTTTTTCTTCCTATGCTTTTTATCCTAATCAAGATTGGATTTTTATTTATTTCATTTATATCAAAATTATTTTTATAGGATGTAGAAAAATATGCTACTAGTTTAATCACAGTGTCTAAATTGGAAGGGATGGGAAAATCAAGGTGCTCGTCTTTTTTTATGTTTGGTATATGTGCTGCCAGATTTGTGAATAATGCAGATTTGTATTCCTTAGAATTTTTCTGTGAGATGAAAATTACATAGTCATCTTCAATTTCTGAGTTAAAGCGCTTTTTTTCTAATTCTTTGTATGATAATTCAATATCAATATTGTTTTCCTTAATGAATTGTATTAAATAATCTAAAACACTTCTGTTTATTTCAAAATCAATCAATACCTCGTTTGCGTTGTAATTCCCATTGTTGTAGAGAAGTGGGTTCACTTCTTTGGACCAGTCAACGGCAAAACTAAGGTGGACAGTTTCATTGGTTATGCCGCCCATCTAGGGCTAATCAGAGGTGGCACTCCCTCTGGTTTGTACTGCTGATATATCTCCATCGGCTTTCGTCCGTCAAAGGTCTTATGCGGACGCCGGTTATTGTAGAAGCCAAACCACCATGCCAGGATCCGGCAGAGCTCGCTCCCTGTCTTTATCTCCAGCAAATACAGGCATTCATATTTCAGAGAACGCCAGAGACGTTCGATCATCACGTTATCCATCCAGCGGCCTCGGCCATCCATTGAGATGCGTGCTCCGGCCTTCCTGAGCGTCTTCGTAAACTCGTAGCTCGTAAACTGAGAACCCTGATCCGTATTGAAGATTTCTGGTACGCCGTAGCGAGTTATTGCATCTTCCAGGGCGGCCACACAGAAATCAGCATCCATGGTGTTCGACACGCGCCAGGAGAGCACCGCTCGGCTATGCCAGTCCATAATTGCCACAAGATACAAGAAACCGCGCCGCATCGGAATATATGTGATGTCGGCACACCACACCTGGTTTGGCCTTGTGATCGCCTTGCCCCGCAGCAAGTACGGATACGTCTTGTGCTGCGGATGGGGCTGGCTTGTCTTCGGCTTCTGGTAAACCGCCATCAGGCCCATTTTGCGCATGAGCCGTCGCACGCGATTACGCCCAATTAGATGCCCTTCATCACGCAGAAGGTTGCGCATTTGCCGGGAACCGAAGAACGGCAACTCCAGAAACAATTCATCTATGCGCTTCATGAGCACCAAATTGTACGCGGACTCACCGATCGGTTGGTAGTAGTACGTTGAGCGTTGCAGTTTGAGGATTTCGCACTGCCGCCGAACACTGAGCACTGGGTGCCCCAAGTCGACGATTTTACGCCTTCGCTCGCAGCTCAAATTTTGGCGAAGGCTTGCTGTAAAAAATCCTTCTCCACAGTAAGTTGGCCAATCTTGGCATGAAGCTCCTTGATACGGGCTTCATCATTCTGCTGAGCCTTCTGGGACTTGCCCGCAAAGCCAGCTGCAATCTGCTCCTTGGCCTGCTGTTTCCACTGAGAAATCTGATTTGGATGCACGCCATGCTTGCTGGCAAGCTCGGACAAGCTTTGCTCCCCAGACAGGGCATCAAGGGCGACGCGGGTCTTGAATTCGGCAGTGAACTTCCTTCTCGATTTGGACATAAAAAGCCTCCTTTGACTTCTTACGTCCACCTTAGCTCACGGTCCAGTTTTCCGAACCCACTTCT
>JAEZYD010000025.1 GCA_023419375.1 Pseudomonadota bacterium
CGCCAGCCTCGGCTTGCCGCAAGATCTCAATAATCTGCTCTTCGGTGAATCTGCTACGTTTCATTCTTGTGCTCCTATGTCAGGAACACTAACTTTTCAATGGCATACTTTTCGGGGGGAGGGTCAACAGAGCTAGAGGCCAAAGGCAAAACTACACTTGTGAGCAACGACAAGTTGGCTTTGCCGGAAGGGAACAAAATTTAATTCACCTATCATATTGATGGGGCAGGCAGGTATTCCAAAATCGAATGCTCCATCTAGGTGTAAATCAAGCCCATGGTTCTGCCCACCCAGCGCAACGGAGAAAGAGTACTACCCATCACCTTGATTCCTCCCTGGTTGCTCATGGATGCACCATAGATTATCTTTATTGCATAATTTGCAATAAATCGTTTGCAAAGTTCATTCTGATCACCGCAAGCAACAAGGGAAAGTATGCCCTCTAAGACAAACAACAGGACATCTGCGGAAAAAATGCTTGATTTGTATTCATTGCTTGCACTTTCATCTCGAGAATGGTCATTGACGGAACTTGCGAATCACTTGCAGTGCTCCAAGTCGACCACCCTTCGACTTTTGACTAAGATTGAGTGTTTTGAAGGAATCCGTCTTATAAGCCGCTTCCGCAGCGCTGTCGGCAGGCCAGAAAAATGTTATATGCTTGAAAGAATACTGCGTGATGAAGAAAAATCCCATTACAATGTAAGTGCAGAAGAAATGCGAATCCTACACCTGTGCCGCGATATTGCACTGCCCTTGCTGCCCGAGAATGTACAGAAAACGATGGATGCGACCCTGCGGCGCACTTCAGTGCTTGTGCCATCTGAGGACACCTGGAAGGAGCCGCAATATCCGCTGCTCCGCATGGCCATGCTGGGTACTATTGATTACGACCCATTCCAGATTATTTTGCAAACGCTTCTAAAGGCAATAAGCAAAAAACAAATTTGCCAAATAGCCTATAAGGCACAAGACAAGCCTTCACGTATTCATGAAATGGCAGTTGTGGGTCTTTATGGGAGCCGACAAGCTTTGTATGCAAAAGGATGGAGCGTACAAAATAAAGGCAAGGCAGTGCCATTGCATCCACTTTTTTTGGCTGTGCATCGGATGGAAGAAATCATCCTCACACGCCGGACGCACCAAATACCGTTAACCCACGATGATAAGCAGCACTTTGGACTTATCGAAGACACCCCTTTTACCGTCAAGGTGTTCTTTGTCAGTGAACTCGAAACATATATTCGTGAGCGCCGCTTCAGCACAGAGCAGCTAATTGAGAAGGTAGAAGGCGGCATCGAACTTACCTTCACGGCGCACAGCGACATGGAGGTGATGGCTTGGATATTGGGCTTCGGGAGTAAGGCCAAAACAATAGAGCCCGCATGGCTGGTGCAGCGCATGCGGGCGGAACTGGCTAAGATGGGTAGTCTTTATCGCGGTTAAGAATTGTCTCCAGCGCTTGCAAGATACTCTTTGATAGCCTGTACAACCTGACCAGCCTTTTCTACAAGCTCGGAAATATCTAGGGAGTTTTTCCCTTCCAAAATGGGACAGATTGCTTTGTCCAAGTAATACTCAGTTTTGTCCGCCTCATTTTGAACCCAGGATTTATCCAACATTAAATCGCTCACCCCTTCTAGCCCACCCCCTTCAACAACGTTGTATAGGTAAACACAAATACAAAGCTTGAAAACATTATCAATATTATCAAGATAGCAACCTACACATAGTTGCACACGTTCATCGTCTTTTGAATAAAAGTGCCAATACAAATCATGATACTTACTATCCCAAACAAAGTCAGGACAGAAGAGCTCTCCTACTCCTTTCGCACTCAAATCTTTAACTTTTTGTGGAAAAAAGGCCTCTTCCAATGCTGGCAACCATACTTTCTGAAAAACATCGCCCATGAATTGGAATAAATCCATTTTACAAAATGTAACATTTCGTTTTGCCTGATAGAATTGCAACACTTCATCAAATTCAAATGGTGGAGGAGGAACACTGCTTTTGTCAAACTCCATAAGTCTAGTTCGATTGTTGCCAGAAAAAAAGAAATGCACGCTCTCAGGAATCTCAATTAGTTTTTCAACGGCACACATTAGACGCCTCCATACACTTTATTAAATATACTGCGCCGCACTGATGCTCCCGTGCTATCAGGAATATTTGTGATATATTCTTTCTGCAAATTCTTTTCCCATCGCCTCAGTAAATCTTGCCAATACACGACACGCCAGGCGTTGCAGTCCCGCTTAAAACAACTTTTATCACTGACCTCTTGTTCGCTAGAAGCGTGCTGTATGACAAAAAAGTAGCCAATGGCATTAGAAAAATCGTCACCATTTCTCTTTTCGAGGCGAATTTGGGCTTGCTCCTCATAAGCATCAAATGGGTTCTCGGCGCTAGCGCCAAATTTTACTTCTAACACTACAACTCTCGCAGCGCTGCCTTTTCCCCATTCAAAAAGAATATCAATCCTTTTTTTGCCTTTTGCCAAATCTTCTGCCCGGACTATGACATCATCATGTTTGGGCAAAAATCTTTCTACGTTATGGTTGTCGCTCAACGAGCCGCTTGCCTCACAGAGGGCACGCAGAAAAGCACGAATGCTCAAGTTGTCACCTTGCAATGTCGCTACAATCAACTTTGTAATATCAGCTTCTCGCAACTGCCTATGCCAAAAAATTGGTGGATTGCGCAGGGCATGACCGGGCCAATCTTGTCCCCAGATCAAATTTAAATCACTACTGTTCAAGCTTGCACCAAAGCCATACGAATCAAAACAGCTTTCTTTGCATATAAGGCGCGTAATATTACGAGTTTCTTCTACAGAAGCTGCGGCAAATCGCCCATCAATAAAGCTCAGGAGAGATTCATTATAGAAAAAATTCCCGGGTACTGGCTGCAAAGTCTGTGACGCAATACGCAGCATTTGTTCTTTAAATGCAACTGAAGAAGACTGTTTAAGATTTTTTTGCATCGCAAACTCCAATAAAACTCGACCTCAAAAAACCATATCATGGGCTAATCTGAAACTATCACTCATTAGACTCAATAGGTATTCTTGACTAAACCCTGCCTTACTATCGAAATCAGCTCTGCATTCATCTTGGGATCACATGAACTTGCACTACTGTGCGCGATTTTGTGTCGTACAGGCAGGAATACTCCATGGGGACCATAACGCCAAAAGCATTTTTGAACAATAAGGCCTTTATATTCGTGCTACCTTTCAGCAATACGGAGTTTTCATAACTTGCCATGTGTTCGACGTATGGAAAACGAGGGATAAATTCCAATGCTCGTGTCTCCCATTCAAAGCCATAGAGAGCCTGATCTTCAATTGCACTCGAACATTTTGGTACGGCATCCCGTCGCAGAGAAGCTGCCCGATCCTGAGCGGTCGGCTCCTGAAAATAGCTCCAACCCATCCCCAGAATAAATATGACCAACAAAGCCCAGCGATTCCTCTTTGCTTCAATCCGTTTTTTCTCGATTTCAACACGCTGGTTTTCCCGAACCTGTGTCCGGAGAGCATCGTCAACCGGCAGCCCGCAATGAGGGCAATTATGAGCTTCAATTGCGATTTTTTTATGGCACGCCGGACATGACATGATATCCTGTTGCATTTTTTTGCTCCCAGCTAAAAAATCGAGTTTCCTTCTCTCGTTGGGATTAATGTAGCGGAAGTTAATTCCAAAAGATGAAATTAATAATCAGCTTTTGATCTCGCCGTGCCACACGAGCTCGCCTAAGCGAATCTCACCCAAGTGGGGTCAAGCATGGGGTCAAAGTGCGGGGGCATAGACAAAATCACTGAAAAATTTTATCAACAATATCAGGTTGTTTTGGACTCGATGGTGTCGCGGTGCCTATTCTCCCCTTCACCATAAGAAGATAAGGGATTACAGCAGCTTGTTGTAATCCCCTTTTTTGTTTGCCAATGCCTTGAAATACTCCCCTGCGGCCTTCCCCCCAAAGTCAGATATCCCTTCCCAAAAGGGTCACAAATGGGTAACATTCCTAACAATTTTGGCACAATACGGCTGTAGCTGAATAGTTCTGATGCCCACGATCGCACCAACTAGTCGAAGTCTTGCACAGATTAAAAAATTGTTTGAGAACTGATTTGGATCTCTTTGCCCCGAATGCCCCTCCCAGGAACCAGGGCAAGCATGGCGGCAAGATACAGCAAGCTGGCACCAGAATAATTCCCCGTGCCGAATGCAAGCAGAACCCAAAGGGGACAACCACTGGTATACACAGCCAGATAAAGGGCCAATGTCAAACTCATTGACACTTCAACTGTATTAAAGGCAATCTTCCTAATAGCGACAGTCTATCAGATGCAACCTTTCATAAGGCCATACGCATATGCTTTCCGATCTTCAGCCTTCAGTGCAATCATACGCTGACGTCATTTCCAAAGTTACAGGAATTGACGTGGAAATTATGGACAGCAGCATGGTCCGCGTTGCCGGAACCGGCATCTATGCCGACAAGGTGGGCGAGAGCCTTGCACAGGCGGGAGAAGTGTACAAGGAGGTCATGCGGAGCCGCCAAACAGTGTTGGTCAAATCCCCACGACACCATGAAATCTGCACCAATTGCCATAATCAGGACAATTGCCGCGAGCGTTTCTCTCTGGCGACCCCCATTGCCGATGCCGCAACGCTGCACGGCGTCATTGGCCTTGTCTGCTTTAATGATGAAGACCGTGCCCGCGTGCTGGCCTCGCTGGACAGCTATTCAGCCTTCATTTCCTTTCTGGCCGACGGTCTGGCCCTGAAAATAGGCGAAAAAACACTCCTCAGCCAAACCACTCGCATGCTCGACCTCATGCTTCAGGCCGTGGACATTCCGGGCCTGGGGCTTATTCTGTTCAATCGGGACGGCAGCCAGCTCTACGCCAACACCCCAGCCCGCGAGTTTTTTGGCGAAACGCAAGGCAGAAGCTTGCAGTCCAGCGATATCCAGCCCTGCGGCAGCACCGTATACGGCTATGAAGAATTTGAAGTCAAAGCGCCGGATGGGGCCGTGCACACCCTGCCGGGCCGCATGGTGCATCTGGATTGTGGACAGCACTACTCGGCCGACATGTTCGCCTTTGAGCTGCCCAAGAGGCTGGCGCGTCTGGCTGGCGACGTAAACTCCCACAGCGCAGCCTCGGGCTTTGATTCCATCATCGGCAGTTCCGGTCCTCTTGAGAGCCTGAAAACCAAGGCCATGCAGATTGCGGATTCCGGTTCAACCGTGCTGATCACCGGCGAATCCGGCACTGGCAAAGAACTTCTGGCCAGGGCCATACACAATGCCGGGCCGCGCAAAAATGCGCCCTTCATTGCCATCAACTGTGGCGGCATTCCTGATACGCTGCTTGAGAGCGAGCTCTTCGGCTATGTCAGCGGCGCATTTACAGGTGCATCAAGCAAGGGTCGCATGGGGAAATTTGAGCTGGCCGAAGGCGGGGTTATTTTTCTGGACGAGATATCAGCCATGCCGCTTTACGTGCAGGTTAAACTGCTGCGCGTTCTTCAGGAGCGTGTTGTTATCCGCCTTGGCTCCAACAGGCTCATCTCCGTCAACGTGCGCGTTATCGCCGCCAGCAACGAAGATCTGCGCGACTGCATTGCGCGCAATGCCTTCCGCGAAGACCTTTTCTATCGCCTCAACGTCATCCCCCTCGACATGCCGCCATTGCGGCAGCGTGTGGGTGATGTGCCCATTCTTGCCAACTTTTTTCTGGATAAATACTGTGCCCTGTTCCAAAAGCGCCGCCCCAGGCTGAGATCATCGGTGCAGCATCTGCTTGAGCAGTATCCCTGGCCGGGCAACGTGCGCGAGCTGGAACATGTGGTGGAATACGCCGTCAACATGATGCCAGAAGACGGAACCATCGACATTGATTGTCTGCCGGCAAAACTGCTGGACGACGTGCGCCGCCTTAAAACACCAGCCCCCCCTGCAGTGGAAGAACAGCCCAACACGCCAGATACGCAGCAGATTATCCCCCTGGTGCAGATGGAAGAACAGGCCATTCGTGCGGCATTGAATATTTTTGGCGTCAGCACAGCGGGCAAAAAAAAGGCAGCCCATGCATTGGGATTGAGCCTGGCAACCTTCTATCGCAAGCTCCAATCTTTCTCAATTTAAGAAATTTCCATGCGAGACGGCTTCTCAAGATGAGAATTTTCTCATTTTGAGAAGCCGTCTTTTTTTATTCCCTTCCCCCCACACTTCTCCACCACACAGTCATAATTGACATTTTTTTCACGTGTATGGTTTGGCCCTCTTTTTGCCTAAAGAGTGATGAAAGGCTTCGGCCGCACCTTACTGAAATCGTTACACGCGAGGGCAACATGTCTATCAGGATGCACCTGAATTCTTGCAAAAAAAATCCCGGCACGGGCACCGACCTTTCGACATTATCTCCCTCGGTTGCCAAAAACGTGCGCACCTTCCACGCCACCTTCAAGGAATACGAACCCACGCCGCTGAATCGGCTGCCGGGGCTGGCCGCCGAGCTTGGGGTAAAAAATGTATTCGTCAAGGACGAATCCAAACGCTTTGGGCTTAACGCCTTCAAGGTGCTTGGCGGCTCTTACGCCATGGGGCGCTACATTGCGGACAAAATAAACTTGCCGCTGCAAAATCTCACGCGCGCCAACCTTGATGCACCCGAAGCAAAGGCCAAGGCTGGCGACATCACCTTCATCACCACCACAGACGGCAACCACGGGCGCGGCCTCGCCTGGACAGCCCGCGAACTGGGCTACAAGTGCATTGTCTTCATGCCCAAGGGATCGGAAGAAATCCGCAAGAACAATATCCTGGCTGAGGGCGCACAGTGCACCGTGACCGACCTCAACTACGACGAGGCCGTGCGCATGAGCTGGGGCCTTGCCCAGGAAAACGGCTATGTGATGGTGCAGGACACCGCCTGGGAGGGCTACGAAGAAATCCCCACCTGGATCATGCAGGGCTACATGACTCTGGCTACAGAGGCTCTTGAGCAGCTCAAGGCCATGGATGCCATGCCCACGCACTGTTTCCTCCAGGCGGGCGTCGGCTCCTTTGCCGGTGCGGTTGTGGGCAGTCTTGTTGCCGCCCTGGGCGAAAAAGCCCCCAAGTTCATCATTGTGGAGCCGCACACGGCCAACTGCATCTACAAGTCGGCCGTGGCAGGCGATGGCAAACCCCATACCGTGGGGGGCGACCTGCAAACCCTGATGGCTGGCCTTGCCTGCGGCGAGCCCAACACCATCAGCTGGGAAATTCTGCGCGACTACTCCACCGCCTACATTTCCTGCCCCGACTATGTGGCGGCTAACGGCATGCGCATTCTTGCCGCACCGCTGCGCGGCGACGCCCCCATTGTCTCCGGCGAATCCGGCGCTGTGACCACGGGTATTGTGCAGTGGCTCATGAAGCACCCGGCAGCTGAAGCCCAGCGCACGGCCCTTGGGCTTGGCGAAGATTCTTCGGTGCTGCTCATCAGCACCGAGGGCAATACCGCGCCTGAAGTTTACAAAAATGTTGTCTGGCTCGGGGCGCACCCCGACCTTGATCCGGCTTAACGCAGCGATGGCGCAAGCCTTGCGCAGGACTCAGGACAAAATCTGCTTTCATCTAAGGAGAAAACCAATGGATTTCGCCAAGATCACTGAACTCAGCAAAAAGTACGAACCCCAGATGACGCGCTTTCTGCGCGACATGATCGCCATTCCTTCCGAAAGCTGCCAGGAAGAAGCCGTCGTCAAGCGCATCAAGCAGGAAATGGAAGCCGTGGGCTTTGACCGCGTGGAAATAGACAAGATGGGCAACGTCATCGGCTACATGGGCAACGGCCCTCGCCTTGTGGCGTTTGACGCGCACATTGACACCGTGGGCATTGGCGAGCGCGCTAACTGGACCTTCGATCCTTACCAGGGATACGAAGACACCGAAACCATCGGCGGCCGGGGCGCTTCCGACCAGGAAGGCGGCATGGCATCCATGGTCTACGGCGCGCGGATCATGAAAGAACTGGGCATTATCCCCGCCGACGTTACCGTAGCCATGGTCGGTACCGTACAGGAAGAAGACTGCGATGGCCTGTGCTGGCAGTACCTTATCAAGGAACACGGCCTCAAGCCCGAATTTGTGGTTTCCACCGAACCCACCGACGGCGGCATTTACCGCGGTCAACGCGGACGCATGGAAATCCGCGTGGATGTGCGCGGGGTTTCCTGCCACGGATCCGCCCCCGAACGTGGCGACAACGCCATCTTCCGCATGGGGCATATTCTCACCGAACTGGAAGAGTTGCACAAAAAGCTGCAGGACGACCCCTTCCTTGGCAAGGGTTCGCTGACTGTTTCGCAGATTTTCTACTCCTCCCCTTCGCGTTGCGCCGTGGCCGACGGCTGCTCCATTTCCATCGACCGACGCCTGACCATGGGCGAAGACAAGGATCTGGCCCTCGGCCAGATACGCGACCTGCCTTCCGTGCGCGCCGCTGGCGACCTTGTGAAGGTGTCCATGTACACCTACGAGGCTCCCTCCTGGACCGGCCTTGTGTACCCCACAGACTGCTACTTCCCCACCTGGGTGCTGCCCCAGGAGCACGTTGTCTGCAAATCAGCTGAGGAAGCGTACCGCAACCTCTTCGGCAAGGAAGGCCGCACAGACAAGTGGACCTTTTCCACCAACGGCGTGTCCATCATGGGTATGTTCGGCATCCCCGTAGTGGGCTTTGGCCCCGGCAAGGAAAAGGAAGCCCACGCCCCCAACGAAAAGACCTGGAAGGAAGACCTCGTGCGTTGCGCAGCCCTCTACGCCGCCCTTCCGGCCACCTACGTACAAAAAGGATAACCCCATGAGCGCCACGCAACGGGATCTTGTCGTCATCGCCATAGGTGGCAACTCGCTTATCAGCGCGCGCGATAAAAAAAGCGTCACGGATCAGTATGATGCCATCTGCGCCACAGTGGCCCATATTGCAGACGTTATCGAATCGGGCCGCAGGGTGGTGATCACCCACGGCAACGGCCCGCAGGTGGGGTTCATTTTGCTGCGGTCTGAAATAGCACGCAAAAGCAACGGATTACATTCCGTACCGCTGGTTTCGTGCGTTGCCGACACGCAGGGAGCCATTGGCTGGCAAATCCAGCAGGCCCTCACCAACGAGCTTGCGGCCCGCAAGCATCAGGGGCGCGTTGTCAGCCTTGTTACCCAAGTGCGGGTAAACGCCGATGACCCCGGCTTCACCAATCCCGATAAATTCGTTGGGGAATTCTACGATGCGGAAGATCTGCCAGCCCTGCGCGAGCAGAATCCCCAGTGGGAACTCAAAGAAGACCCTGGCCGGGGCTGGCGGCGTGTGGTTCCCAGCCCTGCGCCAGTGGAAATTATGGAACTGGACGCCATCCGTGCCCTGCTCGACGGCGGCTTCCATCTGGTGACTGTGGGCGGCGGCGGCATCCCGGTGGTGTGCCAGGCCAACGGCGCGCTGCGCGGTGTTGACGCCGTCATAGACAAAGATCTGGCCTCGCGCCTGCTTGCCAATGCTCTGGGGGCTGGCACGCTGATCATTTCCACAGGTGTGGAAAAAGTCTGCGTCAATTTTGGCAAGCCAGATCAAAAAGCCCTTGGGCAGACAACAGCCGCCGAAATGCAGGCCTATTACGATCAGGGACAGTTCCCGGCCGGCAGCATGGGGCCAAAGATCAAGGCGGCTCTGGATTTCCTGGCCGCTGGCGGGGAAAGGGTGATCATTACCAGCCCAGAACACCTCAAGGCCGCCATCAACAATCAGGGCGGCACCCATATTGTGCCTTAACGCCGCCCGGTAACACGGCCGCAGACCAAACAAACACAGATACCACTTACCGATTTGCAGGAGAATCCCATGGACCGTACCGGTATTCGCGAACACATCAAGTGCCTTTCCAAATTGAACTTCAAAAACATGTACATGAAGGACTTTCTGGAAACATGGCACAAGAGCGACGACGAAATTGCCGCCACATTCGCAGTTGCCGACATTCTGCGTGGCCTGCGCACCAACAATGTTTCCACGCGCATTTTTGATTCCGGGCTGGGCATCTCCCTGTTCCGCGACAATTCCACCCGTACCCGCTTTTCTTTTGCCTCGGCCTGCAACCTGCTGGGCCTGACCGTGCAGGATCTGGATGAAGGCAAATCGCAGATCGCCCACGGCGAAACCGTGCGCGAAACCGCCAACATGGTGTCCTTCATGGCAGAAACCGTGGGCATTCGCGACGACATGTTCATCGGCAAGGGCAATACCTACATGCGTGAAGTGGCCGGAGCCCTGCAGGACGGCTTTAATGAGGGAGTGCTGGAACAGCGCCCCACCATCGTTGATCTGCAGTGCGATATCGACCATCCCACCCAGTGCATGGCCGACATGCTGCACATTATCAACCACTTTGGCGGCGTGGAAAAGCTCAAAGGCAAAAAGGTCGCCATGACCTGGGCTTATTCCCCCTCCTACGGCAAGCCCCTTTCTGTCCCTCAGGGCGTTATCGGCCTCATGACCCGCTTTGGCATGGATGTGACGCTGGCGCACCCCGAAGGTTATGAAGTCATGCCCGAAGTGGAAGCCATTGCCGCAGAAAACGCCAAGGCTTCCGGTTGCACATACAGCCGCACCAACTCCATGGAAGAAGCCTTTGCCGGAGCCGACATTGTCTACCCCAAAAGCTGGGCTCCCTTTGCCGCCATGGAAAAACGCTCGGCCCTCTACGAGCAGAACGACCAAGACGGCATCAAAAAGCTTGAAAAAGAACTGCTGACCCAGAACGCCAACTACAAGAACTGGGAATGCACAGAAAAACTCATGGCGACCACCAACAAGGGCAACGCCCTGTACCTGCACTGCCTGCCCGCCGACATCACCGGCGTTTCGTGCAAGGAAGGCGAAGTGGAAGCCAGCGTGTTCGACCGTTACCGTGCGCCCCTTTACCTTGAGGCCAGCTACAAGCCCTACATCATTGCCGCAATGATCCTGTTGGCGCGCAAGGCTGACCCCTCTGACACCCTCATGCGTCTGCTGGAATCGGGCAGCCCCCGCATCCGCTAGATACAACCCTCTGCCCCGGGGGGAACACCTCTCTCCCCGGGGCCGTAAACCATTTCGCAGCGCCAGCGCGGCAACAACAGGAGTAAGGCATTGAAAACCCTTATCCGCAACGGAACAGTTGTTACCCCCACAGGTATTCGTAAGACTGACCTGCTGCTTGCCGATGGCCTTATCGCGGAAGTGAACGAAAACCTGTCGTGCGGCGACGCCAACGTCATAGACGCTTCAGGCAAGCTTATACTGCCCGGCGGCGTGGATGTGCATACCCACGTCACGCTCAATCCTGATGCCGCGACAGGCTCCGACATTTACTTTACGGCAACGCGCGCAGCCCTGAGGGGCGGCACCACAAGCATTGTGGAGCACATGGGCTTTACGCCGCAGGGGCGTAGCGTAACCGAACAACTGTACCTCTACGAAAACCTGGCCGCCGGACAATCCTGCGCAGACTACGGATTCCACGGGCTGATCCAGGGTTCGGACAACAATTTTTTCCCTCTGCTGCGCGCCTTTGCCGAACGCGGCATGACTTCGGTCAAAGCCTACATGACCTACGCCCAGCGCTGCTGCGACGGTCAACTCTCTGCCCTGCTGAAAGCCTGCGCCGAACAGGGAATCCTGCTGGCCGTGCATGCCGAAGACCATCATTGCATACAAAATGGCCTGGCTGCCTGCTCTTCGCCCGGTCACGGCGACCCCATCTGGCATGCCAGAAGCCGCCCCCCGGAATGTGAAGCCGCCGCCGTGCAGCGCCTGCTGCGCATTGCCGCAGATGCAGGCGAGGCTCCCGTGTACATCGTGCATCTTTCCACCGCATCCGCCCTCTCAATCATACGCAAGGCACGTGAGGCGGGCCAACGCAACATTTTTGTGGAGACATGCACCCAATACCTCACCCTCACAGAAGACCGTTATTCTGATCCCGTTTCCGGCGTGCGGTACATCCTGTCGCCCCCCCTGCGCAAACAGGAAGATGTGGACGCCCTTTGGGCCGGGCTGCGCGATGGCCACATCCAGACTGTGGCCACGGACCACTGCTCGTTCTCCCTGGCTGAAAAGAACCGGGGGCTGGGTGACTTTACCCGCTGCCCGGGGGGCGCTCCTGGCATTGAAGAGCGCATTGCCCTTCTGTTCAGCGAGGGGGTCGGCAAGGGGCGGATCAGCCTTGAACGCTTTGCAGAGGTCATGTGCGCCAATCCGGCAAAACTCATGGGCCTCTATCCACGCAAAGGAGCGCTCCAACCCGGCGCGGACGCAGATATTATCATGCTTGCGCCGCAGACAGACCGTGTTTTGAGCGCCAGCAACCTGCACGGCCCGTGGGGCTATACCCTTTACGAAAATATGCCCGTCAACTGTTCGGTAGAAATGGTTTTTCTCCGTGGAACATGCATGGTTCACAATGGATTTTTTCTTGGTCAGCGCGGCGATGGAAGCCTGCTGCGCCGTCAACGCTTCATGGAGGCGCATTGATCTGATTACGTTTCGGGCGGCGCATGCGGCCTGAAGTACAGCGAACAACGGGCAACGGCAGGATAATAAGGAGCCATCCCATGTTATATTTACGCAACGCGGTTATGATTGATGCTGAAACTTTCGAGCTTGCCAGCGGCCACTTTGCCGTGGAGGAAGGCCCCGCAGGTTCAGTAAAGCCCATCGCAGAAATTCCTCCTGCCGCCACGCTTACTGCGGGCAACCGCGTGCTGGACTGTAAAGGGCGCTTTGTAACCCGCGCCCTGAGCTGCGGGCACCACCACATCTACTCCTGCCTTTCGCGCGGTATGCCGCCTGCCCCACGAAGCCCGAAAGATTTTGCCGACATGCTTGCCCTCGTGTGGTGGAGGCTCGACAAATGCCTCGACCGCGACATGACTGAAGCCTCGGCTCTGGCCACAGCCATGTACCTTGCCAAAAACGGCGTGGCCTTCTGCATAGACCACCACGCCGCGCCCAATGCTGTGGAAGGCAGCCTCTCGGTCATTGCCGACGCCATGGATCGCGTCGGCGTGGGGCATCTGCTCTGTTATGAAACCTCTGACCGCGACGGGCGAGACATTGCCCTCAAGGGCCTTGAGGAACACGAGCGCTATTTTTCCGCCGGGGGCAAGGGGCATGTGGGCCTGCACGCCTCGTTCACTGTAAGCGACGAAACGCTGCAGGCCGCAGTGGACCTAGCCCGCCGCCACGGCACGGGCGTACACATTCATGTGGCCGAGGCCGCCTCAGATCAGCAGCACTGCCTGCAGACTTATGGAAAAACCGTTGTGCAGCGTCTCGCGGACTTTGGCGCGCTGGAACTGCCGCAAACAATTTTGGGCCATTGCGTTCACATTGTCTCCGAAGACAGGGATATCCTCTCCAAGGCCCCCTGCTGGATCGCGCAGAACACCGAATCCAACCAGAACAACAATGTGGGCCTGGCTTCATACGGCTACAGCAAACGCGTCATGCTGGGTACGGACGGCATGCATTCCGACATGATCCGCTCTGCCCAGAGCGCCTTTTTTGCGGGCGTACGGGTTGAAGGCCTGTCGCCAGCCGGGGCTTACGCGAGGCTGCGCAACATCCACAACCACACGTCCCTGCACGGCCCCTGCGGCGACGCGCCCAACAACCTCGTTATCCTTGAATACGACACGCCCACGCCCCTGCGCTCCCATAATGCGCTGGGGCATTTTTTTTACGGCCTCACGGCAGGGCATGTGCACACGGTTATCAGCCAGGGGCGAGTGATTGTGGAAGACGGGCGGCTTACCCGCTGCGACGAGAACGAAATACTGACTTTCGCACGCCAACAGGCGGAACGACTCTGGAACAGGCTTGCCTAGGTCCCGCATCTCCGAGGAGGATTTATGGTTTCTGATCACATGCACGGCCTTGACCCCGTCAGGCTTCTGCGCTGGATACTGGAAGACCTCAACCGGGGTTCGGCCCTGGGAATCGTCAAGGATCTTTTTTTCATACCGCAGCAGGATGACCCCTTTCGCCTGCAACGATACGGCGTAACGCTTGAAAACCCTCTGGGAGCGGCTGCTGGCCCGCACACGCAGATGGCCCAGAACATCGTGGCCGCATGGCTTTGCGGCGCGCGTTACATGGAACTTAAAACCGTGCAGGTGCTGGATCAGATTTCAGTGACCAAGCCCTGTATCGACATGCGCGACGAAGGCTACAACTGCGAATGGTCGCAGGAGCTGACTCTTGAGCAAAGCTATGAGGAATATCTTAAAGCCTGGGTGCTGATACATGTGCTGCACGACCGGCTCGGCTTTGCCGGTGCGCCGGGTGTTATCTTCAACATGAGCGCCGGCTACAGCATGGAAGGTATTCTGAGCCCTGGCGTACAGAACTTTCTGAATCGCATGCAGAATTGCGGTGACGATGTACGCGCCATGCAAAGCCGTCTTGCCGCAGTGCATCCCCGCGCGGCGCAGCTGGATATCCCCGGCTGCATGAGCGACAGCCTGACCATCTCCTGCATGCACGGCTGCCCGCCTGAAGAAGTGGAAAAGATATCCCTCTACTTTATACAGCAGCGCAGGCTCAATACAACGCTCAAGATGAATCCCACCCTGTTGGGTGCGGAGCGCGTGCGCGGCATTCTCAACGAAAGTCTGGGCTATGAGACCACTGTGCCAGACATAGCCTTTGAACACGACATTTCCTACGAAACAGCCCTGCGCATCGTGCGCAACTGTTGCAGCGCCGCCAGCGATCTGGGTCTTACCTTCAGCGTCAAGCTTACCAATACGCTGGAAACGCTCAATTCCGGCCAATGTCTGCCCGAAAAGGAAAACATGGTCTACATGAGCGGCCGGGCGCTCTACCCCATCTCCATAGCCGTGGCCGAAAAGTTGCAAAAAGATTTTAACGGAGAATTGGACATTTCCTTCTGCGCAGGGGTCGATGCCTTTAATGTGGCGGATACCCTGGCCTGTGGATTAGCCCCTGTCACCGTATGTTCAGACCTGCTCAAACCCGGAGGTTACGGCAGGCTTGCCCAGTATGTGGAAAACCTGCGGGCGGCAATGCGTACAGCAGGAGCCGCCAGTCTGGCCGATTTCCCGTCCGCCGTCGCCAAGCTGCCTGACCGGGCCGACCGCGCTGCCGCGGTTCAGCATAACCTCGCCGCTTGCGCCAGGGGGGCTGCCGAGCCCGGCTCCCGCTATGCCAAGCAGGCAGTGCGCCATGGCGATGTCAAAACATCCCGTCCTTTGCCAGCTCTGGATTGCGCCGCCGCGCCCTGCATGAGTCAGTGCCCTGCGGGACAGAACATTCCGTCCTACATGGAACGCTGCGCGGCTGGGGATATGGACGGCGCGGCGAGCATCATCACGGCGACCAATCCCTTCCCAGCTGTGCTTGGAGCCATGTGCAATCAGGCCTGCCGTGAAAAATGCGTGCGTGGACAGTATGACGAAGGCCTGCAAATAAGGGCTGTGAAGGGCTGCGTGGCACGGCTTGGCCATCGGGCACGCAAGCCCGCCCCGGCCAACGGGCGCTCTGTTGCGGTTATAGGCGCAGGCCCAGCCGGGCTCAGCTGCGCATACTATCTGGCCCTGGCCGGATGTAGTGTGGACGTTTATGAAGGCGCTCAGGTTGAAGGCGGCCGCACGTTAGCCCCCATTCTGGAAAAAGGGGGAAAGGCGGCGGAGCATGTCCGGCAGGATGTGGACGCCATACTGGCCCTCGGTGTGCGACTGCACCGGGGCAAGCCCATAGATGACAAGGCGCTGGCCGATCTGGCTGGTAAAACGGACGCTGTATATATTTCTTCGGGCGTGGAAGGACTTGCCCCCGCCGATGCCCGCAATATCTTCCGGTCAACCCCTTCCGGAAGCCGTGGCCCTGCCTCGACGCTTGTTGCTAGCGTTGGGGAAGGAAGCTGCACCTCCTCCACCATCCTGGCCCGTCTGGGCATATTGCCCGCCAGCAGCTCCGGGCGGGCCGGGATGAACCAGAAGCAAGCTTACCCTGAACCAACCGATCTTGCCGGGATCCGCCGCAAGCAGGCTTTTCGCCTCAATGGCGTATCCAGGGCATCCCTTTTGCCCACCGCGCCAGATGCAGAAGAAGCTGCACGGAAGGAGGCGGCCCGCTGCCTGCATTGCGACCAGTACTGCGGCGCATGCGTGGCCTTGTGCCCCAACCGGGCCAACGTGCTGCTCAGCACCACCGCGCTTTCATGGCCCATTCAGGAAGCGTTCCACGATGGTCAAACCACCCACATACGCACTCTGGGCTTCAGCGGCATTCAACAGCCTGCCCAGATAGTCAACATAGGCGACTTCTGCAATGAATGCGGCAACTGCGGTGCTTTCTGTCCTTCTTCCGGCGCGCCCTACAAGGACAAAATGCGCCTGCACCTCAGCCGCGATTCTTTCGACGCGGACGCCAACGGTTTCTGGAGTCCCGACGCAACGCTGTTTTACGGCAAGCGCCACGGCAAACCATGGAGCCTGCGGCTGGAAGGGGAAACCCTCACGTATGAAGACGATTCGCTGCGGACAGTTCTGGACCGCAGCACTCTGATAGCGTCAAAGGTAACGCTGCGCGACGGCCTGACAGCAACATCCCTGTTGCCCGCAGTAGAGGCGGCGGTCTTCTGCAGTCTTGTCTCGGCTGATCCAGCCCTGGCTTCCATTATCATTTAACGCGCAAGTAATGATGCCGGAAGGAAACATGAAAAAACTTACTACGTTTATGCTTGCAGCCAGCATTATGCTGGGAATGGCCGAGGGAGCTTCAGCCATTGACTTCAAGGCCAAGGGCGAATGGATTGTCAACTTTGATCTGGGCGGCGGCGGCAAATTCGCGAGCCGGGGGCGTGACGGCAACAACAATCCGGGCAACTACCGCGCAGCCGGTCACGGCAGCGAAGACAATTTCGAAGCCCGCCAGCGCGTGCGTCTTGAACTTGAGGCCGTTGCTTCCGAATCCCTTTCCGGCACCGTTTACTTTGAAATCGGCGACAGCGTGTGGGGTGCATCCAATTCGCTCTATGGCGGCGGCGGAGCTCTTGGTGCCGACGGCAGCATTGTTGAGCTCAAACGCGCCTATATTGACTGGATGGTACCCAACACAGACCTCAAGCTGCGCCTGGGCATCCAGGGCTTCTATCTGCCCAGCTACACCTTTGGCAACGCCATTCTTATGGAAGACGGCGCGGGCATCACCGCCAGCTACAAGATCAACAACAATGTAGCGCTCTCCGCTTTCTGGCTGCGGGCCTATAACGATAACGCCACCACCAGCAATACTGCGGATGCCGCCAACGGACACCGCGGCATTTCCAACGGCTTTCTGGACAACGTTGATTTTGTCGGTCTGGTTGCGCCCCTCGACTTTGGCGGGGTCAAGATCACTCCATGGGTGATGGGCGGCGCCATTGGCGAGAGCTTCAACAGAACCAACGTCAACTTTGCCACCGAAATCGCCGGCGGCACCAAAGCCTATAACGGCGCAAGCCCCATCGACGTACGGCGCAACACCACCGCCCTTGTGGCTCCCCCCGGCGCTCTGGACGACAACGCCAGGCATCTTCAGCGGGCCGATCCGTACTCCAGCGCCATCTGGGCTGGCCTTACCGGCCAGGTTACTGTTGCCGATCCCTTCCGCTTTTCATGGGATTTCAACTACGGAAGCGTGAAAACCGGCAGGCAGGAATATGACCGTTCAGGCTGGATGCTCAGCGCCATTGCCGAATACAAGACGGATTGGGGCACCCCCGGCCTTGTGGGCTGGTGGGGCAGCGGCGACGACGGCAATATCAAAAACGGTTCCGAAGTCATGCCCTTCGTTTCCATCGGCAGCGGCGGCTACAACATCTCCACCCTGGGTACGTGGGGCGAGCCGTGGCTCTCCAACGACGGCATCATGGGCTATAACGCCGTGGGCACCTGGGGCGTAGGCGCGCGGGTGATGGATATTTCCTTTTTGGAAGACCTGAAACACAACGTTCGCGTCAACTACTTCCAGGGCACCAACGACCCCACCATGGCCGGATACATCACCGGCACCCGCAGCTACAGAGGACAGGGCAAAGCCACTGGTCTGAGCGATTTCAACTCGTACGGAACATATCTCACCACTCAGGACTCAGGGATGGAAGTCAACTTTGACACCCATTATGACATATACAAAAATTTGGATATGTGGGTGCACCTTGGCTACATCCATCTGTGGCTGGACGACAGCCAAAATATGTGGGGAGGATATAACAAGAAAGGCAACAGCCATGGCCTTAACGCCACAGACGCATGGCGCGCCAGTGTGTCTTTCAGATATTCGTTTTAGCCAATGCAAAAATCATATTGCAATCCATAATGAGAGGTTTCTGCTGAGGATTGCCGCAATAAAAGAACTGCTTTGCTTTGCGTAATGTGTCGCGTACCGCGGCACAGCTTAAGATGCAAGAATGTATTCTCAAGGTATTCACCCCGAAGGAGAAGACTAGCATGACATCCAATAATGAGCCGCACCAGCCCGGCAAAAGCGACCTTATTTACGCACTTGATTCCAAGCCGCCTTTTACAATTACAGTTCTTGCGGCCTTTCAACACATCCTGGCCATGATTCTGGGGGTCATGACGCCCCCCGCCATTGTGGGCACGGCCCTTGGCGCGCCGCAGGAGGCAATTGCCTATCTTATCAGCATGTCTCTGCTTTTTGCAGGCATAAGCATTATCGTGCAGGTTACACGCCCGTTTGGTATTGGCTCCGGCATGCTCAACGTGCAGGCCACCAGTTTTGCCTTTCCAGCCACTTTATGCTCCATCGGCATCGCATTCATGCGACAGAAGGGTTACAGTTGGGATCAATCCCTCTGCACTCTGCTTGGGGTTTGCTTCCTGGGTTCTTTCTGGCTGGTGCTGGGCAGCTACACGGTGCAGCATCTGCGCAAGGTTATTACCCATACGGTTGCGGGCATCACTGTACTGATGATCGGTGCTTCGCTCGTGCGCGTAGGTGCGATGGACGTTGCGGGCGGATTTGCCGCCAAGGCCAAAGGCACGTTCGGCGATCTGGACAATCTGTTTCTGGGCGCAGTGGTCATCCTTTCCATCGTGGCCATCAACCGCATAAAAATACCCATTTTCCGTATGTGTTCCCTTGTCATCGGCATGACTCTGGGCTTTGTGGCGGCCATTATCATGGGCAAGGTGGACTGGACTGTGCTGGACAAGCCCAGAGAACTTTTCATGGTGCCAGTGCCCTTCAAGTTCGGCTTTTTCGGCTTTGACTGGCAGGCCTTTATCCTGCTGTCCTTCATCTTTCTGGTGCTTATTATCGAGGCCATCGGCGACATCACGGCCACGGCCTCAGTTTCGGAACAGCCCACCAGCGGCCCCCTGTACCGCTCGCGCCTCAAGGGCGGCATACTTTGCGGCGGCGTATTCAGTGCTGTTGCGGCCATATTCGGCTGCTTTCCCCAGATCACCTTTGCCCAGAACAACGGCGTCATCCAGCTTTCCGGCGTAGCCAGCCGCAAGGTAGGCCGCTACTGCGGAGCGCTTTTTATCCTGTTTGCCCTTTTCCCCGTGGTTGTGGTGTTCTTTGAACTGTTGCCCCGGCCCGTGCTGGGCGGCGCGCTGGTCATGCTTTTTGGCACCATCGCCACCTCAGGCATCCGCATTCTGGCCGAAAACGGCGTCAACCGTCGGGAGAGCATTGTTATTGCCGCATCCATGGGGGTTGGCCTTGTTTCCATGCTCACGCCTGAAATATTCGGCAAGATGCCTAACTTCTTTAAAATTTTCTTTGATTCGCCTGTGGTTTCCGGCGGCGTCACGGCCATGATTGTGCACCAGATCCTGCCCCCGGCGCCCCCATGCTGCGCCAGCGAAGAAGGTGAGCCCGAAGAATGCTCACCCTCTCAGGAACTGTACATCCCCGAACCCACCTGCCCGGAAAACCGTGCCGACAAAAATCAGTGCTGACGCCATCGGATGTCACTTTGCGGAGGAATAACCATGCCTTCATTCAATATTAACGGACAAGAAATCACTGCGGCCCCCCCAAACCGCAAGCTTCTGGACTTTCTGCGGGGAGAGATGGGGCTGGTCGGGACCAAGGACGGCTGCAGCGAAGGGGCCTGCGGGGCATGCACAGTGCTTGTGGACGGCAAGCCCACCAGAGCCTGCGTGCCCACATTGGCAAAGCTTGAAGGAAAGAGCGTCATCACCATTGAAGGCCTCTCCCAGCGCGAAAAGGACGTCTACGCGTACAGTTTTGCCAAGACGGGCGCTGTGCAGTGCGGCTACTGCATTCCCGGCATGGTCATGAGCGCCAAGGGCTTGCTGGACGGTAATCCCGACCCGCAGCGTGCGGACGTAAAAAAAGCCATCCGGGGCAACATCTGCCGTTGCACCGGCTATGCAAAGATTGAGGAGGCCATTCTGCTTGCCGGGCGACTGCTGCGTGAAAACACTCCCCTGCCGCAGGAAACCTTTACTGGCAAACTTGGCGAAGATTTCCCCCGGCTGGACGCGGAGGAAAAAACACTGGGCACGGGGCTGTATGTGGATGATCTGGGGCCGGAGCATCCCGGTCTTGCGGGCATGCTCTATGCCACAGGCGTACGCAGCAGATACCCCCGCGCCCGCGTTGTACATATAGACGCATCAAAGGCGCTGGAACACCCGGATGTGGTGCGGGTCATCACGGCGGAGGATATCCCCGGGGCCAAAGTCATCGGGCATCTGGTCAAGGATCAGCCCGTGCTTGTTGGCGTGGGCGAAATAACCCACTACATCGGCGATGCCGTTGCCCTGGTGGTTACCAGCAAAAAAGAGTCCCTGCGCGAGGCGGCGGCACTTGTGGAGGTTGCGTGGGAGGAGCTGCCCCCCGTAACCAGCATTGAGCAGGCGCTTCAGCCCGATGCCCCCAAGGTTCACGCCAAGGGCAATTTGCTGCGGGAAGAAATTGTGGACAGAGGCAATGCCGCGCAGGCTATCGCCAATGCAAAACATGTAATTCAGCAGCATTTTTCCCTACCGCCCACGGAACATGCCTTTATGGAACCGGAATGCGCCGTTGCCGTGCCTGAAGGTCAAGATGGCGTCCTGGTCTACACCGGCGCGCAGGGCATTTATGACGAGCAACATGAGCTGGCCAGCATGCTGGGGCTGCCCGCAGAAAAGGTTCACATCCATTCCATGCTGGTGGGCGGGGGCTTTGGCGGCAAAGAAGACATGAGCGTGCAGCACCACGCGGCTCTTGCTGCATGGCTGCTGAAACAGCCTGTAAAAGTGAAGTTTTCCCGTCAGGAAAGCGTGAACTTTCACCCCAAGCGGCACGCCATGGAGATTACCGTATCGCTTGGCTGCGACGAAAACGGCATCATACAGGGCGCTGAATTCGATATCGTTTCAGACACCGGCTCCTTTGCTTCCTTGGGCGGGCCTGTATTGCAACGCGCATGCACCCATGCCGGCGGGCCGTACAACTTCCAGAATTTCAAGGTACGCGGCCGCGCCATGTACACCAACAATCCGCCGGCCGGGGCATTCAGAGGCTTTGGCGTCACCCAGTCGGCCTTCTGCATGGAGAGCGTGCTCACGCTCATGGCCCACAAAATCGGTATCTCACCGTGGGAAATACGCTACCGCAACGCCGTTCGGCCGGGGCAGGCTCTGCCCAACGGTCAGATAGCAGACCCCAGTACCGCTGTGGTGCAATGTTTGGAAGCCGTGAAGGACTCATTCCACAAGGCCCGGCACCCTGGCATTGCCTGCAGCTTTAAGAATTCTGGCGTGGGTGTGGGCATTCCCGACATCGGGCGCTGCATCGCATCTGTGGAACAGGGAAAAATCCACCTGCGCAGCAGCGCGGCCTGCATTGGTCAGGGCATGGGTACTGTCATGCTGCAAATGGCCTGTGAAGCCACATGTCTGCCGCCAGACATGTTTGTCGTGGAGCCGCCGGACACCGTTCGCACCCCCAATTCCGGGACGACAACAGCCTCGCGGCAGACGGTCTTTACCGGCGAGGCCACTGTGCGGGCCACCACGGCCCTCAAGGATGAGCTGGACAAAATTTGCAGCGCCTGCGGCTGCGACAGGCGCATGGGCTTGCAAAAGCTGGAAGGGAAGGAATTTTATGGTGAATTTGCCAGCGATACCGACCCCATGGGCAGCGACAAACCCAATCCCGTGAGCCATGTGGCCTACGGCTTTGCCGCCATTGTGGCTGATCTGGACGACGAAGGCAGGCTTGTCTCCGTTCATGGCGCGTATGATGCCGGGCGCGTGGCCAACCCCAAGGCGGCCCAAGGGCAGCTTGAAGGCGGCATAGTCATGGGCATGGGCTATGCGCTTACCGAAGATTACAAGCTGGAAAACGGCTACCCCAAGAGCAAATACGGCACCCTCGGCCTATTGCGCGCCACGGATGTGCCTGTGGATATCTACGCCGAGTTTGTGGACAACAAGCAGTGGGGGCCATACGGCAAGGGCGGCAAAGGCGTGGGCGAGCTGGCCTCCATCCCCATCACTCCAGCCTTGCAGGGAGCCTATTTTCATCTGGATGGAGTTTTCCGCACCAAGCTGCCCATGGAAAACACCTTTTACAAAAAGGCCGCCAAGGGAGGCGGCGCGGGCAAATAGCCCGAAGACGAATTATGCGGCCAGAACAGGCTGGCGTTCAGGCCTGTTCAGCTTCCGTCTGAAGCAGGGCCGCATACTGTTCCGGGGTGTCGATATCCGCAAGGCAGCGGGCATCGGGCACATCCACATAGATGCAGCAGTGGGGGTAGGCATCGCGCACCCCCCTGCCGCCTCTGTCGCCCCGGCAGTCCAGTAGGGCGTCGCGAAAGTACGCCCCAAAGAATACAGGGTTGCCCGGCCTGCCAAGGGCGCGCGGCACCACGATACGGTTCGGGGCGGCGTGCTCCAGCACGGAGAGAACCACGGTTGCGTCCAGCAGGGGCTGGTCGCCCGTAAAAAACAGGTACCCATCGCCGCTTGCGGCAGCGGTACCCAGCCGCAAGCTGACGGATTGGCCCTGTTCGGCAGCATGGTTAAGCACAATCTGAAAATCCGGGGACAGTTCATCTCCCTGTTGCAAAGCAGTTTGAACCTGTTCGCTGGTCACAAGGATGCGCTGGCTGAAAGGCAGCGCGGCAGTCAGCCGCAAAGTGCGACCCAGCAGGCTGCCGCCCCGAAAGGGCAGCAAAAGTTTGTTTTGCCCCATGCGGCGGGACAGACCCGCAGCAAGGATGACGGCGGCGATATTCATATGGATGAACCGGAAAAGTTATTGTTGGCAAAAGGTTGCCGCACAGGCAACTGACCGGGCGCGCGGACGGCCCCGCCCCACTATGAAGCAGGCCGGGCTGGTGTGCAAGCATGCCAAAAGCCTCAAGGAGTTCCCATGACAGCGTCCCTCTCCAGCGAACACTGGACAGATATGGCTTCCGCACTGGGCGTGCGGCATGGCGACAGGGTCTGCGTTGTGGGCAGCGGGGGCAAGAGTACCCTCATAAACGCTCTGGCCGTGTGTTTTGCAGATATCCCCGTGCTCTGCGGCACCACGACCAAAATTTTTCCTCCCAGCCCGGAGACATATCTGGCTTTTCTGGATGAAAACGCGTCTGCAAACCTCTTGCACGCATGGGAATCGCCCGCAGACGACACTGAAATATCGCCTCTGCGGCCTGGCATTTATCTGGCGGGTACGCGCCAGAATCACCATCAGTCAGAACAGGGAGCTGGCGCAGAGGCCCCCCCCAAGCCGAAAGCGCCGTCAGCAATGGAGCTGAAGCAATTTGCGTCCGCCCTGGCTGGACAGCCAGGCAGCGCCCTGACGGCTGAAGAAGCGGAAACCGCCATGTCCGCGTTCAAACTGCAAGGGCTTGCCGAAGATATGTACGCCAGGTTGAGCGCGCCGGGCGGCCCATTCAGTCTGTTGCTGCTTGAGGCCGACGGCTCGCGCATGCGGCCCCTCAAAGGATGGAAAAATCACGAACCGGTGATCCCTGACTGGGCCACCTGCAGCATCGGGGTCATACCAGTGCGACAGATTGGCAAAGTCCTCAAAGCCAAGGAAGTGCATCGCCATGAGGAATTTTGCGCACTGACCTGTGCGCGCATGGGAAAAACTTTACGTGCGGAACACGTCGCTTCCGCTATCAGCGGCCCCAAGGGGATGTTTGCCAAGGCGAAAGGACGGCTGGTTCTTTTTTTCAGCCAGGTTGAGGACGCTGCTGCCCTGAAACAGGCCCGCGAGGTGTTGCAGGCCCTGCCCGAGACTTTTTTGCAACGCCTGGAGCGGGTTGCGGCAGGCAGCGCTCTGCGTGGCAGGGGTACCCGCCTGCGATAATCAGCCGAATAGCGCAGATAAATATTTTCAATGTCAATCAGCACTAAGGGTTGTCTGAAATACAAAGGAACAACCATGAAATATTCTACAGATGTCATTGTCGTTCGTGGAGGCGGAGATCTGGCAACCGGTGTTGTGCAAAAACTCTGGCGCGGAGGCTTCAGGGTTGCAGTGCTGGAAGTGCCCCGCCCGCTGGCCATACGCCGTAATGTGGCTGTTTGCTCAGCCGTGACAGAGGGCAGTGTTCAGATTGAAGACCTGCGCGCCCATCTGGCCGTGGACGCCGCCTCCTGCACGAGCATATGGCGGCGCAATGCCGTACCCGTGCTGGTTGATCCCCATTGCGCCAGCCTTGCGCAGCTCAGGCCAGCCGCTCTCGTGGACGCAACCATCGCCAAACGCAACCTCGGCACCCACAGGGGCATGGCTCCCATAACTCTGGCTCTGGGACCAGGATTCAGCGCCCCGGAAGACGTGGACGCAGTCATTGAAACCATGCGCGGGCACGATCTGGGCCGCCTCATACTCGCAGGCGCTGCCCTGCCCAATACCGGTGTGCCGGGCGAACTGGGTGGCAAAAGTGCAGAACGTGTGGTGCGGGCACCTGTAACTGGCATGGTAAAGCACTTACGGCACATCGGCGCCAAGGTGAGCAAGGGCGAGATATTGTTTCTGGTGGGCGATACCCCGGTGCCTTCACCGTTGGACGGCATCCTGCGTGGACTCATCGCCGACGGCATGGAAGTGACCGCCGGGCTCAAATGCGCGGATGTGGACCCGCGGCCCGCCCACACGGTGAACTGGCACTCCATTTCCGACAAAGCGCGCTCCCTTGGCGGCGCGGTACTGGAAGCCTGCCTCTATCTGGCCAGAATGAACGGCATTGTGCTGCACCCGGCCTGCGCAGCGGTGGAATCGCAGCAGGCCGAAATCGGCGCGCACAGAGAAGCGGAACGTTTTTTTCTTAACAGCGTTGCCCACAAGGCCTCGGCTCCGCCAGCCTAGGTCGACCGTATCCACGGCAAGGGCAACCATTGGCAAAGCAACAACACGCAACCAAAACGCAAAGGATTCCCCATGAACACCATTACGCAGATCAACACCAACAACGCACCAGCCGCCATCGGCCCCTATTCCCAGGCCCTCACCAACGGCTCTCTCATCTTCACTTCCGGCCAGTTGCCCCTGGCCCCCGGCAGCAAAGCCATGCCGGACGACATCAAGGCCCAGGCCACCGCCTCGCTTGCAAACGTCAAGGCCATTCTGGAAGAAGCTGGTTCCTCCCTGGGCAAGGTACTCAAAACAACGGTTTTTTTGACTGACATGAAAGATTTTGCCGCCGTCAACGAGGTTTATTCCACCTTTTTTTCCCAGCCCTATCCCGCGCGGAGCTGCTTTGCCGTAAAAGAGCTACCTCTCGGAGCAAGAGTTGAAATTGAAGTGATCGCAGCGCGATAGCCGTATTGGCCAGCATCCGGGAATCGTGTTCTTCTTCTACGTACCCGGATGCTGGAGTTGGTAGAAGACCAACAACGCTTCGGTTTGCTCTGTCTCCATGAATGCTGCATCGGAAAATCTGGTGCAAAACAACTAGAGAACAGAGCGAATTCACTCGGAAGAAAACCTTGCACTGCGCACATGTACGCGGGTAAAATGTCCCCCGAGCGGATATGCAAAGCCCTTTTGGGATGTTCTTCTAGCAGCATAGCGAACAGTCGAAGATTTATTCGATCGCCAACCAGACATCATGCAGACTAACTGTATCTTGCGGCAGCTATGAACTTGATACGTGGCACACGGACTTTGGCGGACTGAAATACTGCGACTTTCAATTATGTAGAGTGTCAACACGTTGTTCACCCTCCCAGCCGTGAAGCTGGGAGGGTGAACAACCTATTGGAACATTACACCTAGCGCCGCACGAAATTCCGCCTGGCGGCGTTAGCCTGTGCTCGAACTGAAAATGGGGCGGTGCCGTAGACGGGGAATGAGGCAGTTCAAAGGCTCTGTTATTGATTGAGACGCCAGTGCCATACTTGTTTTTTACTGCTCCACACGTTATTCATTATAAAGTATAATTGCGTTTTAGTTAATAAACGAGAGGGAGCATGACGCATCCAGACCTTAACCTACTGCTAGCGTTAGATGCGCTGCTAGATGAAGGTAGCGTCATAGGCGCTGCCCGGCGCATGAATTTGAGCCCCCCGGCGATGAGCCGCACCTTGAGCCGTATTCGGGACGCACTAGGGGACCCCGTGTTTATTCAGGTGGGCCGAAAGCTCGTGCCGACACCTAAAGCGCTTGCACTACGCGAGCAGGTGCGCATGGCTGTCGAGCAGGCTGTGCAGGTGTTTTCATCCGATGCGGAGATTGACCTGAAATCGCTGGAAAGGCGCTTTAATGTACGCGCCACCGATGAATTTGTAAGCATGCATCTGGGCCATCTGTTGGGGCTCATGGCAACGGACATGCCCCGAGCCATGTTGCGTTTTTCGCCAGAAGAAGATGACGTGGACGAGGAGGCGTTGCGCAGCGGCCGCATTGACCTGTTCATCAGCGGTTCACGCAAGCTGGGGCCGGAGATTTGCGTGCAGTCGCTGTTTACCACCACATACGTCGGCGTTGCCCGAACAGATCATCCGATTTTTGACGACGAAATCACCCTCGAGCGCCTCACCCTATGGGAGCATATCAACGTTTCGCGGCGCGGAAAGTCCATCGGACCCATTGACGCAGCATTGGAAGAACAGGGGTTGCGCCGTCATGTCGCCCTGGTCGTGCCGAACCCGTACACGGCCTTGTTCGCGTTGCAGGATTCTGACCTATTGCTGATCTTGCCCAAAAATCTGGCCAGCAGCGCGCTTGCCGCAGGGCTGCGCATCCGCCTGTTCGAACTGCCGGTGCCATTGGAGACAGTGCTGCTGATGCAGGCCTGGCACCCTCGTCTGGAGAACGATCCTGCCCATCGATGGCTGCGGCGCACGATCCACGCCCTCTGCAACGGTGATGCCGCACTGACGGCCAGACAAACAAGACCGTGAGGAAAGAGCAACCTTCAATGCGTGTGTTTAACGCAATCGTCTTCATGCAATAAATTCACTTTTCTGAACGATAGGCCGTATCTACAGTGCTGGTTATCAATTCACTGTAGAAGGGTTCTATCATGTCTTACGCGAACGTGCCCTTGGCACCTTCAGGCTTTCTTACCTCCCATCTTTCCCTGCTCCGGGGATGGTTTATCCGCGGGCTGCCGTACCTTGACCTGACCACGCCGCGCGCGACCTACGTGATGCGTTCAATTCTAGCCGCAGGCATGGCGCTTGTAGTTGCCTACATGCTTGACCTGCGCGCACCGTATTCGGCGGCATCCAGTGTTCTTCTTGTCATCAACCCTGTGCAGGGTGCTGTGATCGGAAAGGGAGCATGGCGGATACTCGGCACGCTGGTCGGGATGCTGGCGTCCTTTATTCTAATGAGTTTATTTGGCCAAAGTCCCTGGCTGTTCCTGCTCGGCTTTGGCCTGTGGATGGGAGTTTGCGTGGTGGGAATGACGCTTCTGCGTCATTTTCGGGCGTATGGTGCCACCCTTGCGGGGTATACCGTGGGGATGGCGGCCTATGGAGCCATGGAACATCCGGAACTTACGTTTTCTCAGGTGATGGGGCGCGGGGCTTCCGTGTCGATCGGCGTGGTGTGCCTGGTGTGCGTGTCCGCACTTTTCAGCACCCGTAGCGTGAGAAATCGTTTGGAAACGCAACTGCGGAGGTTGGCAACGGCCACCGCAGGCATTCTTTCGACAAATCACCAGGCAGCTCACACTGGTGAGACACCGGAAATCAAATCTCTGGATGCGGGCAGACGCAATCTTATTCTTGAAGCGTATGGAGTGGACGACCTGCTGGCACTGGGAAAAGCCGAATCCTCCGATCTTGCCCAGCGTGCCGCTACAGTTCGGCAAGCAATGGTCTCCCTGTTTTCCGCATTGGTGGGCGGCATGCCCCCCATGCGGGAAGGCAGCGCCAGCCTGAATGCCCTGAAAGCGCTCAAGCTCCAATGGGAGCTGGCATGGCAGCAAGCCAGTCAGGCGCTGGCACAGGAACCAGGCTCCACCGGGGTGGCGCACGCCGTGCAGCTATTGGCAGATATGCGTGCCCAGTTGACAGACGCGCTCTCCACGACATCGCTTGATGAAGCATCGGAGCAAGCCGCACTGATGATAGCTGGCGACAGGCTGCTCGAACAACTCAATGATTATATTGAAGCCCTGAAGGGTATTGAGCTTTTGCATGCCCCGCTACCAACAGCGGCGCACGTCTCCGTGCCGTTTTATCGGGATAAGACGGCGGCGATACAGAACGGGCTGCGAGCCCTACTGACGGTGTTGCTGGGCGGTGCTTTCTGGTTGGCGACTGGCTGGACATACGGAAACCTGATGCTGGCGGGCTTGGCGTCGGGATGCGCGCTATTGTCCACAGCTCCCAATCCGGCTCTCGGCGCTGTTGAATTTATCAAGGGCACCGTGATTGCCGTTGTAATGGCATTCCTCTGTACCTTTATGGTGCTTCCCCATGTTGAAGGGCTGCCTCTGTTGCTCCTGGTGTTGGGGATCTTCTGGCTGCCGGGCGTTTACGCAACCTCCATGCCCCGCCATACGGCGGCCGGGGCCACCTATCTTGTGGCTTTCACCACACTGGCCGCGCCAGACAACCCCATGAACTACGACTTTGCGTTGTTTCTCAACAGTTCCGCGGCGTGGATACTGGCAGTATTTTTTACGCTGGTGGGGTTCAAGGTTCTGCTGCCGCGCAATCTGTCTCGCGACGCCGAGCGTTTGCACATTGCTATCCGCGATAATGCACTTGGCACTTTCAGAGGAAAACGGACGGATGCGAAAGTCTGGCAATGGAGCCAGCAGCACCGCACGGCTCAACTCGGTGCGCTGCTTAGAGCGCAACCGGAGGTAATGGAACGGGAGATCGCCAATGCACTGGATAGTATTCATCTGGGGCGAGAGGTTTTGCGCCTGCGCAACTGGCTGCGCCATGCGCCCAAAGATTCTGAACTGCGCCGCCAGCTTGCAACCGCTTTTCGCTACATGAACCGCCGGGTCGGAGAACCCCAAATGGTGGCTCGGCATGCCCGCCGTGCTGCAAGATCCTTGTCGCAATTGTCAGTTACAGGCAGCACCGCCACAGCCGAGGCGCAACGATTGATGGTCGTTTTGCTTGATATTGCAGCACTGCTTGAAAACCGCGCTGATTATTTTTCACAACATTCTGGGGGGCGTACCGATGCTGAGTGAGTTTTCTGTGGCTGGCATCTACCTGCCGCCATTCTTTGTCTATGCCTGTGCCGCGCTGCCAGTATACCTGGGGCTTCGTTCCCTGCTTACACGCTGCGGCGCGCTGAGGTGGGTCTGGCATCCCGGTTTATTCGGGCTTGCCCTTTCCCTCTGCATAGTTTCGATGCTGATTCTCTTTGTTTAACCGCATATTCACAGAAAAGGTGTTGTTTTCCATGTCTAGCAGTTCGATTCCAGCAAAGCAGATACTCAAGGCAGGGCTTACAGTAACTGTCGTTATTTTTGCGTGGGTTCTGGTAAGCGCGCTCTGGCGTGCCTATGTCTTGGCGCCCTGGACACGCGATGGCCGTGTCAGTGCGCAGATCGTCCGCATAGCTCCAGAGGTTTCAGGCACGGTTCTGGATGTCTCGGTGGCAGATGACCAGTATGTGAAACAGGGGGATGTGCTCTACCGCATAGACCCTGCCCACTTTGCTCTGGCATTGGCACAGGCTGAGGCCCAACTGGCTGCGGCGGACGCATCTCTACGCCAGAAAATGGAAGACGCCAGGCGGCGTCGGGGCATGGAGAGCATTGTGCCCGCAGAAGAAATTCAGCGTGCGAATCAGGCAATGGCTATCGCGCAGGCCGAACTGCGCAGCGCGCAGGTCGCCGTGGACAAGGCGAAACTTGATATGGAGCGGACGGTGCTGCACGCCCCTGCCGATGGATACATAACGCGCCTGCGGTTGAGCAAAGGCGACTATGCGGTGACTGGTCAGCCGAATATCGCGCTCGTGGATGCGAGCAGCTTCCGGATCATCGGCTATTTTGAAGAAACCAAACTGCACGGTATTGAGCCCGGCGCTTCTGCGCAGATCCGCTTGATGGGCTTTGATGATGTGATTCCTGGCCGGGTGCTGAGTATAGGGCGCGGAATAGCCGATGCCAACCAGCAGGCTGATGCGCAGGGTTTGCCAAGCGTTGCGCCAAGCTTCAGCTGGGTTCGTCTGGCGCAGCGTATTCCGGTTCGCATCGAGTTTGGGCAGCTCCCGCAAAACATTGTTTTAGCCGCAGGCATGACAGGCAGCATCGAGGTGAATGCACCGGGAGGCGACAGGCCACCCAAGGGGCACCTCGCAACACTGCTGCAACGTTGGCTGTAGGGAGTGCGCATGTACACAGCACGGAATCATGCGCGACTGCGTATCTGCAGCGCATTTCTGATCGCCTCGTTGTTGCTGAGCTTGTCCGGCTGCCTTTCCGTAGGCCCTGACTATACTAAGCCCACATTGAATCTGCCCGCAAACTGGGTTGAGGCCAACAGCGCTTTGCCCGGCAACTCCCAGGATGGACTGCGCATGTGGTGGCGCTCATTTAACGATCCTCTGCTCGACAGGTTGGTCGATCAGGCACTGGAACGGAATCAGGATATTGGTATCGCGCTGGCCCGGTTGCGTCAGGCGCGCGCGGAGCGGGTTCAGACCGCGTCAGCCTTTGGACCGACGATTTCGGGCGGTGGGGCTGGAGAGGCGCGGCGTACCAGCGAGGCCCTCACCGGGCAAGTCGGCGGCGAATCGCGGACGTGGCTTGCTGGCTTTGACGCCAGTTGGGAGCTGGATATCTTTGGTGGAACGCGCAGAGCGGTTGAAGCGGCAGATGCGGGCATTGAAGCGGTTGCCGAAGACCATCGCGCTTTGCAGGTGAGTCTGGTTGCGGAACTTGTGTCCAACTACGCGGGCCTTCGTGCAACGCAGGTACGCCTGGCTATCGCCCATGACAACATCCGCACGCGGCTTGAGAGTGAGCGGCTGGCTGAGCAGGCCCAGCAAAAGGGCATGGGCACCCTGGCCGACGTGATGCAGGCCCGGGCAGAACGTAAAACAGCCGAGGCGCAACCGCCGTTGATGGAAGCGGATATTGCCCGGTTCAGTCATGCCATTGGTGTACTGGCTGGCGGTTTTCCTGGTGATTGGCGCGCAGCGCTTGCCGAGCCGTCTTCAGCCTTGCCTGTGCCCGCTCGCCTGCCGCTTTCATTGCCGTCGGAGGTGATGCGCCAACGTCCTGATATACGAGCGGATGAACGGCGTCTTGCCGCAGCAACCGCACAGATTGGCGTTGCCGAGGCGGCGCGTTTCCCCAGGTTTACTATCCCGTTGGGCATCAGCAGCACCGTCAGCCTCATCCATGACCTCTTTTCCAGTGCCAGCACGGCCTGGTCGGTAGGGGGGCAGGTCAGCCAGTCCATCTACGATGGAGGGCGGGCCCGCGCAGGCGTGAAGGCGGCGCAGGCCAGTGCCGATGCGGCAAGGCTGGTGTATGAGCGGGACGTGAGGCTTGCCCTGCGTGATGTGGAAGATGCCTTGACTGCGTTGAACAGTGAACGTTTGCGGCAGGCTTCACTTAAAGAGGCCGTTGCCGACAGCCAGAAAGCCCTGGAGCAATCATCCCTGCTCTATGGCAGGGGATTAAGCGCCTATATGCCGGTGCTTGTGGCGCAGCGTACAGTCAATCATGCGCGGGATGCTTTGGCCCTCAGCCAATGGGAAGAACTGCGCGGCGTCATAGCCCTCTACAAATCACTGGGAGCGGGCTGGTCCGATGCGGCAACGGCTCAAAAAGCAGATCAAACCGATAAGCCCAAAAGATCGGCGGGACAATGATCCTCGTTGCTTCAAAGAAAGCCCGCCAAGCATTAACGCCATCTGTGCTGCTTTTTGCCCAAGGCTTCATCACGTTGTCTGCCGCAGCTGAGTGAACCATGAACTTCAATTCAAATTTTTTATGGCATTTAGTACATGACACGAGATACTACCGCATCTATCCCCCTAAGCTAAAACATGGTTCCCCTAGTTGTTGGGGTAATGTTGTGGCATTTTTTTAGAAAATGGAACAATGCGCAGCTTTTGATCTCGCTACGGCGCGGCAACAAAATCAAAACCACCCGCTATTGGTATGCCCCCCATCAGGTAGACAAAGCAAAAAAGCCCCACTAGGATTAAACTTTGAAAACTTGATGGGGGTCATGCCATAGCGGGGGTTCTCTGTTTCGCGCACAAGTTCGCTCAACGGGCTAAAGCCCTAATAAAATATCCTCCATAACAAAAGTTATGGAGGATTTGGAATAAATTGGGCTGAGCCCGCGATTTCAGGAGATTGTGCCTTTTATAACAAGTCGCATCCAGCAATAGTAAAAGTTATAGCTCTGCATAACCAGCACGTTATGATAATTTTTTTGAGCTGATTTCAGTGGCCAATGCCGTATAAATCAAAACTTTTGCAATTTATTTTCGTGCTGTTCATGCCCCTGAATGTTGCGGAATCACTTTTGCAACGCCCCATATATGTGTGACATACGGGCTTCTGCCAATCCCTCTTGCCCACAGCGAAGAAATATCAAGGGGCGGAATATTTCCCGCCCCTTGATACGCATAAAAATGTCTACGGCGCAGCCAGCATTTCGGCCAGACACTCCGCTGCTCCACCAAAGCGAAACTCCCAGTAACCGTATCTTTTTTTAATGGCCAAACCTGTCTCTGAGGGCTTTAACCATTGTCGGGCTTAGCTGCTTGAGCAATTCGGCATTGTACGATGGGTATGCGCTCGAATGATACGCAGGCGAGCCATACTGCCCATCCTGCAACGAGGGAAAAGGCCCGTAACCGGCTACATTCTGCCACTGAATGGTGGGATCAACCTCGCCATTCTGGGCGCGGCTGGGATCCATGGAACTGATCTCCTTGCGGGCGTACTTTGCGGCATTGGGGGCGTTAACAGTGAGGTTTGTTTCCAGAACCTGCTGTGCGGCGATGGCGTAATAGCGCGACTTTGCGGCCGGGGTTCCTTCCGCGACCGCCGGGTCTACGTTGGTTGTGACAATGGATACGGTGTAGTCGCTGTTAAGGTATATCTGAAACGTCCGAAACTGCTGCGGAAAATCCCTGAGTGAGGCAGTTTCCACCTGCCAGAATCCCCTTTCCGGGCGGCTTGCATCCGGCGAGGGAAAGGCCTTTACCGTGTTGAAATGGCGATGCCCCGACATCCACATGAGCAGGTTTGGCGTATCCCACAGCATGCTGACCAGATCCTTCAACGATGCGGCATTCTGCTCAACCGCATTGGGGTCTTTGTCGCTTTCCCACCATTCCATCTCTGTACCAATGGCAGAAACGCCAATGGGTATGTGGGCAGCTATTATCATCAACTGATCTGCGGCCTGCCCTGCGGCCAGCTCTTCTTTAAGCCATTTGAGCCGTGCGGCATCCAAAAATCCGTGGCCGTGGATATCGTGGGAGCCGTCTGTTTCGGATTGCGTATTGTCCAGCACAATGACCTTGAGCGGGATTTGGGCCTTCGGCACAAAGCTGTAGCAGGCAAATCCATTGCCATGCGCAGAATCCACCAGATTGAACCCGTGCCCGACCGGCTCTGTGGTTGTGTCAAAAAACTCCTGTTTCCACTGGGCAATGCTTACAGGATGACGACTTTGGTCTGCCGCCGTTTTTGGGGGTGTTGCGTAGGCATCCCTGGGGCCTGCGCCAATAATCGCGCCGTCAGCGGTGGCGCCATCAAGCAGGCCCATATAAAATGTTTTCGCCCGCAGGCTGCCTGGCACATCGTACAGGCAGGGGAAATGCGCACCGCCGCTATCGAGAGACATCAGGCCAGCCGCCATGACTTCACCCGAGGTGTAGGCCTCTGCAAGCCCCAAGGATTTGTCGGCATGCACGGGGAAGCTGCCCATCCAGAGATGGTCATGGTTCCCGAGTGTCTGGTACCAGGGTATGGACTTATCCAGCCCAACGGCCTTAAAGGGCCTCTGATAGTCAATATTGTCCACACCAAGGCGTTCACCAGAGCACGGCGTAATAACCTTGCCGTCAAACACATCAATATACCAGCGCAACTCATTATATTGAGCGGTATTGCACACATCGCCCAGCGATATGCCAAAATCAAACGGCGCTTTTTTATGCAGCGCGTTTACAGTTTGAATGGCCGCATCCAGCACCTGCGTGGAGTACAGCATAACCGGCGAATATATGGACGAAGAAAAATAGAATAATGGGTTTAACTGCTGATTGAGTATCAACTGGTTGGGGGATTCCTTGTCTGTGATGTGCACATCCGTAAAGGAAAAAAAGCTTGCCAACTGCAAAAGATGTTGCGCTTCTGGGGTACCACCGCCCTGCGCCGTCATATCTGTGCGCCGAACAACAGAAAGGCCTGGGCCAAAAGCATGATAACCATACACACTGTACTGGGATATCTTTGGAAGATCCGGCTCCTTGAGGCCCGGCGCAATGGCAGCAAAAAGAAGCGTTCGCTCTACAGTTGTCGCCACATTGGGATCTATAGGATAATCAACGGGGATTGCTGTTTCTTTCATCCCACTATCCGCAACACCTTCGCTGGGTAAAAAGCCGCCCAGGCAAAGCGTCGCCGCCAGCGCGCCAGAGTACGTCAAAAAATTTCGCCGGCTAATCGTCTGGAGCAATACCAGGTCGGCGTCTGACAATACATGGTCTGCTTTTTTTGAATCATGATCCTGCATGGTATCCCCTGGCCCGGCATCGGGCGCATGAGTAAATAGTAAAGCAATCTATCTTACCGGTATAATTTGATAACAGGATAAAATCATACCCGTCAATGCGGTCGCGTGGGCGAAACTCTATTCTCCCCTGAAACTGAGTACAAAGACTAATCATTCCCGGCCGAGCCAGTTTGGACACTACTTATGGCAGTTTGAGGCAGAGGTACGGACAGCAAGACCTACTCCGACCCGTGCAAATCTTCTAAGCCGCCTACACGACGGTTAACACGGCGATAATGCCGCAATTTTAGCCATATATCTTCTAAGCCGCCTACACGGCGGTTAACACTTCGCCTGGGCGCGTCCATCAACCCCATGCTCTTCTAAGCCGCCTACACGGCGGTTAACTCCCTGCTGCCTACGAGGGCGGCGCGTCCGAACTTCTAAGCCGCCTACACGGCGGTTAACACCTGGTCGGCGCACCTGGTCGGCTTGCGCCTCTTCTAAGCCGCCTACACGGCGGTTAACTCCTTTGGCGTTCCCCCGACCACACACGCCGCTTCTAAGCCGCCTACACGGCGGTTAACCATGCGAGGCCGTCCATGCTGACCGCGAGTGACTTCTAAGCCGCCTACACGGCGGTTAACCCAACTCCCAGACTTTATCGTCCACGTACTGCCTTCTAAGCCGCCTACACGGCGGTTAACGCCTGCAACCGCTCCTGTACGACGGTTTGCAACTTCTAAGCCGCCTACACGGCGGTTAACCGATGGGAGGACGTAGACTTCCACCGCCAACACTTCTAAGCCGCCTACACGGCGGTTAACATGCACGGATATGAGTGGTGTGTGGATGGGCACTTCTAAGCCGCCTACACGGCGGTTAACAGCTGGACTTCCGGCAAGTCAAACGTCAGGCTCTTCTAAGCCGCCTACACGGCGGTTAACATTTATGGGAAAGCGCGGTTCTGTAGGCTCACACTTCTAAGCCGCCTACACGGCGGTTAACTTTATCCTGGCCGCGCTCCTGCTCCCTGCTCTCTTCTAAGCCGCCTACACGGCGGTTAACCCGCTTGAACGAAAGCGGCGCTTCTCCCGTCTCTTCTAAGCCGCCTACACGGCGGTTAACGGGCAGCGACATGGGCGACTTTTCCTTCAACTCTTCTAAGCCGCCTACACGGCGGTTAACTGTACGGTTATCCCTGCGACTTGTCTTACGCACTTCTAAGCCGCCTACACGGCGGTTAACGAGAGCCTACTGTTGATGGAGAGGCTGCAACTCTTCTAAGCCGCCTACACGGCGGTTAACACTGAATACCTCATATGGCGCAGAGATCCGAACTTCTAAGCCGCCTACACGGCGGTTAACGCCGACCAGGGCGAGCTGTTGCTGACTGGCCGCTTCTAAGCCGCCTACACGGCGGTTAACGCCAAGGAGCGCCAAAAGCTGGCCCGCCGTATCTTCTAAGCCGCCTACACGGCGGTTAACAGATCGGCGTGGCCTTTGCCGGTGCCAGTGGTCTTCTAAGCCGCCTACACGGCGGTTAACGTCACAGCCCTCGCGGTCACGCCCATGGTCAACTTCTAAGCCGCCTACACGGCGGTTAACCTTTGACAATGGCATAGGGATTTGCGGAAATTCTTCTAAGCCGCCTACACGGCGGTTAACGTTTGCGACAATCTATACCTGTCCATCACGCACTTCTAAGCCGCCTACACGGCGGTTAACCCGGATGTAACCGGCACGGAAGCCCGTCACCTCTTCTAAGCCGCCTACACGGCGGTTAACTGGGAATCCCGGTTCTTATACTTGGGGAGAGTCTTCTAAGCCGCCTACACGGCGGTTAACCGGTCACCCTCGCGCACTATGCGGGCTGTAAACTTCTAAGCCGCCTACACGGCGGTTAACGCGCGGATAACGTCAACCTCACCGCCTGACGTCTTCTAAGCCGCCTACACGGCGGTTAACGTGGTGACAAACTTCTCGCTCTCGCTGGACTTCTTCTAAGCCGCCTACACGGCGGTTAACAACATTATGAAGACGACAGCTCCGCCCAGTGACTTCTAAGCCGCCTACACGGCGGTTAACCCGTGAACAACGGCAGGGAGGCCGCATAGTTTCTTCTAAGCCGCCTACACGGCGGTTAACATATGTTCAGGGGAAAAGCGGGCGCATAAAAACTTCTAAGCCGCCTACACGGCGGTTAACTGATGCAAATTGCAATTCCTGCTTTTTCTTCTCTTCTAAGCCGCCTACACGGCGGTTAACTTTCTGGCGGGAATGGAGGAAAAAGTTATCTTCTTCTAAGCCGCCTACACGGCGGTTAACGTTCGGCTGTGTCCTGTAAATTGCCCACACAACTTCTAAGCCGCCTACACGGCGGTTAACCCGATGTGCCGGGTTTCGACCCGCACCGCCGACTTCTAAGCCGCCTACACGGCGGTTAACTGGGTTTTCTTTGACGCGGCCAATGTTGGCATCTTCTAAGCCGCCTACACGGCGGTTAACTTGCTCTGGTTCGCTGAAAAACACCGCGTCAGCTTCTAAGCCGCCTACACGGCGGTTAACCAGGGAGCAAGTTGCTTGATTGGCTCAACAGACTTCTAAGCCGCCTACACGGCGGTTAACTAGACGCCATTCGCAAAAAAACAAATGCATCCAGTGAGTTAAAGATATTTGAAGCCGTCAGGCTTCATCTTCTTCACCTACAGCTAACACACTTATACTATTCATCATTTTCGCACAGGCCAATGATGAACCTAAAAAGATAGTCCAGAACCTCCTGTTGCTGGCAACGTTCTATCAGGTCTTCCCTAAACTCTTTGTGCGCCTTTTTTTCCGCAGCGCATACAAAGGCAGTCGGCATGACCAGCGCGTCTTTCACAACATCGGCGAAGTCAAAAACCAATGCTCCTCTGCGCGTTTTTCCGTGCAACACGGGCAAAGAAAAACTTATCCCAAGCCCGCACAATGCAACTGAGGCATAACCATAGGCAATGTAGTTTCCATGATCGAGAAAACCGTTGCATACGTCGGCACGAGTTGCTCCAGCCCCTTTTCCCTCCTCGCGGCTGAATGTAAAATTGAACGCTTTTGCCAATATACTGTACAGCGCCTTGGCCCAACGGGCCTCGGCAAGCAAAAGCTGTTGTGTTGAATCTGCGCTGTCCACGTCTTTAAAAAATGATTCACGAAGCGCATCAGGAATAGTAACGCCATTTTTTTGCAAATCCGCATTTTTGCGCCATTGCAATTGCGCGTAGTCTGCGCGCTCCTTCAACAATTTTTTTCCAATATTAACCCGTTCATTATCACTCAGCCATTTGATCATCCATGATTGCATGTACTCGGTCGGGCGGTATTCGCTTTGCGGCGGCATAAAGGCCATATCCAGAGCGCCGAAAAGAGGCGACCCGCCAGACCCGCAAAACCCAACCATCACGTTAGCCTCTGCCATGCGGCGCATGGCCGCATCTGTTATGGAAGACCCCTTGCCCAGCAATACAAAGGCGGTGTTACGCTCCGGCAGATTAAAAAAAGATTCAATCTCCCCACCGTCTTGCGTTGCGTAAACAATGCGATTGTCCATCTGCATTACGCGCACATGCTCCAGATAAAACACGTTGGCGCGCTTGGAGAGCATCACGGGCCTTGGATTGACTTGCTTTTTTCCCTTCATGGCAAATTATGGCAAATCCGGCACGCAAAAGAGGTTATGGGCGCTGCACAGCCCATAACTGTTCGGCAGGCACTCCACCTGAGGCGGCGTACCCGGTTCACGGCGCACCGCCAGCGTAAAGCGCTGCTCCGTGCTTTTGCTGCTCACCACAAAGTAATCCATTTTTTCTTTTTGCATGCCCAGCATACGCCGCTGGCGCAGTTGCCCGGCTTCCGCACCCGTTTTGCGGTCGCTTTTCAGGGTCGGCACACGATACCGCCGAAAGGCCACCCATGCGCCCGCATAATTTTCCGGAACTGCTGCGGGATAGTGCAGCCTTGCATAGTCGCGCATCCAGGGCAGTTGCGCGAGCGAGGCCGCCAAGGCGTCCAGATCATCCCGGCTGGAGGCGAATATTCGCACCACGCCGCCGCCCTTGTCGCAAACAGCCTGCCGCCCTGCCGGTATTGCAAGAGCATAGGTATGCGGTTTTGCTGCAAACAGTGGATGCAGCAAGGCCAGCATACGCCCCCGCAGCGCGGGGGCGCTCATACCCGTGTCTTCAGCAGCGGCAACCGCCTCAATGTCAAAGTACACGCGGGGCATCATAACTATGCACTCTCTGAAAAGACGCCGCCACGGATGATGCAGGCCGTTAAGAACATGCCTTCGGCAGTGTCGGGGTCCATATCTCCCACCCGCAGCATATAGCCGAAGCCGGAGGAATTTTTGTCGTTGCGGAAAAAGAGCTGCGCATCAAGGCTTGCGCCGTTGGGCTCCACAGGAATGGCAAGACCGCGCTCCGCATAGGCGGGGTACCATGTATCAATGGTGCGCAGGGCATTGCCCACTTTCTGGTCGCGCAGGGCAGCCTGCCCGCGTTCCTGAACGCTGTGCTTGTCCTGATTTTTGGGTGCTTCACCCACGCAATACAGGGGGCGGGCAAAACCCCGTGCCTTGTCTTCCAGATAGTTTTGTGAAGGAAACACTTCCAGTGCGCCGCGCACGCCAAAATCCACATCGGCCTCCACCAGCAGGGAAACATCGCGCTGCCCCCGCAATCCGGCGGCAATGTGACCTGCAACGGCCTTTTCTGCATCAGAATAAGAATCAAATGTATTCAGGGGCACTTGCAGGGCATCAAAGCAAACATCCAGATCAGCCCTGTTGCGCACACGCACGCTCACAGATTCCGCAATGGCCCTGTTGCGCCACAAAAAACGGCCATTGGCCAGATTGCGCGCATAGCGGCAGGCCAGTTCTGTAAGGCCGGCGCTGGCCTTGCCCTTGTCAATAAAGTCGGTCAGCCCCGTTCTGAAGGCAAGCAGGTCTTCCACATCGTCTGTTTTGCCCGGAGCGCAGGCAAAGAGCGCGGCAGAAAGGTCAAGAAAGCGCACATCAAAACGCACGCGCAGCTTTTCAGCCTTGGGGTCAAGCTTGGCTGTGTCCGTAGTCTGGATGTTGGAAACTTCTTCCCGAGTGGCGCTTTTGGCGCTGGAATCTTCTTTTTTGCCAGATTTATTGATGTTTTGCGTTCCACGGATACCATGACGCACCACCGCAAGGGGCGACGTGCTGCCGTCAGCAAATACATTGAAAAAAAGAGCGTCAGTAACCATGAGGCAACGCTGAAACGAAAGAACACCGGGCAATTTTTTAAGCGTCTTTGCCATGATATTTTCCTTTTTACTGCTAGTTAGCGTTAATCCTGATATATTCTGAACACATCTGGCGTTGTCCACTCTGACCGCCACAGGCTTTGAGCCGCCGCATCTTCATCAAGGCAGCGGCGTATGGGCACATACTGCACAAGACCTACAAGAGGTTCTGCAAAGGCATGCTCATACCCCTCGCGCACGCCAGACCGCTTTTCAAAAGGCGTTGTGGCGGCGTAGCCAAGGCAGGTGGCGGAAATCCATCCAAGGCCGTCACCATCGGCAGGCTTGTGCCCCAGCGCTGCCACAAACTGTTCCGCACGGTTGCCTGTGTCATTTTTTTCAAGCAGATCCCGGCGATCTTTAACCACATAGCCGCTGCGAATGTATTCCAGGGCTTCGTGGGCCGTGCGGTGCAGGCAGGGCTTTGCCATGCTGGTGATAGCGCCGCCAGCAAGACGGCCCCCAACAAGCAGGGAAGTAATGCCCTCTGTGGCCCCAAGGTCACGAATGCCGACAACCAGAGACGCCTCCATATGCGCGCGGGCCACGGGCTGGAGCGACAGGGCCTGCTTGTTTTTGGAGGAATAATCCGTGCCGTTTCTGGATGAACCAAAAGTATAGGCAGCTCCACGGCGCAGTTGCGGATTGAACACGCCGTAAAATGACTCTCCCAATGGTGTGTAGCTGTGCAGCACAAAGGCCATTGAAAGCACATCATCCGCCATATCCATTTTGCGCCCAAGGGCGTGCGCCATAAACCATGCCGCCAACACGGGCGGGCCGCCCATAAGAAAGGCGGCATTATACATATTGGCCCCTTGAACGCGTATATGGGGCAGAACAAGATAGGATGTCATCGAAATGCCTCCTCCATCATGGCCTCAAGGCTGGCGCGAGCGGACGAATCCAGCTTTAACAGGCTGCGCCCGCTGCTTTTGTGCGGTGCGAGCATTCTGGTAACCACCAGCCGGGCCATGCTGCGGGGCCAGTTATCGCAACGCTCGCGCAATGGGGGATCAAGCAAGCCCCGTATTTCTACCGGCCGCACCAGCGGCGAAACCAGGGCATGCCGGGGGGGATCAAGCTCCTGAAGCAGATCTTCCTCTGGCAACATATGGGCGTGCCGGGTCAGCAGATCGCGGGCTTCAGCCGCCATATCGAGCACGGCTTGGGCAATGGCGGTGATGAACGCTTCTTCCTGCTCCCTTTCCTTGAGTGTGATTGTGGCGCCATCAATATGCGGATTCAGCACGGATTCACGAAACTGCGCATACTGTTGCACTGCCTGCCTGAAAGGCTCCGGCGTATGCACGTTGAGCGGCAAGCCTTTATGATACAAGGAAAAGGCATCACGCGTTGAGGTAGAAGCCCCTGGTGCAGCCACCATGAGGGGACGTTGCATAATGATCCGCACAAGGCTGCCAGCGTTGTGCGGATTGGAGCCGCCGATACCGAACCGAGCCTGTCGCAGCTTGCGCCGTGGGCCTTCCGGTTCCGCCTTTGCGGCCTCGTTATGCTGCGGCACAAGGCCGTGTTCCTTGGTAAAAAACAGTGGGCAAATGCTGCTTGCCGTTATGGGTGTCATGCTCACATAGCCGCCCGGTGCATCTTTTTTGGGAACAAGCACCTGCCGCAGGCGGTGATCCACATACTCCGTGCCGGTACTGTAACCGGAAGCGTTTGCGGCCTTAACGCCAGCAACAATGGCCTTTCTTTCCTCTGCGCTTGCGCCAGCGGCATCTGGCGAGTCTGCAAGAACCAGATTGATCTGTTTGACGATTCCGGCTTTGCTCGCGCCGCCTTCCGCATAATCCAGCGGAAAGGAAAGGCCGCTTCCCAAGAGCGTGCGCAGCGAAATATAGGGCAGATCCACTGCAGCATCCGCCCCAAGCCTTATGCCCACAAGACTTGCGTTGGAGTTGACGGTTTTAGAGTTAAAATGGACAAGGCACTCTGTTTCGTCCTGGTATGTTTTGGGAGGGTATGACTTCCATTTATCGTCCATGACGCTCCTTTTCACCCGCGTTTGCGGTTGGTTTCAATTCTCTCTCCGTATGCCAAAGCCAAGATTGTATATGAACGCTGTGTTTTCGTAAGCGGTCAGCTCTGCTTGCAGGCCTTCCGCTGGCGAAATGCCCGCCTCATGGCAGAGGCTTTCCATCGCTGGAGGATCAAGAGCCAGCCAGGCATTGGGAAGGGCTTTTTCTGTGCTCATTTCATGCTCGTTGCGCACCCAGCTTGCACTGTGGGCATCCATTTTCCATTCAAAATAGGTCCAGTTGCCGTCCTCCAGCTGCATCCGCCAAAGCTGTTTATGGCCGTTCCTGTCACGCAGGGGCGTTTGCTCATAGGGCGTGGACGCCATGCGGAATGCATCAACAGGCGTCTGGTTGAACAGCCCCTCATTGCCGTCTCTGTCCACGCCAAAATACGGCGTCACCCTCTCGGCTATGGCCTTGTCATCGGCGCTGGCAAAACGGCTCCCGCCGCCGAGCCGCAGCCGGGCATCAATGCCGAGTTCTTCCCCCTGCCAGGGCAGAAGTCGGGCAAGATCATGCTTTGCATACGTTGTGGCGGCCCCCTTTTTTTCGTAGCCGGGGTTCACAAAAGCTGGACGATCTGGCTTGCCTTGCTCGCAGTTTTTGCAGTGCTCCATATTATACTGGAGGATGGCGATGTTATGCGCAGTGCTGCTGCCATAGGGAACAATGCGGTGCCTGTTTACGCGCCCTGCAACCTGAACTATGGATTGCGCGCTGGACGGCTCAATGACGGACCAATCAAAGTCATGATCCCGGCCAACTTCTTCCACTGGCGTGGCCACAACAATAAAGAGCACATCCTGCGAATCGGCAACACGAGCCACAAGAGTGCGGATTTCTTTATCTGAAAGAATATGGGAATTGCCCTGCTTGCGGGTGAGCAAATAATCGAGTCGGCGCTCTTTGTGGAACCGGCTGATGCGCCAGTCACCAGCATGATAGCAGGCCACATGGGCGTGGGGCAGGCTTTGGGCCAGACTGCGCGCGGTGGCGACGGCATCATTGATATGCGCCATGCGCACGAGGCCGAAGGATATTCGCTTGTCTGGTGAGAAGTTCCAGGCATTTTCCTGATGCAGGCGCAGGGCCGCGTTGAGCACTGCATTTTGAAAGCCCTGAATAGTAGGCTCGACTGGTTGCAAAAAGGCCCGCCGCAGACAAGGAGATTGCTGCAAGCGGGCCGTCATGTCCTGCATCCGGCAGGCGTACTCCCGGGCAAAGGCTGCGCTGTCCGGGGCAGAAGCAAGCACCTTGGGGGCCAGACTGTCATCAATAAAGCCAATGCCAAACTGGGGCGCACCGCCTGATTGTTGCAGCAGATGTTGCCGAAGCTGCTGGCCCGAAACCCAGGCCGAGTGAACGGCCTCTGCCGTAGACTGGGACAGCGTAGCCGAAGAGCAGACAACGTTGCGCCCGAAAAACGCGCCAAGCTGCACCAGCCGCAAGACTGCCACAAGAGCTTCGGGATCGTAGCTGTCTATTTCGTCCAGCACCAGATCTGCCGTCATTAAGCGCAGCAGCGCCTTGACGTGGTGGCCCTGGCGCTGCGGGCAACCCGCAGCATCCAGGAAATCAATGGTTGAGACCAGCAACGGTGCGCCAACAACAGTTTTTTCCCTGTCGGTACGCCAGAAAGGTTCCATCCAGGCGGGCAAGGGGCCGGAATCCCCGCTGCAGATGATTTCCGGCTCGTCGGCATCCCAGTCATCCGCTGATGTGGCCTGACGATTCCAGTCAAAAAGCCTTTGCGTGACGCCATCGCCGATAACAGTCGCCATATCGGCAGGCAAAATGCCGAGATCTTCTTGCAGGGAACGCCCCGTCTGCAAGGTCAGGCTGCGCAGGTTCAGCGCAATGGAACAGCGCGGCGCGTCTTGGCGCGACAGAATGCAGGCCGCGCGCAGGTTCATCCGAGTTTTGCCGCTGCCTGTTCCCGCCATATTGAACACAAGGCAAGGGGTATCTGGGTTTTTCTGCCGCCAGCGGCTCAAGGCATCGGCAGCACAATTTTGCCAATGAAAACGAGATGTTTCATCCGCAGGATCAAGAATTGACGCCACAGACGCCTCTTGCAGGCCCTCAAGAATGCTCCCCTTGCCCTGCGCAAGTTGCCCCATGCGCCATGCGGCGCTGGCCGCCACATGGGCTACCGTGTGCAGATGCCAGGGCAAGGGCTGATTGAGCTGACGCGTCTCCCCGGCAAAGCGGGTATTGGCTGCGCTTGCCCCCTCAGCAAGGCATGTGGGGTATTCCACAGCGGAAACAGTATGATCGGCAAAAATTAACGCGGCACGGGCCAGAGTGAGGCATGCCCACCAAAACGATGTGTACTGCTCGCCCTGGTATGCGCCAGCAAGATTTTCCAGCTTGGATTCAAGCCGCTGATAATTTTTCCAAACGTCTTCGGGCAAGGCTTCGTGAGGCTGACAGTATTCTTGCGGGACAGCCTCCGACCGGACATGGGAATCGCGAACTGACGGCACGCGCCCGTTGCCCATGTCGCCAGCAAATAGCCGATGGTGACTGGCGACAAGAAATTCAATGGCCTCCAAAACTGTGGCTGGAGTGAAACTGGTTTTATAGCTGGCCGGGCGATTTATGGCCCGCTTGAGCGCCTCGGGGTTCTGCAAGACTTGCCACGCATCTTGCCAGGTTTTGCCCTGACGCAACTCCCGCAGCACACAGACGGATATCCACTCATGGCGCACATCATCGCGCTGGCTTTGCGGTGAACGCAGTTTTTGCTGAAAATATTTTGAATACTTGCCCAGGTCATGAACTTGAGCCGCAGATTGCGCCAACAGGCAAACACAGCGAAGCCAGACGGGGGTTTCCACCTTTTGCGGGCAGGAACAGCGCGACTTGCGCACAGCGACAGCCCCGTTGGCAGAAAACTTTCCGCGCGCGCCCACAACCCACAGCAAACGCATACGGCGGCGACCATCATTCTGGTAACAGGCCACTGCCGTATTGCGGGTGGCTGTTTTGCGCAGGGCTGCGTGTAACTCTGCCAGACCTTCAGAAGTTATTGGCGTAATCCAGGTACGGATGCCAGCTCTTATGGCATAGCTGTCTAAAATTCTTTGTGTCTTTGAAACCGATCGCCGAGCACACTCTGATACAAGGACAATATGCATCTGCTACTCGCTTCAAACAGTAAAATTGAGCAGTAAAATACTTTTTGCCGATGCCACACACAGGTTCAGGCTAAAGATTCTGACAACACTCCATTCTAACTCAGCACAATCCCTAGTAAAAAACACACTCGATCTTGCCACATATTTCCCTGGCATCCTGATTTTATGTCAATCATGCAATGATCTGGCGTAATTACGCATAGCGAAAGAGCCGGAGTGCAAATACTGCGTTCAAGATCTGCAGCGCCTGAAGCTCAGGCTTGAGTGGTCCTTTTCGCACCCCTTAATTTTCCCCAATTTTTCCCGCAATTTATTGCTCAGCGCATTCAATTAATTGAATAGCAATATTTTCAACATATTTATACCAGATGAAATTATGGCGCACCATGTGAAACCGATCAGGTTCCAGCTGTTGTTTTCGTGCAGTACATCCAGTTCAATCTTCTGTTATTTATAACAAAAAATCCTCGCAGTCATATAAAAAACGCAATCATGAGGCCTGCCAGCCAGAACATTTAAATAAAATAGACTATATCAAATAGTAAGAAAACCCGGCAAAAGCACAACTATTCCACGCATGCAGCTTCCAGCAGAACCAACTCTGGGGCAAAAAAGGGATCACATCCTAGCTGGCCCAACGAACACGCTTGTACGAACTAAATCAGACAAAAAAATTAATATAGCTATTACATATGCAATATCTTGATATCAAATAAATCAATCAAGACTCCTTGAATATTTTTTAATACAGCATTCCTGTTTAGTATGAATTCTATTAAAAAATTTTTAAAAACAGTTTATTTTTTCATGTCAGCCAGCAATGTACAAATTTAGTAAGAATATCGGTTTATATAATTATAGTGCTGTAATTTATATTATAACATATCAACACTACACTCCGCAATTGAATACTGAAAAGATGGAGGTTTGAATGAAGAGTTTAGTATCCTTTATTGCGGGGTTCTGCTGTTTTTTGGCAATGACCGGGCAAAGTCTGGCTATCGACTTCAAGGTCAAAGGCGCATGGCATTTTGCTTTTGACTACGTCAACGGCGGTAACTTTATGAATAAAAGCCGCGCGGGTCAGACCGTCAATGGCCAGCAATGGTCATCCATGCACCAGCCCAGAGACTCGTTTGAAGCGTATAACCGCATGCACTGGCAGCTTGATGCGGTCGCTTCCGAAAATTTGGCCGGTACGGTTTTTTTTGAAATTGGCGAGCAGCGCTGGGGCATGGCCAATCAGGGGGGCGCGCTCGGCGCGGATGGAGCGAAGTCCGTTAAGGTCAAGCAGGCCTATCTTGACTGGAGAATCCCCAACGCACCGTTGAAGCTACGCATGGGCCTTCAAGGCATGAAGCTCCCTGGTTTTGCGCTGGACAGTCCTGTTTTTCAGGATGATGTGGCAGGCATTGCTGCCTCCTGGAAAATTTCCCCCAGAGTTGCGGCTACTGCAATATGGATGCGCCCCGCCAACGACAACTGGATTGGCGATTCAAGTAACGCACCAAATTATATGGACAACTTTGATCTGGGCGCTCTTGTTGTTCCGGTTACGCTGGATGGTTTCAAAATTACCCCATGGGGAATGGCTGGCGGCATGGGCCCCAACACCATCAAGCCCATTGGCACTGCAAAACGGCCAGACGGCACCTACAACTTTTCCCCCAAGAACATAACTGCCGACACGCAACGGATTGACGGCATGCAGCTCGCCAATGGACTGTTTCCGGCGACCTTTACCTCCGGGCGTAAGGACAGTTCTGTTCTGAGCCAGGAATACAGCAGCATGTACTGGGGAGGGCTTACTTGGGAGTGGACATCATTCGAGCCATTTTCGCTCAAGGGTGATTTCATATACGGCGCTGTTGATCACGGCAGGGAGTACATGAACAGATCCGGCTGGTTTGGAATGCTGCTGGCCGAATATGCCTTTGATTGGGCCGTGCCAGGCATCTATGGCTGGTATTTCAGCGGTGACGACGATAATCCGCACAACGGTTCTGAGCGCCTGCCCTATATTGCCACCACCAACAACGCCTCTAATTCCCTGTCATCGTTCGGTTACCGTGGGAGTGTGTTGTACGCTGGGGGCAAGGGTATTCTGGGCACCAATCCCTCTGGAACATGGGGCGTTGGAACTCGTTTGAAAGACATCAGCTTTGTTGATGACCTGAGTCATATAATCCGGCTTAACTTTTTTGGTGGCACCAACGACACTAAAATGGCTTCATACATTACAGGGCGGCAGACCACGGACAATTCCGGGCGTGCCGTTTACCGCAATATGACTGACTTTAACGCCCCGCTGGGTACGTACCTCACCACCAGCGATACGGGCCTTGAGCTGAATCTGGATAGCACATACAAGGCTGCTGAAAACCTGAATTTTGTGCTGGAGCTTGGTTATATTCACCTTTGGTTGGACAAGGACGTCTGGGGCGGATACCAAAAAACATCTGGTGACAGCCTTAACTACAAAGACGCCTGGAAAGCGACACTGAACATTACCTATTCCTTCTAATGCCGCAGGCAACCGACTCCTACTGGGGGTTGGTTGCCTGTTCTTTCTTTTCCGCCCATTGCCGTTTGTGCAGACTTGTTCTGTGTCAGCTGTGGTTCAATTCGGATTGAACGGCAGTCTGCAGGACGTTTACATCTTGGCAAACCAGCACTCTGGTCGCAGAAATTTTTAGTGCTGATCACGTGGCCCTAAGTACAGCCCCGGCTGCGCTCGCTGGCAAACCTCCCGCTCAAGATATTGGGCAGTTATCCCGACAAATATAGAAGCTTTCCATGGAGGGTTTCCCTCTGATGGTCCGCCATACTGCGAGCATGCACGCGAATTATTGATATGGCTTCAGTGAGCAGACACTCTCAATTTGAGACGCCTTTGCAGGCTATCATGCAGATTTCTCAGGGGATTTACTCAAGGGCTGTGCCAGGGGATAATCAAGGCAAAGGATGCGTGCAGGAACTCACGAATAGCAGAGAGGCTGACTTTATGGATGGCAGAATCTGGATTTGATAAATGAGGCAGGAAGTCTGAGCAGAACATCTCTGTGGCGCAGTTTAGAAATGCGCTCAGGGGATTACGCTGCAATGTCCCCTGGGCGGGAAGCATGCAGAGCAAAACGACGAAGGGGCGCAGAGCGCCCCTTCGTCAGTATTCGTCAAACCAGCAAAGCGTTTACGCTTCGGCGGTTTCTTCAGCCTTGGGCTTGCGGGTACGCTTGGGCTTTGCAGGCACTTCTTCAGCGGCAGCTTCCGTAGCGGGAGCAGCTTCAAGAGCGCGAGAAAGCTCAATAATGGCCATGGGGGCGTTGTCGCCCTTACGGGGCATGGCCAGCTTAAGGATACGGGTGTAACCGCCGGGAACACCGGCGAAAACAGGGCCGATCTCGTCAAAAAGGCGCTTAACCAAAGCGTGATCGTTCAACACACGGTAAGCCTGACGGCGGGCGTGCAGGTCGTTGCGCTTGGCAAGGGTGATCAGGGGTTCCACCACCCGGCGCAGCTCCTTGGCCTTAATTTCCGTGGTGCGGATTTTGCCGTGGATCAGCAGGGCCTTAGCGAGATTTTGCAACAGGGCCTTACGGTGCGCAGGCGTACGCGAGAGTTTCCTGCCGGAATTGCTATGCCTCATTTTGCTGCTTCCTTTTCCATTCCTGATATTTCTTGTCGAAGGAATCGACCTTCATGCCGAAGTCAAGGCCCATGTCCAAAAGAACACCCTTGATTTCATCCAACGACTTGCGACCAAAATTCTTGGTCTTGAGCATCTCGCCTTCCGAACGCTGCACCAGTTCACCCACAAGGGCAATGTTGGCGCCGCGCAGGCAGTTGGTGGCGCGCACCGACAATTCAAGATCGTCAATGCTCTTGTACAGATGCTCATTAATTTCGCCGCTCTCGCCGCTGCCGTGCCGCATGTCGCCAGACACGCGCTCATCAAAGTTGATGAACACAGAAATCTGGTCCTTGATGATCTTGGCACTGTAGGCAATGGCATCCTCGGGTGTGAGGGAGCCGTCGGTCCATACTTCCAGCAACAGGCGGTCATAGTTGGTCATCTGACCAACACGAGCCTGTTCCACAGTGTAGGCCACCTTACGCACAGGAGAGAAACTGGAATCCAGCTTGATAACGCCGATTTCCTCGTTCAGTCCCTCGTGCATGTCCGCAGGCACGTAGCCCTTGCCCATGCGAGCCTCAAATTCCATCTCAAGCACAACATCCTCGGTGAGGGTGGCAATGTGCTGATCAGGGTTGAGCACTTCAACATGCTGGTTGCCCATGATGTTTCCGGCGGTCACCGGGCCCTTCTGGTCAACGCGCAGGGTAATGCGTTGCGGTTCATCGGTGTCCATGCGCAGGCGAACCTGCTTGATGTTCAGGATGACATCAGTGATGTCTTCAAGAACACCATGCACCGTGGTGAATTCATGCTGCACACCGATGATTTTCACCGACACGAAGGCCGCACCCTGGAGGGACGACAAAAGAACCCGGCGCATTGCATTGCCGATGGTGGTGCCGTAGCCCCGTTCCAGCGGTTCGCAAATGAATTTGCCATGCGTGATGCTGGCGGTTTCTTCTTCGCGCATGATCTGATCGGGCTTTACAAGCTCTGACCAGTTGCGTGCATTTATAAGGCGTTCGCCCTGTTTTATAAGCATGCGAACCCCCGCTTATTTCGAGTAAAGTTCGACAATCAGCTGCTCGTTGACGGGGAACTGGATATCGTCACGCTGCGGCAGCGCCTTGACAGAGCCTTTGAAAGCTGCACCGTCGGCCTCAAGCCAGGCGGGGCAACCACGACGTGCAATGACTTCCTGAGCTTCTGCAAGCACGGGAATCTTGCGGTTCTTTTCGGGCACTTCAATGCTGTCACCCACGCGAACCTGCAAGGAAGGAATGTTCACCTTGCGGCCGTTGAGGGTGAAAATGCCGTGCCGCACGAGCTGACGAGCCTGGTTGCGCGAGTTGGCAAAACCAAGGCGGTACACCACGTTGTCGAGGCGGCGTTCAAGAATAACGAGCAGGTTGGTACCAGTAACGCCCTTCTGCATTTCGGCCTTCTCGAAGTAGCCATGGAACTGGCGTTCGAGAATGCCGTAAGCGCGGCGGGTCTTCTGCTTCTCACGCAGCTGCACTGCGTATTCGCTGACCTTCTTGCGCGCGCGGCCATGCTGGCCGGGGGCATAAGGACGACGGTCGTATGCACACTTGTCAGTGAAGCAACGGTCGCCCTTCAGAAAAAGCTTGCAGCCTTCGCGACGGCACATGCGGCACTTGGCTTCAGTATATTTAGCCATCTATCTTTACCTCTTACGGTTTAGGCGCGGTTTACGCTAGGCGCAAACTAGACGCGGCGGCGCTTGGGCGGCCGGCAGCCATTGTGCGGAATGGGCGTAACGTCGCGGATGAACGCCACCTTGAAGCCGATAGCCGAAATAGCGCGCATGGCGGCTTCACGACCGGAACCGGGGCCTTTCACATAGATGCCCACGGTACGCATGCCGTTGTCCTGAGCCTTGCGGGCAGCCGTTTCAGCGGCAACCTGCGCAGCAAAGGGGGTGGACTTACGCGAACCCTTAAAGCCGCTCTGGCCCGAAGAGGCCCAGGAGACAGCATTGCCGCGCGTATCCGTAAAAGTAATGATGGTGTTGTTGAACGAAGCCTGGATGTGGGCAATGCCCACCGGCACGTTCTTCTTTTCCTTTTTCTTGACCACTTTCTTGGGTCTGGCCATAACTAACCTCAAATTGGAAGCTTGTCAGATTCTTTTCCGTCAATGGCGGAAAAATCCGTTCGTCCTCACGGCAGCACTATTGCTGCATCCGCTTTACAAACTGCGACAAGCGCAGCCGCACCGCTACTTCTTCTTGCCTACGGCGCCGCGGCGGGGTCCCTTACGGGTGCGGGCATTGGTATGGGTGCGCTGACCATGCACGGGCAAACCGCGACGGTGACGCAGACCACGGAAACAACCAATGTCCATAAGGCGCTTAATGTTGCTGGAGATTTCGCGACGCAGGTCGCCTTCCACCTTGTAGTTCTGTTCGAGTTCCTTACGGATCTCGTTAACTTCGTCAGCGGAGAGGTCGTCAATACTACGCTCCCAGTTAACGCCGGTGGTATCCAGAATTTTCATGGCCGTGGTACGGCCAATGCCATAAATGTAGGTGAGCGCAATGTCCACCCGTTTGCCGCGAGGCAAATCAACACCTGCTATTCTCGCCACAATTAGTCTCCTGCCCTAGCCCTGGCGCTGCTTGTGCCGGGGGTTTTCGCAGATAACTCGAAGCACTCCCTTGCGCCGGATAACCTTACACTTGGGGCATATTTTCTTGACGGAAGGTCTTACTTTCATACCTCATCTCCAATAAGAAACCATTGCATTGACCAAATAAAGATCCGGCTTGCGGCTTCGCCACGATAGAACAACAGGCCGCAGTCCTCAAAATAAGGACGGGAACGGAAATCTTTATCCAGCTTTAACGCTGATGTCAACCTTCAATTGTGTGCCGGTTCAAACCACGGTCCGAAATGCTGAGAATCTGGGGGCCATTTGGGGTTATGGCAACACTGTGTTCAAAGTGGGCGGCCCACAAACCGTCGCGAGTCACGGCGGTCCACTGATCGTCCAGAATGTCCACTTCGTAAGTGCCAACAGTTACCATGGGTTCAATGGCAATGACCATGCCGTTTTGCAAGGTCAACCCACGCATGCCTGGCCTGAAGTTCGGAACTTCGGGCTTTTCATGCATTTTTGCGCCCACGCCATGCCCAACAAAACGTCGCACAACGTTGAAACCGGCTGCCTCAACATAATCCTGAACAGCCGCGCCGATGTCGTAGACATCATTGCCAGCCCGAGCCTGTTCAATGCCAACGTACAGGCTTTCTTCCGTTATCCGCATGAGCTTGCGGGCTTCATCGCTGACCTTGCCAACCGGAAAGGTACGAGCGGCATCGCCCACAAAACCTTCATACACAACGCCCATGTCGATGCTGACTATATCGCCTTCCTTAAGCAGCCGCGCAGAAGGAAAACCATGCACCACCTGCTCGTTGACCGAGCAGCACAGAGCGAAAGGATAACCGCAGTAGCCCAGAAACGCCGGCTTTACCTTATAGTCGGCGCACATGTCGCGCGCCAACTCTTCAAGACGCATGGTAAGCAGGCCCGGCTCCACCATATCGCCCACGGCATCCAGTATGTTGGCCACCATACGGTTTGCTTCCCGCAGGCAGGCCACTTCCCTTTCATTCTTGATGAATGCGCCGTGATATTTTTTCATTATACAATCACCATCCGCGCTTGCGAAAGCGGAGGGCAAGCCAGAGGCCTGCCCCAACTTTCTAGAGCCTGCCGCTCTTCCGCGCCTTGGCCATGAGGCCCTGATACTGGCTGGAGATCATGTGTGATTCCACCTGATTCATGAAGTCCATGGCCACGCCCACAAGGATCAGCAAGCTCGTGCCGCCAAAATAGAAAGGCACGTTGAAGTTGCTGATGAGCAGCATGGGCAGCAGGCAGACTATTGAAATATAGGTGGCCCCCGAAAGGGTCAGCCGCGAAAGCACCGTGTCCACGTATTCCTGGGTCTTTTCACCAGGACGAATCCCGGGGATGAACCCGCCGTTCTTCTTCAGATTTTCAGCCATATCCTTGGGATCAAAAATGATGGCCGTGTAAAAATAGCAGAAGAAGAACATCAAGGCCACATACAGGACGTTGTAAGCAACGCCGTGCGGCGAGAAGAAATCGGCTGCCTGCTTCAGATAATGATTGGTCGAGAACTGACCAATGGTCGCAGGGAACAGCAGGAGCGAAGATGCGAAAATAGGCGGAATAACGCCCGCCGTGTTCAGACGCAAAGGCAGGTGCGAGTTCTGACCACCGTACATTTTACGCCCGACCTGACGCTTGGCGTAACTGATGGGGATTCTTCTCTGCGAGCGTTCAACGAACACAATGGCTACCGTAACCGCAGCCATCAGGACCACGATAACAATTGCCATGAAAATGCTCATGTCGCCAGCCTGTATAAGAGCAACAGACTGGATAATGCCGCGGGGAATGCCCACCACGATACCGCAGAAAATGATCAGCGAGATACCGTTGCCGATACCACGCTCAGTGATCTGCTCGCCAAGCCACATGACCAGCACGGAACCAGCCGTAAAGGTCGCCATGGTCACAAGACGGAAATGCCAGCCGGGTGCCAGAACTACAGGCGCTCCAGCGGGGCTGGTCATATTTTCCAGACCAACTGCTATGCCGAGGCCCTGCACCAGGGTGATAAGCACTGTGAGGTAACGGGTGTACTGCGTAATTTTACGCCGTCCCGCCTGCCCTTCTTCCTTGGCCATGCGCTTGACGTCGGGGCTGACCACCTGCAAAAGCTGGATGATAATGCTTGCCGAAATGTAAGGCATGACGCCCAGAGCGAACACCGAGACGTTGGACAGGCCGCCGCCGGAAAACATGTCGAACAGGCTGAAAAGCGTGCCGGACATGCTTTGAAAAAACGACGCCAGCGCAGAAGCGTCAACGCCCGGAATGGGTACGTGAACGCCAATGCGGTAGCAGCACAAAATCAGGAAGGTCCAGCCGATGCGTTTGGTCAGCGAAGCCTGGCCTGCCATATTGTTTGCCGATCCTACTGCCATGAAACACTCGTTGCGTTTGTGCGCCTGTGGCGCAGTATGTGCGCAACGTCATTGCCCGCCGCGAGGCGGGCAATGACGCCAGTGAAAGCCGTGAGGCCGCGCTCACGCGCGGCCACCTGAATTATTCAGCGGCAGAAACCGCTTCCAGCTCAGTGACGTTCCCGCCAGCCTGACGGATCTTTTCCGCAGCAGCCTGGCTGAACTTGTGAGCCTCCACCGACAGAGCGCCTGAGACTTCGCCGCGCGAAAGAATTTTCACGGGCGCGCCCATGCGGACGATACCGCGAGCGTACATGTCGTCAAGGGTGATGGTGGTTTTGCCCGGAAAGGCCGACACGAGCGCGTCAAGATTGACGATGTCGTAGGTGACCTTGAAGGGGGCGTTTTTAAAACCGTGCTTGGGCAAACGGCGTTGCAGGGGCATCTGACCGCCTTCGAAGCCAGGGCGGACACCGCCACCAGCGCGAGCGTTCTGCCCTTTGTGGCCCTTGCCCGCAGTGCAGCCCAGACCGGAGCCAGAGCCACGGCCCACGCGACGGCGGGTCTTACGCTCTTCCGGAAAAGGAAACAGATTGTGCAGTTGCATGGTATATCCTTTGGCCGTTACTCAACAACGGCAACCATATGCGTAACTTTGGCGATAATGCCCCGGATAGCCGGGGTATCCTTGAACGTCTTGACCATCTCGCGGCGCTTGAGGCCAAGGGAGTCCAGCAGCTTGCGCTGCGCAGGCGTGGAGCCGATGCGCGAACGCACGAGTTTTACCTTGATTTCTGCCATGGTTACTTCCTCGGGGCTTCCAGCTTCTTGCCGCGCAGAGCCGAAACATCTTCGGCGCTGCGCAGGGAAACGAGGCCCTGCATGGTGGCACGAAGCACGTTGTGCGGATTGTTGGTACCAATGGCCTTAGCGAGGACGTCGCGGATGCCTACGGCTTCCATGACGGCGCGCACGGCACCGCCGGCAATGATGCCGGTACCTTCGGAGGCGGGCTTCAGCATGACGCGACCGGCGCCGAAACGACCGAGCACTTCATAAGGAAGGGTGCCTTCAACCAGGGCAACCTGAACGCGGTTCTTGCGAGCGCGTTCGGTGGCTTTGCGCAGTGCTTCAGGCACTTCCTGGGCCTTGCCCAGACCGAAGCCCACGCCGCCCTTGCCATCGCCCACGACAACGAGGGCGCTGAAGCTGAAACGGCGACCGCCCTTGACGACCTTGGCCACGCGGTTGAGGGAAACGATCTTTTCGATTTCGCCCAACTCGTTCTGCTGAGTTTCAGTATTTTCCTGACGCATATTAGAACTCCAAGCCGCCTTCGCGGGCGCCGTCGGCTACGGCCTTGACGCGACCGTGATAAATGTACCCGTTGCGATCGAATACCACCTGATTGATATTCTTCTCCTTGGCCATCCGGGCAATTTCCTTGCCCACCATCTCGGCGCCGCTCTTGTTGCAGTGCATGCCGGCTTCGGTCTTGGAAAGCGTGAGGGTAGAGGCGGCAGCCAGGGTCACGCCGTCCAGATCGTTGATGATCTGGGCGTAGATGTGCAGGTTGGACCTGAACACAACCAGACGCGGGCGCTCGAAGGTGCCGTTGACTTTCTTGCGGATACGGATCTTGCGGCGCTGCCGGGATTCGTTCTTGCTGTATTTCATGACGCGCCCCCCTACTTCTTGCCGCCGGACTTACCAACCTTGCGGCGGATAGTCTCGGTAACGTACTTGATGCCCTTGCCCTTGTAAGGTTCAGGCTTACGAATGCGGCGAATCTTGGCGGCCATTTCGCCCACAAGTTCCTTGTCGATGCCGGAGAGGGTCAGAACCTGACCTTCAACCACGGCCTTGATGCCGTCGGGCAGTTCAACGAGCACAGGGTGGGAATAGCCCACAGAAAGCTCGATAATGTTGCCCTTGACCGCCACGCGGTAACCGACGCCGATAACTTCCAGGCCCTTGGAGAAGCCCTTGGTAACGCCTTCAATGCAGTTGGCAAGAAGGGTGCGGCGCAGGCCGTGCTGCGAACGGCTCTGGCGGGTATCTTCTATACGGCCAAGGGTCACATGACCATCGGCCTGCTCGTAAGTGAGCAGAGAGCAGACAGGGGTGCTCAGCGAGCCCTTGGGCCCTTTAACTTCCACAACATCCGTTCCGATCTTGACTTCAACGCCATTGGGAACGGCAACGGGCAGTCTACCTATTCTCGACATGGTGCACCGCCTACCAGATTTCGCACAGAAGTTCGCCGCCCACCTTCTTCTCATGGGCGGTCATGCCGTCCAGCACGCCGCTGGACGTGGACAAAATGCAGATGCCGAGGCCGTTCTGCACCCTGGGGATGTTATGCGCGCCAACATAAACCCGGCGACCGGGCGTGCTCACACGCTTCAGCCCGCTGATGACGGGCTTTCCCTTCTGGTACTTAAGGGTAATAACAATGTTTTTTTCGGCCACGGCCACGTCTTCGACGTAACCTTCCTGCTTGAGGATGGCGGCTAAAGATTCCTTCATCTTCGAGCTCGGCACATTTACTTCCTTGTGCAGGGCCAAATGCGCGTTGCGGATGCGGGTGAGCATATCCGCAATGGGATCTGTCAACATCGAATGCTCCTGAGAGTTTGGGGGCGGGGTTGACGGCACGATGCCGCCACTTCCCGCTGGCGCGCAGGGCGCGCCTCCCGGGCGTTTGCACGCCCGGAAATTTTACCAGCTCGACTTGCGCACGCCGGGCAGTTCACCACGAAGGGCCATGTTGCGGAAGCAGATACGGCAGATGCCGAACTGGCGCAGGAAAGCCCTGGGGCGACCGCAAAGCGGGCAGCGATTGTAGGCGCGGGCGCTGAACTTAGGCTTGCGCTTGGCCTTTACTTCCAGAGAAGTACGGGACATGGCTTAACTCCTACTTGCGGAACGGCATGCCAAGCTGGTCGAGAAGGAACTTGCCTTCTTTGTCCGTGGCCGCCGTGGTGACGATGGTGATGTTCATGCCCTTGGGGTTTTCAACACGGTCAGCTTCCATTTCGGGGAAGATGGTGTGTTCTTTGATGCCCAGGGTGAAATTGCCGCGCCCATCGAAACCGCGGTCAGGAATACCACGGAAGTCACGCACTCGGGGCAAGGCAAAGTTCATGAGCTTGTCCAGGAAGTCCCACATGCGTTCCTTGCGCAGGGTGACGCGCACACCGATAGGCATGCCTTCGCGCAGCTTAAATGCGGCGATGGACTTTTTAGCCCGGGTAACCACAGCCTTCTGGCCAGCAATCGCGGTAAGTTCCGCCATGGCTTCTTCCATCAGCTTGTTGTTCGAGCTAGCGGCGCCAAGGCCGATGTTCAGAGAGATCTTTTCGATACCGGGCAGTTGCATCGAAGAGGAGTAACTGAACTCCTTCTGCAGTACCGGAACCACCTTCTCTCTATATATCTTTTCAAGGCGTGTCATCGTATCACCTTATTCCATTACTTCGTTGCACTTTTTGCAGAAGCGCACTTTCTTTTCCTTGCCCTCGGACTCGATGGTCTTGTAACCCACTCGAGTGGCCTTGCCGCAGGCAGAGCAGACAACCATAAGGTTGGACACGTGGATAGGCATTTCCTTTTCCACGATACCGCCAGGCTGCTGGGCATAGGGGTTGGGGCGCATGTGGCGCTTGACCATGTTGGTCTTTTCCACAAGCACGCGATCCTTCTTGCGCAGGATCTTCAGCACCTTGCCGATTTTGCCCGCGTCCTTGCCGGCGATTACCATCACCTTGTCGTCCTTGCGGATGCGATACATTTTCATGACGGTCTCCTACAGCACTTCCGGGGCCAGCGAAATAATTTTCATAAAGTTCTGGGCGCGCAGCTCACGGGCCACGGGGCCAAAGATACGCGTACCCACCGGCTCACCCTGATTGGAGAGCAGCACAGCGGCGTTGCCGTCGAACTTGATGTAGCTGCCGTCCATGCGACGCACTTCTTTAGCGGTACGCACGATAACAGCCTTCATAACATCGCCCTTCTTAACCTTGCTGTGGGGCATTGCTTCCTTAACGGAAACCACGATAATGTCGCCCACCGAGGCGTAGCGGCGGTGTGAACCGCCCAGCACCTTGATGCAGGCAACCTTTTTGGCGCCGGAATTATCGGCCACCTGAAGCGTCGATTCTACCTGGATCATGGTACTACCCTACACGGCTTTTTCAATGATGGAGACCAGATGCCAGCGCTTGTTGCGCGAAAGCGGACGGAACTCCACAATTTTAACCTTGTCGCCCATACCGCATTCGTTCATGGGATCATGAGCCGTGAACTTCTTGCGGCGCCTCACATACTTCTTAAGCAGAGGATGCTTGACCAGGGTCTCGACGCGCACGACAATGGTCTTGTCGTTCTTGTCGCTCACCACAATGCCGGTCAGCATTCTGCCCTTGCGATCTTCCAGAGCTTGCATGTTCAGGCCCTCTGTTCCTTTTCGTTCAAAACGGTCTCGATGCGCGCCACCTGCTTACGCATGACTTTCAGTTCGGAAGTCTTTTCAAGCTGCGCAGCGGCATGCTTGAAGCGGGCACTCATCAGTTCCTGGCGCTGCTCGGTAAGAGCCGTGCGCAGTTCTTCCACGCTCATGGAGCGCAGATCCTGTGCGGCGGGCCGGGCGGCGGTTTCGGTCTTTTTCTTGGCAGCCATTTAGATGCCCTCCCTCACCACAATGATGGTCTTAACGGGCAGCTTGTGAGCGGCGCGGGTCAGCGCCTCACGCGCGAGGTCAAGGCTCACGCCCTTGATTTCATACAGCACGCGGCCGGGCTTGACCGGAGCGCACCAACCCACGGGCGCGCCCTTACCGGAACCCTGACGGGTTTCCAGAGGCTTGGCCGTTACGGGGCGGTCGGGGAACACACGGATCCACACTTTGCCGCCACGCTTGATGTGACGCATCATGGCGATACGAGCAGCTTCAATCTGCTGGCTGGAAAGCTGGCCATGCTGCACGGTTTTAAGGCCGATATCACCAAACGCAATGGTGGCGCCGCGGGTGGCCAGGCCACGCAGGCGGCCTTTCTGCCACTTGCGGAATTTAACTCTTTTGGGCGCAAGCATTACTGATCAACCTCTTTGTCAAGGATTTCACCCTTATAGATCCACACCTTGACACCAATGATGCCGTAGGTGGTGCGCGCTTCGGCAAAGCCGTAGTCAATGTCGGCACGCAGGGTCTGCAAGGGCACTCGGCCATCGCGGTACCATTCGGTACGGGCGATTTCTGCACCAGCCAGACGTCCGGCGCAGGTTACCTTGATGCCTTCGCCGCCAAACTTGCGGGCCATGGACACGGTACGCTTCATGGCGCGCCGGAAGGCCACGCGGCGCTCGAGCTGCTGGGCGATGTTCTCGGCCACCAGCTGGGCGTCCACTTCGGGGCGACGAATTTCGTTCACTTCAAGAGAGAACTCGCGGCCGAACTTCTGACGAAGATCGTTGCGAAGCTTTTCGATTTCCACACCCTTGCGGCCGATAACAATACCGGGGCGAGCGGTGGAAAGGATAAGCCGTACCTTGCCGCCGGCACGTTCGATCTCGATCTTGGAAACCCCGGCATGAAACAGGAGCTTCTTCACGAACGCGCGGATTTTGCTGTCTTCATAGACAAAGGCAGGGTATTCCTTCTTGCTGAACCAGCGGGACTGCCAATTCTTGTTGTACCCAAGCCGGAACCCGAACGGATGTACTTTCTGACCCATAGCCTATTCCTGCCCTTCTGCGAGTATAACGGTGATGTGGCTGGTGCGCTTGTGAATCTTGGTCGCCCGGCCTTGGGCCCGGGGCATAAAGCGCTTCCAGGTGGGGCCTTCGTTCACCACGATTTCCTTCACCACCATGGCATCCACATCAACGCCGCCCAGCTGCGAGGCATTGGCCAACGCGCTCTTGAGCACGCCGAAAAGCACGCCAGCGGGCTTGTTGGGCGTGAAGCGCAGAAGGTTCATAGCCTCCTCCACTCCAAGACCCTGCACGTTCTTGGCCACAAGACGGGTCTTGCGCGGCGAAACGCGCTGGAATTTTGCAATAGCTTTAGATTCCATATGCCTACCCTACTTCTTGCCGGCCTTGGCCTTTTTGTCGGCGGCATGCCCATGGAAGGTACGAGTGGGCGAGAATTCACCCAGCTTGTGGCCAACCATGTTTTCGGTAACGAACACCGGCACGAACTTCTTGCCATTGTGCACCGCAAAGGTCAGTCCCACCATTTCGGGCAGGATGGTCGAGCGGCGCGACCAGGTCTTGACTACACGGCGGTCGCTGTTGGCCACGGTGCTGTCGACCTTTTTCATCAGATGGCCGTCAACAAACGGCCCTTTTTTCAACGATCTCGGCATGAGCTACTCCTACTTCTGGCCGCGGCGTTTGATGATCAGCCGGGAAGAGGCCTTCTTCTTGTCGCGGGTCTTGTAACCCTTGGCAGGCATACCCCAAGGCGACACAGGATGACGGCCACCAGAGCTTCTGCCTTCGCCACCGCCCAGGGGGTGGTCGATGGGGTTCATGGCTACGCCGCGAACCTTGGGACGACGACCCAGCCAGCGGTTGCGGCCAGCTTTGCCCAGAGAGATGGTTTCGTGATGCACGTTGCCCACCTGACCCACGGTAGCCACGCAGGTAGCAAGCACCTTGCGCACTTCGCCCGAGGGCAGACGCAGCAGGGCGTAGTTGCCTTCCTTGGCGACCAGCTGGGCGTAGGTACCGGCGGCGCGGCACATCTGGCCGCCCTTGCCGGGGTAAAGCTCAATGTTGTGCACAACGGTACCCACAGGGATGCGGGCCATCTGCAAAGCATTGCCGGGTTTGATGTCGGCCACGACGCCATTGCGTTCGTTGATGCCGGACATGATTTTGTCACCCTGCTTCAAGCCAACCGGAGCGAGGATGTAGCGCTTTTCGCCGTCTGAATAGTGCAGCAGCGCGATACGGGCGGTACGGTTGGGATCGTATTCAATGTGCGCAACAGTGGCTTCAATGCCGGTCTTGTCGCGCTTGAAATCGATGATGCGGTACAGACGCTTGACACCACCACCGCGACGGCGGCTGGTGACTCGACCCAGATTGTTGCGACCGGCCTTTTTGGTGAGGCCTTCAGTGAGCGACTTCTCAGGGCGCGTCCGGGTGATTTCCTCAAAGTCGGAAACCGTCTGGAAGCGACGCCCCGCGGAGGTCGGTTTCAGCTTGCGGACAGCCATGATTACACTCCCTCGAAGAACTCAATTTTATCGCCCTGGCGCAGCGTAACATACGCTTTCTTCCAGCCGGGCTTACGGCCAACAACGCGACCCTGGCGCTCCCTGTTCATGGGGGCGCGGCGCACTACGTTGACGGCTTCCACTTTAACATCAAAAGCCTTTTCCACGGCCTGCTTGATTTCAAGCTTGTTGGCCAGGGTGTGGACCATAAAGGCGACCTGCTGGGCTTCGTCCTTGATCAAGGTCGTCTTTTCGGTCAGCAGGGGCTTGAGCAGAACAGAAGTGGTTTCCATCTTACGCCCCCTTCTTTGCGAAACGCGCCTGAACAGGTTCGATGGCGCCTTCAAGCAGAACGAGCTGCTTGTGCTTGAGGATTTCAAGCACGCTCAGGCGATCGACAGTGGTCATGGTGAGGCCCGGAATGTTGCGAGCGGAACGAACCAGCGCGCTGTCTTCGGCGGGTGCCACGATGAGAGCCTTGGAAAGGCCCAGCGTGTCGGCAACCTTGGCGAAATGCTTGGTCTTGGCTTCGGGCAGTTCAATACCCTTGACCACCATCAGGGTCGCGGCAGCCAGGCGGCTCGACAGGGCCATCTTCATGGCCAGGGCGCGCACCTTGCTGTTAACCTTGAAGCTGTAGTCGCGGGGGCTGGGTCCGAAGATGATGGCGCCACCGCGCCAAATGGGCGAACGGTTGGAGCCGGAACGGGCGCGGCCCGTACCCTTCTGCTTCCAGGGCTTAACGCCGCCGCCGGAAACCAGCGCACGGGTCTTTGCCATATGCGTGCCGGCGCGTTTGGCCGCCATCTGGGCGCGCGCCACGAGATTGAGGATTTCGGGCCTCACCTCGATTTCGAACACGTCGGAAGCCAGCGTGATTTCGCCGCTTTCCTGCTTGTTCTGGTCATATACTTTCACGGTAGCCATTGCTGCTTCCTCTACTGCTTGCGGATCAGCACCAGCCCGTTCTTGGGGCCGGGCACGGAACCTTTGACCAGAATGACGTTGTCCTCAGGACGCACATCAACGATGGTCAGGCCCATTTCCGTAACGGTTTCATTGCCCCAATGGCCCGCCATTTTCCGACCCTTAAAAACGTGGCCAGGAAAGGTGTTGTTACCAATGGAACCATTGTTGCGGTGCACCTTTTCGCAGCCGTGGGTATCTTTGGAACCGGCGAAATTCCAGCGGCGCATACGCCCCTGGTAGCCTTTACCCATGCTTGTGCCGGTCACCTTGACCGTATCGCCTGCGGCGAAAATTTCAACGGTCAGTTCCTGACCCAGCTCCTGCTCCGGCGCACCCGCAAGGCGGATTTCGCGCAGATGGCGGAAAAGACCCTTGCCAGCCTTGGCAAAGTGTCCCTGCATAGCCTTGGTGCTGTGCTTTTCCTTAGCGGGGGTCAGCGCGATCTGAACGGCGTTGTAGCCGTCAGTGTCCGCAGTTTTGACCTGGGTGACGGGGCACGGACCGGCCTCAATCACCGTGACGGGCACGGCAGCGCCAGCGCCGTCAAATATGCGGGTCATACCAAGTTTGCGACCCAAAATTCCCATTTTCTCAGCCATGACTGCCTCTCGCTAGAGCTTGATTTCCACGTCCACACCGGCGGGCAACGAAAGCTTGCCCAGCGCGTCGACGGTCTGCTGCGTGGGTTCCAGGATATCCATGAGCCGCTTGTGAATGCGCATTTCAAACTGCTCACGGGACTTTTTGTCCACATGCACGGAACGCTGCACGGTGTACTTGTGAATGTTGGTGGGCAGGGGAATTGGTCCCGCCACACCGGCACCGGTATTGCGCGCCGTATCCACGATTTCCGCAACGGCTTTATCCAGAATGCGGTAATCGTAGGCTTTGAGCTTGATCCGAATGCGATCGCTGCTAACTGTCGTCATTGTGCCTACTCCGTTTGCAAAAACATCCCGCGCGGCCCAGTGGGCTACGAGCGCGGGCTCCTTCACAGCATACGCGGGCCATGAAGCATGGCCCGAAGGGCCGACCTCACCCTGGCAAGGAACGGAAAACGGAGCAACGTAAGGGGTTGCGCTAATGCGCGCATCACGCCTGAAATTTCAGGAAGAATTCGGAAGATTGGACGCCTGAACGCGCCTGCATCATCCGCGTGATGCTCCCCAGCGTCGCCCAGGCTAAGCCACTCCATAGAAAGAGCGGCTAAGCGGTCCCGCAGGGTCACCAAATGGGGGCTATCCCCCTACCTTACAGCCCCGGGTCACGCGCGGCCTGGGGGCTGCGGTGGGATCCGTCTTTGGGCTGGAACGGCTCGACATTGTCCGGCATTCGGTAACGCCTGCACATGTCAAAACCCTCCGCAACCATACTGTGGTCGCTTTGGGTGCATCAGGATGGGCTCAACCCACCCTTCCCTGCCGTCCAGGGAACGCCGATAAAAATTCCTTCTTATCGCGCGGAGATTTTTTCTATCCAAGTTCCTCTTGAACGTCAAGCCATTTTTGCATTATTTTTATCACGTCATCCAGGTTTTTTGCCGCGCCAATCTTACTTCTTGACGCCTGCCTTTGCAAAAACTAAAAGAGCCGCACCCCTCCGGCAATTTGCCAAGATGACGCACTTTCGTTGCACATTCTACACCATTTTGCGCAAACTTGTCATCTTAGCTGTCGCTATTTTCAGGAGATGCCATGTCCATGATCGATGCCGCCAACAGGGCAAAACTCAATTCATATCAAGACACTGTCATTAATTACATTACGAAAGAGAATGGACATATTCTGGCAGTAAGCGATGACCAGGCCTTTTGCACGCAGTTGCGCCTTACCCTCGCCAAAGAGATGGGACTTACGGCGCAAAGTATATTCACCGCCATTGCCGACCCCCGCATGATGCTTCGCGAACTGCGCGACATTCTGGCCCGGCACCCTGCCCCTCTTATCTTTATGGAACGCATTATTGGCGGCCAGGATTTGAGCTTCCTGGTGGGCCAGATCAAGCAAGCCTTCACCGCGCTCAAGATTATTGTGCTCACGAGCGATGTGCAGCGCGACCGCCTGATGCTGCTTCACGAGGTCGGGGCGGACAACTTTATCGCCAAGCCTGTTTCTGCCAATACGCTCATTGAAAAGATGGCTTTTACCCTCAGGCCGCAAAGCAAGCTTGGTCAGGTCATTGACGTGGCAAAGAAGCTGCTGGCGCAAAAAAAATACGACATGGCTTTGACCGCCTGCCAGAAAGTCTTGCAGCTCAAGCCGGGCAGCGCGGCTGCGTTTCTGCTTATGGGCGATATCTTCCGCGCCACCCAGCAATACGACAAAGCCCGCATCGCCTATGAATCTGCCGCCAAGTCTGCCGATCTCTACCTCGCCCCGCTTCAGCGCCTTGCAGAGATGTACGCGGAAATTGGGGATGTGCCCCAGCAGGTACGTTACCTCGAAAAGCTCGATTCGATCTCGCCCCTCAACGTGAACCGCAAGGTGAGCCTTGGCGAGGCTCATCTGGCCAACGGCGATGTGGAAAAGGCCGAGGCCTTTTTTGAGAAAGCTGTAGTGCAGATGAACCGGGAAGCTGCCGATGGCCTCAGCGCGCTTTCAAGCCGCATTGCCAGCATTTATGGCGAGCGTGACCCGGAAAAGGCAGAAAAATTTCTGCGCAACAGCCTTGAGGCCAAGGGCAAACGACTGGGGCGGGAAGACCTGGCCCTGTTCAACCAGCTGGGCATCAGCCTGCGCAGGCAGGGCCGCTGGCAGGACGCCATTACGGAATACAAGCGCGCCATCAAAATCGCCCCCGACGATCCAACGCTCTATTATAATGTAGGCATGGCCTTTGCCGAAGGCGCGGATTTTATCCAGGCCAAGGCAAATCTGGTAAAGGCTCTGGATCTGGAACCAGAAATGGTCAAGAGCAGCGCCTCCATCGCCTGCAACTTTGGGGCGGTCTTTCTTCAGTCGGGCGATCGTGACAGGTCAGTGCAGTTCTTTCAGTTGGCCCTTGCCCTTAAGCCCGGCATGAAACTCGCCCTTCAAGGCCTGGAGCGCGCAAGAAAATGACGTTGTGAGGCTGTCGGCCGGCACGGCATGGGCGCACGCGTGCATCCCACCTGTTCTCTGACCAATAATATTTTTGGCGCGTCACATTGCCAACCTCAATATTATGTCTTATTTTTAAGAGATGCCGTGTATTGTCCCCTTGGGATAAGACACGGCGAATGCAGCACATTCCGCAGCGCACCCAAGATTGGTGTTTGCGCAGCGCAAGCGACCGGCCATTGCGCTAGACAGATCAGATCGAAAATGTTTGTCTGCACAGCGCGGATTCTGAGAATCCGCGCCACGGTTGCTTCTCCGTTACGGACGAGACAGTAGAGATACTCAGGTGGTAAGCGAGCATTTCAAAGTGAAAATGCTCTAGTAAGGAGACTTCATGTTTGGTTTTCTTTTCAAAAAAATCTTCGGCAGCACCAACGACCGCTACTTGCGCAAGCTTCACCCCATGGTGCAGCGCATCAATGCGTTCGAGCCTGAAATGCAGCAACTGGCCGACGCCGATTTTCCTGTACGTATAGCGCAATATCGGCAGGCAGTGCAGGACGGCACCAAGACTCTGGACGCTCTGCTGCCCGAAGTTTTCGCTCTGGTGCGTGAGGCCTCAAACCGCAGACTGGGCATGCGTCACTATGACGTGCAGCTCATCGGCGGTATGGTGCTGCACAAGGGCAAGATAGCCGAAATGAAGACCGGTGAAGGCAAAACCCTTGTGGCTACCCTGCCGGTGGTGCTCAATGCCCTGTCTGGCAAGGGCGTGCATGTGGTCACGGTCAACGACTACCTCGCCAAGCGCGACTCGGCCTGGATGGGCCAGTTGTATGAATTCCTCGGCCTGAGCACGGGCGTTATCGTGCATGGCCTTGACGACGAGGAGCGCAAGGTCGAATACGCCAAGGATATCACCTACGGCACCAACAATGAATTCGGCTTTGACTACCTGCGCGACAACATGAAGTTTTACGCCAACCAGCTGGTGCAGCGCGGGCACAATTTTGCCATCGTGGACGAAGTGGACTCCATCCTCATCGACGAAGCCAGAACGCCGCTGATCATTTCCGGCGCTTCCGATGAGTCGGTGGGCATGTACCGCACGGTGGACGATATTGTCCGCCAGCTCACCCCCGAGCACTACACGGTGGACGAAAAAGTCCGCTCAGCCATGCTCACTGATGAAGGCGTGGCCCGGTGCGAAGAACTGCTCAAGCTGGACAACCTTTTTGACCCCGCCAACATCACCGCCCAGCACCATGTGATGCAGTCGCTCAAGGCGCATCAGATTTTCAAGCGCGATGTGGATTATATTGTTCAGGAAGATCAGGTAATCATTGTTGACGAATTCACTGGCCGCCTCATGGCTGGCCGCCGCTATTCAGATGGCCTGCATCAGGCGCTGGAAGCCAAGGAACACGTCACCATCGCGGCTGAAAACCAGACGCTTGCCTCCATCACCTTCCAGAACTACTTCCGCCTGTACGACAAACTTTCGGGCATGACCGGCACTGCGGATACCGAAGCTGTGGAATTCCATCAGATCTACAGCCTCGAAGTTATCTCCATTCCGCCCAACAGGCCCATGGTTCGCAAGGATTATCCTGACCTTATCTACCGTTCGCGGCAGGAAAAGTTTGATGCCATTGTTGAAGCCATTGCCGAACTGCACAAAAAAGAGCAGCCCGTGCTTGTGGGCACAATTTCCATTGAAACGTCCGAAATGCTTTCCCATCGGCTGAGCAAGCTCGGCATCCCGCACAGCGTGCTCAATGCCAAGCAACATGAGAAAGAAGCCGAAATCGTGGCGCTGGCTGGCCAGAGAGGCCGCGTCACCATTGCCACCAACATGGCTGGCCGTGGTACGGACATCATGCTGGGCGAGGGCGTTGTGGATCTGGGCGGCCTGCACATTCTCGGTACAGAACGCCACGAAAGCCGCCGCATCGACAACCAGCTGCGTGGCCGCTCGGGCCGTCAGGGCGACCCCGGCTCTTCGCGCTTCTACCTTTCGCTGGAAGACGACCTCATGCGCCTCTTTGGCTCTGACCGCATCAAGGGCCTCATGGAAAAGCTGGGGCTGCGCGATGGCGAAGCCATTGAAAACGCCATGGTTACCCGTGCAGTGGAAGGCGCGCAAAAGCGTGTGGAAGCCCACCACTTTGAAATACGCAAAACACTGCTCGATTATGACAACGTCATGAACCAGCAGCGCGAGGTTATCTACACCCTGCGCCGCGAACTCATGGTTGAGGCAGACCTTGAGCCTGTTTTGCAGGAATTCATGAGCGATGTGCTGGATGACGTGTACAGCCCGCTGGAATCCCTGCCTGTGGACGGGCAGGACGAAGCCCGCGCCGCAGCTCTGGCGCGTCTGCGTGATGTCTTCAATCTCGACAGGGTGCTTGAGGAAGGCGCGCGCCTGCCCGAGCGCGAGGAAACCGAGGTTATGGCTCAGGGCATTCTTGACAAGCTCAAGGAGGAAACCGGCCCCACCTATGCCGACATTCTTCGTTACTTTCTGCTGGAAGAACTTGACCGCTGCTGGAAAGAACATTTGCGCAACATGGACGCCCTGCGCGATGGCATAGGCCTGCGCGGCTACGGCCAGCGCGATCCCAAGCTGGAATACAAGCGCGAAGGCTTTGAAATGTTCCAGGCCATGCTGTTCCAGATCCGTGAAAGCGTGTTCCGCGCTCTTACGCGCATTCGCGTGCAGATTGAGCCTATCCCCGCCGAGCCGGAACAGCAGGAAATGGAAGCGCCGGTTGAAGAGCCGCAGCATTCCCCCGTGTCACGGGAATACCGCCATAAGGAAAGCAACTCGCAGCTTTCTTACTCCAGCGGCGGCAGTATTTCGGAAGCCCCCCAAAAGCCCGCCAAGGCCGCGCCGCGTATTGGCCGCAACGACCTTTGCCCCTGCGGCAGCGGCAAAAAGTACAAGAAGTGCTGCGGGCAGGATAAGTAAAACAAAATCTTGCAAGAGATGTAATTCAAGGGCGGGGTCGTTAACACCTCGCCCTTAACTTATCGGCAAGCTATTGCTTCTGCCCTGCGCAACGGTCATATTATGACATGGAGTCCCGATAGGCTGCAGACCACGCCAGATAGTCTGATTGGCTTTTGGGCATTAGGCGTATATTGTAGTTCAGCAAATATGAAGGAGGCGTTGGCATGGCTCAAACGACAACACTTTCCCATAGGCTGGAATGCGCAATCCACTCACAGTATCTTGAATCTCTGGAAATTTCCGCTGAGGAATACCGGAAATTACAAGAAATGCTTGAGCAGGGGCTTACGGAAGAACAAGGCATTGCTGCCATCAGACAGTGGTTGGATTGCCATGAACCGATACAACAGCAACCAGAGTGACCCTTATATTCTCAACAATGGCGTGCTACTGAATCGACTTGGCATTACCGGGCAGAGTGATCTGGATATGGCGGAACGCCTTTTTGTTGCATGGCGCGAAGCCAACCTTTCCCGATCTGTTACCTATGACGATCAACTGCTCAGCCGCATCCACCTGCATCTTTTTCAGGATTTGTATCAGTGGGCAGGACAGTACAGAACGGTCAACATAAGCAAGGGGGAAGCCCCTTTTGCACCGCCACAGAACATTGCGTCATCAATAAAATCACTTGTTGCTAAATATCCGCACAAGATTTTGCTCAGTGCTTCTACAGAAAATTTTGCAACAATCCTGGCTGAAATTATCTCCGAGTATAATGCCATCCATCCATTCCGTGAAGGCAACGGGCGTTCCATCCGTGCGCTGGCGGTTCTGTTGGCCGAACATTGCAGGCACAGACTGAACTGGACGCCCATAACGCGCGAACTGTGGACCAAGGCCTCTGCGATAGTTTTTACGGCTCCACGGACAGTATGGAGCGGCTTGTTTGGCTGGCGATGGGCTTACGCTGAATGATGCATTTGCACAGTGGAATTTTATTCGCTCTGCGTTGCACGGGCATGCAGGTTTGGTCCGGCTATTAACCTGGCGAAAGACAAAAGGCGGGGACAACCCCGCCTTTTTACGTTCCATGCTCTGTCGTGTGCAGTAACGATGCTCACGCGGCGATCACGCGGCGCGATAGGCAAAACGTCCTACGCCTGGGATGAAAAAAACTTTGTCCCTACGCTGCCGATGATAATAAGGGCGATGAACAACAGCTGGGGCAGCGAAACCTTGTCGCCGAAAAAAAGCGCTCCGCCCAGAACCACGCCCACAGTGCCAGCGCCTGTCCAGAGGGCATAGGTCATCCCAGCCGGGAGCCCGCGCATGGCCAGCGCCAGCAGGCCCATATTCACAAAGCTCAGCGCAATGGGCACTGCCGCAGCCTGCCAGTTGCCCAGCGAAGAAGCCCACTTGAGGCTGAGCGCCCACAAAATCTCGGTCACCACGGCCAAACTCAATGCAAACCATGCCATATCCAATACTCCTTTGCGTGGGCTCGGATAAAAAGGCACGGCCTGCGGAAACCCAAAAGAGCAGAACAATGCATCCACGGAACGGCGTACAACTGCCATCTGTCCACAAATGTGTCAACCCGAGAATCCTGCTCCCGAAAATCAGAAATAATCCGAAAAATACGGTTTGTCCGGCGGGATCAGCGTCTCCAGCGTTTTCAGCAGATGATAGTCCATGTCGATGCGGTCATTGTTGTACAGATAGGTGGGGCGCTTGTAGCCCATCAGCATAGTTGTAAGCGTTTTGATATCCAGTGAAAGGCGATGGCCCGTGCTCCAGGTGTTTACCTTTTCGCAAAAAGTGCGCCCGTCACGCCAGCTCACATGGAAGATGCCATTGTTCCACGGAGCCATGACATCGCTCACTTCCAGTTCAAGCGTCAGCTTGGGGTCTTCAAACTGGAAGGAATACAGCTCAATAAAGCGCTGCACATCCACAATGCGGGCCATGGCGTAGGGCTGAATACTCTCGTCAATTTCGCTGTCTTCAAACTGAAAGGCAATGGGCTCGCCAGTGTAGTTGGCGCCTTCCACCTTGGTGATCATGGAAAAATGGGCGCTGATGTAGTTCCAGATGCCGTACTTGGCCTCCTGGTTCAGGTAGACCATTTCCTTGATGCTGAAAACTTCGTTCTCTATGTAGTAGATAACATAGCCCAGAGGCTTGCCGTCTGCGCTGTAGTACACCGCCGCCATGACGTCGTCCGAATCCCAGCGCCAGTATTCCTCCCACTCCAGCTTGCCGCGAATGAGCGCGCCGTGTTCCTGAAGGGCAAAATACTTGTAAACGCGGTGCAGGTCTTCGCACTCGATGTCCACGCGCTCGATCTGCCCGTCCACAGGGTGGCGCTTGGGCAACTGGGTGTCCTTGATGGCAAAGGTCATCTTGTCCGAAACAATCTCCCAGCCGTGCTTGCGGTACAGGGGGATGGAATAGGGGCAGAGGTAGGAAACAATCTGCTGCTGCGAGCGCATGTATTCAAGGCTTTTGCCAATGAGCGAATGGATCAGCCCCCGCCCCGTGTATTCGGGATAGGTAGCCACGCCGGTGATGCCGCCCATTTTGCAGATTTCGCCCTGGATGTTCACTTCCATCGGGTAGATGACGATCTGCGAGGCAAGGTGCCCCTTGTAGAACCAGCCCATGACATGCGATGCCTCAAATATGGGCATCTTGGACTGCTTCATTTCCATGTCAGACCAGCCGATGCGGGCCATTTCAGATGTGCTGACCTGAAAGGCGTAGCGCAGCAGGGCCTCAAACTCCTCAAAATCTTCTTCGCCAAGCTGGCGCAGTTCAAAGGCTTCTGTGCCTACGTCCTTGCCCGAAGGGGCTTCTCTGTGGGGGGCGGCGGTGCCCTGCGCGGCTGACCCGCGCTCGGGTCGGGCAACAGGAACAAGCGGCGCGCCATCGTGTTCGTCAGGGGGCACCCCTGCGCCACGAAAAGGATGCGGCTCAAGCCGTGGCCCCTCAAGAGGGGGAAGATGTTGCTGTTTATGAAGAATACGCATGCAATGCCTTCCAGATAAGTGTGGAAAACCGCTGTACATCGGGTGACCCGATTGCGCAAGCGGTTTGACTTGGCTGCCGCAAGCGGGCGATGGGGGACGGTCAGATATGGAGGCCGGCAGCGTCCCGGCGGTCTTTCAAATCTTCAAGCACAGCCGAGCTGACGCGCAAGCCTCCGTAGCCCTGGCCCAGACGGATAGTGGGCTTGTTTGATCCGTGATAGTCCGATCCGCCGGAAACGCCAAGGTCAAAACGCTTGGCCATGGCCAGGCAGGTGCGTACATCGGCTTCGGAGTGTTCGCTGTGGTAGGCCTCAATGGCGCTGAGCCCGTACTCCTTGAGGCGGGCCACCATGGAGTCCAGCCATCCTGCGGGGGCCTTCCAGAGCAGCGGATGCGCCAGGCATACCGTTGCCCCCATGGAGGCAAGCAACCGAACGCTTTCATCAGGTGCCAGCACGGTTTTGGGCAGATACGCCTTGCCCCGGCTGCCCAGAAATTCCTTAAAAACCTGCCGGGGATCCTTGGCAAAGCCCTTGCGCAGCATCACGGCAGCGATGTGTGGTCGCCCCACGCTCTCGCCCTTGGCCGCCGCCAGCACTTCTTCCATGCTGATGTCATAGCCGAGATCCTGCAGTTTTTTTACTATGCCTACATTGCGCTCTGCCCGCATTTCGCGCAGCCAGCGCAGTTTTTCCAGCAAAGGCTGGGGATTTTCCGGTAGCCACAGGCCAAGAATGTGCAGTTCGCCCAGTTCCGTGCCTGTCGAAATTTCGCAACCGCGCACAACCTCAATACCAAGCTCGCGCCCGGTCTGCTGCCCTTCGTCAAGGCCAGACAGGGTATCGTGGTCAGTAATTGCCACTGCGGCAAGGCCTGCGGCATGTGCCTTGCCCACAAGCTCGGCAGGTGTATCCGTACCGTCAGAAGCGGTGGAATGCGTGTGCAGATCAATGAATTTCATACTATCTTTCATGGGATAATTATTATACCGCAAAATGACAATATGGGGCAAGCCTTGAACTGGAAGACGCTTGGAGATAGAATGCTCCCTCACGATTAACAGAAGGATTCTTTATGCCAATGGAAACCCGCGAGTTACTGCAAATTCTGGCTTGCCCCAAATGCTTGGGCAACCTTGTGGCGCTGGAAGACAACGGTTCAGTCGCCGCCTTTGCCTGCAAGGCCTGCGGCGTGGTCTATCCCGTGCGCGACAATATTCCCATCATGCTTGTGGAAGAAGCTATTCCTCTTGAAGACTGGAACAGGGAACACCCTGCAGCAAAGGAATGCGCCTGATGCGCCTGCTTGTTGCCTCCGACCTGCACGGGTCTGTTGAAAGTCTGCTGTTTTTGCTGGAAAAAGCGCGAGAGCTTACCCCCGACGCGCTGGTGCTGCTGGGCGACCTGGTTTATCACGGCCCGCGCAATCCCCTGCCGCAGGGCTATGACACCCGCTCGGTGCTGCAAACCATGCCCGATCTTTCGGCCTTGCCCTGCCCGGTGATGGCAGTGCGCGGCAACTGCGATGCCGAGGTTGATCTGTGCCTTTTGCCCTTTGCAGTCACAGAGTCCACCTGGATTGAAGCAGACGGCCTGAGTATTTTTGCCAGCCACGGGCACCACCTGCCAGAGCGCCCGCCCTGCCCCGGCATCAAGCCCGGCACAGTTCTCTTGCGCGGACATACCCATGTGCCGCGTGGCGAAACCATTGATGGCCTGCACTTCTGGAACCCCGGCTCCCTTTCCCTGCCCAAGAGCGGCTCGCCCCGCACCTACGGCCTTATAGAAAACGGCGTCTTTTGCGTGCTGGACATGCAGGGCGGCGAAATATTGCGCCACGCTCCCGCATCGCGCTGATCAGGTTTTACCATGTCCTACAATCTTGCCCCGTGCCCGGCCTCTGCCGACGCATCATTGCAGTTGCGCCCGCTGTTCCGCATGGCCTCAGGCCTTGAACTGCTCCTGGCTTCGGCCTCGCCCCGCAGGCGGCAGTTTTTAACGGAATGGGGAATCCCCTTCCGTCTGGCCCTCACCAATGCCGATGAACCACGCCCGGAACAGGGCGAATCCCCGGAGGCGTATACCCGGCGAGCGGCCACTGCCAAAGCGCTGGCGTCAGGCCATGCCTTTTGCCAGCAAGGCCCTGCCAGCCAGCATTTGCAGCCCGTGATACTGGCCGCGGATACCGTAGTTGCTGTGGACGGCGACATCCTTGGCAAGCCGGAAAACCCGGCCCATGCCCTGCACATGCTGGAACGACTCAATGGTCGCGGGCATGAAGTTATCAGCGCCGTGTGCCTGCTGCTGCCTGCCAATGCAGCCTTTGGTCCGGCACAAGCAGCAGGGCCTGCTGGCACCAGTACGGCCCCCACTGTGGACGAATGCTGTGTCAATTCGTTTCGCATGCTGTCATTCAGCGACACCAGCCGTGTTTTCCTCCATCACTGGCCGCAGCCTGTGCTGCAAGCCTATCTGGATACAGGAGAGCCGCATGACAAAGCGGGCGCTTACGCCATTCAGGGGCAAGGCGCCGTGCTGGTTGAGCGCGTTGACGGCTCGTGGAGCACGGTAGTGGGCCTGCCCGTCACCCAGCTTGCCCAGGTCATGCTCGACAGGGGCCTCATGCTGCCCTGCGCCTGACAGATACTGCCCTTTCACCATGACACAGCTGCCCTCCGGGCTGTGTCATGGCTACCATCCCTTCCCAAACTGACGCACAAGCAGTCGCACTTGCCCCTGTGAATTCAGGGAAACTTGCGCCATGCTGTTACCCCCCCCATAACTGAGGGAGTGTCGCTGCCGCGCTACTACGCCGGTGGTCACATCCATTTTTCACTGCGCACCGAATTACCACAACTCCAGGGGACTTTTCCCTTTGCCTCTGCCAGCTGATTTGAGCAGCATGATCCCCTTTTTTTGCCCTTTCCGCGATGGCGCTGAAAAAAATCAAAAAAAAATCAAAAAAAGTTTGCCATCGATTGTGAATTATTTCCCCAATTGGTATGGCGTTCCAATCCGCATAGACTGGTATCCTAGGTTGCCATTTCTGCCTTTTTGTGAAAATATGCACAGGCATGACTGAAAGATCAATCAATTCCGGGCTCTTGACGCCTCTCTAAAATATTTTTAGTGCTGTACCATGGAATTATTTCACCTCTAGAAATTCTATGCAACACACAGGAGGGAGGATTTAATCATGTCCCAGGAAAGGATCACAACGCTGTTAAATGAGAACCGCAGCTATCTTCCACCTGAGCACGGCAAAACTTCTGCATGGGTATGTGGGCCAGAAGAATATGACGCTCTCTGCAGCCGCGCACTGGAAGACCCCAACGACTTTTGGGGTGCGCGAGCATCGCAGTTGATCCATTGGTTCAAACGCTGGGACAAAGTGCTGGAAGCAGATGAGGTAAACCATAAATACAAGTGGTTTACGGGCGGCAAACTTAATGCCTCCTTTAACTGTATCGACAGACACCTCATCTCTGGGCGGCGCAACAAGGCCGCGCTTATCTGGCAGGGCGAAAAAGAAACAGACGTTCGCTGCTACACCTACCAGATGCTTTATACTGAAGTGTGCCGCGTTGCGCATGCATTGAGTTCGCTGCGCATCCGCAAGGGCGATCATGTGGCTTTGTACATGCCCATGATTCCGGAACTTTTTATCGCCATGCTCGCCTGCGCCCGCATTGGCGCCATCCACACGGCCATCTTCTCCGGCTATGCGGAGGGCGGCGTTCGCAGCCGTATTCAGGGTTGCAAAGCCCGCGTTGTCATCACGGCAGACGCGGCGGTGCGCGGCGGCAAGTTCAAGCCCCTCAAGGCCAATCTTGATCCCATCCTTGAAAAGTGCCCCTCGGTGGCTCACGTGGTTGTGGTCAAGCATGCCGGCATTGACGGCGTGAACATGCAGCGCAACCGCGATGTGTGGTGGCATGACCTGATTGATGACTTTACCCTTAACCCGGACTTCCCCTGCGAACCCATGGACGCCAACGACACGCTCTTTCTGCTGCACACAAGCGGCAGCACGGGCAAGCCCACGGGCGTCATGCATTCCACGGGCGGCTACCTCACATACGCGGCGCACTCCACGCAGTGGTGCTTCGACATGCGCGACGATGATGTGTACTGGTGCACGGCAGATGCAGGCTGGATCACAGGCCACACCTATGGCGTGTACGGGCCGCTTTCGCTTGGGGCCACCACGCTCATGTTTGAAGGCGTGCCCACATGGCCCTACCCTGACCGCTACTGGCGCATTGTGGAGAACTTCCGGGTCAACATCTTCTATACCGCGCCCACGGTCATCCGCTCGCTCATGCGCATGAACGAAGCATGGACAGAGCGCTACGACCTGCGCAGCCTGCGCATTCTCGGCAGCGTGGGCGAGCCCATCAACCCCGAGGCCTGGCAGTGGTACCACAAGAACATCGGCGGCGGCGAACTGCCCATCGTGGACACATGGTGGCAGACCGAAACCGGCGGCGCCATGATCGCCCCCATGCCCTACGCCACCAAGCTCAAGCCCGGCTCGGCCTCCAAGCCCCTGCCCGGTATTGACGCTGCGGTTATCGGCACGGCCTCGCGTGACGGCGACGAAGCCGAAGCGGGCAGCAAGGCAGGGCATCTGGTCATCCGCCGCCCCTGGCCCGGCATGATGCAAGGCGTCTATAATGATGAGGAAAAGTACCAGTCCTATTTCTCGCGCTTCGGCTGCTACTCGTCAGGCGATGCGGCAGAAGTTGATCAGGACGGCTACTTCTGGATTCTGGGCCGCGTGGACGACTCCATCAACGTGTCGGGACACCGGCTCTCCACGGCAGAAATCGAAGCTGTGCTGGCTGCCTGCCCCGAAGTGGGCGAAGCCGCTGTTGTGCCCATGCCCCACGCCCTCAAGGGCGAAGGCATCTACGCATACGTGGTTACGCGGGATGAAGTGCCGTGGAGCGCGCAACTGCGCGTAAAACTGCGCGATGCCGTGCGCCGCGACATCGGCGCGCTTGCCAGCCCGGAATTCATCCAGTTTGTGGACGCCATGCCCAAGACCACCTCGGGCAAGATCATCCGCCGTATGCTGCGCAAGATCGCTGGCGACAGCTACGAAGATATCGGCGACACCACTTCGCTGGCAGAACCGGAAGTCATCAATAAGATCATTGAAGGACACCGCAACCTCGTTGCAGGCAGGCACGAAACGGAAAGCGCCCCCGAAGGCGCTGCCGAAACCGCGCAGGTCTGATACTTCAGGTGCAGGGCTGCCCGGAGCGGCTTTGCACTCTAACCGGGGCGCACCCTCAACGTCCCGGCAAAACAGCACACCCCCGCAGATTGTGCCATCGCGGGGGTGTGCTGCTGTCTGAGATACAGCAAAACCAGACTGGTAAAGGGATGCCGCCTACTTTGCTGATTCTTCCCGCCGGGGGTCGCCTCTCTGCGGGTCATGCGGGGCAGTACCTGCCGCCTGCACCGATTTATCTTGCGCCGATTCATCTTGCGCCGATTCATGCTGCGACGGTTCACCCGGCCTTGGTTCTGCGGGCACAGATTCAGCAGGCGATTGCGCACCATCCGTCCTATCTGTTCCAGCCACAGCGCTCCAGCGCCCAAGCGTATCACGCATCCACGCCCATACAGCCCGGCTTTCTTCAGGCATGCACATGGATGCAAGGCACAAGGCAATCACCAAGAGGGCAAGAGCCGCCAGCACCAGAGCCAGAGCCTGTGCCGCAAGGGCAAAAGCTGCCACAGCCACAAAGATCGTCAGCAGCCACTTGCCTGCAAATGCGGCGTAGCGCGCACAGGCTGCGCGCACACGTTCAACAGAATCTTTCATTAAACAGCCTTGCGCCGAACCCACACGTGCCGGCTGGCCATCAAGGCCCAGGCAAGGCCCGCCAGCAGATGCAGCGGCTTGGGCCCGGACAGGCCGGAAGCCAGACACACACCTGCCACGCCCAGCATGGCCCGAACCTCCAGCTTACGCTGCGAAATTCCCAGAATATTCCTCTTGTCGCCTCTGCTGCCTAAAGAAAAACCCTTGGTTGCTGATGCACTTTTGTCGCGGCCCCTGCTGCGCCACTGCTCACACCGCCGGGCGCGGGCCGTGGCGCGCAGCTCGGCAGCGACCTCAGCCTGAGAACGGACCAGGATTGGTACGCTTTGTTCCAGCCGCTGGCACAGGCTGGCAAGGTCCGCGCCGGGCTTGAGAAGCAAAAGCATGGAGGCAGCACCGGGCCGTACCTCAAGCACATCCTGCTCTTTACCAAGCGCTGCCTGCACGGCGCTGCGCACGGCAGTCTCGCCCAGGGCCGGGTGGCGCAGACGCGCCCGCCCTTCCATACTATGCGCTACATATTGAGGAAACATGGCCCCTCCTTGTTGCAGGACTAAAGCCCTGATCTGTCATCAAATTTGAAAACGACTTTCTTTTCTCTTGACACAGAACCGTAATGAAGGCAAGGTTGTTTTGCGGATTGCAGCAGGGGTCACACCTCGTCCTGTTTATCCAGAATGGTCAAAAACCATTGAACAAATTTTGCCACCAGCATCAAACATAGAGAGTGCACGCATGAGCCAGATTGTCAATCTGCGTCAGATGCAAGTAGGACAGCAGGGAAAGATTGCAGCCGTTGAAGCCCTCGGCGAAATGAACCGTCGCATCCGCGACATGGGTCTTATCCCCGGCACCACGGTTTCCATTGTAGGCCGCGCGCCCCTTAAGGATCCTGTGGCCTTGCGCCTTTCAGGCGTAACCATCTCCCTGCGCAACAGCGAAGCCGACTTTATCAAAGTTGACCTTTCCGGCGCGTCCAGCTAGCTTTTATCTAAGCATCCTACCCTGAAAATCTGCCAGTTTTACCGTCCGGTCGCAATAGAGCGGCCGGACGGAAGCTGGACTATTATCTTGATTCGGCCATCTGCCGCATGCTGGAATCGCTGACCGAATCTGGACACACATGAGCAAGGAGAAGGAAAATGAACGAAGGCATGAAGTGCGGATTGTGGTTTTTGGGCGGCGTTGCCCTGGGCGTGCTCGGCGCGGTGGCTGTAAGCAAGGGCAAGCTGGATTTCAAGCCCCTGGCCACTGACCTTTTGAGCCGCGGCATGGACGTGAAAGACGCCCTGTTGAGCAAGGTTGAGGCCATCAAGGAAGATGTGGAAGACCTCACCGCCGAGGCCCGCCTTGCCGCTGAAAAGCGCAAGACCTCCAAGGACGCCTCCGAGGCCTAATCCCGCAGTTGTTTGCAGCGCCCTTTTTCAGCGCTGAAGCTGCCAGTGCCGCCCGAGCATTCGGGCGGCACACAAAACCTCCATCCTCCCGAATATGCAGAGGATCGTTCAGGACAATGCGGCCCAGGCCGCCTCGCTTCAAGGAGCGCGCATGCGTTTTTTTATTGTTCATGAATTGCGTGGCATCACAACGCCGGAATCCGGCAGAATGCGCGTGCGCGCATCAAGCTGCCTCGGCGAAGGTCGCATCGAAGCCCTGGCTGGTGCCCTGGAATCACTCGAGGGCATTTCCGAAGTGCGCGCCAATGCCCTGATCGGCAGCCTGCTGATTTTTTATGACAACGAAGAAACCCGCGTTACCGCCCTCACCTTGCTGGTAGGCGCGGCTGATGCAGGCGGTCAGTTTGATATTCAGGGGCAGCACTACGAAAGCGCGCTTTCGCCCGGTCAGGGGCTTATGCCCCTGGTGCGCTATGTATTCGTGCGCCCTTTTTTGCCGCTGGCTCTGCGCGTATTCAACAGCGTCATGGGCGCGCTGCCCTTTTTGTTCAAAGGTCTGGGCGCGCTTTTGCGCGGCACCCTGAGCGTTGACGTTCTGGATGCCGCCGCCATTGGCGCATCGCTCATCATGGGCGATTTCCGCACGGTCAGCATGCTTACCCTGCTGCTGGGGCTGGGCGAAACCCTTGAAGACTGGACAAGACGCCGCTCCATGGCTTCGCTGACCGAAAGCCTTGCCCTGAATGTGGAAAATGTCTGGCTGTTGGTGGACGGCACGGAAGTTTCCGTCCCCTTGGCGCAGGTGCGGGAAGGGGATCTGGTTGTTGTGCATGCGGGCGGCTCCATCCCTGTTGACGGCGAGGTTGCGGATGGCTGCGGCCTTGTGAACCAGTCGTCCATGACTGGCGAACCCCTTGGCGTGCGCCGCACAGAGGGTGCATCTGTTTACGCCGGTACTGCCCTTGAAGAAGGACGGCTTGTGATCCGCGCCCGCCATGTGGGCGACGGTACACGCCTGCGTCAGGTTGTAAAATTTATTGAAGAGTCTGAATCGCTCAAGGCGGGCGTGCAGGGCAAGTTTGAACGTCTGGCTGATCTGGCAGTGCCCTTTACCTTTGGCCTTGCCGGTCTTGTGTGGCTGATCACCCGCGATTTCCGCCGCGCATCTTCCGTGCTGCTGGTGGACTACTCCTGCGCCCTCAAGCTTGCCACGCCGCTGGCGGTGCTGGCCTCCATGCGCGAAGGCGCGCGGCACGGCATTGCCATCAAGGGCGGCCGCTATCTTGAGGCCTTGAGCGAGGCTGATACCTTGGTCTTTGACAAAACCGGAACCCTCACCCAGGCCAGCCCCAAGGTTGTGGAGGTTATCCCGGCCCCCGGCTTTGAGCGGGACGAAGTGCTGCGTATCATGGCCTGCCTTGAAGAGCATTTTCCCCACCCTGTGGCCCGCGCCGTTGTGCGCAAGGCTGAGGAAGAAGACTTGCAACACGCCGAGGAACACGCCCACGTGGAATACGTGGTGGCGCACGGCGTTGCCTCCACCCTGCACGGCAAAAAAATGCGGGTGGGCAGCCGTCACTACATTGAGCACGATGAAGGCGTTGATCTTTCGCCCCTTGCGGAAGCCATTGGCCAGCAGACCGAGCTTGGCCGCTCCCTGCTGTTCATGAGCGAAGACGGGCGGGCTGCTGGCCTGGTGTCCATTGAAGACCCCCTGCGGCCCGAGGCGGCACAGGTGGTTGAAGCCATGCGCGGCCTTGGCATGCGCCGGGTGCTCATGCTGACAGGCGATGACGAGCGCACGGCCAGAGCCGTGGCTGCGCAGGTGGGCATTACGGAATTTCGCGCTCAGGTGCTGCCCACGGACAAAGCCCGCATTGTGCAGGAACTGGCGGCAGAAGGCTGCAAGGTGCTCATGGTGGGCGACGGCATCAACGATGCCCCTGCCCTGTCAGCGGCGCATGTGGGCGTTGCCATGAGCGATGGCACTGATCTGGCCCGCGAGGTTGCCAACGTGCTGCTGACCCATCCCAGCCTTGAGGGGCTGGTCAGCGCCCGCCTGTTGGGTAATCATACCCTGCGCCGCATCCACGGAAACTTTGTGGCCACAATGACCCTCAACAGCCTGTTCCTGATGGGCGGCCTGTTCATGGTGCTTGGGCCGGGCGTTTCCGCCCTGCTGCATAACCTGACCACTCTTGGCGTTGCCCTTAACGCCATGCGCCCCCACCTGCCGAAAAGTCTGCCCGGCGAGGAGCTCCATTATGAACGCCATCCATCTGCTTAGGTATGTGCGCAGTTTTGTTGACGGCAGGGTGCGCATACGCCACCCCGCCCTGCGGCACGAGAGCGTACTGCGGCTGGCCCGCGAAAAAATGAGCGCCATCAACGGCGTGCATGCCGTGGAAGGCAACAGCGTCAGCGGCTCCATACTGATTACGTACGACAGCGCGGCAATCCCCCGCGAAAAACTTTTTGCCATTGGCGAAGCCTGGGCGCGGTATCTTGATGCCGTCAACGCTGGCAAGGACAGCGCCATTCCGCAATTCTGAAAACAAACCCCGCAGGGCCAAGCCTCGCGGGGTTTGTTGCGTATGGCGGGGCAGGCCCCAAACATTTTAAGCCATTTTTACGCAAGTCCCTTTTTCACCAGCCATTCCTCAAACCGGGCAAGGTGAGCTGCAAAACTTTTGCGGCCATAGCCTATGCGGAAATACGGTTCCTTGATGCCGTATACAGAACCCGGCAGCAGCAAAACCCCGGCTTCCTGGGCCAGCCTTTCGCAAAAATCGCTTACAGGTTCGTCCAGCCGCATGCGAGGAAAGCCAATGGGGCCAGCCTGTGGGCGGTTATACGTAAACAGTCGGGCATGACGGTCAAAAAAAGCGTCTGCCGTCTTGAGGTTCTCGCTGATAATGCCTTGGTTTTTTGCCAGCAGATGTTCCCCATGCCGCAGCGCCACAAGGGCCAACGCTTCCGAGGGGGTTGCCCCGCAAATGCTCAGATAGTTTTTGTAGCGCGCCACGCCTTCCATCAGTGCCGTGTCCCGGCAGGCCAGCCAGCCCACGCGCAAACCCGGCAGACCATAGGCCTTGCTGAGCACGCCGAGTGAAATACCCCTTTCGTACGCGTCTGCAATCCAGGGTGCGTTGCCGCCTGCCTGCGACGACCCGGGAGCGCCCTTTGCTCCTGCGCTGGGCGCGTTCCAGCCCAATCCCCGATAGACTTCATCGCAGAAAATCCAGGCTCCACGCTGACGGGCCAGCTCGCACAACCTGTCGGTCTGTTCCCGGTTCAGGGTAAAGCCCGTGGGATTGTTCGGCGTATTGAGCACAATGGCCTTGGTGTCAGGACGCAACAGAGCGGCCAGTTCGTCCATATCTCCCTGCCAGCCCTGCTCCGTCTGCCGCAGATGCCAAAAGTCCACATGGCAGCCCATGCTTCGGGCCACTTCATACAAGGACTGATAGGCGGGGAACATGCATACCACATGGTCGCCCGGCTCGAGCAGGGTGTTCATGCAGGCAAAAATGCCTTCCTGCGCGCCGGTAAACAGCACCACGTTTTCTTCGGCCATACCCGCGTACAGCCCTGCCACCGCGCGGCGAAGATCGGGCCTGCCGTTATTTTCGCCATAGCCAAGGCTTGTGTTCAAAAAATCCTGCCGGGCTGAGGCCGCATCCGGCTCCAATCCCAGCAGGGCATCAATACTCATGGCCTCGCAGTCTGACTGCGCCAGAAGATACGGCGTGGAAAATTCGTATTTGCCAAAAAACACTTCAAGCTCAAATGCTGGAACACGCATGGTCTGCACCCGAATCCGGCCCATATCCGGCCCGTGTCTGCCCTGTGCCGGCGGCACTTCCACAGGGAAAGCCCCGCCCGTTACTCAAGGCTGGTTGTGTAAAAACAGTAACGTCTTTTGCCAAGGCGCTTCGCCGTGTACATGGCCAGATCGCCCCGCCGCACCAGATCTTCGCGCGAAAGGCTCTGATCCTCGACCAACGTAACGCCAATGCTGGCCGAAAGCCCCTGATACGCCTCGTGCGCGTCATACGCCTCAACCATGGCGGCCAACAGATCGCTGGCGCAGGTGCACAGATTTTCTTCCGTACACCCTTCGGGGAAGTAGGCGGCAAACTCATCCCCGCCCAAACGGGCGATCACCGTCCCCCGCAGGTGCTTACGCAACAACTGGGCTGTCAGCACCAGGGCTTTGTCGCCCGTATAGTGGCCATACTTGTCGTTGACATACTTGAAGTTGTCCAGATCCACATAGGCAAGCCCCGCACCCAGAGGCAAGGCAACGGGTATCTGCTTGAAAAAATAATGACGGTTGAAAAGGCCCGTCAGTTCATCCGTATTGGCCCGCTCTTTCAGCCGCTTTTCGACCTGCCGCTGCCGGGTAACATCCCTGTAGATGCAGATCATCCCAATCACATTATTGAAGATGTCGAGGATATCCTCTTCGTACATGTCAATAATGCGCTCATGTCCATCCACGGCTGACCGCATTTTTACATGCTTGCCGTTGCGGGCAAAGCCCAGGCGCTCAACGGCCCGTTTGCGAAAAACCTCGCGCTTTTCGCCGATGATGTAATCCGTATCCGTGATGCCAAAGAGCTTTCTGAACCGCTCGTTAAAATTGACAATACGCCTGTCCGCATCCAGAAGCATGACCGCATATGGGATACTTTGCAAAACAAGGTCAAGCTCCGCAGTCATGTTGGCAATGTCGGTCACATCGCGGGCAATGCCCACAGTTCCCATAACACTGCCGTCGACATTGAACATGGGGGCCTTGCGCGTCTTGAACTGGCGCATGCCCTGGGGGGCTTTGACCACCTCGTCAAAAACCCCCATCTCGCGTGAGTTCATGACGATCTGATCCGTCTCAAGGCAGACAAATTCACCCTGCGCGTATTCCTCCGGCTCAAGATCCCATATGAAATAATGCCCGCGCCCCTCAACAACCTCGCGTTTTTTGCCCACAAGACGACAAAAGGCTTCGTTCACCTTTACGTGCGCGCCCTTGGCATCCTTGAACCACACAAGGTCTGTGGTCAGGTCAATGACGGTGTTCAGATGCAGGGTCGCGAGGTCATGATCCCGGTGCTGGCGCACGGCATCGAGCAGGCGCTCCACGTGAAAGTCCCACAAGGTGCTGTTTGCTGGGCCAAGCCATATATCATCAAGCAGCGGCAGATATTCCGCCCCAGGCTGAGCCTCGCCCGCAAAGATGAAAAGGCCGCCCGATCTGGCGGCGCGGCGCATGGCGGGCAGATGCTCAAGCCGGGGAGCGTCCAGCAGCACAATATCGGCCCCGGCGCTTTGGGCCTGAGCGTCAGACTCCGGATCATGGTCGGCAGTAATTATATGGACAAAACCGGGGCGGGGCGCGGCAGCGCGCAACGAAGCCTCCAGCAAAGTATCCGAACTGAGCAGCAGGATGTGCAGCGTGTGGTGGTACATGACATTCCTCACTGGATCGTCAGGTGGGGGAATGACCATATCCTTTCTTAAATGCAGGCAAAGGGCAATGGGGCTGCGCAGAAAACTTATGGTTTAACTACGACTTCCTCACTCTGCCGCGTCGCCGAGCGACGCCGAGCTTTACGCCAGAGGTTGAAGCGGCGGCTCAGGCGGTCAAGGCACAGATAGACCACCGGGGTTGTGTAGAGCGTCAGCAACTGGCTGACAAGCAGCCCGCCCACGATGGTGACGCCCAGAGGCTGCCGGATTTCCGCGCCGTCGCCATGCCCAAGGGCCAGAGGCACAGCGCCCAGGATGGCCGCAGCCGTGGTCATCATGATGGGACGGAAGCGCAGCATGCAGGCCTCAAAAATCGCTTTATCCGACGGCAGATTACGCGTGCGCGATGCCTCCAGAGCAAAGTCGATCATCATGATGGCGTTCTTTTTGACAATGCCGCAGAGCAGCAACACGCCGATAAGCGCAATGACGCTGAACTCCATGCCGCAGGCCATCAGGGCCAGCAAGGCCCCGCCGCCCGCCGAAGGCAGGGTTGAAAGAATGGTCAGCGGATGGATGAGGCTTTCGTAAAGCATGCCCAGCACAATATACAGCGCGGCCAGTGCCGCCAGCACCAGCACAACCTGATTGCCTGCTGTATCGCTGAACATTTTTGCCGTGCCCTGAAAACCGCTCACCACAGAAGACGGCATGGCAAGCTCCGCCTTGATGGCGGCCAGTGCCTCCTGCGCCTGAGAAAGCGATACGCCGGGCGCAAGGTTGAAAGAAATGGTCACTGCGGCAAACTGCCCCTGATGCGCCACAGAAAGGGGCGCAAAAGCGGGAACCACCGTGGCGACGCTGAGCAGCGGCACAAGACCGTTAGCGCCAGGCAGGCGCACCTTGCCAAGCGCATCGGCCCCGGCCAGCCAGTCCGGCCCGTATTCCAGCACCACATGATACTGGTTTTTATCCTGATAGATGGTTGATGCCTGACTTTGCCCAAAGGCATTGCCAAGGGCGGCGTCCACGTCCTTCATGCTCAGGCCGTACCGGGCCAGGGCATCGCGATCCACCTTGACCATAGTTTCAAGCCCGCGCTCTTCAATATCGCTGTCCACATCCTTGAACAGAGGGTTGGCGGCCACAGCCCTTTGCAGCTTGCGGCCCCATGAGCGCAGATCGTCCAGGTTGTCGGCCTGCAAGGTATACTGATACTGCGAGCGCGAACCGCGCCCGCCCATCATGATGTCCTGCGCCGGTTGCAAAAAAATCTGCATCCCTGGCTCGGCAACCAGCTTAGCCCGCAGCCGGGCAATAACACCCATGGCGTCAAGCTTGCGTTCTGCCAGTGGTTTCAAGGCAATAAACACCCCGGCCCCACCTCCGCGCCCACTGTTGATATTACCCGATACGTGCTGCACTGCTGGGTCTTCCTTGATAATATCAACAAGCTTGCGCAGTTTTGCCTGCGAGGCTTGAAACGAGGAACTCTGGTCAGTGCGGATACCGCCCATGATGACGCCAGTATCCTGTTGGGGGAAAAATCCTTTTGGCACAACTACATACATCCACACATTGGCGGCAATGACCACTAACAGCGAGCAGATGGTCAAGCGCGGATGCCGCAGCACCACGGGCAAGGTTGCGGCATAGCCCTGCTGCATGCCAGAGAGAATGCGGCCCCAGAAGTCGCCCACGCGGGCAAGCGCACGCCGCCACCAGCCCACAATCCCGCCCGCGCCCATCCGGGCGGCCTGCGCTGCAGCGGCATCCTCATGCGCCTGTGAGCGCAGCAGGCGGGCGCTCATCATGGGCGTGGTGGTCAGCGAAACCACCATGGAAACCAGCACGGCCGTGGTGAGCACCACCGAAAATTCGCGGAACAACCGCCCCACCAGCCCACCCATGAAGAGGATAGGCGTGAACACCGCCACCAGCGAAATGGAGATGGAAACAACCGTAAAGCCCACCTCGCGAGCGCCGCGCAGGGCGGCGCGCAGGGGTGTTTCGCCCATTTCCAGCCGCCGCACGATATTTTCAAGCACCACGATGGCGTCGTCCACCACAAAGCCTGTGGAAACAGTCAGGGCCATGAGCGAAAGATTATCCAGGCTGTAGCCGCACAGATACATGACGCCAAAGGTCGCCAGCAGGGATACGGGAGCCGCCACAGCCGGAATTGCAGTGGCCCTGCCGTTGCGCAAAAACAGAAACGTCACCAGCACGACCAGCGCCATGGAAAGCGCCAGGCTTTTTTCCACTTCGCGCAGCGAGGCGCGGATGGTCAGCGAGCGGTCAAGCCTCAGCCCAAGGTCAGCGCTTTCCGGCAGCCATGAGCGCAGCTGCGGCAGCATTTCCTTTACCTGATCAACGGTCTCAATAATGTTGGCTCCGGGTGAGCGGAACACAATCAGCAGCACTGCCGGTTTGCCGTCCGAAACAGCCATTGCCCGAATATCTTCCGGCCCGTCCTTGACCTCGGCAACATCGGAAAGCCGTACTGTTTTATCCCCCCTGCGGGCGACAATCAGCGACTTGTAGTCTTCAGACTTGCGCAATTGGTCGCTGGCTCCGATCAGCCAGAATTGACCGCCGCTGTCTACCTGCCCCTTGGGCATGAAGGCATTGGCCGCCGCCAGAGCGTTGCGCACATCGCTCATGGTCAGGCCCGCGCGGTTGAGGGCATCGGGGATCACATCCACCCGCACGGCCGGCAGCGCTCCGCCGCCCACAATAACCTCGCCCACGCCCGGCAATTGCGAAATCTTCTGCGCAAGTACGGTGGAGGCCGCATCGTACAACTGGGTGCGGGTCAGCACGTCGGAAGAAATTGCCAGAATCATGATGGGCGCGCCCGCCGGATTCACCTTACGGTAGCTGGGATTGGAGGGCATGGTGGGCAGATTGGAGCGGGCGGCGTTGATGGACGACTGCACGTCTCTGGCCGCGCCATCAATATTTCGGTCAAGGTCGAACTGCAGCACGATTTCCGTATTGGACAATGTGCTGGTGGAGGTCATTTCCGACACGCCGGCAATGCGCCCAAGCGAACGTTCAAGCGGTGTGGCAACGGTGGCGGCCATGGTTTCCGGCCCTGCGCCGGGCAGCTTGGCGCGTACCACCACCACAGGGAAATCCACCTGCGGCAAGGGAGCCACGGGCAACAGACCAAAAGCCACTATGCCCGCAAGGGCAATGGCAAAGGTCAGCAAGGCCGTGGCAACAGGCCGCCGGATGAAAGGAGCGGAAAGATTGGCTGGCAGAGCCTCAGGGCCAAAACGGTGCCTGCGGCCCTGCTCCAGCAGGGCTTTGAGCCTGCTCGCACGGCCAGGGCGGGCCTGCCCCTCCGGCTTTGCCGGGGTGACGGCATTGTCGGCCAGTTCAGCAGAAGGGCCTTGCAGAGGCGGATTATCCGCGTCTTGCCGTTCTGTACTCATGGCCGGGCCTCTTGCGGTGGGCCGCTCCGGGTTGTGGTTGCGTCCTGCCCTGCTCCGTTGCCTGCCTTGTGCCCCTTGAAGCGGCGGCTCACGCGGTCAAACCACAGATAGATGACAGGCGTTGTGAACAGGGTGAGCGCCTGGCTGAAAATAAGCCCGCCCACCATGGTCACGCCCAGGGGACGCCGCAGTTCCGCGCCCATGCCCCAGCCGACCATGAGGGGCAATGCGCCCAGCAAGGCCGCCATTGTGGTCATGAGGATGGGCCGCAGACGCAACAGGCAGGCCTGACGAATGGCGGCAAGCGGCTCCTTGCCTTCGTTGCGTTCCGCATCCAGGGCAAAATCGATCATCATGATGGCGTTTTTCTTGACGATGCCGATAAGCAGGATGATGCCGATAATGCCCACCACGCCAAGATCCATATCTGCCAGTAGCAAGGCCAGCAATGCCCCCACGCCCGCAGACGGCAGGGTGGAAAGAATGGTGACGGGGTGGACGTAACTTTCGTACAGCACGCCCAGCACAATATACATGGTGATGATGGCCGCCAGAATAAGCCAGACCTGATTGTCTGTAGATGTGGTGAAGGCCTTGGCCGCACCCTGCAACTGGGTGCGCAGGGCCGTGGGCAGCTTCAGTTCTTTTTCGGTTTCTTCCACGGCCTTGACCGCAGCGCCCAGCGAAGAGCCGCGCGCCACGTTGAAAGAAATGGTCGCCACCGGGAACTGCCCCTGACGCGCAATGGAAAGCCGCACGGGGCGCTCCTCAAGCGTTGCCAGGCTTGTGAGCGGCACGGGTTTGCCATCGCCGCCCGAAACATAGATATTTTCAATGGACTGCGGCCCCATACGGAAGCGGGGGGCGGTTTCAAGCACCACCTTGTACTGGTTGGTCTGAGTGAAAATGGTTGAAATCAGCCGCTGCCCAAGAGCATCGTACAGGGCGTTGTCGATGGTCGACATGCTTATGCCAAGGCGGCCGGCGGCGTCACGGTTAATGTTCAGCCACGCCATGCGGCCCGGATTCTGATAGTCGCTGGTGACCATTTCAAGCTCTGGCCGCTGGGAAAGGGCGTTCACAATACGTGGCAGCCACTGATCCAGCTGCTCCCTGTCCAGCGCTTCTATTGAAAACTGGTACTGGGTGCGTGAAATGCGGTCTTCTATGGTCAGATCCTGCACGGGCTGCAAATACAGAGTCATACCGGGCAGAGCGGTGGATTTTTCCATAATGCGACGCGCAATGGCAGGCGCGCGGGCATCACGGTCATCCAGCGGCTTCAGTTCCACCGAAAGGCGTGAAGTTCCCATGCTCTGGTTGACGCCGTCCACGCCCACAAAAAACACCACGCTCTCAACCGCAGGGTCTTGCAGTATGAGGTCGGCCAGCTGGCGTTGCCGCCCGGCCATGGCTTCAAAGGACGTATCCTGCGGCGCTTCGGCCACCCCCTGGATGACGCCTGTATCCTGCACGGGGAAAAAGCCCTTGGGTACGCCAATGTACAGCAGAACCGTGAGCACCAGGGTTCCCACCGCCACGGCCAGAGTCAGGCTCTGGTGCTGCAGTACCCAATCGAGTTTTTCTTCATACCAGGCCAGCAGGCGAGTAAAAAAGCTGCCGTCTTCCTGCTGCGTGTGGCTTCCGTCATGCTGCTCGGGCCGCAGCATGATGGCGCAGAGCATGGGCGTGAGCGTGAGCGAAATAACCGCGGAAATAAGAATGGTCACGGCCAGGGTTACCGCAAATTCGCGGAACAGACGCCCCACCACATCCCCCATGAACAGCAGGGGAATAAGCACCGCCACCAGGGAAATGGTCAGCGAAATAATGGTAAAGCCTATCTGCCCTGCACCGGTGAGGGCGGCCTGCACGGGCTTTTGCCCCTGCTCCAGATAGCGCGAGATATTTTCAATCACCACAATGGCGTCATCCACCACAAAGCCGGTGGCGATAACAAGGGCCATGAGCGTGAGATTGTTCAGCGAGTACCCGGCAAGATGCATGACGCCGAGGGTGCCCACCAGCGAAAGCGGCACAGCCAGAGCGGGAATGATGGTGGCTCTGGCATTGCGCAAAAACAGCCAGATGACCCAGATCACCAGGGCCACAGCCAGCAGCAGTTCAAGCTGCACGTCGTGCACCGTGGCGCGGATGGTGGTGGTGCGGTCTGTAACCACGCGCACATCCACGTTGCCAGGCAAGGTCTGCTTGAGCACGGGCAAAAGCCGCAAAACCCTGTCCGCAACGTCTATGACGTTGGCTCCTGGCTGGCGTTGCACCGAGAGCACGATGGCAGGCCGAAAGCTCATGCCATCCCCCGCCACATAGGCTGCAAGGCGGGCGTTCTCCGCGCCCTCCACCACCTCGGCCACATCGCGCAGGCGCAGTGGGCCGCCGTCCTTGTAACCGATTATGGCTTCGGCATAGGCATCGGCAGAAGCAAGCTGATCGTTGGCGTCAATGGTGCTGGCCCGTTCCGGCCCGTCAAAACTGCCCTTGGCATTGTTGACGTTGGCCTTGGAAATGGCCGTGCGCACGTCAGCCAGGGTAAGCCCCGCATTGGCCAGCGCCTTGGGGTTCACCTGCACCCGCACTGCGGGGCGCTGGCCGCCCGAAAGCGTCACAAGGCCCACGCCGGGAAGCTGTGAAATTTTCTGGGCCATACGCGTGTCCACCAGGTCTTCCAGCCGGGTGAGGGGCATGGCGTCGCTGGTGACGGCGAGGGTGATAACCGGGGGATCCGCCGGGTTGACCTTGTTGTAAATTGGCGGCGAAGGCAGGTCGCTGGGCAGCAAATTGTTTGCAGCGTTGATAGCCGCCTGCACTTCCTGCTCGGCCACATCCAGCGCCAGCGTGAGGTCAAATTGCAGGGTCACCACCGAGGCCCCGGCGGAGGAAAGGGAACTCATCTGCACAAGGCCGGGCATGAGGCCAAACTGGCGTTCAAGGGGGGCCGTGATGACAGAGGCCATGACATCGGGCGATGCGCCGGGATAGAGCGTCTGAACCTGAATGGTGGGGTAATCTATCTGCGGCAGGGCCGCGACGGGCAGATAACGGTACCCAAGCAGCCCTGAAAGAAACAGGGCCACCATGAGCAGCGAGGTGGCGATGGGCCGTAAAATAAATATGCGCGATAGGTTCATATGGCGGATGCTCCCCCTTGCGGGAAGGGGTGGAAGACACGATGGGCATTCCGGCAAAGCCGGGCGGCTATTCCGCAGGCTGTGCCGTGGGTGTTTCTGCGGTGGCCGTAATTTTCACTTCAATACCATCGCGCAGACGGTCAAGCCCGTCCACCACCACCTGTTCGCCCGGTTCAAGACCCTTATCAATAACCGTCAGGGCGTCAGTGGCAATGCCGGGGGTTACAGGCCGCACAGTCACGGCGTCCTGTCCCTTGCCGTTCTTGGCCGCAACATAGACGTAAGCGCCGCGCGAACCCAGCTGCACCGCCGATGTGGGAACGGTGACGGCATTTTTAATGACGCGCACCTGCAAACGGGCGTTGACGAACTGGTTGGGGTACAAGGCCCCCTCAGTATTGGGAAAACGTGCCTTGAGCTTTACCGTGCCGGTGGAAAGATCAATCTGGTTGTCCAGCGAGAGCAGCCCGCCCACGTCAAGCAGACGTTTCTGCTCCCTGTCCCAGGCCTGAACAGGCAAGGGACGGCGATCCACGTCATCCTCGTGGGCGCGCAGTGCCTGCACGACCAGAGGCACCTGACTTTCCGGCAGGGTGAACACGACATCACAGGGGCTGACCTCGGTAATACGCACAATACCGGATGTATCCGAGGCTTTTATCATGTTGCCCTCGTCCACATTGCGCAGGCCCAGGCGGCCCGATGTGGGGGCCGTGATGCGGCTGTAGCTCAACTGGAGAGCGGCGGAATCCACGGCGGCCTTGTCGGCCTCTACCGTGCCCTCATACTGGCGCACAAGGGCGCGCTGGGTTTCAAACTGCTGTGTCGCAATAAAGTTGCCCTGCGCAAGCTTGGCATAGCGCGCCAGATCCTTGCGGGCATTGTCCAGCTGGGCCTGATCCTTGGCAAGAGTCCCCCGCGCCTGATCCAGCGAGGCCTGAAAAGGCCTGGGGTCGATCTCCGCCAGCAAGTCGCCAGCCTTGACCCTCTGCCCTTCCTTGAAATGCAGGCGTTGCAACTGGCCATCCACACGGCTGGTCACGAGCACGTCGCTTGAGGGCAGCACTGTGCCCAGGCCATTGAGAAAATGGGGAACATCCTGAGCGAGGGCGGCAGCAACACGCACGGGCGGCGTATCCATGCCCATGCCACGGCGTGCCTGATTGCCGCTGAAAAACAAACGCCAGCACAGCAGCGCCACCACGGCCAGCAGCACAAGCAGCACCCATCGGCGCTTGCCAGAAAACAAGCCGGAAGCAGAGGCCATGCCCTGCCGAGATTGAAGACCGGACATTATATGTCAACTCCCTGAGATATCGGAGGAAATACTACACGAAAGACAGCTTCGCCGTCTGCCGGATCTGATGCCATATCAAGCCGCCAGCCAAGTCTTTCGCACGCTCTGAGCGCCAGCGAAAGGCCAAGTCCACTGCCGCTGACTGCTTTTTGGGTACAGCGCACCCCCCTGGCGAAAATATCAACGCCGGGGGGGATATACCCGCGATTGCGAACAAGCAGTTCTCCCTGGCAAAGGGAAGCACTGGCGCGCCCATTTTCAGTATACTGGCAGGCATTGTCCAGCAGATTGTTAAACACGATTGCCGCCAGTTCTTTTTGCCCGCGGGCAAGTACCGTGGTGGCGATATCAGCCTGCAAGGCTACAGGCGTGCGCTGTTCCGGGCCTCGCCCGGCCGCGTTTTTGCCAGTATGGCGTAGTGTACCGGCCACGCCGGTTTCACGGAGGCTTGCATCACTACCAGAAACAGGCGGGAGGGAGGGCTCTTTGCCAAGGTCAGCGGCCAATTCAGGGGCGATTTCAGAAGCCGGATCGGGCAAGCGGCCGGAAGCAGAAGAGCAATGCAGCAGACCGTCCCCTTCCATTTCCCGCACTATCCCCCACAGCAAAGCGCTGCAATCCAGCGTTTGAAATTCTATTTCTTCGGGCCGGCGAGCCAGCATCAGCAGGGTGCGCACGGTATTGGACATGCGAGCTGTTGTGCGCAACAGGCGCTGCACCACCGGGGCGAGGCTTTCAGCCTGCGGCAGCCTTTGCAGTTGCAGTTCAAGAATTTCAAGGCCGCCCTGCATAACGGTTAGCGGCGTACGCAGCTCATGGCTCACATCGCCCGTGAAATTGCTTTCGCGCAGAACAAACCGTTGCAGGGCTTCCTCGCGCGCAGCAATGGCCCGCGCCAGTACGCCCACCTCGTCATCAAGACCTGTCAGCGGAATGGGAGCCATGCCATCCGGCGTTTCCTGCGCATGGGCCTGCATACGCTCCGGAGGGCGGCTTTCCACAGCAGTGGTGAGCCTACTGAGCGGCCCGGTGAGGCGGCGGCTCAGCACAACCGCCAGCACGACCGCCAGCGCAAGGCCGCTGACGGCGCAGAGCAGCAAAATGCGGTTCAGGCGCTGTTTCAGGGCCAAAAAAGCGCCCGTGCCGCCATTGAGCACATAGATGACGTCATCCCTGCGCTCAATGAGAATAAATTCTTCCATGTGACTGATGAAGTGCAGGCCGTCCGGCATCTCCTGCCACTGCTGCGGCACCTGCTTGCCCACAAGAAAGCGCCAGTGCATGACCACGGCAAGGTCTTCGCCGTAATACAGATTGCCGCCGCCGTTGTCTTCGGCTTCCCAGGCGCGCTTTTCAGCCTCAATAAAGGCTTCCATCACGGGCCTTGCGTGCCAGCCCACAAGATAGGTCGCCAGCGAATCAAAGGAGAGCCGCCCCACGATGCCCAAGGCCGCGCTCATGATCAGGGCCAGAAACACAAAAGCCGCCAGCAGACGACGGCGGATGCTCGTTCTGCGGCGGGGTGCAGCTGCGTAGCTGCCTGCAAGCGGTGGTTCTGGCCGGGGCATCAGTCATTGTCTCCGGGGTCGGTGCTCAGACGATAGCCCACATGCGGCACGGTGTGCAACAAAGGTTCGGCAAAAGGCTTGTCCAGTTCACGCCGCAGCTCATGAATATGGGTGCGCAGGGCGCTGCCTTCCGGCGGGTCGTCCCCCCAGAGAGCATGCTCCAGGTCTTCGCGCCGCACAAGGCCGGGCGCAACGCGCATCAGCTCATCAAGAATACGAAAACCCGTGGGGCTCAGGCGCAGGCGGCGGCCCTGCCGCTCGGCCCAGTGCTCGCCCGAATTAAACGTCAGATCCGCGTATGTCCACACAGCCCCGCCATCGGCGGTATTGCCGGACGACATGCGCCCACGCCGCAGCAGCGCACGTATGCGGGCTTCAAGCTCCTTGAGGGCGAAGGGTTTGACGAGGTAGTCGTCAGCCCCGGCTTCAAGCCCCTGCACCCGGTCGGCCACGGCATCCCTGGCGGTGAGCATAATAATGGGGGTGTGTTTGTGGTGTTTGTCGCGCAGTTCGCGGCACAGGCATATGCCGTCAATACCGGGCAGCATTATGTCCAGCACAATGCAGTCAAAGTGCTGTTCAAGCGCCATGGCAAGGCCCGTTCTGCCGTTGCGCGCGCAGTCAAGCTCATAGCCCAGCGGCTCCAGAAAGGCATAGAGGTTGGCGAGAATATCCTCGTTGTCCTCCACAAGCAAAAGGGCAACGGCCATTGTCAGCGCCTTGCCGGGCCAGTTTTTTGCGCCGGAGCCGCCGCTTCAGGCAGATCCTTTGGCGTTATGGGGCCGACGATGGATATGGAATCCACTTCCACTTCATTGGGCCGCTTGCGGTTCCAGTCCACATGCCCTTGCAGGCGCACCTTGTCCTTGGGCGTGATCGTCAGTTGCTCAAAAATCTTGTTGTCGATTTCCACAACAACCTGGCCACTGTGATCCTCAAACAGATAGCGGTGCTTGCGCCGGGGCAGCTTTTCCACCAGATGCCCCTCAAGAACGCATGGCGCGTCATCCTGCGCGCCCAGCACGTCAACGGCCCGCGTCACCGTGGAGGCAACGCCTGGCCCCTCAAAACCTGCTGCGAGCGGGGCTGATTCCATTGAGATCACAAGGCTGAACGCAATGAGCAGAAAAAAAAGATACGGGGCGGGGCGCACTGTTTGCATGCTGTTCTCCAGAAAGGCCGGGCTGCGCCGCCGGATGGATTAATTACTGCGGGGAGTGAAGGCAGGAGGCAGACGGTATTTTAAAAGCAGTTCCCGATGCCCGCGCACTGTGGCGCAGCCTGCGGACATCGGGAAATTTCCGCAACTTCGCGGTTTACTGCTGTATTTCAGCCTTACGCACGGCCATCACGCCTTCCTTGCCAGCCTTGACCACCATGACGCCGGTCAGGTGAACCTTGCTCTGCGCTTCAATATGCGCGGCAGCGGCGGCCTTTTTGCCAAGGGCCACGGTCATGCGGCCAGTGCCGTCTTCAAAGACGTAGCGGTTTTTCTTGCCCTGCACAGGTTCCACGATGGTGCCGGTAACGGATACGGGGGTTTTGTTGGCAGCGGCCAAAGCCTTGGCTACCGTATCGACCGGAGCGACTTTTGTCACGCCCTTGGCCTTGCGGGCAGCGTGAGGAGCAGCAGGAGCATCGGTGGTGTTGGCGGCAAAGGCAGGGGCGGCAAGCATGAGGGACATGATCATGACGAGCAGATAACGCATAATTCCTCCAGAAAGGTGCTTAAAAAATTTTGCAACGCGCCACATGTCGCGTGCGGACTTACATTGCAAATATGCATGTCAGCAAAACGTTAAGAATGCCCCATCCTGTAAAAAAATATTTCTCTGCTGCGTCTTTCGCACGGGTGCTCTCTATTAACAGACGCAGTCCTTGTGATGCCGGTTCAAAACTGGTATGGTAGCTTATATGAAAGAGCTTGATCCGCACACCATCCGCCCCTGCCTTGCATGCGGCGGCACCAATGTCCATCTGGAATCCATGCTTCCCCCTGGTCGCAGGCAGGAGGTATGGCGCGTTGTCTGTTCTTGCGGGCAAACCTCGCAGCAGTGGTCGGTGTCGCAAGGAGCAGCCATCCGCGCATGGAACCGCAACCTTGCCAGCGAACACGACATGGATAAAATCGCTGCCCCCAGCGTAGCCCTCAAGAACTGAGAGCAGCCTGCCACCTCGCTGCCCCATCGCTGCCCCGGCCAGAACGCTCAGGCATTGCATACATGGCAATGTACGTAAGGCTGGTCTCTGCCGCGCACGGCTTGATGCTGCACGCCAGTAATGGGCAAAGCCCTGCGTGCGCCCACCGTGGCCGCATGCGGGCTGATTGTCTCAGTCCAGCTCCCGCCCTACCCATACGGCCCTGCCGATGATACGCACCAGCCCACCCAGTTGTTCGCTGGTATCGGCTTCTATGGGGGCGAAATCCGGGTTTATGCTGGTCAGTATGAGCTTGCCCGGCATGGCATCCAGCACCTTGAGATAGACCATATCCTCCACCCCCACGGCATATATTCGCCCTGGTACTGGCTCACGCTGGCTCTGGTCTATCAGCACCACGTCATTGTTCACAATACGGGGCTGCATGCTGTCGCCAGAAACGCGCAACAGCACCATCTGCGCAGGGTTGCCCTTACGCCGTAAAAAATCCCACCTGAACGCATAGTGCCGCAGCACCTCGCCGCCGGTTTCAAAGCTTCCTGTCCCGGCAGAGAGCCGGGCTTCGGCCATGGGAACCATCATAAGCCGCGCTTCAGGCGTTTGCACCATACCGTTGCCGCAATCACCGCGCCCGGCCAGCAGCCAGTCCAGCGAACACTCAAGGGCATCGGCAAGCCGCACGGCATGGCTGCCCTTGGGCATCTGCCCGTTTTCATACTGCTGAATTGTCGTCAGGCTCAGACCCACCGTGTCTGCCAGTACCTGCTTGTGTAAACCCAAGTTTTCCCTGCGCTGACGCATACGTGCGCCAAAAGCTGATACCAGGGGCGCTTGTGCTTTCTTCATGGTTTTCCCTTGTTTTTTGTTGCCTTGAAATGCCGGTGCCATCGATGCCGAAGAGCGCAGACCATTTTTTTCATAAAAAAAAACGAGCCTTTTGTACATATCTATATTTGTTTTTAGGTAATTTCAAGTTTTCCTTAAAGTTCAAAGAAAACTTTTAAATCTATGGAGAAACGAGAGCTGATTTTGTGCTTATTTTAAAATTTATGTTAATAAATTCATATTATTAAACCTTTTCTTATAAATAAAACTTTTCCTTGACTATCCCCACAAATAGTGATTTTTCTATTTTACGGCCCAATAAATTCAATTTCCTATTTTTGGAGCATAGCATGTCCGCATTTTCTGACGACATCCGTAACCTGAGCGCTGTGCTGGATTCCTTACACACTGGCGAGCGCGCCATCCAGCAGCCCATACTGCGCCTCGTCATCGACCACCTGCGTCTTCTGGCCTGCCAGATGGATCAAGCATTTCCAGCGCAGTTCCGCATCTGCTCGCAAAACGCGCCTTCAACGCCAGAATCGCCCGCAATCAACATATCCGCGCGTGCCTGCCAAACTGTGGAGACGCGCCATGACCAATAGGCCCATTGACCCGGCAAAGCCCGATGACAATCAACCAGAACTTGCCACGTCGGAGGCGAAAGCCCCTGCCCCAGAGGGCGATTCACGCATCCGCCGCAAAAATAATCCCGCCTGGGGCAATGCCCTGCGTATGGCCGAAACAGAAGAACAATGGCGTGAACTTATCAACCACTTGCCCGACAATGCGCGCCAGATATGGAGGGCCCTCAACGACATGAAACAATTCTGGGGTGTGCTGCGCGCCTTTGGCGGGCAATGTATACGCGTACCGCGCAATGTGCCCAAGGACAAAACACATCCGTTGCGCAAAACTCTTGGCCTTAAATGCCTGCGCAAGCTCATGGCGACCTTTGGCGGCACAAGCCTGTATGTCCCCCGCTGCACGGCTCTTGTGACGCGCCTCCGGCAACATGATATCGTCAAAGGTTTTTCACGCAGCACAGGGTGCGGTTCAAGCAGTACGGCTGCGGTGTCCAGCCTGGCGCGCCGCCACGGCATATCAGACCGCCGCGTATGGCAGATTCTTAAAAAAGAAAGTTCCGTCCCCCCGCAGGCCAGGCTACTGCTGAGGCTTGGCGATTCAGCGCAAATTTCTGCCCAAAAGCATGATAATGCGCTGTAAATTAAGCCAAAAACATCCTATTGCCCGCCCTTAAAAAAATTTAAGCCAGCGTTTATGCTGGCTTTTTTTTGCCACCAACGCCTCATTTGCCGCCCAGATACCACAAAAACAACGCCCGCTGCGCCTTTGACGCTACTGAACCCTTTCAGTCTTACGCGCGCCCGACTTTTTGGCATGTTCTCCTCACGCCGCTCATTGCGGCCACACCATGCCAAGGAGCCTCATCATGCCCGACCTGTTTGATACTGCCCATGACTTCACCGCCAGATGGGAAGGCGGCCTCACAGACCATCCCGCTGATCCGGGCGGTCTGACCAAGTACGGGGTTTCCCTGCGCTGGGTGCAGGATCTTGCCCGGCAGGCCCGGCAGGAATGCCTGCGCCAGCACAGAAGCTGCGATGGCTGTTCTGCTGCGCGTACCCCCAATTGCACGTACAGCGGCCTTGATCTGGATGTGGACGGCGATGTGGACGCTGACGACATCCGCGCCTGCACCAGGCAGCAGGCCGCCGCGCTCTTCAAAAAACACTTCTGGGATGCCCTTGGCTGCGCAGCCCTGCCCCTGCCCCTGGCCGTGGCCCTGTACGATGGTGCGGTCAACATGGGGCCAGCCAGAGCCGTGCGCCAATTGCAGCAGGGCATGAACGCCGTTGGCGAAGCCCAGCTCGACCACTACCGGCCCATTGCCGAGGACGGCATCCCCGGCCCGCGCACGGCAGAACTGGCCGAAGCCCTGGAATCGGCCAACCTCCAGTGGTTTGCCGCCCGGCAAATGCTGCGCCTGCGCGACGCCTTTTACCGTGATCTGGCTGCCCGCCGTCCGTCCCTCAAGGTCTTTCTTGAAGGCTGGCGCAACAGGGTCAAGGCCCTGGCCCAGTATCTCGCGGAACTTGAGCGGGAGGCAAACTGACATGTGGACACTGCTTGGGAACCTGCTGGGTGGGATCACCGGCGCTGTGGGCAAGATACTGCCCGACCGCAACCGCCAGAACGATGCGCAAAGCCGCATCAACGAGGCTGAGGTGGGCGGCGCGCCAGCAAGCATATTGCGCCTTTGGCGCTCCTTCCTTGGCTGGATGCTCTCCCTGCTGTTCTGTTGGGAGGTCGCGGGGAGGCTCATCATCATTCCCCTGTTTTTTCCGGGTTGGAGCGACCACCTGCCGCCCTCGGCCCTGAACCAGATCATGACATTGCTGTTGGGCATGCTGGGGCTGGGATTTTAGGCCAGGCTATCCGCGCAACAATCTGGTAACACGCTGAGCCATTTATTTTTGAGCAGGCCAACAGATATGGAGGATACTGTAATGATGGACATTTTTTCTTCCACAGGGGCAAGCCTGCTCGTTCTGCTTGTGCAGGGGCTGTTTGCCTGGGCCTTGTGGAGCCTGCGCCGGGCCTTTGTGCGGCAGGAGGATTACCTGCTGCACGTGCAGCGCGATACCCGGCGTGAGGCCGCGACCACCCGCAGGCTCAGCGCCATAGAGGAAAACCTGCGGCTCGCCCCCGATACAGCAGACATGGCGGGCCTGCATAATGAACTGGCGGCCCTGCGCGGTGAAATCCAGGCGCTCAATGTGCGCATTTCTGGTCTGGACAGGTTGCTTGAGCGGCTTGAGCACAGCTTTGAGCGGCAGGAAGACCGCTTGCGCCTTGTGCCGCAGGGAGGCGCGGCCTTCGCCTGCCGCACAGGCGGCGATGCTGCGGGAGGCTGCAACTGATGCCCCCTGCAAAACGCAAAAGCAGTTGCCGCAACTCCCCCTTGCTCGACAGCCTGGAACAACGGCTCGACCTGCTCACCCGCACCCTCAGCGCAGCTGACATTGCGGAGAAGAGCATCGATATTGTCAAAGAAATAAAGGAACTGCATGCAATTCTGCGTTCCCTGCGCGATGAGGCCTCGCCCGAGGCCCCGCCCAGGATGGTGGTTGTGTGGGGCGGCCCCCCAAATGCCGCATCCGGCAGGCTGCCCGCAGATTTGCCCAAACCATTACGAACATCCTCCAAGGCGTCAGGCACATCCGGCAAACCGCCTGCGCAGAAAATTCTGCCGCACTACGGCTCAAGCAACTAACGTTTACCTGAAAAGCAAGGATATTTTCCATGTCCCAGCCCGCGCCCCACGTCATCCCCTACTGCCCCCGCCCTTTGCAGTGGCGCTTCCATGAGGAGCGCACCCGCTTCTGCGTGCTGCTCTGCCACAGGCGCTTCGGCAAAACGGTGGCGGCGGTCAATGATCTGGTGCGTCAGGCCTTGCGCGTGGGCAGGCACGACTGGCGGGCAGCCTATGCCGCGCCCTTTCTGGGGCAGGCCAAGGCAGTCGCCTGGGACTACTGCAAGCAATTTGCCGGGGCCGTGCCCGGCACGCGATTTCTGGAAAGCGAGCTTGTCTGCGTGCTGCCCACCGGGGGCCGCATACGCCTGCTGGGGACGGAAAACGCGCAAGCCCTGCGCGGCCTGTATCTTGATGATCTGGTGCTGGACGAACCGGCGGATATGCCCCGCGAGGTGTGGACGCAGGTGCTGCGCCCCATGCTGGCCGACCGTCAGGGCCGTGCGCTGTTCTGCGGCACGCCCCAAGGCACGGACAACCTGCTCTACGACGTATGGCAGCAGGCAGGAGCGGATGAGGAAGGCATCTGGTCGCGCTTTCGCTTTCCTGCTTCCGAAACCGGTTACCTGCCGCAGCAGGAGCTGGCAGCGGCGCGCCGGGGCATGGACGAGGCCGAGTATCTTCAGGAATTCGAATGTTCTTTTGCAGCGGCGGTGCGCGGTGCGTACTACGCGCCACTGCTGGATACTGCAGAACGCGAAGGGCGTATCCGCCCCCTGCCCCACGCGCCTGAGCTTCCCGTGCATACAGCCTGGGATCTGGGCATGGATGACGCCACGGCCATCTGGTTTTTTCAGGTGGAGCCATCGGGCTGCTGGCGCATCCTCGACTACTACGAGGCTTCCGGCGAGGGGCTGGCGCACTATGCGCAGGTGCTGGCCGCCAAGGCCCGCCCTGCTGAAACAGCAGCAATAACGGCCCCGAATCTCCCGGATGGAACCATCGCCGGACGCGGATTTGTTTACGGCACCCACATTGCCCCGCACGACATCCGCGTGCGCGAACTGGGCACCGGGCTGAGCCGCTGGGAAAGCGCCGCCCAACTGGGCATACGCTTTACCCTGGCCCCGGCTCTTTCGCTGGCTGACGGCATAGACGCCCTGCGCCGCCAGTTGCCGCGCTTCTGGTTTGACGCGGCGGCCTGCGCCCAGGGCGTAAAGGCCCTGCGGGCCTACAGGCGGCGCTGGAAGGCTGGCTCCGCACAAGGATCGCAGGCAGCACAGGCTGGCTCCGGCCCCTTGCACGACTGGGCAAGCCACGCGGCAGACGCCCTGCGGTACGCCGTCACGGGCTTTCGCCCGCAGCAGGAAACAGCCTCCGGCGCGCGCCGTGCCCGCACGGACTACGACTTTTTTGGAGGACGCTGATGCGCTTTACCTACGCCCCCATTGTGGATCAACACGCCCGCGATGCCGTTTTTGAACGCATGGAAGCCGAAGGCCTCACAGCCAGCGCCATGAGTTCCCTGCTCAAGCCCACGCTGGCCCAGTGGCAGGCAATCACCGCGCCGGAAAGAGGCGTATTGCTGGGCTGTTACGGCCCGCCGCCCGGGGCCGCCTCTGTTTGCGCGTCCAAGCCGGCCCCATTGCTGGCCTGCGCCATGTTCAGTCCCCGCAGGGGGCGGGTGTGGGAGTTCGATTTCACCACCTTTCGTCAATGGGCGCGGCTGGCGGTGCCCATGGCCCACGGGGGCTTGAGCTGGGCTTTTGCAAACCTCGACTGCTCCGCCGTCATGGGGCTTTGCCCGGCCCCCAACCGCCATGCCTGGAGGCTGGCCGAAGCCTGCGGGTTCCGCGTGCTCGGGCGTTTGCCCGGCGCATGCCTGCATACCCGCAAAAAGACATGGGTGGACGGCGTACTGGTGCTCTGCACAGCGCAGGACGTGTCTGTAACGATACGACAGTAATCCATATAAATCATTAAACATAAGGAGAACATCATGGGATTTGGAGGAGGCGGCACGCCCGATGTACCCGCAGTTGCGCCTGTTCCCAAACAGGAAGTGGAAAAACCCGTAACCGAGGCCGCCACCGCGGCGCGCCAGAACCAGAAAGACAAGGCCGCCAAGGCGGCGGGCATCAACGGCTCTGTGTACACCAGCCCGCTCAACCGCGCGGACGCAACGCGCAAAACTCTGCTGGGGCAGTAGCGTGACCGCACACATTCAGAATCGCGGTGCGCCCGCAGGGCAGCCCGCCCCCCCGAATGTCGCGCAAAGCGCCGCGCACTATGCTGTGGACGTGCAGGGCCTTTCCCGGCGGCATGATGCCCTGTTACGCCGCCGCGCCCCCTGGGACGCGGCATGGCAAAGCCTGGCAGACCATTTTTTGCCCACGCGCTGCCGCCTGAATCCGCAGGTGGACGCGGCGGAAGAAGGCCCCATGCTCAACCGTGGGCTTGTGGATGCCACTGGCATTCTGGCCATGCGCACGCTGGCGGCTGGCCTTCAGGGCGGCCTGACCAGCCCGGCAAGGCCGTGGTTCCGTCTGAGCCTTGACGATGCCGATCTGGCCCGCAGCCGCCCCGGTCAGGCATGGCTGGACGAGGTCGCCAACCGGATGCGCACCGTGTTTCAGCGGTCAAACTTCTACAATGCCATGCACACCATGTATGGCGAACTGGGCACCTTTGGCACGGCCTTTGTGTTTGAGCTGGCCGACCCGCAGCACGGCTTCCGCTTTATCCCCCTTTGCGCGGGGGAATACGCGCTGGACTGCGATGCAACGCGGCGGGTGGACACGGTGTTTCGCCGCAGCGCCATGACCCTGCGCCAGATCGTTCAGGCATTCGGCCCCTCGGCCCTGCCCGAAACTCTGCGCGAGGCAGCACGCCGCAATCCCGAGGAGCGGCGCAACGTCATTCAGGCAGTATATCCGCGTGAAAACACGCAGCCCGGTTTGACTGACGCAAGCCGCATGCCCGTGGCTTCCGTCTACTGGCTGGAAGGACGCGATGGCAACCGCCATGCCCTCAAGGTTTCGGGCTTTCGCACCTTTCCTGGCTTTGGCCCGCGCTGGGATGTGGCGGGCAACGATGTGTACGGGCGCTCGCCAGCCATGGACGCCCTGCCCGACTGCCGCATGCTGCAACAGATGGGCGTCACCACGCTCAAGGCCATCCACAAGGCGGTTGATCCGCCCATGAGCGTGGCTGCGGGCCTGCGCTCCGTGGGGCTTGATCTCACCCCCGGCGGCGTCAACTACGTGGACAGCGCGCCGGGGCAAAGCCCTCAGGCGGCAACGCCCCTGTTGCAGATAAACCCCGATCTCGCCACGGCGCGCAAAGCCATGGAGTCGGTTCAGGACCAGATACGCAAGGGGCTGTATAACGATCTGTTCAAGCTCATCCTTGATGGCCGCAGCGGCGTGACAGCCAGCGAAATCGCGGCGCGGGAGGAGGAAAAACTGGTGCTCGTCGGCCCGGTGCTGGAACGCCTGCACGATGAGCTGTTCATCCCGCTCATGGACCGCACCTTCGAGTGCATGCGCGAGCTGGACATGCTGCCCCCCTGCCCGCCCGAGCTGGCTGGCCGCCGCCTGCGCGTGGAGTTCGTATCCCTGCTGGCGCAGGCCCAGAAGCTGGTGGGCATCAATGCGGCAGACCAGTACATGGCCCTGACCCTCAAGGCTTCCAGCGCATGGCCCGAAGCCCTGGACACCCTCAATGTGGACCATCTGCTTGATAATTATGCGGAAAGTCTGGGCCTGCCCGTGAGCCTCACGCGCTCGCCGGAGGAACGCCAGCAGTTGCGCGCCGCCAGGGCTGATGCCGCCCAGACGCAGGCCCTCACAGAAGCCCTTGGCAAGGGTGTGGATATGGTGCGTCAGCTTTCGCAAAGCCCGCTTTCCGGGCCGGATGGCAAACAGGGCAGCGTGCTCGACGGCATCACGCGGCTGCTGCGCAATGCTCTGCCGGGCGGCCTTGCCCGCGCTGAACAAATGGCTGGGCAGGCGGGAATACTGGCGACAATGGCACCGGCGGCAACTGTACGGGCGGAGCAGAGAGGCGAACCACAGGGCGCAAAACCGGAGGGACAGCGTTGATGGATGTTTTTGCCCCCTACGAACAGGCGGAACAGCAGGAACAGGCCCAACAACGTGCACAGCAGAATACCGTCAACCGCGCCCAGACGTTCGACACGGCAATGCGGGCCGCAGTGGACGGGCTGATGGCCCAGCCCCAGGGCCGTGTGTTGCTACGCTGGTTGCTGCATCTGTGCCGCAACTTCAGCGCCGAGGATATGGGCAATGCGCCCGAATCCTGCCAAAGCTCGCGCCTTTTTTACACCGAGGGCCAACGCATGGTCGGCATGCGCATTATGCGCCTCATGCAACAGGCAAACCCCGGGCATTTGCCCAGACTGCTGCAAACCAAGGAGAACGACGCTCATGATCTCGACACCTTCTGAGGCTTCCTCCACTGCCGAAAACGCCTTTTCCTCTGCGACCGGCTTTTCCGGCGCAGACCAGAGCAATGGAGGAACAGGCGGTGCCGCCCCTGCCGCCGCAGCGCCACAGGCTGCCGCTGGTGCGGAAAATCCCGCCCAGGCGCATGAGGCCAGCCCGCAGGCTGACCCGTATGCCCAGCGCTTGCGCGAACATGAGGCAGGCCAGCGCCTCCAGTGGCAGGAGCAGGTCAACAAATGGCGCAAGGAGGCCACGGAAGACCCGCAGATCGGCGGTGCGAACCTGCCCGCCACTGTTGCCCGCGCCCAGCTTGCCCTTGACCGGTTTGATGAGAGCAAGCGCATCGGCCAACTGCTGGAACAGACCGGTTACGGCAACAACCCTGACGTGCTGCGCTTTTTCAACCGCCTTGCCGATGCCCTCATGGAGGACGGGCTGGTGCAGGGACAGGCTGGCGGTTCCATGCCGCCGCTTGAAGAGCGCATGTACGCAGGCTGGAGTTCGCGCAGCGGAAGCATCTGATTTCCGCCCCTGCACATCGCACGGCCCAGCAACAAAATTTTTTGAGCAACCTGCAAACAGACGAGGGTATTATGGCTAATTCCATGGGTTTGGTGGTGTCCCTGGCCGAGATGGAACAGTTCTACCGTGGCGACAAGGCCGGGCAGATCATCGAACTGATGAACAAAACCAACGACATCATGGACGACGTGCTCTGGATGGAATCCAACCAGAGCGACGGTCACCTCACCCGCATCCGCACCGGGCTGCCCGAAGTATACTGGCGCAGGCTCTATCAGGGCACGCCGCCCTCCAAATCGCAGTGGAGCCAGGTCAAGGAAGGCTGCGGCATCCTTGAAGCCATCATGGAACTGGACGTGGAAGAACTGCGTCTCTACGGCAGCCGCGACAAGGCCTTTCGCATGAGCGAAGGCGTGGCCTTTGCCGAGGCCATGCGCCAGAAAGTGGCCACCACCCTCTTTTACGGCAACAGCAACCTGAACCCCGACGAATTCAACGGCCTTGCCATGCGCTACCCCGCGCTGGACGCCAAAAACGTGCTTGATGCTGGCGGGCGCGACGAGGGCGGTTGCACCTCCCTGTGGCTTGTTTCGTGGGGCGCGCAGTCGGTGCACGGCGTCTATCCCAAGGAAAGCAACGGCGGCCTCTCGCACGAAGACCTCAAAACGTACATGGCTCAGGATCCGGACGGCCGCAAATATCAGGTGGTGGGCGACAAATACAACTGGCGTTGCGGCCTTGCCGTGCGCGACTGGCGCGGCATCGTGCGCATCGCCAACCTGCCCGTGGCTTCGCTTGGCAAGCGCAAAGGGCAGAGCGGCTTTGTGGATATGCAGAAGCTGACCATAGAGGCCAAGAACCTCATGCCCCAGCACCTGCGCCAGAAGGCCGTGTGGTACGCCAATGCCGACGTGCTCACCGCCCTTGAGTTGCAGAATTCCGATGCGGGCAACGTGCAGTTGCAGTACGGCGAGTTCTTTGACTCCAAGGCCGTGCCTGTGCTGCATGGTCGCCCTGTGCGCCAGTGCGATGCCGTGCTCTCCAGCGAAGGCGTGGTGGCCTAACCACAATCCTTTGTAACGCGTGGAAGCCCTTGCCGGGGCTTCCACGCAGTAGCCAGCCTGTTTTTTTCACTGTTCTTTCAGTATCCTGCCAAAGGAGTTTTCATGGCTATTATCGACCGCAACTCCGTTTTTTTTGAAGGCCCCCTTACAGCCAACGCCACGGGCCAGGCTGTGCCCCTTACCGGCCTGAAGCTTCCCGGACGCATGGAACCCATGCCCCTGCGGCTTTCCATCACCGAGGCCTTTGCCCCGGCTGAAACGCAGAGCCTCACCATCTGCATGGAGGAGGCGGATCACGCCGACGGCCCCTGGGCTGCCGTTCCCGGCGCTTCGGTGACGGTGCCCAACCCGGTGGAAGCTCCCGGCCTCGGCCTTGGCGCGCGCCCCTATCTGCGTTTTTTGCCCCAGGGCGTGCGCAAGAGCTGGCTGCGTCTGACCTTCGCCGTCACGCCCGTTGACGGCAAAACCGTAAGCAAGGGACGCATCTTTGCCGCCCTCACGCGGGAGGAAGACCTGCCCTACGAGCCCGCAATCATGGCTGGCTAAAACACACCCTGCCACCGTGCAGCCTCCGGCCCCCTGCGGGGCAGGCCGGAGGCTTTTTCTCCTCTTCATCACAGGAACTGCCATGACCATCAGCCAGATAAGCGTGTGGAACCGCGCGCTGGGCTTTCTGGGGACGCGCAGTGTCGCCTCCGAGCAGGAAAACACGCCGGAGGCCCTGCAATGCCGTCTGTATTGGGATTCCGCCCGGCGACAGGTGCTGCGCGATTTTCCCTGGAGCTTTGCCCAACGCAGAACATGGATGGCCCTTGTGCCGCTGCCCGAAGGTTACGCGCCGGAATTCCGCTTTGCCTACGCCCTGCCCGATGACTGCCTCAAAGTGCACGAGGTGCGCCACGAGGGCATTACGGCCCGCCCCTTCTGCCTTGCACAGAATGCGGCGGGCGATGGTTCGCTGCTGCTCACCGATGCGGCGCGCGCCCTTGCCCTGTACACGGAAGACGTGCGCAACAGCCGCCTTTTTGATGATCTCTTCGCCCACATGCTGGCCCGCAAGCTGGCGGCTCTCATAGCTGCCCCCCTGCTTAAGGGCAGCAGCCAGAAGGCCGCCGAGCTTGAACAGCTTTATGCGGCCAGTCTGCCCCCGGCCCGCAGCGCCGCCGCGTCCGAGCGCAGCGACCGCCCGGTGGAAGACCCCTGGCTTGCCGTGCGCTGAACACGCCCGCAATCACAGCAAAACCCGCAAGGAGCGAGGCATGACCCTGCCCTACAGCCCCAGCCGCGCCGTGTATGAAGGCAATGGCGCGGCAACATCCTTTCCCTTCGCTTTTAAGGTCTGGAGCACAGACCAGCTTAACATCAGCATCACATCGCCCAAGGGGGAAACTTCCCCTGCTCAGGGCTGGACTGCCAACATCGGCGAGAGCGGCGGCACTGTCACCTATCTGCACGATGGAGCGCCACTGCCCGCAGGCTGGAGGCTTGCCATTGTGCGCAACATGCCCTTTGCGCAGGGCATAGACCTCATATCCGCATCGCGCTTTGATCCTCAGGTCATAGAAGACGGTCTGGATCAGGCCACAGCGGAACTCCAGCAACTGAACGAAAAACTCGCGCGCGCCGTCATCATGCCCGCCACCAGCGACAAATCGCCGGAAGAAGTGGTTGCTTCCGTCTATTCCAGCCGTGATGCAGCAGCCCAAAGCGCCACCGCCGCCGCGCATTCAGCTGCCGCCGCTGCGGCCAGCGCCGCAACTGCCGCGCAAACGGTAACTGAGACGGCAGAAGCAAGCGTGAGCGCCACCACTGCACAGGCTGATAGCGCAGCCGCAAGCGCCCAGGCAGCGCAAACCGCCGCCCACGCGGCGCAACAGGCCGTGCCGGACAATTTGCTCAGCCGATTGTCAGATGCTGAGGCAAAAAACACCCAGCAGGATGCGCGCCTGGACACTGCAGAGCTTGGCATCACGGCCATAGGCACAACCCTGATCGGCAGCGTCATAACCATGCTTTGCGCCGACAGCTACGTGCCCAACGGCGCTGTCCCGGCTAACGCTGCGGAATACACGCGTGAGCAGTTCAGGGAGTTTTACGACACGTATCTTGTGGGTGGCAGACTGCTCACCTGCACCTATGCCGCCTTTGCCGCCCAGGTGGCCCTGACGGGCAACTGCGCAAAGTTCGCATTGGACACCACCGCCCAGAAGTTCAAGGTGCCGCTGTTGAAAAACGGCGATTCCATCACCCAGGCTGCAAGTGCCGCAGAGTTGGGCAAGAGTTATAAGGCTGGGCTGCCGAATGTGGCTGGAGAGTTGACCTCGTGGGTTACAGCAACGGGAGCATATGCCCCAATACGCGCCAACGCCACGTTGTCCGCACCTTTTTATCGCACGGGTGCATGGTCGCCTGGCAGCACAGCGGGGACTGATACGGCTGGCTATGGCTTGGGAATAAATTTGGGGCTGTCCAACCCCATCTACGGGAACTCCAACACGGTCACAACCGAGGGCATACGCCTGCGGCATTTTGTGGTTCTGGCATCCGCGCAGAACAATGCCAGCGTATTCGATTGGGCAAATTACATGGCGGGCCTTGCGGGTAAGCTCAATGCAGACATGAGCAACAGACCAGCTTGGTCTCCATACCTTGTATCCACATGGACAAACGGAACAAGTTGGTACCGTAAGTATTCCGATGGTTTTATAGAACAGGGAGGCTATCTGGGCGTTAGGGCAGAAGGTAGCTTAACTGTGACTTTTCCCATTCCATTTGCAGGGGCATCGTATGTCCTGAATGTGTATGCGTTTTATTCCGAAACGGATAGCGGACACCCCAAGATAGAGTGGAGAAATTCCTCTGGCTTCTGTTTTAGAAAAACCACTACATCCGTCGATACCAATTGGTACGCCGCTGGGTACTAAGGAGCCACCATGTACGCAATCGGACAAAAATTTGAAGGGGTATACCCGCCGGAAGCCGCACAGTGGTGCAACGATAATTGCGCCATGATGGTGCCGATAGATGGCGGCTTTGCAATACAGCCTGCCCCTGCCCCCACGGCAGAACAGCAGTATACAATCCTGCGCGCAGCGCGCGACCTGCGGCTTGCAGCTACAGACAAGTATCTGCTGGGCGACTATCCCATCAGCGAGGGCGATCTGGAGCTGATCAAGACCTATCGGGGCACCCTGCGCGCCCTGCCAGAACAGCCCGGCGCGCCCTGGGATGGTGGCGGGGATGAAACGCCCTGGCCCAATGCCCCTGACATTTTGCAGATGGAACGGTCATGCGCATAGCCCTGCAAAACTTTACCGGCGGCGAAATATCGCCCACGCTCTCGGCCCGGTACGATCTCTCCCGTTACCGCAACTGCGTTGCCTGCATGGAGAACATGCTCCCCGGCCTGCACGGCGATGTGGCCCGGCGGCCCGGCACCCGCTTTCTGGCTGAGCTGGGGGCATATTCCGTGTTGCTTCCCTTCACCTTCAGCGCGCATCCGAGCCAGAATTTTCTTCTTGTTTTTGGCGAAAAAACCCTGCGAATTGCGACGGTTGCCGGATTCTCCACGGCACCAGTCATGGCAACCCCCTATGCGGCGGAAGACCTGCTTTCGCTCTGCCACGCGCAGGTGGGCGATGTGGTGTATCTGGCCCATCAGAAATATCCGCTGCACAAAATAGTGCGGCGCGATGCACCGGGTGGAAACTATGCCTGGAGCCTGGAACAGGTGAAACTGAACACATCCCTGCCCGCCCCTGCCGCACCCACGCTGGCCTTTGCCGGCAGCGGCGGTTCCTACACCCTGCGTTACAAGGTGGCGGCGGTGGATGCCAACGGCAGGCAGTCCCTCGCCTCGTCTGCCGGAGAGTGCCGCGGGGCGCGGCACCCCTCCGATTGGGTGGTGGGCAACAGCACAACCATAAGCTGGCCTGCCGTTCTGGGCGCTGCAGAGTATAATGTTTACCGCGAAGAAGCGGGCTACTTTGGTTTTATCGGCGTAGCCTCCGGCACCAGCTTCAGCGACCAGAACTACAAGGCCGACACAACAGACACGCCCCGCGAAGACTGGAATCCTTTTACTGACGGCAACAATCCCGGCGTGGTGGCCTTTCACCAGCAGCGCATGGTGCTTGCCGCCACCCCCGATACGCCACAGGCATTTTACATGTCGCGCACGGGAGATTTTGAATCCTTCCGCAAGTCGCGCCCCCTGCAGGATGACGATCCGGTGGAATACCTCATCGCCTCCGGCTCCATAGACTCCGTAACCTGGGTTGCCAGCTTCGGCGATCTTCTGGTGGGTACCTCCGGCAGCGAATACAAGGCCAGCGGCGGCGATGGGTCGGCCATCACGCCCCAGAAGGTCAGCATCACCGCCCAGTCGTACTGGGGCAGCGCCGGGCTTGCGCCCATCATCATCGGCAACTCGGTGCTGCATGTGCAGCGCCACGGCTCGCGAGTGCGCGATCTTTTCTATTCGCTGGAAAAAGACGGCTATTCGGGCAATGACTTATCCATTCTTGCGCCGCATCTGTTTGAGGGACACACCATCAAGCAGTGGGCCTATCAGCAGACGCCCGGTTCAACAATCTGGTGCGTGCGCGATGATGGCCTGCTGCTGGCTTTTACCTACATGAAGGAGCACGACATCTGGGGCTGGTCGCGCCATGTGACCGACGGCGAAGTCATTTCTGCGGCAACCGTGGCTGATCAGGGCGGGGACGCGCTGGCCCTTGTGCTGCGCCGCACCATTGCGGGCCGGACGCGCTATTTCCTCGAGCGGCTGGCCCCTGTCTGGAGCGACAGCCAGCCTATTGCCGAAGCCTGTTTTGTGGATTGCGGCCTTGCCATCCGCACGGATACGCCAGCTTCAACCGTGGAAGGCCTGGATCATCTGGAAGGCTGTGCACTTTCCGTACTGGCGGACGGCAGCCCTGTGGAGGGCTGCGTGGTGCGTGACGGGCGCATAGAGCTGCCCTACGCGGCATCCGTGGTGCAGGCAGGCCTGCCGTATGCATCCGTGCTCTCCCCTCTGCCTGTTGAGGGAGACTTCAATTCCGGCACAACACTGGCGCAGGGGCGGGCCTACGGTTCCTGCTCTCTACGCCTGTACCGCAGCGTAGGCGGGCAATACGGCCCCAGCCGCAACGAACTGTACGACCTGCCTTTCATGCCGGAACACTGGGGCGAGGCCGTGCAACCCTTCTCTGGCGACATCACCTGCGCTCCCAGCGGCGGTTGGGACAATCAGACGAGCATCTGGCTGGTGCAGCAACGGCCCCTGCCCTTTCGCGTGCTTGCGCTCACGCTGGATATCACCTTTGCATAAGGACTTGAACAATGAGCACGCAGAAGGAGCAGCCATGCTGACCATCACCACAGAACCGTTTTCGCATCTGGCAGAGGAAGCCGGACAACTGGCCGCAGCCCACTGGGACGAGGTGGAAGCCCCCATTTACGGCGTGCAGCACTACGCCCTTGATCACGAGCGCTACGCCAGCCTTGAGCGTCTGGGCATGCTGCACATCAGCGCCGCGCGCGGGATTGCAGAAGACGAACCGTGTGGCGTGGCCCATGCCGCAGGCGTGAATGCTGCAGCAAGCCCAACCGCACCACTGGCAGGCTATGCCGCCTTTACATTGGTAGACTGCCCCCACCGCCCCCAAACCCGGCTGGCTGCACTGGACGGCCTGTATCTCGCCCCGTGGGCGCGTGGCGGCCTGTTTGCCCTGCGCCTGCTGCGCCATGCGGAATCAGCCCTGGCGGGACGCGGCGTGAGCCTTGTGCAGTACAGCTCGCCAGCGTCCCGCCCCTGCCATGCGCTCTACCGCCGCCTTGGGGCGCAGCCTACGGAAACCATCTGGCATAAAACCCTGCCGCCAGCGCCAGCCAGGGACGCAGAAACCATCCAGGAGGACAGCTAATGGCCATTGCAACCAGCACCGCCGCCATGATCAGCGCCGCCGTGGCCCTCGCCGGGGCCGCAGCCGGAACCGTGAGCGCCGTGCAGCAGGCAGAAAACCGCCGCCAGCAGACGGAATACCAGTCCGACCTTGCGGCCCGCAACGCCCAGCAGGCGGAACTGAGCGCACAGGCGGCAGACGAGGCCGCCCGGCAGGAACGCCGCGCAGGTTACGAAGCCGCGCAGGCCAAAAGGCAGGAGGCGGCCCGCATCATCGGCGCGCAACGCGCGCAGGCCGGAGCCTCGGGAGCACAAACAGATGCAGGCTCCACGCTGGATAAAACGCTTGATACCGCAGAAAAAGGCGAGCTGGACGCCCTCTCTGCCGAGCAGCAGGGGCAAAGCAGGGCCCATTCGCAGGACATGCGGGCCTGGAGCCTGCGCAATCAGGCGGCGGAGTCTGCATCCAACGCCGACTTTGCTGGCTCCCGCGCCGAAACGGATTACCTTGGCCTGAGCAGCACCCTGCTCAACGGAGCCTCCCGCGTGGGCCGCAACTTTTACACCATCGGTTCGCGCGGCCCGCTGCTGCCATAGGCCGCCTTGTCATTGCCATGCCTGTAAGCCCCCTGCCGTCCCATTTCGGGCGGCAGGGGGCTTTTGTTGCTATTTATGGAAAGCCCCGCGTAATGCCAGACAAAAACACGGCATTTACCCATTGACGATGCGCGGCCCAGCATTACTTTTTATGGGCAGGCGTTGCGAACAGGTGTATTCTGGACGCACGTCAAGGAAACGACCCGACGGGGAGCACGCATCATGGCAGTATCGTACAAGGATTATTACAAACTTCTGGGAGTAGAGCGCGCAGCGAAAGCCGAGGATGTCTCCAAGGCTTATAAAAAGCTGGCCCGTAAATACCACCCTGACCTCAATCCCGGCGACAAGCAGGCAGAGGAGAAGTTTAAGGAAATCAACGAAGCCTATGAAGTGCTCAAAGACCCGGAAAAGCGCAAGCTGTACGACCAGCTTGGCCCCAACTGGCAGCACGGCCAGCAGTTTCAGGGCGAACCGGGCTTTGAGAATGTGCATTTCACGTTCAACGGCAAAAATTTTGACGGTTCGGGCTTTTCAGACTTTTTTGAAACCCTGTTTGGCGGTGGTGGTCAGTATGGCGGCCCCTTTGGCGGCCAGATGGGCGGACAGGCTGGCGGCCGTGGAGCCAATTTTGGCCCGGATCCCTTCGGCGGATTTTCGTCCCGGCAACGCCGTGGCCGCGATGTGGAGGCCGAGCTTGCCCTGAGCCTTGAAGAAGTGCTGCGCGGCGGCCCGCGCTCCGTGTCCATCAACATGCCCGCTGGTTCAAAGACCCTTGAGGTCAATGTGCCCGCTGGCATCCGCGAGGGAGCAAAACTGCGCCTCGCCGGGCAGGGCGACCCTGCGCCGGGCGGCACGCCGGGCGACCTCTTTTTGCGGGTGCGCTATCTGCCTCACCATGTTTTCAAGGTGGACGGCGACAACCTGCAATGCGATCTGGCCCTGGCCCCGTGGGAAGCCGCCCTTGGCGCGCGGGTTGAAGTGCCCACCCTTGAAGGCAGCGTGGAAATGCAGATTCCCGCAGGCTCCAGCTCCGGGCGCAAGTTCCGCCTTCGCGGCAAGGGCCTGGGCGCTGGCGACAAGCGGGGCGACCTGCTGGCAAAGATCATGATCCGGGTTCCCGCCCAGATCACGGACGAAGAACGCGATCTGTGGAGCAAGCTGGCCGAGATATCAACATTCAAGGCCCGCTCGTAGGGAACAATCAGGCAGCCGCCAGCGAACACCCCCGGCGGCTGCACACTGGGTTTGCATGCATGTTCCAGCGGCGCCGCCGCAGGCGGCAACCGATACGGTTACTGGTGGAGGACACAAATGAGCATGACCCCGAAAAAACCTTCACTGCCCGTGCCTTCAACGGTCATGGTCTGGCAGGAATTCATTGAAGCCACAGGCATTGCGCCGGAGCGGCTTCAGGAACTGATGGGCCTTGGCTGGATTGAAGCCCGCACCAGCGCGGCGCAGGATTTCCTTTTTCGCGATGTAGACATCTACCGTGTACGCAAGCTTGAGCGCATCTGCTGCGACTTTGAGCTGCCCGTACTCGGCGGCACTATCATTGTGGATCTTCTGGAGCGCATAGATTCTCTGGAACGCAGGGTGCAACGCTTACAGCATTTTGAAGACGAATAGCCGGTTTGAGAGCATGCAGCCTCCCGGCCAAAAATAACAAAATTTTGCCCGCCGCAACGCGGGCGCGTGTGGAGGAAGCTTATGGACATCAACAAATTTACGGATAAAGCCCGCGAGGCTGTGGGGCAGGCCCAGAGCATTGCCGCGGGCATGGGCCATCAGGAAACGGATGCCGAGCATCTGGCCCTGGCCCTTGTACAGCAGGAAAACGGCATCGTGCCGCGCATTCTGGAACAGATGGGCGTGCAGCCCAAGGCGCTCAGCGTCGCCATCGAGGGCGCGCTGCGCAAGCGGCCTTCTGTTTCCGGCGGCGGCATGGACCCCACCAAGATCATGATTACCCAGCGGCTGGCAAAAATTCTGGGCGATGCGCAGAACGAAGCCAACCGCATGAAGGACGAATACGTAAGCGTTGACCACCTGTTTGCCGCGCTTACCGATGTTGCGCCCTCCTCGCCCCTTGGCGAAGTGTTCAAGGAATACAAGATCGCCCGCGCCCGTTTTGTGGCAGCCATGGAAGAGCTGCGCGGCGGCGCGCGCGTGACCAGCTCCACCCCTGAAGACACCTTTGAGGCGCTGACCAAGTACGCCCGCGATCTCGTGGAAGCAGCCCGTCAGGGCAAGATGGACCCGGTCATTGGCCGCGATTCCGAGATCCGCCGCGTTATCCGCATTCTCTCGCGCCGCACCAAGAACAACCCGGTGCTCATAGGCGAGGCGGGCGTTGGCAAAACCGCCATCGTGGAAGGTCTGGCCTTCCGCATCGTCAAGGGCGACGTGCCGGAAGGCCTCAAGGGCCGCAAGCTCTTTGCCCTTGATATGGGCGCGCTCATTGCCGGCGCCAAGTACCGCGGCGAATTCGAGGAACGCCTCAAGGCAGTGCTCAACGAGGTGGAAAAGAGCGAAGGGCAGATCATTCTGTTCATCGACGAACTGCACACCATTGTGGGCGCGGGCAAAACAGAAGGCGCAATGGACGCGGGCAATCTGCTCAAGCCCATGCTGGCGCGCGGCGAGCTGCACTGCATCGGCGCAACCACTGTGGACGAGTACCGCAAGTATATTGAAAAAGACCCGGCTCTGGAACGCCGCTTCCAGCCCGTCATGGTTGAAGAACCCACGGTGGAGGACGCCATCTCCATCCTGCGCGGGCTGAAAGAACGCTTCGAGGTGCACCACGGCGTGCGCATCAGCGACTCGGCCATTGTTGAAGCGGTGGTGCTTTCGCACCGCTACATCACCGACCGTCAGCTGCCGGACAAGGCCATTGACCTCATTGACGAGGCCGCAGCCATGATCCGCACAGAGATCGACTCGCTGCCCGCTGATCTGGACGAAGTGAACCGCAAGGTCATGCAGCTCGAAATCGAGCGCGAAGCCCTGCGCCGCGAAACAGACGCCGCCTCGCGCGAGCGCCTTGAAAAGCTTGAGAACGAACTGGCCGATCTGCGCGCCCAGCAGGCCAACATGCGCAAACAGTGGGAGACTGAAAAAGGCTCCATCGACCACGTGCGTGAAATCAAGGAGCAGATCGAGCAGACCAAGCTTGCCATTGAGCAGGCCGAGCGCGCCTACGACCTCAACAAGGCTGCCGAGCTCAAGTACTCCAAGCTGCTTGAGCTGGAAAAGAAGCTGGCCGCAGCGTCCGGCGCAGGAGCCGAGAGCGAAGGCCCCCGCCTGCTCAAGGAAGAAGTGCGCCCCGACGACGTGGCCGAGATTGTGGGCAAGTGGACGGGCATTCCGGTAACGCGCCTGCTTGAATCCGAACGCGAAAAGCTGCTGCGCCTGGGCGACCAGCTGCACGAGCGCGTGGTGGGTCAGGACGAGGCCGTGACAGCCGTGGCCGATGCCGTGCTGCGCGCCCGCGCGGGGCTTTCCGACCCGGCGCGGCCCACAGGCTCGTTCATCTTCCTTGGCCCCACGGGCGTGGGCAAGACCGAGCTTTCCAAGGCTTTGGCCGAGGCGCTCTTTGATACGGAAGACAACATGGTGCGGCTCGACATGAGCGAATACATGGAGAAGCACTCCGTATCGCGGCTCATCGGCGCGCCTCCAGGATACGTGGGCTATGACGAAGGCGGTCAGCTTACCGAGGCCGTGCGCCGCAAGCCCTACTCCGTCATCCTGTTTGACGAGATTGAAAAGGCGCATCCCGATGTGTTCAACACCCTGTTGCAACTGCTGGACGATGGACGCCTTACGGACAGTCAGGGACGCACGGTGGACTTTCGCAACTGCATAGTCATCATGACCTCCAACATCGGCTCCATGCACCTGCTGGACGGCATCTCTGCCGACGGCTCGCTGAAGGAAGGCGCGAGGGAAAGGGTCATGGAGGATCTGCGGGCGCACTTCCGCCCCGAGTTCCTCAACCGTGTGGACGAAACCGTGGTCTTTCTGCCCCTGCGGCGCGACCAGATTGCACGCATTGTGGATCTTCAGGTCAACCGGCTGCGCAAGCGGCTTGAAGACCGCAAGATCAGGCTTGAACTTACTGATGCGGCCCGCAAGTTTATTGGCGATGCTGGTTACGACCCTGTGTACGGCGCGCGGCCCCTCAAGCGCTACGTGCAGCAGGCTGTGGAAACCCCGCTTGCCAAGGAACTGGTGGGCGGCAAAATCCGCGACGGCCAGTGCGTCACTGTGGACGCCACGGACGACAAGCTGACCTTCCGGGCCGAGTAAGCGCGCACGGATAACAGTTTAGCAGCCTAAAATCATGAGGCCCACACGAACCATTTCGTGTGGGCCTCATTTATTGGGGGGTAGGGATGCGGGACAGGTTGCGCGGGATATCTGGCGGAATATCCCGCTGAATGTCAGCTCACTGCGTCAGGCGGCAAAACCGCTGGCGCTTCGGGCTACTGAATTTCTTCGGGCTTGACCACAAGCCAGTTCTTGTCGGCGGTGACGGGCTGGCCCAGTTCCTTCTGGCGGGCAGCGGCCTTGGTCCACATGCCTTCCATCTTTTTCATGGCGCTGTCTTTGCGGTTGATCCACACGCGCGCGCCGCCCTTTTCCACGTCCACGCCGTTCAGCAGCATGTAACCGTCAGAAATGGGCGTGTCGCCGCCCACGATGATGGGCTTTTTCCACTGGTCGATGTAGCCGAGGATGGTGCCCATCTTGCCTTCATACCAGGTCATGGGATTCATGAGGTAGGTGGTGAGCAGCATGTCGAGGTTCTTTTTCTGGTCGTACTGGCCCTTTTCGATCTGGAGGCGCGAGGTGGTCAGAGCGCCGCTGGCGGGATCCTTGAGCAGCATGGTCACGCCAATGACGTTTTCAGGCTTGACGTTGTAACCATACTTGGGATCGCTGGCCACCATGCGCACCAGTTCTTCACTGGCGGCTGTCATAACATACACGTTGATGCCGTTTTCCATCAGCTTGGCGTACAGTTCCTGCATGCCGGTGAAGGGCTTGGGCGGATTGATGCTGGCTTCTTTCACGGTGTCGCCGCTGTAATACTTGGCCTTGAGGGGCTTTTTGTATTCCATGAGGCCGTCCACATGGCCCTTGAGTTCCTTAAGCGTGAAGCCCGCAAAAACCTGCGCAACCCAGGGGTAGCAGATGAGGTCTTCCGTTTCGCACAGGCGGTAGTAGTAGCTGACCAGACCTTCCTTGAAGTCCTTGGTATCCTTGAAGGGAATGAGGCGCAGTTCCTGTGGCAGCTTTTCGCGGGAGAGCGCGCCCTTCATTTCCATGTAGGCCAGCAGGGATTCTTCCAGATCATAGCGGTAGCTCGTGTTGTCCATGTCAAAAACGGCAAAGTTGCCCTGATTGGCATTTTTTTCAATCACCTTGTCGAGCTGTTCTTTCACAGGGGCGGGCCAGTGCTTCAGCTCTGTAGCGGCGTTGGCCGACTGGCTGAGCGTGAATGCAAAGACAAAGCAACTGACAAACAATGCAAGGCAAATTTTTTTCATCACACGACTCCAGACGTTAAACGTAAACAATCCCCAAAAAATACATATCGGCCCACAAACCCTTTCAGATGTATTTTCAGCACCTGCCAGATGCTCAAATGGCTATTTCAGTCCAGCGTAACCTTCCAGTGCAGGGGAAAGTCAACGGGGGTTTTCATATCTTGTTAAGCTGTAAAGGAACGCCCCCTCGCAAACCGCAAAACGGCAAAAATGCACCGCAGCCGTGGATAAATTGAGATAGAATTTTTCAGCGCGGCCCCTGAAAATACGCAGAGAGGGGATTCCCGTACAGGAATCCCCTCTCTATTGCTGACAAATTCAGCTTGGGCGGCTTGCGCCGCAGGATGGTTTTAGCTTCTGAATGCGTTGCCCAGAGCGTCTGCCGCCATAATGGCCGCAGCTACGCTCTCTTCCGTAATGGGAAAGGGCATGGCGTGGATGGATTCCTCGGGCAGGCAGGCCTTGCGGGCCACCTTGCGCAGAGCTTCGGGGCTGATGTCCGTAATGCCGATGTCGCTCAGGCACACGGGCAGGCCCACCGAGGTGCAGAAGCCCAGCACTTCGTCCAGTTCTTCCGTGGGGGAGTTTTCCAGCACCAGTTGCACCAGCGTGCCAAAGGCGACCTTTTCGCCGTGCAGGTAGGTGTGGGTTTCTTCCAGCGCGGTCAGGCCATCGTGCACGGCATGGGCTGCCGCAAGGCCGCCGCTCTCAAAGCCCAGACCGGAAAGCAGGGAGTTGGCTTCAATGATGTTTTCCAGCGCAGGCGTCGCCATCTTGGCCTGACAGGCCAGCACGGCCTTGTAGCCGTCATCCAGCAGGGTGCGGTAGCAGGTGGCGGCAAGTGCTTGCGCTGCAAGGGTGCCTCTGGCCGGTGGGCAGTCGCCCGTGCGCGCGCCGCAGGGCAGCCCCGCATTGACGGGAGCGCACGAGCGCACGTTGGCCCGCGCCTCAAAATATGTGGAAAGGGCATCGCCCATGCCCGACACCAGATAACGCACCGGCGAAGCGGCAATGATGGAAACGTCCATCAGCACCACATCGGGATTGCGGGGAAAATAGGCGTAATCTTCCATTTCGCCGTCTGGCGTGTAGATCACCGCGGAGTGGCTTGTGGGCGCGTCCGTAGCCGCTGTGGTGGGCACCACAATGACCCCCTGCCCCGCCGCAACGCAACGCGCAGTGTCCAGCGCCTTGCCGCCGCCAAGCCCCACGGTGCAGTGGCAGGAATGCTGACGCGCCAGCTCGCCAAGGCGGGCTATTTCAACGCGCGAGCATTCGCCCTGGAATTCCGTTTCCACAAAGGTCACGCCAAATTTGGCCGCTGTGGCGTCCAGCGTCTGGCGCACCCTGTTCACGCTGCTTTCCGTGGCTACCAGCAGGGCTTTTGTGCCGTACTGCCGCACAAAATACCCAAGGTTGAGCAGTTCGTTCTCGCCCTGCACATACTTGGACGGACAGATAAACGCTCTTCTCATGGCATGCTCCGCTTCCGGCAATCGCGCCGGCATTGCAGGTTTGAATCCTGACCGGGCCTACGCGTCTTCCTTCACGCCCAGCAGGGCGCGGGCATAATCCTCGCCGCTGAAGGGACGCAGGTCTTCCATTTTTTCGCCAAGGCCCACATAGGTGATGGGCAGGTGGTGCTGCATGGCAACGGCTATGGCTACGCCGCCCTTGGCCGTGCCGTCGAGTTTGGTGATGATGAGTTCATCAATGCCCGCAGCTTCCTTGAACAGTTTGGTTTGCGAAAGGGCGTTCTGCCCGGTGGTGGCGTCAATCACCAAGATGGTGCGGTGCGGCGCGCCCGCATGCTTTTTGCCAAGCACCTGGCGGATCTTGCTCAGTTCTTCCATCAGGTTGACCTTGGTCTGCAAGCGGCCAGCGGTATCCACATAGAGCACGTCCACGCCTTCCTGAAGCGCGCGGTCCATGGCCTCGTAAGCCACAGCGGCAGGGTCGGAACCAGCGGTGCGCGCATGGAACAGCGCCCCTACGCGCCCGGCCCAAACCTGCAACTGCTCGATGGCGGCAGCGCGGAAGGTGTCGGCGGCGGCAATCATGACCTTTTTGCCCTGCATACGGTCGCGGTGGGCCAGCTTGGCAATGGTGGTGGTTTTGCCCACGCCGTTGACGCCGATCATCAGCACAACTTCGGGCTGGTTAACGGCTGCAATGCGGCGCGGCGCGCGAAAGATCTCTTCAACCTCGGCCATGAGCAGTTGGCGCACATTGGCGGATTCCGTAACCTTTTCCTTGCGGGCGCGCTCTTTCAGGCGTTCCACCAGTTCAATGGAAGGCTCGTAGCCAAGGTCGGCCATGATAAAAAGTTCTTCCAGCTCTTCCCAGAAGGCGTCGTCCAGTTCGCCATGCCCGGCAAACAACGCGTCCAACCCCTTGGAAAACTGCTCGCGGGTGCGCGAAAGGCCCTGACTGATCTTGAGAAACAAACGGTTGCGCTCGTCCTCTTCGTCTTCCATATCAAGGGCAAGAGCCAGACGGTACTGCAATTCAGAACGGAATTCCTCCACCTGCCGATAATCCATGCGGGCGAGCCATTCCTGAAAATCACGCACAAAGTTCTGCGCTTCGGCCTCCGGGGCATCAAGGGCGCGCAATAAAAAGAACAGACGCTGCCACAACAGGTCGCCCGCCTCATCCACGCCCTCAAGCACAATGCCGAGCCATACGGAAAGCCTAGGCTCGGCCTCGCGCAGCCGCAGGGTAAGGGCCTCATCAGCGGCGGATGCCGCAAAGGGCTGGGCAGCGGCTTCCACCGCTGGTTTCGCAGCAGGTTCTGCAAGGGATTCAGGTGCGGCAGCACCGGCTGCGCCAGCTTCTGCGTCAATTGTTGCGGGCGCTTCCTGCGCCGCATTGGCCGCATCTTCCGCACCGCCGAACATCTTTTTTATGGCAGAGAAAAAACCCATATGATCTCCTTATCTTCCGCCCTCTTGCACCGAGGGCTTGCTTTCCTTGCGGGCCGCTTGTGCTTCCAAAGCACCCAGAACTTCGCGCAGCGCCAGCACGCATTCTTCCACGGCCTGAGCCGCAGAAGCGGCGTCAGAGTCATTCACGGCCCACTGCATTGCATGCGCGGCAGAGGCCAGCCGCTCCGCGCCTACGCAGGGCGCTGCTTTTTCAAGAATCCGCCCCAGGCGGCACAGGTTGTCCGCGTCATCCAGAGCGTAGAGGCGCAGCAGCAAATCAGGGGCCGGGGCAAACGTTCTGCCGAACATACCCGCTGTAACGCGCCAGGCCTCGGGGCGACGCAGCAAAAAGGCCCGCCCAAGCTCGGCGCTCACAACAGCCCCAGCTGCGATATCTTCGCGCAGTGGCGCGGTGCTCCCGCCCTGCGCTTCGGCGGTTGGCTGCGATGAAGCCTCATGACTGCGCGCGGCGCTGTTTCCAGCCGAACCAGATTCAAAAATATCTGCAAGGCCGGGTCCCGATGCTGCCGCATGGGCCGAATCAGCAGCAGGTTCAGCGCCGGACGCCGCAGTGCCGCGCGGCGCGGTACGCTCCAGCAGCAAGGCTTTCAGCCGCGCCAGATCGCCCCAGTGCCAGAGCAGGGCCAGCAATACCAGGGTTGAAAACAGGGCGGAAAGGCAAAAACGCGCCACTTCCCGCCGGGCCTTCTGGGCCAGATCCTCGTCAGTAATGCGGGGCGAAAGGTACACTTCCACCGAACCCACGGGGCGGCCTTCCATCTTGAGCGGATTCATGCCCTGCACGCTGTTTTCCGCAATTTCATCGTCCCAGGGGATGGGTTCCCACTGGTAGTTGCGCCGCTGCCCTTCCAGCATGCCACGCGGCGTCTGCACCTTGATGGCATAGATGGATTCATCGGTCATGGCCGCCATAACAATGGTGCGCGCGGCCAGTTCGTCCAGCTCCCAGGCGGGCAGGGAAAGCAGGGCCGCCAGTTGCGCTGCGGTACGCCCGGCCTCGCTGCCGAGGCGGTTTTCCGCCTCCTGCCTGTCCTCGTTGACGTTCCAGACGCCAAGCAGCAGGAACAGCAGCAATGCCGCCACCCATGTTGCCAGGGCAAGCCTGCGGCGCAGAACGTGTGAGATATTGGGCATATGATTTGCCGCGAGAACCACGCTCCCGCGCTCCTTACTGTTGGTGTGGTCTGCCATGCAGACGGTGCGCCAGTGCGCGGGCAGCCGCAAGGGCATCAGCATCGTGCAGAACAAACAGACAAACAGCCCAGGCCGTTGCGCCGCCAATGATGGCAAGGGCAAGCCCCAGCCAGATGCCGCGCCCGTGCAGCAGTTCCAGCAATTGCCACGCGGCAAGGGCCGTGGCTGCAGCTGCGGCGCATTGACGCAGTACCGCACCCGCTGAAGGCAGACATACGCTGGCGGATGCCATGCCCGAGGAACTTTTTTTCAGCGCCCTGTCCAGAATGCACAACAAAAAGCCGCATTGCAGCCACAGGCCAAGGCTTACGGCCAGTGCCGGAGCCATGACGCCAAGGCTGCCCGAAAGACTATGGACCAGTGCGGCCCCGACCGCAAGCGTAGCAACCACGGCCCATACAGCGCTGACCGCTGTGCGCCGTACCTCGCCAAGCGCATTGCAGGCCGCCAGCAGGGAGCGGTTGATGGCAAAGGCGGGCAGGCCCGGCAAATAAGCCCACAGGGCAAGGCCTGTTTCGTAAGCGGCGTTGTCGCCAAAAGCTCCATGCCGCAGCAGGCCTTCCACCAGACGCGGCCCCACGGCCCACAATCCTGTGGCGGCTGGCAGGCTCAGCAGCAGCGTCAAACGCAGGGCCGTGCGCAGCTGATCCGAAAAAAGCGAAAATTCTCTGGCTGCCGCAAGGCGGCTCAACGTGGGCAGACTTGCCATGCCCAGACACACGCCCACCAGCCCAAGGGGCAGTTCAAGCAGCCGTTCGGCATAGTAGAGGGCAGCCACCTGCCCTCGGCCCAGACTGGATGCCAGAGACATGGCAGCCAGCATGGCAAGCTGCGGGGCGGAGGCCCCAAGCAGGCCTGCGGGCAGACGGCCAAGGCAGTTCCAGGCGAGGGATGCCGCGCGCCTGCGCAGCGTGAATGCATCCCTGCTCTCGCTACCCTGCGCGGTATCAGGCCCTTCGTCAGGCCCGGCTTTACGCAAAGGCAGCAAACGCCGCACGGCCAGCCACTGCGCCAGCCATTGCGCCATACCGCCGCAAAGCATGCCCACAGCCAGAGCCGGAGCCGCAGGCAGCAGGCCCAGGGCAGCCGCCCCTGCAAAACACAGAATGACAATATTGAACAGGGCAGGAGAAACAGCGGGCAGCCAGAACACGCCAAGGCTGTGCAAAAGGGCCATGCCAAGAGCCGCCATACCCGCCGCCAGCGTATAGGGCAGGCAGATGCGCAGCAGATATATGGCCTCCTGCCGTTCCGGTCCATAAAAACCGGGAGCCAGAATATCAGTGAGCCAGGGGGTGGCCACCAGCCCAAGCATGGTGAGCAGGGTCAGCACAAGGCCAAGCCTCACAGCCAGAGCGCGGGCCAACAGGCGCATGCTGCGGCTGCGCTCCGCCATCACGGTACGGTCGGGCGATGCGCCCATGCGCTCCAGATGCACAAGGCTTGCCGTCAGCGTCATGGAAAGCGATCCTTCGCCCAGCATGCGGCGCAGCACATGGGGCAGCCGCATGGCAGCCACCAGCGCATCGGCGGCAGCGCCGCCACCCACAAGCCAGGCCATGCTCATGTCGCGCAAAAGGCCAAGCACACGTGAAACAAGGGCAAAGCCGCCCAAAAGAGCCGCCGTGCGCGCAATGCCGCCAGAATGCCCGGTGGCGTGCTCGGCAGGGCCGGAAGCGCAAGATGAAGGGGATTCCCCTCCCTTGCCATGCGCGCAGCCGCTTTCAGAAGCGATCATTATTCCTCGTTTCAGCCATGCAAAAAAAAATCAGGGCAGCGCGCCACTGGGCAATTCTGGGGGGCGCTGGTCAAAACACGTGAAAACATGCTGCCTGCACGCTGTTTGCAACAAAGATATTCCGCTTCCGGCGGCACTGGGCTTTTAACAGCCCTGGCGCCGCCGGGAACAAACGGATCGCAACTACGGGCGGTGCGGATCGGGCTCGGACTTCCACGCGGCCACAGCTTCGCGCACAAGGCGGTTCTGCTCTTCGGGCATGGAATCCTTGAAAGTTTCGGCAAACACGTGGATACGCGTGCCGCCGCGCGGCGCAAACAGCCCCTTGACCCGGCACCAGCAGGGATTGAGCAGGGTACGCAGGTCTTCCAGCACGTTGTTGGTGATGGTTTCCATAAACGACTGGTGATTGCGGAAGGCGAACATATAGAGCTTGAAGCTCTTGGATTCCACGCACAGCTCATCGGGAATGTACTCCACCGTGATGGTGCCGCAGTCGGGCTGGCCTGTCACCGGGCAGAGCGAAGTAAATTCGGGAAAGCTGATGCTGATCACATACGGGCGCTGGGGAAAGCAGTTGGGAAAGGCCTCCAGCAGGGCTACGCTGGGGCCGCCCTCCGGGGACTGAAGGCGGCCTGTGCCAAGAACCTTCAGGTCCTGGGTCTGATCCTGGCTGCGGGTACTCATGGGGATACTCCTTAAAATACACGAAAATGACGCTGCCGGGCAGCGTTGGGGGGCCGCCTGAGCGGCGGACGCGGCATGCGCAGGCGAAAGGCCTCACTGGCTGCGCAAACGCAGGCGCGTATCGGACTTGTAACCCATTGCGCTTGCGGCTACAATAATCTATTGCCCACTCCAATCCGATACCATCCATCGGCCAGTTCCCCGGAGCAACGTATGAACATCCTGCTGCACGTACACGCCTGCAAGCGGGGCCAATGTCTGCCCCTGCTGCCTGTTGCCGCCACGGATACCGATTTTTGCCGCAGTCACGGCCTCATGACGCCCGAGCCGTGGGCAATGCCCCACCTGCGGGTGGGCACATGCTTTTGCGGGGCCTGCGGCACAGCCCTGCTCAAGGTTACTGGGCGCGCCTGGATGCCCCTGCCGCCCAACACGGCAAACCCGGGCGGCAACGGGGAGGAGCCGTGGCAGGCAAGCCACGCGGTGCAATGCCTGTTTTTGACGGCTCTGACGGATCTGCCCGAAGGCCCGCTGGAAGTAACCGCCAGAAAAACCGGCTACAGCCTTGCCTGGATAACCCTGTCGGACAAAGGCGCGCGCGGTCAGCGGCTGGATTTGAGCGGCCCCGCCATTGCCGAGATGGTCGGCTCCGCCATGCCGCTGAGCCACAGCCAGGGATTTTTGCTGCCGGATGAAGCCGCGCAACTGCGCGCCCTGCTGACGGAGCTTGCCCTGAGCCAGGGTTTTGACCTTATATGCACCACCGGCGGCACCGGGCTTTCGGCGCGTGATATCACGCCGCAAACCACTGCCGCCCTGCTCGATACGCCCTTGCCGGGCTTTACTCAGGCCATGCTGGCCGCCAGCCTTGCCAAAACGCCCCACGCGGTTATTTCGCGCGCGGCTGCTGGTGCGCTGGGGCAAAGCATCATCATCAACCTGCCGGGCAGCCGCAAGGCCGTTGTGGAAAACCTTGCCGCCGTACTGCCCGCCCTGCCCCACGCCCTTGCCAAATTGCAGGGCGACCCCGCCGACTGCGGCGGTTAAGGAGAAAACATGGGCTTTTTCCCGCGTTCCGGCATGAGGCTTTCCACGCCTTTTGGCCAGTTTGGCGACATTTGCCGGATGATCAAGATTGAGCATTCCATTTTTGCGCTGCCCTATGCCTGGGCAGGGGCGGTATTGGCCGCACGCGGCCTGCCCTCTGCGCGCAGCCTGATTTTTCTGACCATCGGCATGATCGCGGCGCGCTCATTCGCCATGGCCTTCAACCGGCTGGCTGATCTGCCCTTTGACCGCGACAACCCGCGCACACAGGGCCGCCCCCTGGTCACGGGCGTTATCAGCAAGGGGCAGACATGGGCCTTCTGCGCGCTCATGGCAGGTATTTTTATCGCCTCCTGCGCGGCGCTGAACACTGTCTGCCTGTGGCTTTCCGTGCCTGCGCTGCTGTTTGCGGCCATCTACAGCCTGCTCAAGCGTTTTACGGCCCTGTGCCACTTCTGGCTGGGCGCAACCCTGGGTCTTGCCCCGCTGGCTGGCTGGCTCTCGGTCAATCCCGCGAGCCTTGGCCTCGCGCCCGTGCTGCTGTTCTGGGCTGTTACCTTTTGGGTAGCTGCATTTGACATTTATTATGCGTTTCAGGACATGGATTTTGACGTGGCCTTTGAGCTGCATTCCGTGCCTGCTTCTTTCGGGCCGGACACGGCCCTGACGCTGGCGGCGTTTTCGCATGCCATGACGTCCATCTTTCTGTTGCTGGCGGGTTTTGCCGCCGGGCTTTTCTGGCCCTGGTACGTGGTGTGGTTCGGCATCAGCGTCATGCTGCTTGTGGAACACAGGCTCATGAAGCCGCAGGATCTGCGCCATGTGAACACGGCCTTTTTTACCATCAACGGCATCATTTCGCCGGTCGTACTGGCTGGCGTGTTGCTGGGCATCTATATCTGACGGAGAGGCAATGCCGCGCAAAAAACAGTACCAATGGAAATCCAGCGATGAGGCGGAAGGCTTTGACTTGCCGCCCAGCCGCTCTGAAAAAAAACGCCAGAGCCTTGCCCTGCAAAACATGGGCGAAGAACTGACGCGCCTTGGCCCGCAGGAAGTCAAAAACCTTGACCTGCCCGCAGACCTCAGGGAAGCGCTGCAACTCTACGCCCGCATTGGCGACCATGAGGGCCGCCGCCGCCAGATGCAGTTTATTGGCCGCGTCATGCGCGAGATTGACCCCGCGCCCATCCGTGCCATGCTGGATGCCCGCCGCGAGGTTTCCGCAGCCGCCACCGCAGCCCTGCATCAGGCAGAACAGTGGCGCGACCGCCTGCTGACAGCTGACCAGGGCGAACTTGCGGGCCTGGTGGAAACCCTGCTGACCGCGAGGGCACTGCCGGAGCAGGACGCAGAAGAACCGGAGGCCACAGGCAAGGCAACCCTGCCCGGTCAGGATGAACTCCTGACCATGGTCCTCGCCGCCCGCAAGGAAGCTGCGGAGAACGCCTCCCCGCAGGCCCGGCGCGCGCTTTTTCGCGCCATCCACGGCATGCTGAAGGCCTAATCCCGGTGATTTTGGCCTCTCAACCCTTTATTTTTTTATAAAAATAAAAAAATTGTGCAGGAATGCTTGACGATCACCAACGGTTAGGATAGAAGCTTTCTTCGTTGATACGCCCTTGTAGCTCAGTCGGTAGAGTGCATCCTTGGTAAGGATGAGGTCAGCAGTTCAATCCTGCTCAAGGGCTCCACAAAGAATCAAAGGACTTACGGAGAAATCCGCAAGTCCTTTTTTTGTATCCTCGCCTGTCCGAGATCCCAGACAAAAAAAGCCGCCCCTACGGACGGCCAAAACCTGTATACATATGCACATCAGGGAAGTTGCGGCTGCTGCGGCATCAAGGCCCGGTACGGACCGCGCATGCTGTACACAAAGTTTGCCATGCGCGCATCGCCGCTGATCACAAGCATGAGCAAAAGTTTGGACTGCGCATCCTCACGCACGATGCCGTAGCCCTTCACGCCCTTCTGCTCAAAGGTAAATTCCCACTGGCCATTGCTGCGAAGAACAGGCGTTGAGCCCTGCAAGCGCTTGGCATTGCCCTTGGCGGCCTGCTCGGCCTCGCCCGCATTGGCAGGCCCCACAATAATGAGCGCAGAGCTTTTGTGATCCTTCTGCCCCATCACAACCTGTACGGCTTCCTGCACCTTGGTAGGACCGTTCACCACCACCCAGTCTGCGGGCAGGTCAAGGCTGTAATATTTTGTGGTCAGGGGCGCGGCCTGCGCCTGCGCTGCAAGCAGAACCGTCAGCACAAGCAGGGGCAAGCCCCGCATAACAAGCCGGATAAATTTCTGGGGCATGGCAATCTCCGTTACATTCCAGGATGCCGGAGTGTACGGCTCTCCTTCCCGCCTGTCCACTCGCCATGCGCGGATACATGGGCGGGTACATGGGATACATGGCGGCGGATATCTGCACTATAAGGGCGCGCACCCTCTTGCCGGGGAAGATTCCTACCTGTAGTATGCGCGCAATGAGGATAGTATGCTGAAACTACGAGCACTACGCGCCCGGCTTTATGAAAATCGCTTTGAACTGCTCATGCTCTCGCTGTGGTGCGTGTTCATCCTGAACATCATATTTCCAGAAAATATCTACCGGGGCACGGCGCAGGCAATATATCTGCCCATCCAGTTGCTCGCGGCTCTTGTACTTTTTGAATTCAAGCCCCGCATTCTGCGGCTAGTCCTGATTTTCGGCGCGCTACTGCTCGTGGGCAGGGCCATGGACCTGTTTTTTATCAGGACCATGAAAGAGGAAATGCTGCTGCTCTATCTGTGTTTTTTCGGCAGCATCATGTTTGAAGTATTCCGGCAGATAGCCCACGCGCAGATGTTTACGACCAAGATTGTTTACGCTGCGGTGTGCGGCCTGCTGCTCATTGGCTATTGCGGGTATTTTCTGTTTCTGGCCATCGAATTCCATCAACCGGGTTCTTTCATAGGTCTGGGGCCGGGCGATCAAGCGGTCAACGATCTGTTCTACTTCAGCTACGTGACCATCCTCACCATCGGCTACGGCGACATCACGCCAAAGACATGGATCGCCAAAAACGCAACGGTGCTGGTGGGCTTTACAGGCTACCTCTATTCCATTGTCGTTATTGCGCTTATTGTGGGCAGGGCCCACCGCATGCCGCGCAGCGCCGTTGCTCCCACAAAAAAGCCAGCCCCGCTGCCGGCGCGCTCTCCGCAATCATCTTCCGCCAAGAAACCGCCGGAAGCCTGACCCACATCCTGATTCTGCACCGCTTTGCGCCAGCAGTCAGCAGCGCACGGCCAGCCAGATTCGCCCCCCATGAGGGGCGCGCAAAACGTCCGCTCAGGCCTTGCGCTTGAACATCCACACGGCAACGCCCACCGCTACCGCGCTGATGCAGGCAATCTTGCCAAGGCTCACCGCTGCTGCCGCCACAGTGATATCTTTGAGAAAAACGCCCTGTACAATGGTGGTAAAATGCCGCATGGGGTTCAGCTGGCTGGCGTATTGCAAAAATGGCGGCATGTTGATGACGGGCGTAACCGCGCCGGAAATAAGAATGCACGGCACCCCTACGGTAAAAGCCCCCAGAAAGGCCTGCTGCTGCGTGGCTGATAACGACGAGACCATCAACCCCACCCCGCCCGAAGCCATGGCAAAAACCAGCATGGCCACATAGAGCAGCACCAGCGAGCCGCTAAACGGCACCCCGAAACCAAATACGGATATGAGTAAAAAGATGGTGCCGTGCACCAGCCCTACCACACAGCCCGGCACCAATTTGGCAAGGGCTATCTCCGTAGGCGTGGCCGGAGAAACCAGCAGCTGGTCAAAGGTGCCCACCTCGCGCTCCCGCGCTACGGAAAGGCCCGTCACCACCAGCCCCAGCATAAAGCCCAGCATGCCTATAAGATTGGGCAAAAAGAACCACTGAAATTCCAGATTTGGGTTGAACCAGCAGCGCACGCGCACATCCAGCCTGGGTGCCCCGCCCGCCGCGCCAGTTGCAGCGCCGAGCGCCATTTGCCCCCGTGGCGTGGATTCCCCAATGCCGCGCACAATGGTTTCAAGATAGTAGGAGGCGATCTGCGCCGCGTTGGAGCGCCTGCCGTCGAGTATCACCTGCATCTGCGCCGGTGTACCCGCGTCGATCCTGCGGGAAAATTCATCATCAAACACCATAACAAACAGGGCATTTTGCCGCTCGATGGTCGGGCGGATATCCGCCTCGCCATCCAGAAACGTCACGCTGCGGAAGGTGTGCGAGCCCTGTAGCCTGCGCACGATCTCGCGGCTCCAGTTGCCGTTGTCCTGATTGAGCACAGCCACGTCCACATTGCGCACTTCCATGGTGGCCGCCCAGCCAAACACCACAATCTGCATGAGCGGCGGCACGATAATGAGCATGCGCGAAACCTTGTTGCACAGCAGCACCAGCAGCTCTTTGCGCACAATGGTGGCCATGCGCCGCAGGTTCAGACGGGGCAGCGTTATTCTTGCCATCACGCGTCCAGCCTTTTGACAAGATTGCGGTACACCAGCCCCAGCAAGACCGAGGCCAGCAGGCCCATGAACAGAAGGCTGGGACCAAACACGCCCCACACGTCCCCGGTCAGAAAGATGGTACGCAAACAGGTATTGAAGTAGCTGGCGGGCAAAAGCCGCGTCAGGGCCTGAAGCACGGGCGGCATGCTGTTGATGTCAAACACGAAGCCAGAGAGCAGCAGCGCGGGCAAAAAGCCGGAGAAAAGCCCAGCTTCAGCTGCCACCAGTTGCCCGCGCAGGGTTACGGAAATCAGCAAGCCCTGCCCCAGCGCACTCAGCATGAATACGGACGACAAAAGCACAAGCACCCACAGGGAGCCGCGAAAGGGCACGGCAAAGAGCGTCACTGCCGCCACAGCGCACAGGGCCATGCTGAACATGCCCATGCAGAAATACGGAATCAGCTTGCCCAGCAGCAGTTGCATGCGGCTCACGGGCGTGGCGAACATGGCCTCCATGGTGCCACGCTCCCACTCGCGGGCAAATACCAGAGAGGTCAGCAGTGTGCCGATAAGCGTCATGATGACCGTGATGGCACCCGGCACAAGAAACTGCACGCTCTTGGCCGCAGGGTTGTACCAGAAGCGGGGCTGAATATTGATGGGCAGCGCTGCTGCAACGCCATCCGGCAAGGCCGTGCGCTGCCAGGACATAATCAGCCCCTGGCTGTAGTTCTGGATGTATTGGGCGGTATTGGGTTCTGAGCCGTCCACAAGCACCTGCACGGCCCCGGCGCTGCCCCGCTCAAGCTGCTCGTCAAAATCCTGCTGGATCACCAGAATGCCCTGCACCACAGAATCGCGCATCATGCGCCCTGCATCGACCATGGTGCCCACAGGCCGCGTGGCAAACCACGGGGAGTGGGCAAAATCCGCCGCAAGGCTCAGCGAATGCCGCCCGCCGCTCTGATTCAGCACGCCCAGCCGCAGCACGCCCGCATCCAGCGTGATGCCGTAGCCAAAGAGCAGCAGAAAAATGAACGGCAATACCCCGGCCACCAGATAGGACGAAGGATCGCGCACGATCTGCTGAAATTCCTTGCCCACAAGGGCAAATAGCTGTCGTAACCAGATGTTGCGTAGCATACGGCCTGATTCTTGGTTGTATATCCCGGCAGCGGCGTCTTGCACAAAACTCGCGCAAGGCGGCTACTGCGGATGCTCCCTGTCGTATTTTTCAATACTGGCGATAAAGGCTTCTTCCAGCGTGGGGTCTTCCACCTCTGTACAGGAGGCCTTGAGTTCGTCCGGCGTTCCCATGCTGATCATGGCCCCGCGATAGATCAGCGCGATGCGGTCGCAGTATTCGGCTTCTTCCATGAAATGGGTCGTCACCAGCACGGCGGCCCCGGCTGTGGTCATGGCGGAAATGTGCTTCCAGAAATCCCGGCGGGTGCGCGCGTCCACGCCAGAGGTCGGCTCGTCAAGAAACAGCACGGGCGGTTCGTGCAGGGTGGCGCACAGCAGGGCCAGCCGCTGCTTTTGCCCCAGCGGCAATGAGCCTGTGCGGCTGCGCAGATAGGGCTGCAATTCCAGCGCCTCTGCCAGTTCGGGCAAAAGGGCATTGCGCCGCTCCCTGGAAAGACCGTACAGCTCGGCAAAAATGGTGATGTTTTCACGCACGGGAATATCCGGGTACAGAGAAAACTTCTGCGCCATGTAGCCCAGCCGCGAGCGGGCCTCGCTGCCCGCGCTCAGCAGGTCTACCCCGTCCACGGCGCAGCTGCCGGATGTGGGGCGCGAAAGCCCGCAGAGCATGCGGAAGGTGGTGGACTTGCCCGCCCCGTTGGGCCCGAGCAGGCCAAAAATCTCGCCGGGCCGCACATCAAAGGAAATATCGCGCGCCGCCACAAATGCGCCAAACCGCTTGGTGAGGTTTCGGGCCGAGATGGAAAAAGTCGGGCCGGAATCGGCGGGAGCAGCGGACAAAGCGGCATCTGGCGAAGCAGCAGCCGAGGCAGGCGCTCCTGCCGCGCCCGCATGCGCCAGAACAATGCTGGCGCCGCCGCTGCCCTGAATGCCGGAGTGACCGCCGCCGTTGTGGGCCACATGTAGTTTGCCGTAGGGCGAAGGGCTCTGGTTGATGCCGCCCACGGCGCTCATGTAGGCGTCTTCCAGCCGGGGGGACACGGCCTCGCCGCCACGGGCCAGCACCTCGCGCCGCAGCTCGTCAGGTGCATTTGCCGCCAGCACCAGCCGGATGCGGCTGCCCTGGATGAGGGCGTCTTCAATGCCGGGGCGCATGGTCCAGAGGGCCAGCTCCTTTTTATGCGTCCCCGCAGCGGCCCGCAGCAAAAAAACCCGCCCTTCGGCCCGCGCGGTGAGTTCCTCCGGCGGCCCGGCAAAGAGCACACGTCCGCTGTCCAGCATGATCACGCCGGGGCAGCGCTCGGCTTCATCCAGATAGGCGGTGGACCACACAACTGTCATACCGTCCTGACTCAAATCCTGCACCATGCGCCAGAGTTCGCGGCGCGACTGCGGGTCAACGCCCACGCCGGGTTCGTCAAGCAGCAGCAGACGCGGCGACCCGAGCAGAGCGCAGGCAATGCCCAGCTTCTGCTTCATGCCGCCAGACAGTCTGCCTGCAAGGCGCTCGGTAAAGGGCGCAAGACTGGTGAATCCCAGCAGTTTTTCAAACACGCGGTCGCGTTCCGCCCCTTCAAGTCCGCGCAGGCTGGCATGCAGGCGCATGTTGGCCATGACGGAAATATCCTCGTACAGGCCAAAGCGCTGCGGCATGTAGCCTATGCTGTTGGGCTGGCTGTGCATAAGCTCTGCCGGGCTTTGCCCAAAGAGATTCGCGCGCCCCTCGCTTGGCGGCATGAGGCCCGCCATGATGCGCATGAGCGTGGTTTTGCCCGCCGCGTCAGGCCCCACCAGCCCGGTGATGCGCCCGGCGGGGATGACCGCGTTCACGCCGTCCAGAGCGGTGACGGCCTCGCGCCCCTTGCCGAAGCGCATGACCAGCCCTTCCAGACAGACGGCCTGATCGGCGGCGCTGTCGCTCATGGCGCGGGCGTATCCTGCAAAATGATGGTCACGGGCATGCCCTGCCGCATGACGTTTTCCGGGTCCTGCGCCTGCACACGCAGCCGATAGACCAGCGCAGTGCGCACCTCGCGCGTTTCAACGGTCTTGGGGGTAAATTCCGCCGTGGGCGAAATAAAACCCACAGTGCCGGAAAAGCTCTTGCCCGGTGCTGCGTCCACCAGAATCTTCACAGGCATGCCGGGTTTGACGCGCCCCAGATTGGGTTCGTCCACGTAGGCCCGCAGCCACAGGGGGTCGGTAAGGGTGAGGGTGTACACGGTTTGCCCGGCCTGCACTATGGCCCCGGCCTCACGGGCGCGGGTGAGCACAATGCCCTTTTGCGGCGCAACAAGCACGGCATCGCGCAGCTGGATTTCCGCATGATTGAGGGCTGCGGCGGCAGCGGCCACAGCCGCCTTTTGCGCCAGCACCTCTTCTTCCCGGTAGCCGGAGAGCAGCATGTCGAGCTGATCCTGATTGGAGCGCAGCTTGGCGCTAGCTTCACTGAACTGGGCGCGGGCGTTGTCCAGATCTTTTTGCGAAATGGCGTTGGAAACGCGCATGGCCGCCACGCGGTTCAGGTTGATCTGCGCGTTTTCCGCCAGAGCGGCAGAGCCGCTCACCGCCGCGCGGGCCTGGGCGATTTCTTCCACGCGGTAGCCGCGCTCAAGGCGCAACAGGGAGGCCTGCTGTTGTTCAAGCTCTGCGGCGGCCTGATCGCGCTGCTGGGTCAGCAGATCATCGTCAATGCGGGCCAGCGCCTGACCGGGGGCAACGGCATCGCCCTCGTCAACAAGCACACTTGCAATGCGCCCGTTAACGCGAAAGCTCAGGTCAACCTGCCGTATGTCCACATTGCCGTACAGCACAAGCTGGTCGCCATCGTGCCGCAGCCACTGCCACAACAGAAAAACAGCCAGCAGCAAAGCCACAGCCGCGCCAAGGCCCAAAACCTTACGGGGGACAGCCATATTCCTCCCTGCGCGCAATCGCCGCAAGCGGTTGCCGCGCCAGACAGTTTCATGCCGGGGCATGCGCCCCGCTGCCTGTCAGAATAGCCAGTGGAGGGGGCCTTGTCCATGCTGCGCGTCACATATAATAGAATGGTTGATTTCGGCGGCTTTGTGGGGCAAGCAAAAAGAGCGGAATTGCGAGGCAACGCTCAGGCCATTAACCATACCGAGGACATCATGACAAACCATTCGCCTGTTTTCAGCATCGCCAGGGTTATGAGGGTTACAGCGATGCTTGCACTCACATTGACCCTTTGCGCCCCGGTCAGCCACGCCGCGCAACAGCCGAAGGAATTTCCCGATGCCGCTACGGTAGAAAACATTGCCGCGCAAGGTTTTGTTTACGGCCTTCCCATAGTGATGCACTACGCCGTCACCTACGAATACTCCGTTGACACCAAGTCCCCGCAGTACAAAGCGCCCTTCAACGCCCTGCGCAACGGGGCGCGCTTGTTCACCTACAAGGATACTGTGGTCATCACGCCCAACAGCGACACGCCCTACTCCTTTGCCTGCCTTGACCTCAGGGCCGAGCCGGTGGTCATTACCGTGCCGAAGGATACTGACGGGCGGTATTTCAGCGTGCAGCTTGTGGACGCCAATACGTTCAACTTTGGCTACATCGGCAGCAGAACAACAGGCAACGACGGTGGCAGTTATCTTGTGGCGGGGCCGGAATGGAAGGGCGCAGCGCCCGCGGGCATGCGCGTGTTCCGCTCCAATGCGCAGTTTGCCATGGCCCTGTTCCGCACCCAGCTGTTCAATCCCGCAGATATTGATAATGTGCTGAAATTCCAGACAGGCTACTCCGTAAAAACCCTCTCGGCCTTTTTGGGGCAGACGCCGCCCCCGGCACTTCCCATGCCGCCCTTTCCAAATATCGGGCAGGATTTTGTGAAGCCGGAATTTTTTGATTATCTGGCCTTTGCGCTGCAGTTTGCCCCGGCCGGGCCGGAAGAAATCTCCATCCGCGCCCAGCTTGCCAGCATTGGCGTGGTTGCAGGCAAGCCCTTTGTATTTAACGCTCTGCCCAAGGATACGCAGGCAGCCGTGCTGCGCGGCCTGCAAAAAGGCGCTGCCATGGTCGATGGTTCCGTCACAAGGCCGGGGCTTCGCGTGAACGGCTGGAAGATGAGTTCCCCCTTTGGCAACAGGGAGTTCTTTCATGGGGACTGGCTGATGCGGGCAGCCGGGGCCAAGGCGGGTATTTACGGCAATGATGCCGAAGAAGCCGTGTACCCCATGACCAAAACCCTGGCTGACGGCAGCCCCCTTGACGGAAGCAAGCACAAGTACCGCATGACCATTCCCGCCGGGCAGTACCCTCCGGCCAGGGCTTTCTGGTCTGTGACCATGTACGACGGCAACACCCAGTTGCTCATAAAGAATCCCATTGACCGCTACCTGATCAATTCGCCCATGCTGCCGGACATGAAAAAGAATCCCGATGGTTCGCTTACCATCCTGATCCAGCGCGATTCCCCCGGCAAAGCGCACGAAAGCAACTGGCTGCCCGCCCCGGACGGCCCGATCTTTCTTGTAATGCGCCTGTACTGGCCTGAAACCGAAGGGCTCTCCGTGCTGCCGCTGGGCAAGGGAACCTGGCAGCCCCCCAAGGTGGAATGGAACGACTAGGCGCGTAGCGCAAAAGGATCATATGACTTTTCATTTCACTGTGCGCCCTGCAATCTGGGCGGTCTGCGCTGCTGCCATCTGGCTGGCCCTGATGGCAGCAGCGCAGACCGCAAGGGCCGAGAACTATGGCTGGTTTTCACTGGAAGCGCCCCAGGGTTGGCAGGCCGAGGCCCCGTCAACCCTGGCCGGAGCGTGGGTGCTTGCGCTCACCGGGCCGGAAGAGGCCGTCCATGTGCGCATCATGGTGGGCAAAACCGCAGGGCCGCCGGATGCGGCTGACGTGGCAGGATTGCTGCGCGCCGCCGCCGGGGTGCGGGAGCCTCTGCGCAGGGCTGATGCCCAGTATGTTTTCAGGGGAAAAGACGCGCTGGGGGTGGACACGGCCTGTATTGTGGGAGCGGATCAACAGGCGGGCATATACATGGCCGTGTTGTGCAGCGGCGATGTTGACCGGGCAGAAGACCTGCTGGGCGCACTGCACGGAGGCTCTAACCCCGCCATGCTGCCCCAGCGGCATGCCGTGCGCGGCAGCATCGAACCCCGCTTTCTGCCCGCTGCCCAATAAACGGCAAGGGCAGACCGGGGGAAAGACAAAAAATTACTGTTGCAGCACGGGCTTGCGGCTGCGCTGTATTGGCTTGCCCAGCCCCATGCCTTCTGTGGAGCGCAGCACCTCTGCGGCCCTGGCCTCATCGCCGCGCAGCAGCACCAGCACCACATAGAGTTTGCCCGAGCGCTCCATCTTTGTACGCATTCCCCGGCCCTCCAGACGCTGGCGCAAAGAATCCACAGCGTCAGCATCCTTGAATGCTCCCACCTGGAAGACATAATCGTACATTCCGGATGTCTGCGGCCTTGCAATGCCGCTCTGGGCGGCCTGCTGCCCTGCCGCGCCACCTTGCTGTGCTGGCGCAACCCCGGCCTGAGCCACACCGGCAGGTTTGGGCTGCACCGGCGTCATGGGCGGCAAGGGTTTGAGCGGGGCATCGCCCGTGGCGGCATCGTTGCGCAGCACTCTGGCAAAGCGCAGTTCCTCGGCGGCCAGCACTTTTTGCTTGGGTTCGCCTGCTCCCGCATCTGCGCTGGAGACTTGATCCCCGCCCTCGGCATGCGGGTCGTCGTCCGGCGTAGTCGCCGATGAAGGCGCGCTCGCCGCTGATGTGCCCGACCTGACCGCAATGGGTTGCGGGTGCGCCTTCCAGTAGGCCCTGCCGCTCATAACCCCGCCAAGGTATGCCAGCACCACTGCCGCCACCACCAGAAAGCCCGCCGCCAGCAAGGATGAAGGGCGCAGGCACAGGCATTTTTTGTCATTTGCCTGATCGGATGAAGGCTGACGGATAGCAGGAGGCATGGAATCTCCGGAAGTTGGGGTTTGCTGCGATAATCGTGCGCAGGGAGGGACAGAAAGAACGTCGGCGCGGGCAATCATATCAACGCATGGCGCTGGCGTAAAGTACGCCAGCAACAGGCACGACATCTCACAAGAAATCCGATCCTAATATCGCCTGTTACAACCGGAGCTGCCGTGCCCGCTTGCGGGCCTGCCCTGCGCTCTGCTATCATGGACGCACAAGTTGCAAACATGGAGTACGCCATGACCAAGGATGTATGGTTTCTTCGCATATACGCGGCCATCTGTCTTGTACTGGCCGGAGTGATCCTTGCTGGCGCGGCCTCTGCCGCCCATATAGCAAAACCCGGCCCTGAACCGCAAATCCTCACAATCATCAACGCCACCGGCGAGGATATTCTGAGCATGGGCTTTCAGACTGGCCGCAGTATGCATTTTGTGCGGTTCGACATGCCCCCCGCCGGGCGGGACGACATTGAAAACCCCGGCGCGGTCACCAACCTGCGCGTGGACACAGGCCTTGCCCTGTGGATTTTCAAGGATGTGCCGCTGACCAAGGCGCAAAGCGTGACCCTGCACATGGGTGAAAAACCCGTGCTGGAACTCGCCATTGCCAAGGGCGAACAGCAACGCCTGACCGGCGAAGCGCAAAGCCTGCTGCCGGGGCCGGATGCTGGCCCTGTTTGTGCGCTTGACCGTTTTCGCCCCGGCATGCCCATGAAGGATGTTTGCACTCTGCTGAGCGCCGCGCCGCAACATGACGATAACGATGCAGTGCTTGCCAGCCTTGGCTTTGCGGGTATGGTCTGGGCCGCGCGGCTCGAGCCTGCCCAGCGAGGGGAAAAACCTTCAAGCAAGGCCCCCCTCGTGCTTGACCATATGGAACTGCGCCGCAAGCTGGATCAGGAAACTCTGGACAAACTGCTGAGCGCCCTTTACGAGCAGAAATACAGCCCTTGGCAGGCCGAATTGCCGGGGCTGGATATCAATTTTACCCAAATGCCGTCCATGGATCTGAACAAGCAGAAGGACATGCTGCGGCAGGTGCTTGAGTATTTCATGTCTGCCAGCAAGGGCGAAGCCACCATCATGCTCGCCCCCACAGAAATGCTGCCCAAGCTTGCGGATGCCGATGCCCCGAGCAGCGACGTGCAGTTGTTTACCATCACCCTGCGCCCGGCTTCAAAAAATCTTGTGGTGGATGTTGCCGCCTATCAGGAAAGCGAAGAATCAAGATAAATTGTCGATAGAACACCCCAGAGCCTGTCAGCCGGACGGCCTGAAAACAAAAAAGGCATCCTCGCCAAAAGCCGGGGATGCCTTTTTGAATTTTCTGTATCAGGCCGGGGCTGTTTAAAGCCTGCCTTCCTTCTTGGCGGCGCGCATGCTCCGCAGCCAGTTGTACCAGCCTTCAAGACCATCGCCTTTGCGGCAGGAAACCTCAAAGATATCCAGATCCTTATTGAGCTTTGTGGCAAAATTGCGGGCGCGGGCAAGGTCAAAATCCACGTAGGGCAGCAGATCAACCTTGTTGAGCACCATGGCCTTGGCAAGGTTGAACAGCAGGGGGTACTTTTCCGGCTTGTCGTCCCCTTCTGCAACGCTCAGCAGGGCGACCTTGGCGTCTTCGCCGCAGTCAAATTCCACAGGGCACACCAGATTGCCCACGTTTTCGATAAAAAGAATATCCACGCCGGTGAGGTCAAGGCTTTCCAGCGAGGTCAGGATCATGTTGCTGTCGAGGTGGCAGCCGCCGTCTGTATTGATCTGCACGGCCTGCGCGCCTGTGGCGGCAACGCGGCGGGCATCGTTATCTGTCTGAAGGTCGCCTTCCACCACCGCCATGCGGAATTCTCCGGCCAGATCGCTCAGGGTGCGTTCCAGCAGGGTGGTTTTGCCCGCACCGGGCGAGCTGATAAGATTCAGCGACAATATTCCCTTTTCGGTAAGCAGCCGACGCACGTTATCGGCCATTTTTTCGTTGGCTTCCAGTACATTGCGAACCACAGGAATTTGCATTCAATTCTCCTTGCTTGCCGAAGGTACGGCGTGGTCATGGGCCAGAAAGATACTACAAAGGCGAAGACGGCAGTGAAAGGAGCAAAGCGCTCCTTGAAAAATCAGAAGAGCAAAAGACTTAGCTGGCTTCCAGACGGTTGAGGTACAGTTCCCTGCCCTGCTCAACCACATGCCCGAACTGCTCGCCGCAATCAGGACACGGCAGCCAGAGGGCATCCTGCCCCTCCCCGCCAAAAACTTTACCGCAGGCGGAGCAGCGCAGCCGTAGCGGAAGCTCGGTAAGCTCCAGGCGCGCGCCTTCGTGCGGGGTACCCTGCACCATGACTTCAAAACAGAATTGCAGCGACTCGGGCACAACACCAGAAAGCGAACCGTATATGACGTTCACAACTTCCAGACGAGTGCAGCCCTGACGGGCTATTTCATCCTCAGCCATCTGCAACAGGCTTTGTGCTATGGACATTTCGTGCATGGGGGCATGCTAGCCCAAAGACCCGGCCCCGTAAAGGCCAGAAGCGAATCTTGCTATTCGACGCAAATAATGTACATTTTGCACATGCGTCGCTCAAAATTTTCTGGCGTCTTCTCATTCTCTGCCGACTGGACAGAGAGCCGCAGCAAAACGCACTACTTCGTCTGGGAGCTTCCAGACGGAGCCTTTGCGGTGCAGGAACTCAACGCCGCGTTCCAGCCTGTGGCAGAAGTGGAGCGCATAAACGCAAAAACCTTTTCCCAGTCGTTCAAGGCAGAGCACAATATTTTGGCTATGCCGGTGATCACGCCGGATCTCAGCCATTTCGAATCCGCCCCGCCCTCGCCAGCGCCCCAACAACCGGATGCTGCGGCAGAACAACCTGCCCGCAAGGCTGGCGCGCCCAAGGCCAAGACAGGGGGCACGTCGCTCCTGCCCCTTTCAAAGGCCAGACTGCCCGAATCCGTGGAAGTGGCACCCGAGCAGCCCGGCATGGGGCTTATTCCCTTTCCTTCCCGCACCGCCACCGGCGTCACCGCTGTTCATTATGACGAAGGCCCTGCACCCGCTGCCGCCGCTGCTGGCGCTGCCGCGCCCAAGAGGGCCTACGACCTTGAAGCCGCCCGCAAGGCCAAGGTAGTGGAGTCAAAGCTGCGGGAGACTTTTCGCCAGACATTGCTGCGCCTCAAGCGCCCGCGCGAGCGCAAGGCGGCACTGCTTGCCCTTGAGCAACTGGCGCAGACCAAGGACGGCATCATACCCGCCCACAAGCATATGTTCCGTGATTTTGGCGTACGTCTGCGCCAGAATTCCCAGCCTGACCTCGCCCTGCTTTTTTCACGCAAGGCAGTGGAACTGGCCCCCGAGGACGATCACGCCCACTTCAACCTGGCGCGCATTCTCTGTTCGCTTGGCCTGTATGACGAAGCCGCCACCCACATCGGCACGGCTTTGAGCATGTCCAGCGGAGAGCCTCTCTACTTCAAGCTGTTGGAACACATCCGCGAACTCAAACGCACGCGCGGCGCTGGCAAGCCCACGCCCCAGCGCTGAGCCGCTGTTCCAACCCAAGTCATTGGCAGGAGCCTTTTGGCATGAACAAAGTAATTCTCGGTCTTCTTGTGGCAGTGTGCGTGCTGGGCATGGCACTTATCATGCTCAATGAACGCATGCGCAAGCCTGAACCAGCAAACCCCGCAGGCATCATTGCGCCTGTCACTTCCCCGGATGCGGCCCCGCCCGCAGATGCTGGCAACCAGTCCGCCACCTCTCCTTCCCTGCATCTGCCCCCGCAGACGCAGGGTGGTATTCCAGATCTCAACGCCAGCGGCGAAGCCCCGGCCCGTGCGCCCATCCCCAGCCTGAAGCCGGAGGAAAAGAGCGCCCCGACAAGCAATATAGCCGCTGCCGAACCCCAGCCAGCCGTTGCCAAGCCCGTGGTACAGCCCAAGCCTGCGACCCCTGTCACGGAAAAAACAGCGCCAGCGGCTGAACCCGCCAAGGAAAAAGCCGCCAAGGCCGCGCCGCAACGCAAGGACATCACCAAGTTTGTGGTCCTTGCGCGTGATAAGGGCGCAACCGTGCGCCTCGTGGGTGCTGCGCCCATTGCTTACAAAAACATGCAGCTCAGCGGCCCTGAACGTCTGGTTATTGATCTGGACGGCAAGTGGCAGGTCAAGGCGCCCGGCGTACCCAAGAACCCTGCGGTGACCAACGTGCGCATTGGCAAGGGCGATGACAAAACGCGCATTGTCATTGACCTGACGGGCAAAATTCAGCCCAAGTTCACGCTTTCAAAAGATGGTCATACCCTGGACATCCGCCTGGATCACTAAGGCATGACAGGACGGCTCACGCCGCCCCCACATCATCATTTGCAGACAAAAAAGCTGGCTGTTGTTCAACAACAGCCAGCTTTTTATTTCCTTACCCAGTCAGGCGCACTACCACGCAACAGACCAAGGCCAGGCGCAGACCTCAGCTTTCCATTTCCTTGCCGCGCGCGTTGGCGGCCAGCACGGATTCCACCAGCAGGCCTGCAAGGCCTGCGCGGTCAAGCACGTTCACGCCCGCAATGGTCACCCCGCCGGGTGAGCAGACATCGTCACGCAACTGCATGATCGGCGAGGTGCTCTGCTCGGCCATTTTGGCGCATCCGCCAAAAAGGGCAGTGACCATCTCGCGCGATTCCTTGTGCTGAAAACCAAGGGTAACGCCAGCCTGCACCAGCCCCTGCATCATGGCAAACACATAGGCAGGCCCGGCCCCGATCAGGGCCGTGAACGCCGTGAACTTGCTTTCCGGCAGTTCCACGCACACGCCCAGCGCGCCGAACAAAGCCTGAATGTCGGCTTTGCTGGTTTCGGGCAGATCTGGATCATCAAAGCAGAGGGCAAACACGCCCATACCCACAAGAGCCGGGGTATTGGGCATGCAACGCACCACAGGGCAACGCCCTTCAACAGCCTCGGTGAGGCGCTGGAGGCTCACGCCCGCAGCAACGGAAACCAGGGTTTTCCCCGCTGTCAGCTCCGGGCGCATCTGCGCAAGCACCTCTGCCGCCTGATAGGGTTTAACGCCCAGCACCAGCACGTCGGCGGCCTGCGCCACGGCCTGGGGGCTTTCCATCACACGCACGCCAAGCTCTTCAAGCGGGCGCATGCGTGAAGCGGTTCTGTTGTAACCGCACAGTTCGTAGCCGCCCTTGCGGGCAAGCCCGGCCATGATGGCCCCGCCCATGTTGCCGCATCCGACACAGCCGATTTTGAGCGCCATAATATTACTCCGTGATTTCCAGGCCGCTGAAGAAGTAGCCTATTTCAAAAGCCGCGGTTTCAGCGGCGTCAGAGCCGTGAACAGCATTGGCTTCCAGGCTTTGGCCATACTTGTGACGCAGGGTGCCGGGCTCTGCCTGAGCCGGATTGGTGGCCCCCATGAGGGCGCGCCAGCGGGGCACCGCGTCTTCGCCGCGCAGTACAACGCAAACCACCGGGCCGGAAGACATGTACTCGGTCAGGCTGTCAAAAAAGGGGCGCTCGCTGTGGACGGCATAAAAGCCCGCCGCCTGGGCCTTGGAAAGGCGCAAGCGCTTGAGAGCCACTATTTTGAGGCCGGAAGCTTCCATGGCAGCCAGAATTTCCCCGGTCAGATTGCGCGAAACTGCGTCAGGCTTGATAATGGCGAAAGTGGATTGCATGCTTACTCCTTTTCCATGTTGTTGTTAGCAGGGTACGAACGCGCCGCAACGGCGGCTCCGTCCTGGGCCAGTTTCCAGAGTATGCGCCGCAAGGGCACCACCGCCACGCCGTCCTTGTCCTGCCAGTCGCGCAGAGCGCGCAGGGTTTCAGGATAAGGATGGCCAATGGCCACAGCCATGCCTTGAGCGCGGGCGCGGGCTGCCGCCGCGTCCAGCGCAGACAGAATGGCCGCAGTGTCGCGGCGCGTATCCAGAAAAACATCGCGTGCAAGGCTGACCAGCCCCGCCTCTCTGGCAGCAGGTGCCAGCTGGGGGTCTGGGCGCGTCACACTGTCGAGCACGGCGAGCCCTCGCCCGCCAAGCATGCTGCACAGTGCTCTGCACAGCGAAATATCACCAGTAAATGCCGACCCCATGTGGTTGTTGAGACCAATGACCGAGGGCAAAATCCGCAGGTTGTCCTCAAGCACCGTCTGCACCTCCTGCGCGCTCATACTGGTGAGCAGCGCGCCCGGGCCAGGATCCGGCCTGCCGTGCAGGGCCCGTGGCAGGGCCTCCATGGGCTGGTGCAACAGGCTATCAAGCCGCCTGGAGGCCGCGATCATGGCTGTCTCCTGCGCATGCGGCGACCTGGGCCAGATGGCCAGGGTGACCGGGAATGGCAGCGAGGCAATACTTTCCGCGGATTCAAGCCGCTGGCCCATGTCATCTATAACAATAGCCAGGGCCTGCTGCGGCAAAGGTTGGGCCAAATCTGAAAGCTGCCCTTCCCGACCAGGAAAGCTAACAACATAGTATACCAGATGATTGAGGAGGACTTCAAGGGTTCCTTGCGACGTCCAGCGCACCTCGGTACGCACTCCTGCCCTTTCCAGAACAGAATTTTGATCGCGCAGCCCCTGAAGCAGAGCCAGTCCAAGGCGCAGCGGCGCGCATGGGCCGCTGATGCTGAACTGCCGCAGATCCGCCCCACTGGCGTATGTAGCGTCATATGCAGCCTGCTCTGCCGAAGCGGTGGGAATGGAAGAAATGGGTGCCCCGGAGGGCAATTGCGATTTTTCGGAAGGCAAATTTCCTTGCAAAGGAAGCTGCTGCCACTGCGCCTGAGGCAATGCCAGCGGGAGCGTGCGCGCAAACAGCGCGTCCACACATTCCAGAGCCAGCGCCCGGTCGAAACCCGGCCCACTGGCATGCGAGCCTGCGGATTTGTGGGCGACAGCAAAGGGCAAAGCCTTGCCTGACGCGGCCTCCTGCTTCTGGGCCGGGGCTTCCATCTGCCAATAGACCCAGCAGGATACGGCCAGGCTGCATAAAAGCCACAACAAGCCGCCCACGGCAAGCTGTGCAGACGCAGACAGCCCCCCGGCGAACCGCAAGGGCCCGGCCAGAAGGCTGTCTGATAACTTTGTGTCGCGCAAAGGCAACACCCTGTTTATTCCTGCCCGCCCGCTTTACGCGGTTACGGGGTTAATTCCTGATTTCCCGCATCTTGGGGAGGCTCTTGACCATTTGCAGGGCCATGCGCAACTGATTGTCGCGCGCGAGCTGTTCGGCGGCGTCTTCCTTGCCGTTCTTGGCCTTGGAAGATTTTTTGTCCTTGCCGTTTTCAATGTGACGGTTCAGATCCTGCTCACGCACCATAAGGCGGGAGTTATCCTTGTCGTCCGTGCGAGGGGCTTCAAACGGCACTTCCACATCAGGCACAATGCCCTCGGCCTGAATGGAGCTGCCGTTGGGCGTGTAGTACAGGGCAACCGTAAGCTTGAGGCCGGAGCCGTCAGAGAGCGGAATGATGTTCTGCACGGATCCCTTGCCGAAAGAACGCTCGCCCACAGTAAGGGCGCGCTTCTGGTCGCGCAGGGCGCCAGCCACGATTTCAGAGGCGGAGGCGGAACCGGCGTTGATCAGCACAACCATGGGGGCGTGGATGTCGTCGCCCTGCTTTTTGGCTTCGTAAACGCGGTCGGTATTGTCGCGCCGTCCCTTGATGGAAACGATGACGCCCTTGTCGAGGAACGTGTCAGAAACGCTCACAGCCTGATCAAGCAGCCCGCCGGGGTTGTTGCGCAGGTCAAGCACAATGCCCTTGATGCCGCCGGAATTCTTGGTTTCCTTTTCTGCCGCCTTAAGGGCGTCGCGCAGCTCTTCGGTGGTGCGCTCAGAAAAACGCGTGAGGCGAATCCAGTAATATCCGTCCTCGAGCTTCTTGGACTTCACGCTGATAAGCGGGATGGCGTCGCGCACAAGGCGGACAGTCTGCGGGGTCTTGGCATCGCTGTGCAGGATGGCAAGCTCCACCTCCGAGCCCTTGGGGCCACGGATGCGGGAAACAACTTCCTGCAACGAGAGTTCCTGCGCGGGCTGCCCGTTGATGGACAGAATAATATCGCCAGACTTGAGCCCGGCCCGGTAGGCGGGGGTGTCCTCAATGGGAGTCACCACCGTAACCTGGCCGTTCTCCATAGAAATTTCTATGCCAATACCAAAGAATTCGCCGGAGGTTGTCTCCTGCATTTCTTTGTATTCTTCGGCGTTCATAAAGGTGGAGTGCGGGTCAAGGCCCTGAAGCATGCCTTTGACCGCGCCATTGATAAGGTCGCCCTGCGTCACATCACGCACATAATAACGCTCCACCAGATCAAGAACCTGGCTGAAGCGCTTGAGCGCATCAAACTTACTGGGGGCTTCCTTGGACGTTTCCTTTTTTTCGGCGCACTGGGGAGCGCCCGGCAGGGCGACCATGCCGCCCACGGCAAGCAGAAGCACAAGAAGGCTAAGACGGACAAGAAGACGCATAACAACGATCTCCACGCGGACGTAATGAACGAAGACAGCGCCGCAAGCCCAAAAAGCCGCAACGCAGGGGGTGCTGCAACGCCAGCCAATGGAGGGGCCGCGCACCAGCCGGATAGTGCCCCTTTTCAGTCTAAATTGCAAATCAAAAAGGCGCGTTTTGCGCCTTGCAGGCTACTCCGCCAGGGTGACGGCGCGCACGTCCGTTAGCGACGAAACGTTCCCCCGTTCTCAATGCAACATGCGCCGGAGAAACTGCTGCATCAACATATCAGTTTTCTCCGGCGCATATCGCGCGCATCAAGGCATGCCAAGCCTCAGGCAGGCTGACTGTTGCCAGCCTGCGGCAAGCCCGGCTGTGCGGATTTTATCCGCACTGTGCCGCCATGCGCTGCACAGGCAGAGTTAGTCTTCGACCTTGAAGAAAGCAGCCGCGCCGCCGCCGCACACAGGACATGCATCGCAGGGGCCTTCATGGGTATAACCGCAAACCTTGCACACGTAGTAGTCTGTGGCGGGCAGAGCGGCGGGATTTTCCAGAGCCTTTTTGTAAAGGTTGGCGTGGATTTCTTCCACCTGATTGGCAAAGTCAAAATACTTGGCAACGGCGCTCTGGCCTTCAGCCTGGGCCTGCTTGATCATGTTGGGGTACATGGTGGTGAATTCGTAGGTTTCACCTTCGATGGCCGACTTGAGGTTGGCCATGGTGTCGCCGATCTTGCCAGCATTTTTGAGGTGGGCATGAGCGTGAACGGTTTCAGCAGCCGCAGCAGCGCGGAACAGCTTGGCAACCTGACGCATGCCTTCCTTGTCGGCAGCGGCAGCAAAGGCAAGGTACTTGCGGTTGGCCTGGGATTCTCCGGCAAAGGCCGCCATCAAATTTTCTTGTGTGGTGCTCATGGGTATTCTCCTCAATGAAGTTATTGTTTTTATCAGGAACAATTCCTAATTAAAGAATTCTCTCAGCCTTGTAAAGCATTTTTTTACAAAAAATTATTTCTGCAGGCCCGGCCTTGAGCCCTTGATACCGTTGCGCAGAACGCTGTGACAAGCTAAAAGGAACCTATGAACGCCCAAGAAATCATATCCCATTTCGGCATGCGGCCCCACCCCGAAGGGGGGTTCTATCACCGCACATACGAAGCTCCGCAAATTCTTACGGCGGATGAAATGCCCTGTGGTTTTATAGGGCCAAGGCCTGTATCGACAGCCATTCTTTTTCTGCTCGAGCAGGGGCAATATTCACGTCTGCACCGCATCAGGCAGGACGAACTGTGGCACTTCCACCTTGGCGGCCCCTTGCGTCTGGCCTGTATTGATACCCACGGGCAACCGCGCGAAGTGATGCTTGGCCCGAACATTATGGCGGGGCAACACGTGCAGTTTACCATCCCCGGCGGCTGCTGGTTTGGCGCAACGCCTGCGCCTGGCAGCGAGTTTGCCCTTGTGGGCTGCACGGTCTCACCGGGCTTTGACATGGAAGACCTGCGCCTCGGCCAGCCGGAAGAGCTGACCCTGCGCTACCCCAATGCAAAAGACTGCATACGCGAATTCTGCCCACCTCTGAACGACGCCCAGCGCGCCGCCTGTAGAAGATGCGGTGACGACGAATGACGCGCTATGCCGTGCCTGATGTTGCGCCGCAACACCCGCACAGCACAGAAATCGTTATCCGCCGCAGCCGCTTTGTGTCCCAGTGCGCCCATACGCCGGATGCGGCAACGGCGCGCGCCTTTGTGGAACAGGTTCGGCGTCAGCACCCCGACGCAACGCACAACTGCTGGGCATATGCCGCTGGCGCGCCGGGAAACACGGCGCAGATCGGCTCGTCTGACGATGGAGAACCCCACGGCACTGCTGGCAGGCCCATGCTGCAAATTGTGCTGCACAGCGGCATTGGCGAATTGTGCGTGGTGGTGAGCCGCTGGTTTGGCGGCGTCAAGCTTGGCACTGGCGGCCTTGTGCGGGCCTATCAGGACAGCGTGCGCGAAAACCTGGCCGACCTGCCGGTGCGGCAGCGTGTGCCGGAAACCAGTTTGCAGCTTACAGTTGCCTACGCGCACCTTGATGCCCTGCGCCGCATGCTGCCAACCTACGAAGCCCGCCTTGAAAGTGAAGACTATCAGGCTGAGGCCAGATTGCAACTGCGTTTGCCCGCAGAACACGTGGAGGCCTTTCAGGTTGCGCTGGCGGGCGTGAGCAATGGCGCGGCCCTGTGCAGCGAGCTTAAGGATGGCGACACCGACTGAGACAATATTTTTTTGTGCGTTCAAAGGCCCGCTGGCATATGTCGGCGGGCTTTTTGTTTTGCCTCGCTGACTTTAAACCATACCCGGCCCCCTAAAAACAGTCAGGGCCGCCGGATTTCTCCAGCGGCCCTGACGGACATTCATTGCACAGGGTGCTTGTTAGACGCCCTTGGCCTTAAGCTCTTCGAGGAAGCCTTCCGGCACTTCAAAGCCCAGAGCCTGCGCCTTCTTGGCGGATTCTGCGGCATCGGCGTACTGTTCCATTTCAAACTGCGCCAGCGCCAGATTGTTCCAGGCCGGGGCAAAACCGGGCTGCAGCTTGATCACTTCCTTGCAGGCTGTTTCGCAAGCCGCAAAGTCGCCCTTCATATAATAGGCGGTGGAAAGCGCATTCCGGGCCTGCACAAAGTTGGGATCCCACTTGAGGGCCTTGTTCAGGGCCGTGATGGCCTTGTCCGGTTCGCCGCGCTGCAGGTGCACAAAGGCAATGTTGCCCCACGGCACGGGGAACTTGGCGCGGCAGTTGGCGGCTTCCTCATTGTAGCGCAGGCAGCCGTCAAGATCGCCGCGTTCAAGGCAGATGCCGCCAAGCTGCACATAGGCTTCCGCCAGATGCGGCGAGTTGCGCACCGCGTTCAGCAGGGCTTCTTCAGCAGCCACAAAGTCGCGCTTGGTCAGCAGGGCCAGACCAAGATTGTAGTAATGGGTAGCGCACTGCTCGTTCTGGGCGATTTCCGCCTTCAGATCGGCAATGTATTCATCCAGGTCATCGTAGCGAGCTTTCATGCTATGTGCCCCTCTTTTTTCAAAAGATCATAGTACCATCGGCAAAAATCAAAAATGCCCATGTACTTTTCGTCCTTATTGACCACGCCAAGGGCGCATTCGGTAGCGCCCTTGCTGTAGGCCTTGCCATACGGCCCTTTTTTTGCCGCATCTTTCAGAAATTCGTTGACCAGCTGCTGCGTGGTGCGCTTGGACACATCTGTCCGCATATCAAGCGGCTCGTTGGGCTTCTGGAAAGGATCCCAGTTTTCATAGCCGATGCGGTCCACAAATTTGCGGCGGCGCGGATTCATGCGCTCATAAATTTCGCGCTTGAGACCTTCCTGCTCATCCGAAAGCTGCTGCGGCGTTCCATCGCGAAAGACGGTGGCGGGAATGCTGCCGTACATCTCAAACTCCTTTCACGCCCGATCAGGCCTCTTCTTTCTTGGCCGGGCCAATACCCAGATAGGCCTCATCGTAGCGGGTTAGCAGAGCCATGGACAAAGGCACATACACGTCATGCAGTTCTTTAAAGCGGCTCTGCACGGTTGTGGCCACATCCCTGCTCAGGTCTTCAAGCCTGTTCTGGATCTTGTCCATATGGATGGTGGGGTATGGCTTGCCCTTTTCAAAGGCGGAAAAACCGCACACATGCCCCTGCCCGGCAATGGCCGTGGGCACGCCGTACACGCGGCAGGTAATGGGCCGGGCGTGGTACAGCAGGCATTCGTTATTATCGTCCAGCAGGGGGCAGCGCAGCTTGATCTGAGCCGCGCGTTCCATGATGGCCTCGGGGCTTTCGCCGTCTTTTTCCGCCCGGTACAGCTCGCGCTTGATGCGCGTGGCGCGGCGGTCCAGATCAGAAGCGCGCTCAAGAATGGCGGAGCGCTGCGGCCCGTAACCAAAGGCGGCCTCAAAAGCCTTGTTGATGTACATGGCTTCAACAAGGGAAAGATCAAAAAGCGCGTGGCAACAATCGCTACAGCCTTCCTTGCAGACTACGCACTGGGGAAAGGCCCCGCGCACCCTGCCGAAAAGGTCGTCAACTTCGGCCCGCAATGTTTCATAGCGGGTAAAAATAGAGCTCAGATCAGGGATCATGGTTATCCTGCGGTAGTGCGGAAGACATGAGGGAGAACAGGCGATTTCATACAGAAATCGCCCTGGCGGCTGCGTGAGCAGACGTCCGCCACAGAGGCGTGAGCGCGGTTTATATGCGCTGATAAGCGCCTTAGCGGGCGTCTTGAAACTTTAAGAATGCACATTCTCAAAGTCAGGATGCTCTGGCGGCAAAGCGGCCTGTACCTTATGAAAATGCCGCCTGGCGCGTGCGCGCCGGGCGGCACAATGAAAACTCGGCAGAATCAGCAAAGGAATGCCGCTTGGGCACCCCTGCAATTCTTAGTTTTCTTCAACGGTGATAGCGCTGACTTCGCAAACTTCCACACAGGATTCACAGCCCAGGCATTCTTCGGCGTTCACGGCTTCGGACTTACCGTCCTTGATTTCGTAAACTTCAACGGGGCACACGTCCACGCATTCGCCACAGCCCACGCACTTGTCAACGTCAACATTAACATTATAACCCATGGTGTCCTCCAAATTTGCATTGACTTGCTTGATTTTTCAAGCGGCTAAATTCCGCTTGTGCAATGGATAGCTTTAGGCATCCACCCTGTCAAGTGTCGGCTGGAAAATAGCCAACCGGGCAACAACTACAGGAATATCATGCCCCGCCCCAGCACAGGCGGAAAAGTTTTTTTAAAAATATTTTGCCTCAACAACTGGTTACAAAACGTCTATGGGCCTTATGGCACAAGACGCGCGTAATAGCCCTTGCCGTTGCGCACAACCTGCAACAAAATCTGCCCGGACATGCGCTCTCTTCTGAAAGCCTGTAAAAAATCTTCCATGGTTCTGGTCTCGGCAGCGCCCACCGCCGTTATGTGGTCGCCCTGGCGCAAAAAAGATGCCGGGCCGTCTGCCCTGGCCTGACGCACCACCACGCCCTGCGCAGTTTGCGCTGCACTGAATCCCCAACGGCGCTCCAGCAGGGCACGGGCCTCCGCATCGCCAAAGGGTTCGGGGGTAGCCTCGATCTTCAACGCCCCGCCCTCGCGCAGCAGTTGCAGCCGCAAGGGGGTTCCGGCTGTCTGGTTGCGCAAAATATCCAGATAATCGCGCCTGTCGCGCACAGGTGAAGAATTTATGGTTTCAAGTATGTCTCCGGGCGCTATGCCCGCCTTGGCAGCCGGAGAACCGGGAAACACCGCCGTTACCAGCACGCCGCCGGCATCCTTGAGGCCCAGGGCCATGGCAGTGCGTCCGTCCACATCCTGCAAATCAAGCCCCAGCCAGAGCGGGGCCACGCGGCCGGCGCTCATGAGGTCATGCATGACGCGGCGGGCCTTGTTGATGGGGATTGCAAAGCCAATGCCCTCGGCGCGTGCATCCACGGCAGTGTTGATGCCTATGAGCACCCCCTCGATGTTCAGCAGCGGGCCGCCGCTGTTGCCGGGGTTGATTGCCGCGTCAGTCTGCACAAGGTCGGTGAACGCGCCGTCCTTGTTGCGGATAGTGCGCCCAAGCGCAGAAACCACGCCCGTGGTGACGGTGTGGTTGAAACCAAAGGGATTGCCGATGGCGATGACGGTTTCGCCGGGCATGATGTCGCTCGAATCGCCAAGCTTTACGGCAGGCAGCTTTGACGCTCCCTTGATCTGGAGCACGGCAATGTCAAAATCCGGGTCGGCCCCTTTGACAGCGGCTGAAAATTCCCTGCCGTCCAGCAGGTGCACCATGACTTCGTCCCCGCCCGCGATAACATGCGCGTTGGTGAGCACAAGGCCCTTTTCTCCGTCAACAATTACGCCGGAGCCAAGGCTGACCCGTTTTTGCCGCACCTTGCGCCCGCCGGGCATGTCAAAACCCGGCAAGCCGGGAAAACCCGGGCCAAAAAACTGCTCAAGGGGCGAAAGCCGCTGCCCTTCGACTATATGTGTGCTTGTTATGTTCACAACCGCCGGGGCAACAGCCTGCACGGCGCGCACCACAGGAGTCATGCGGGGGCTGTCCGCCGCTACGGCTCCAGCCCTGGAAGGCGTGCACAAGAGCAGCGCCGCCGCCAGCATCAAAAAAAACAGGCGCATGGCAAAACTGCCCTCAACTGCCGCCTCTTCTACCCGTCCGGGGCGCGAACTCCCACGGCAAGGCAGATTTTTTTGTATATAGATGGGTCTGATTTTCATATAAATTCCTTACCTCGTCGCTAACATAAGCACGTTGACGCGATCGTAAAGTCCCCCAAATGGATTTACCCCACACAGCGGCGAGGCGTCCTGTCTTGCGCACGCCCCCCGTTAAGGATAAATAAGCGGCATGAAAACCACTCAATCCGACCTGTTGGAACTGATTTTGCCCGGCCTGCGCATTGCGCCCCTGCTTCAGAAAGACCTGGACGATGCCCAGGCCCATCTGGATGACCTCACCAAGCCGCAAGGCAGCCTTGGCCGCCTTGAAGACCTTGCCCAGAGGCTCTACGCCATGAGCGGCGGGCAAGCGCCCATCAGCGTCAGCCCAGCCATCATGCTTACGGTTGCTGGCGACCACGGCGTTGCCGACCAGGGCGTTTCGCCTTTTCCCAAGGCCGTGACGCGCCAGATGGTGCAAAACTTTTTCAACAACGGCGCGGCGGTGAATGTTCTGAGCAAGACCTCGGGCATGGATCTGCGCGTGGTGGACGCGGGCTGCGATGGCGGCCCCTATGAGCCGCACGCCATCCTCATTGAGCGCCGCCTCGGCGATGGCACCGCAGACATGAGCCAGGGCCCGGCCATGAGCCGCGAGACCTGCCTCAAGGGGCTGCGCATGGGCGTGGAGCTGGCGCACCAGCTTGCGGATAACGGCTATCGCTGCCTCGGCGTGGGCGAAATGGGCATTGCCAACAGCACGGCCGGCACGGCCCTGTACTGCGCCCTGCTGCACTTTGACCCCGAGCAGATGACCGGCCCCGGCGCTGGCGCGGACCCCGACATGGTGCGCCACAAGACCGAAATCGTGCGCCGCGCGCTGGCGGTCAATGCTTCCATGCTGGAAGATGAGGACCCCATCAATATTCTGGCCGCGTTGGGCGGATTTGAAATTGTTCTCATGGCCGGGCTGATGCTTGGCGCTGCCTCGCGCCGCCTGCCCGTGCTGGTCGACGGCTTTATCTGCAGCGCGGCCTATGTGGCGGCCCTGCACATCTGCCCCCAGCTTGCCGACTACGCCGTGCTTTCCCACGCCTCGGCTGAGCCGGGCCATGTTCGTGCGCTCTCCAAGCTGACCGGCGGCGAAACCCGCAACAACCCGCTGCTGCACCTGAGCATGCGCCTTGGCGAAGGCACCGGCGGCGCTGTGGCCTATCACCTGCTGCGTTGCGCTGCCTCCGTGTACAACGATATGGCGACCTTCAGCTCCGCAGGCGTGGCGGGCAAAACATGCTGAACCAGCTTGCGCCGGAACAGTCTTCCGCATCTGCCCTGCTGCGGCTGGAGGATGTCTCACGGGTGTTTGACATCCGGCGGGGGCTGTTTGGCGAAAAGCGCTCTTTGGTTGCCGTCGACGGCGTTAGCCTGAGCCTCGCCAAGGGCGCAAGCCTTGGTCTGGTGGGCGAATCCGGCTGCGGCAAATCCACCCTCGGGCGCTTGGCCTGCGGGCTGCTTGCCCCTTCTCAGGGGCAGGTGCTGCTTGATGGTCGCCCCCTCCCTCCCGCCGGGGCGGATAGCTGGGCAGCCGGGCGCATCCAGATGATCTTTCAGGATCCTTTTTCGTCCCTCAATCCCCGGCTCACGGTGGGTAGCTCGGTGGCGGAGCCGCTGGCGGCGCGCGGCGTCTCCCGCGAAGAACGCCATGCACAGGCCGAGGCCATGCTGGCTACTGTGGGGCTTGAAGGCATGGGCCGCCGCTATCCGCACGAATTTTCCGGCGGGCAGCGGCAGCGCATTGCTGTGGCGCGGGCGCTCATCACCCGGCCAGATGTGGTTGTGTGCGACGAGCCAGTTTCCGCGCTTGACGCCTCGGTGCAGGCGCAGGCGCTCAACCTCCTGCGCGAGGTGCAGGAGCAGTTCGGGCCAGCCTACCTTTTCATTTCGCACGATCTGGCGGTGGTTGGCTTTTTGTGCCGCCGCATATTGGTCATGTATCTAGGCCAGATTGTGGAAGAAGGCCCCACCGATGCCATATTTGACGGCGCGGCGCACCCCTACACGCAGGCCCTCATGGCTGCCATGCCCACCGGGAGCCGCCGGGGCGAACCCATCGCCGCGCTGGAAGGCGAACTGCCAAGCCCCTTGGCTCCGCCCTCAGGATGCCGCTTTCACCCGCGTTGCCCCAAGGCCACGGATGTTTGCCGTCAGGAAGCGCCGCAGTGGAAAGAGCTTGGGGATGGGTGGCGTGTGAGGTGTTGGCTGGCGTAGGTTTGAATTTGTGCGGCGGGCGATGCTCCTTTGGTTCTTGTTGCCCGCGGGCACGATGTTTTCGCCCTCACGTCGAATCCCCTTCCCCAAAGGCCACCAAACGACAGTCAGCCCACAAATCAACGCGTAAAGATATTCAAAAAAACTAATTAGAGCTTTCCTCGCTACCGGAAAAATTTACGAAGTCTACCCCAATTCTCGAATTCCAATCTCCGTTGATTGCAAGAAATCTACTGGCATATTCTTGGCGTAATTGTCCGATCACCTCAAATTCATTCTCCTGAAGAACTAAAGAAGTGGCTGCACCCTCGAGCTTATCAGCACCGATTGTTTTCAACGTCAGCTTATAGCCTTCGCGCAGATACCCACCATCCTGTGTATAAAAAATAAAAGATTGAGGTTGGTGGCTATCCCCCTGAAGAATTCTGTATGGCCGTATTTTTCCATCGACGTTAATAAACAGATGACTCGCCCTCGTTGCAATCTTTAATCCTTCATCTGGGTTGTCAACGCGTGTTATTTTAAGAGCTTCAAAATAATTCGCAGGCGACAGTGAGTCTCTATACCCACCACCTCCTCGCGTTCTCCCTGGCACAAGGTCGCAGGCTGGAGAGGCGCAAATCCAAATAGGAGTTTTCTTACCCACTGGACGAAAAATGGTTCCCGTTGTCATATGCGCGGTTTCAAGCGGCTGGCAACACAGGAAGGCATTAAGATTCAAAAATAACTGTCTGGGGCTATCTAAGTTGCATTTTTCCAGCTCGGTTGAGGTGTGGAAATGATCGCCTGCAGAACAGGATTCAGCACAGTGAGACAAAAGCCGACGACCAAATGCTATAGTTCTCCTCTGGACTTCAAAGGAAAGCATGGAAAGCGCCTTTCGCATCAAGTCCCCATGACCTTACCCCACTGCGTATACCACTTGTAAGTTAGTGGTTCCCAACGGGTTGGAGGTTATATTCTTTTCACGGAACTCTTCAGGAGTCAGCCAGCCCAATGAGCTGTGCGGTCGCTGCTGGTTGT